>NZ_JAFGYX010000001.1:0-645829 GCF_017491625.1 Pseudomonas sp. 50_B
ATTCTACAGCGTTACACGCTGCTGTCAACACCTCTTTTTAACCGCTTTCGACCGAGAGGATCGAATCGTTAATAAGGCGAAAACACACTGCCTTACCAACTGCTTCTGGCTTCGATGAACTGAAGCGCAACCGCTGCCGAAAACCGCGTAACTCGTTGAATCTCAAGGAGTTTTCCGTTTCGACTGCGCCGGAAGTGGGGCGAATTATAGACCTGTAGAATCTGCCGTCAACACTTAATTTGCATTTTCTATGAATAAACTCAAAAACACCCTCAGAAGAGGGTTTTGGCTAGCCGCATAGAGGGGCATTACGCCCCTCTATATAGAAGAGAAGCCTTACAGCACTCCCGAACGCGTCAAAGCCTCAACAGCCTCGACCTGCATTCCCAATACTCGCTGCAGGACCTGCGCAGTGTGCTCACCCAATAGAGGAGGGGCATTACGGTACTCCACGGGCGTCTCGGAGAGGCGAATCGGGCTGGCGACCTGAGGCACAGCCCCCGCCAACGCATGGGGCAGCTCAACAGCCAGCCCACGAAACACAACCTGCGGATCGGCAAATACCTGGGCCAGATCATTAATCGGCCCACACGGCACTCCTGCCTTCTCCAACTGACTTACCCACTCAGCAGTAGTCTTGAATACCGTCGCCTGGCGAATCAATGGAATCAACAGCGCCCGATTAGCCACCCGCAGCTTGTTAGTAGCAAACCGAGGATCATCTGCCCACTGCGGCTGACCCGCTACCTCAGCAAACTTACGAAACTGCCCGTCATTACCCACGGTGAGGATAAAGTCTCCGTCCGCGGTCGGAAAATCCTGATAAGGCACTATATTAGGGTGCGCATTGCCCAAGCGCTTGGGAGCAACTCCCGTGGTCAGATAGTTCATGGCCTGATTAGCCAGACAGGCCACCTGTACATCCAGCAACGCCATATCTATGTGCTGGCCGCCGCCGCCCTGATCCCGATGAGCCAAGGCCGCCAGAATCGCCACCGTCGAGTACAGCCCGGTCAGAATATCGGTCAACGCTACACCGACCTTCACCGGCCCAGCACCCTCATCCCCCTCAGGGCGTCCGGTCAGGCTCATCAGCCCACCCAATCCCTGAATCATGAAGTCATAACCCGCCCGCTTGGCATAGGGACCGGTCTGACCAAACCCGGTGATCGAGCAATAGATCAGTCTCGGATTGATTGCCTTGAGCGATTCATAGTCCAAGCCATATGCAGCCAGCCCACCAACCTTGAAGTTCTCGATGACAATGTCCGACTTGGCAGCCAGCTCACGCACCAACTGCTGCCCCTCGGGACGAGTGAAATCGATGGTCACTGACTGCTTGTTACGGTTGGCCGACAGGTAATAAGCAGCCTCCGTGGTGTTCTCGCCATAAGCATCTTTAAGGAAGGGCGGCCCCCAGGCGCGTGTATCGTCACCATTGCCCGGACGCTCAACCTTGATGACCTCGGCCCCCAGGTCCGCAAGGATCTGCCCGGACCAAGGCCCGGCCAGTACCCGCGATAAATCCAGTACCCGCAGATGCGATAACGCGCCCATGGTCGCCCTCCTATTAATAGAACGCCTGGATACCGGTTTGTGCACGCCCGAGAATCAGCGCATGCACGTCGTGAGTGCCTTCGTAGGTATTGACCACCTCCAGGTTCACCAGGTGACGGGCGATACCAAACTCATCGGAGATACCGTTGCCACCCAACATGTCACGAGCCATCCGCGCGATATCCAGAGACTTGCCGCAGGAGTTGCGCTTCATGATCGAGGTGATCTCCACCGCCGCGGTCCCTTCATCCTTCATCCGCCCCAGACGCAGGCAGCCCTGAAGGGCGAGAGTAATTTCGGTCTGCATGTCTGCCAGCTTTTTCTGGATCAACTGAGTCGCGGCCAGAGGACGACCGAACTGCTGACGATCAAGGGTGTATTGACGCGCGGTGTGCCAGCAGAATTCCGCCGCGCCAAGCGCGCCCCAGGAGATGCCGTAGCGTGCCGAGTTCAAGCAAGTGAAAGGACCTTTCAGACCACGCACATCCGGGAAGATGTTCTCTTCCGGGACAAAAACGTTATCCATGACGATCTCGCCAGTGATCGACGCCCGCAGGCCCACCTTGCCATGAATGGCTGGAGCGCTCAGACCTTTCCATCCTTTCTCCAGAACGAAGCCACGGATATCACCAGCGTCATCCTTGGCCCAGACCACAAACACATCCGCGATCGGACTGTTGGTGATCCACATCTTGCTACCGGTCAGGCTGTAGCCACCTTCGACCTTGCGCGCACGAGTAATCATCGCGCCCGGGTCAGAGCCATGGTTCGGCTCGGTCAGACCAAAGCAGCCAATCCACTCGCCAGAGGCCAATTTCGGCAGGTACTTCTGCTTTTGCGCTTCGGTGCCGAACTCGTTGATCGGCACCATCACCAGGGACGACTGCACACTCATCATGGAGCGGTAACCCGAGTCCACGCGCTCCACTTCACGAGCGATCAGGCCATAGCACACATAGTTCAGGCCACTGCCGCCGTACTGCTCGGGAATGGTCGCGCCCAGGAGGCCGACTTCACCCATTTCACGGAAGATGGCCGGGTCGGTCTTTTCATGGCGGAAAGCTTCCAGAACCCGTGGTGCCAGCTTGTCCTGAGCGAACTGCTCGGCACTGTCGCGGACCATGCGCTCTTCTTCAGTCAGTTGCTGGTCCAGCAGAAGGGGATCGATCCAGTTGAAGCTTGCTTTGCCGCCCATGAGTGAATCCTCGTGAAGTAGGTCAACTATCGTGGGCTGATCCTAGGCCCAGCAGGAGCCTCCCGGCAAACGAGGATTTTGCATACTGTTGTGCTAATTTCTCACTTCGTGACGGCAAAAAGTGCCATCTACAGCCACCATTAGTGAGATAGCCGTACATGCGCAGAAAGATCCCCAGTACCGCCGCCCTGATCAGCTTCGAGGCCGCCGCCCGTCACGAGAGCTTTACCAAGGCGGCGCAGGAGCTTTCCCTGACCCAGGGCGCCGTCTGCCGACAGATCGCCAGCCTAGAGGAGTTCCTCAGCGTAGAACTCTTCCGACGCTCGCGGCGGGGGGTCAAACTGACTGAAGCCGGCCTTTCCTACAGTCGACGGATCGCAACTCAACTGGATGCCGTAGAGCGCGACACCCTTTCCGTGATGGGTCAGCAAGGCGCCAATGTCATCGAACTGGCAGTGGTACCGACCTTCGGCACTCAATGGCTGCTACCACGCCTCAAGGACTTCCAGAAACAACACCCCGAAGTCACCGTCAACCTGACCAACCGCACACGCCCCTTCCTCTTCGCCGACACCTCCTTCGACGCGGCCATCTACTTCGGTGACGCCGACTGGTCCGGCACTCAGTCCCATCGCCTGATGGGCGAGCATCCAGTGCCGGTGTGCAGCCCGACCATACTGGGCAACCACCAGCAACTGAATGCCGAAACCATTGCCGAGCTGCCCCTGTTGCAGCAGACCACACGTCCCTACGCCTGGCGACAGTGGTTCAACTCACAACAAATGAGCATCCCCCGCGACATGACAGGGCCACGCTACGAGCTATTCTCCATGCTCGCCCAGGCAGCCATGCACGACATGGGCATCGCCCTGATTCCAGCCTTTCTCATTCAGCGCGAACTGGCGGAAAAACGCCTGGTGATTGCCAACCCTCAAGCACTCACGAGCATCAAGGCGTACTACCTGATGATTCCTGAGCGCAAGGTTGAATCAGCCTCTTTACGGGCATTTCGCGACTGGCTAGTAAACCAGGCGAACAGCTACAACCTTGGAAAATAAAGGCTACACGCCAATAGCTGACCCCGTAGTCAACTAATTAAAAGCCCTACAGATATAACTATTTGTCGCATTTAGACAGACTGTACCGACACCTTGAACAATCGTTCTACAAGCGCCTAACCACGCGGCTTGTAGGGTTTATTTAGAGGCGATGTAAGACTATTCACACCACCGATGAGAAAAATCTTAATTTCATGTCTAAAGCCTTGAAAGGCGCGGCTTACAAGGGTTTAAGTCTGTACGTTGCGACATTCGGTCACGGGGTGACTTGTAGTTAATTTTCCGTCACTAGTCAGAATCCCTTGAAGGCCTCAAAGTTCGCCTGCAAAATGCCGCGCCCCGCTGTGATTTCAGCGGGATCGTGCTGATCGGCCGCCCCAGCCGCACCCTCCTCAGTGCGCTGGCCTTCTAAGAAAGATCGAAAGCAATAAGATCAAGCAGGAGATTTGACGTGCACATTGGTGTTCCTCTCGAAACCCAGACGGGTGAAACACGGGTTGCTGCAACCCCGGAAACCATCAAGAAGCTGATCGGCCAGGGTCATAAAGTCACTGTGCAAAGCGGCGCCGGCATTAACGCCAGCGTGGTCGACAGTGCCTATGAAGCGGCAGGGGCAACCATTGGCAACGCCAACGATGCCTTTGGCGCCGAACTGATCCTCAAGGTAGTGGCCCCCAGTGACAGCGAGCTGGCTCTGATCAAGAGCGGCACCGTGTTGGTGGGCATGCTCAATCCGTTCAGCAATGAAACCATCGCCAAGCTGGCCGAACGTGGCATTACTGCCTTCGCCCTCGAGGCGGCACCACGCACTTCCCGGGCCCAGAGCCTGGACGTGTTGTCGTCCCAGGCCAACATTGCCGGCTACAAGGCTGTGCTGCTGGCCGCCCACTACTATCCGCGCTTCATGCCAATGCTGATGACCGCCGCTGGCACCGTCAAAGCAGCCCGCGTACTGATCCTCGGCGCCGGTGTAGCAGGGCTGCAGGCCATCGCCACGGCCAAGCGCCTGGGCGCTGTGATCGAGGCATCGGACGTGCGCCCAGCGGTGAAGGAGCAGATCGAGTCCCTGGGGGCCAAGTTCGTCGACGTGCCTTACGAGACCGACGAAGAGCGCGAGTGCGCTGTAGGTGTCGGTGGCTACGCCCGTCCCATGCCGGCCAGCTGGATGCAGCGCCAGGCCCAGGCGGTCCACGAGCGTGCAAAGCAGTCCGATATCGTCATCACCACCGCGCTGATCCCAGGTCGCAAGGCACCGACGCTGCTGAGCGCCGAGACCGTCGCCCAGATGAAACCCGGCTCGGTGGTCATCGACCTGGCAGCAGCACAGGGCGGCAACTGCCCGCTGACCGTAGCGGATCAGGTCGTGGTCGAAAACGGTGTAACCATCGTCGGCCCGACCAACCTGGCCGGCGCGGTAGCTGCAGATGCCTCGGCGCTGTACGCCCGCAACCTGCTGGACTTCCTGAAGCTTGTCTTCACTAAAGAAGGGCAGTTCGAAGTCAACCTCGAAGACGACATCGTCGCCGCGTGCCTGATGTGCCGCGACGGCCAAGTCATCCGCAAAAACGCCTAAGCAGGGATTCAGACGATGGAAGAGCTTATCTCCCCCGGTATCTACAACCTGATCATCTTCGTGCTGGCGATCTATGTCGGTTACCACGTGGTCTGGAACGTCACACCCGCACTGCATACGCCGCTGATGGCGGTGACCAACGCCATTTCCGCCATCGTCATCGTCGGCGCCATGCTGGCTGCCGCCCTGACCGTGACCCCGCTGGGCAAGACCATGGGCACCCTGGCCGTTGCCCTGGCCGCGGTCAACGTGTTCGGTGGCTTCCTGGTGACCCGCCGCATGTTGGAAATGTTCAAGAAGAAAGCGCCCAAAGCCGTGAAAGAAGAGGTGCAGAAGTAATGAGTATGAACCTGGTAACAACCCTCTATCTGATTGCGTCGGTGTGCTTTATCCAGGCGCTCAAGGGGCTTTCGCACCCGACCACGTCCCGACGCGGCAACCTGTTCGGCATGCTGGGCATGGCCCTGGCGGTACTGACCACCATTGGCCTCATCTATAAGCTCGGCGCAGAACTGGCCACCGCCGGCATCGGCTACGTTATCGTGGGCCTGCTGATCGGCGGCACCGCCGGTTCGATCATGGCCAAGCGCGTCGAGATGACCAAGATGCCGGAGCTGGTGGCCTTCATGCACAGCATGATCGGTCTGGCCGCGGTGTTCATCGCCATTGCCGCCGTGGTCGAACCGCAGTCTCTGGGCATCGTCAAACACCTGGGCGATGCGATCCCCGCTGGTAACCGCCTGGAACTGTTCCTCGGCGCGGCCATCGGTGCCATCACTTTCTCCGGCTCGGTGATCGCCTTCGGCAAGCTGTCGGGCAAGTACAAGTTCCGCCTGTTCCAGGGCGCACCGGTACAGTTCGCCGGCCAGCACAAACTCAACCTGGTGCTGGGCCTGGCCACCCTCGGCCTGGGCGTGACCTTCATGGCCACCGGCAACCTGGGCGCCTTTGCCCTCATGCTGGCCCTGGCCTTCGTCATGGGTGTGCTGATCATCATCCCGATCGGCGGCGCCGACATGCCAGTGGTGGTATCGATGCTCAACAGCTATTCGGGCTGGGCAGCGGCGGGGATCGGTTTCTCCCTGAACAACTCGATGCTGATCATCGCCGGCTCCCTGGTGGGCTCCAGCGGCGCGATCCTTTCGTACATCATGTGCAAGGCGATGAACCGTTCGTTCTTCAACGTGCTGCTGGGCGGTTTCGGCAACAGCGCCGATGCGGGCGGCCCGGCCGGTGCACAGGAAGCCCGTCCGGTGAAATCCGGCTCGGCTGACGATGCGACCTTCCTGCTGACCAACGCGGACACCGTGATCATCGTTCCCGGCTACGGCCTGGCGGTAGCGCGGGCCCAGCACGCGCTGAAAGAGCTGACCGAGAAGCTGACCCACCGCGGCGTGACCGTGAAGTACGCGATCCACCCGGTAGCAGGGCGCATGCCCGGCCACATGAACGTATTGCTGGCCGAAGCCGAAGTGCCTTACGACCAGGTGTTCGAGATGGAAGACATCAACTCCGAGTTCGGCCAGGCCGACGTGGTGCTGGTCCTGGGTGCCAACGACGTGGTCAACCCGGCGGCGAAGAACGATCCGAAATCGCCGATCGCCGGCATGCCGATCCTCGAGGCTTTCAAGGCCAAGACCATCATCGTCAACAAGCGCTCCATGGCCAGTGGTTATGCCGGCCTGGACAACGAACTGTTTTACCTGGACAAGACCATGATGGTCTTCGGCGACGCCAAGAAGGTCATCGAAGACATGGTCAAAGCCGTCGAATAAAGCTGCTGTAGCGCAATAACCCAAACCTCAGCCTTTAGTAGGCTGGGGTTTTTTATTTACACCATAAAGCCGACAGAAGGCTCTAGATCAGGGCCTTTCATTCGACCTTTGTCGCGGGGCGTTTTTTTTTGAAATCACTAGACTGCGCTTCTTGCTTCCGTTGCCCGAGATAACAATCCATGTACCGTGATCGTATCCGCTTGCCTTCGTTGTTGGATAAGGTGATGAGCGCCGCCGACGCTGCCGCCCTGATTGAGGACGGCATGACCGTCGGCATGAGCGGCTTCACCCGCGCCGGTGAAGCCAAGGCCGTGCCCCATGCCCTGGCCGAACGGGCCAAAGTGACCCCGCTGAAAATCAGCCTCATGACCGGTGCCAGCCTGGGCAACGACCTGGACAAGCAACTCACCGAAGCCGGCGTCCTGGCCCGGCGCATGCCGTTCCAGGTGGACAGCACCCTGCGCAAGGCGATCAACGCCGGCGAAGTGATGTTCATCGACCAGCACTTGTCGGAAACCGTCGAGCAACTGCGCAACCAGCAGCTCAAGCTGCCGGACATTGCAGTGATCGAGGCTGTCGCCATCACTGAGCAGGGCCATATCGTGCCGACCACTTCGGTGGGCAACTCCGCCAGCTTTGCGATCTTCGCCAAGCAGGTGATCGTCGAGATCAATCTGGCGCACAACCCAAACCTGGAAGGCCTGCACGACATCTACATCCCGACTTATCGCCCGACCCGCACGCCTATTCCCCTGGTCAAAGTCGATGATCGCATCGGCAGCACGGCCATTCCGATTCCTGCGGAAAAGATCGTCGCCATTGTCATCACCAATCAGGCCGATTCGCCATCCACCGTCTCCACTCCGGACAGCGAAACACAAGGCATCGCCAATCACCTGATCGACTTCCTCAAGCAGGAAGTGGATGCCGGACGCATGAGCAACAAGCTCGGCCCGCTGCAGGCGGGCATCGGCAACATCGCCAACGCGGTGATGTGCGGCCTGATCGAGTCGCCGTTCGAGAACCTGACCATGTACTCCGAGGTGCTGCAGGACTCGACCTTCGACCTGATCGACGCCGGCAAGCTCAGCTTCGCCTCGGGCAGTTCCATCACCCTGTCGAGCCGGCGCAACGCCGACGTGTTCGGCAATCTGGAACGCTACAAGGACAAGCTGGTTCTGCGCCCCCAGGAGATCTCCAACCACCCGGAAGTGGTGCGCCGCCTGGGCATCATCGGCATCAACACCGCTCTGGAGTTCGACATCTACGGCAACGTCAACTCCACCCACGTCTGCGGCACGCGGATGATGAACGGCATCGGCGGCTCCGGCGACTTCGCTCGCAACGCGCACCTGGCGATCTTCGTCACCAAGTCGATTGCCAAGGGCGGGGCGATTTCCAGCGTGGTGCCCATGGTCAGCCACGTGGACCACACCGAGCATGACGTCGACATCCTGGTGACCGAGATCGGCCTGGCAGACTTGCGTGGCCTGGCGCCGCGTGAGCGGGCCCGGGTGATCATCGACAACTGTGTGCATCCGTCCTACCGCGACGCGCTGAATGACTACTTCACCAAGGCCTGCGCCCTGGGTGGTCACACACCACACATACTGCGTGATGCCCTGAGCTGGCACATCAATCTGGAAGAAACCGGGAAAATGCTCGCCGAGTGATTGATACAGTTGGCAGCTGACGCAAACACAGTTTCGTCAGCTCGCCAGCTCCCCACCAAAGCTCGACAAAAACTGTACTGCTGTACCGGTCTTTTCCTCGCCTAAAACCGTTAACTTCCAATCAAAAACCGCCTAAACGCACCAAAAAGGTGCTGACAGGTACAGTTGCGCCATTTACGAACAGTACAGCCTCTATAAACAGTTAACTGGTCCTTCACAATACAGGTGAACTGTATCTACAGAGTCTTGCGCGGGAAGAGGATCATGGGCACCAGTTAAACCACTACCTGATCCCGCCACAAGCGGAAGGATGTCAACCATGGAACGTACACTCAGTTCCGAACTGTTCTTCGAAGACAAAGCTGAAAAAACCCAGGCTTCCCTGCCTCTGCGCGTTATTGCCAACCTGATGCTGTGGCAGCGCCGCATCTCCAGCCGCCATCAACTGGCTCGTCTGGATTCGCGTCTGCTGGCCGATGCCGGGATCAGCGAAGCACAACGCTACGAAGAGCTGAGCAAGCCGTTCTGGCGCTAACTCAGCGTCGCTGGCCCTGACCCTCCGGGTCCACCGCCAGCACCCCGAATTGCACACACAAAACCCGTCGCAGGAAACTGCGACGGGTTTTGTCGTTCTGGGCCGATGGCAAACGTTCTGAGGTGAAGGATCGTCTGCATCAGACAACGACAGGTACAGTTATACCGAAACAAAAAATAATAGGTACAGTTAAAGCCCTAGCCTATCTGTCTCTTCGCCGAGAAACCCAATAGCTTGATGCTGCAAGCCAATCGTTCGACGTCTCGACGAGGACGGCGTCATGAATTCATGGGCGGCAGCCTCCACCCCTGACACAGATCTGTGCGAATAGAACAGCTCAGCCTAATATCTGAAGTGACGTAACGACTTTCTTCCGAGTTGCGTCAGATCCATCAGACACAGCACCTCGCAGTGGCTGCCCGGCGTCTCACTCAGCGCCCTTAAATTGTCTGTTCATTCACAGGAGCTACCCATGTCCCGTCTTCGCCTGCTCAGCACTGCCGCACTGCTGGCCCTGGCTACCAATGCCCACGCCACCAGCCTGATCGTGACCACTGATGCCATTGTCGGCGCCCTCAAGGCCACGACCGATGCAACTTCCGACGTCACCTCCTCCCTGCGCGACAACAAGATTGTCCGCGCTGCCCGGGATGACGCCGCCAGCTTCGTCGCCACCGACGGCGCAATTCGCGGGGTAAAACTGGAAAGTGCCTTCGCCCACATCCGCCAACAAGCCCCTCAACTGCAGGCCACTGATACACAACTGGCTCAGGCAATCCTGGCGATCTGACCTGCCGCTACAGGTGCGTGTACGCACCTGAAACCCTCTGCACTGGCCCTGCCCGGGCCATTGCGCTAGCCTTGGCGCTGGTTTTCAGCTGTCGAGACTATTGGGTTTGTTCCGAATTTCGCTTTTCGCTCCACTATTGATCGCTGTCTGTTGGGCCTCCTCGGTGCAGGCATTTGACCTGACGACCCAGAGCTCGGTCATCACGGCTTACGCTACAAGCCAGGTGACCTCGGCGCCCTTCGACCATAAACTGCTGCTCGCCGCCCAGGATGACGCCGCCGCCTTCATTGCGACCGACGGCCAACTGCGTGGGGCACGCCTGGAGTCCGCACTGAAGTATCTGCGGCAACACCAGGCAAAACTTCATGCCAGCGACCTTGAACTGGCGCAGGCAATTCTCGTCCAATAGCCATCCCTGTTATTCCGGAGTCGTTCCATGCGTAGCCCGCTGATTGCCGCCACCCTTGGCCTGCTGTTGTTGGCCGACGTGGCCCAGGCACAAACCCTGGTGGCCACCAGTAATATCATCGTCCGCGCCTCTGGCCGCACGATCGATTTCACCTCGGACACCACCACCTCGATCCGTGACTCCAAAGTCGTGCGCGAAGCCCATGACGATGCCGCCAGCTTTGTCGCCAGCAATGGCGATATCCGTGGCGCACAACTGGAAGCCGCCTTCACGGCACTGCGCACCCAATTGCCGGAAGCCCGTAACGCCAGCGATCAGGTCCTCGCCGAAGCTATCCTCGCTCTGTGAAGCCAGTTTTCGCCTGGCTGCTGGCCGGGACCCTGGG
The DNA here is from genome assembly GCF_017491625.1 of Pseudomonas sp. 50_B. Classification (NCBI taxonomy): domain Bacteria; kingdom Pseudomonadati; phylum Pseudomonadota; class Gammaproteobacteria; order Pseudomonadales; family Pseudomonadaceae; genus Pseudomonas; species Pseudomonas sp. 50_B. Next base: position 10,951 of record NZ_JAFGYX010000001.1, read on the forward strand.
GCTGCTCTGTGGCACCGCCCAAGCCGACCTGCAATTGCGCCTCAAGACCGATGGTTTGAGCCCGGCGCAACAACGCGCCAGCCAGGCGCTGCTGGATGAAGCGATGCAGGCACTGCCGCCGCGTTTCATCCAGCAACTGGATCGCACCATTGATGTCGGCTGGACCGACCAGATGCCCGACAATGCCTATGGCGCGGCATCCCTGGTTGCGGAACTGGACCTCAATCGTGCCCTGTTGCCCAACCTGGCCGATGGCTCGGCTGCGACGCAGAAGACCAGTCGCCCCCATGGCACCGTGCGCCGGGAACTGCTCGCTACCGTACTTCATGAACTGACCCACATTTATGATCGTGCGCGTTTATGGCCCAGCGCCGAACGCAGCCTGATCCAGCGCTGCACCCGCAAGACCGGTACTTCCGGCCTGATCGGCCTGCCGGATGAGTGCCGGGGCCAGAACGATCGCCGCTTTACCCTCAGCGACGACCCGCGGCTGCTGGACCTGGCCGGCTGGCCGCAATATGTCGGTCGCCGCGGAGAGCGGGAACAGCACAACCGGCAGGTTGCCCGCAGTCCGGACCTCTACGAGATCACCAACCCGAAAGAGTTCGTAGCGGTGAACATGGAGTATTTCCTCCTCGATCCGAGCTACGCCTGCCGCCGCCCGGCGCTGTATCGCTACTACCAGGAACATTTCGCCTGGGCCCCTGCCGCCAAGGACAATTGTGCCCAGTCCTTTGCCTTCCTCAACGCCGGAAACGACTTCGCCAAGACGCCCCTGGGCAAGGTCGACCCGCAACGGGTCTACGCGGTGGACTACCTGCTGGCCGAGGCCAACCAGAACTGGGTCAGCCGCTGGGGCCACAGCATGCTGCGCCTGGTGATCTGTGCTCCGGGCCGCCCCCGAGGCCCGGATTGCCGCCTGGACCTGGACCAACACCTGGTGCTGTCCTACCGCGCCTTTGTCGGCGATGTACAGCTGTCCAGTTGGGATGGCCTGGTGGGCAAGTACCCTTCGCGGTTGTTCGTCCTGCCGCTGTCGCAAGTCATCGATGAATACACCAAGACCGAACTGCGCAGCCTGGCATCCGTGCCCTTGAAGCTGTCACGCAGCGAGATCGAGGAAGTGGTGGAGCACGCCGCCGAGATGCACTGGAGCTACGACGGCAACTATTACTTCCTGTCCAACAACTGCGCAGTGGAGAGCCTCAAGCTGCTGCGCAGCGGCAGCAACAACAAACAACTGATCGGCCTCGACAGCATCATGCCCAACGGCTTGCTGGAAGTGCTCAAGGGCAGGGGACTGGCGGACACCAGCGTGCTCGACGATCCCCGGGAAGCGCTGCGCCTGGGCTATCGCTTCGACTCCTTCCGCGACCGCTACCAGGCCATGTTCGAAGTGATCAAAAAGCACCTGCCGATCAAACAGGCCAGCGTCGAAGACTGGCTGTCATTGAGCGCTGCGCAACGCCGCCAGTGGTTCGACCGGGCCGACCTGCGAACCAGCGCGGCCTTGCTGCTCCTGGAGCAGGCCAGCTATCGCCGGCAACTGTTGCTGGCTCAGGACGAGGTCAAGCAGCGCTACCTGGGCGCCCGGGAACTGAAGAATGGCGGCATGGAAAAAGCCAACAAGACCCTGCAGGAAATTCTCGCCAACAGCGGCTTTCTCAGCCGACCGGCGGAACTGCTGGGCAGCAGCGGCTATGGCTTGCCCCAGCCCGGTGAATGGCAGCGCCTGGAGTCCGAAAGCAGCGAGCGGCAGAAACAGCTGCAATCGCTGACCGGCGAACTGGACAAGGAAGTACGGGCGTTGCTCGAACCAGCCCGGGCCGCCGAGATCGCCGCCAACGAGGCCAACCTGAAACAGGTGGGCGAGCATCTGCGGGCTCTGCACAAGGCCGCGGGTGGGTTGGAGCTACCTTGAAAGCTTCGCCGGCAAGCCGGTTCCTACAGAGTTTCCTCGGGTTCTTCCGGCAGTTGCTCGTCCAGGTGCAGCCAGGGTAGCCGGCTGTCGGTCCAGATATGCCGGTCCGCAGGCGCCCGTTCCGGGTGATCCAGAGTGGCAATGGTGACATCGATGCTGTCCGGGCTCAGGTGGGTAACCAGTGCCAAGTGAGCACCACAGTCAGCGCAGAAATAGCGCGCACAACTTGCAGATGAGTCGTAGCGCGCGGGAACGCCTTCCAGCCACTTGAAAGCCCGGGCGGGCAAAGTGATCCAGGTGGTCACCAGACCGCCGCTGACCCGGCGGCAGATCGAGCAATGACAGTGGGCGATATCCCGCAGTGGCCCGCTGAACTGGTAGCGCAGCCGCCCGCAGTGGCAGCCGCCGGTGTGCAACTCACTCATGTGCATTCCTCTTTTTGGCCCATGCCCGTCACTTTATGCCGCTGGTCGCCTGCCGCAACATCCACCGTTTCCTTTCAATGCCGAAAGCTGGCTGAAAGCTTCCCCGATTAGGATCGCCTCCACTACCGGCAAAAGACCGGTTGGCCACAGCGGGCGTTTCTGGCGCTCCCGGCCCTATTAACAACAATGGTGATTCTGATGTCCGCTCGTACCCGCCTGTTCGCTTCGACTCCTCCCGTACGCCTCGTGCTTGCCGTTCTGCGCTGATCCCACCCGGTTCGCCATTCCCTAGCCGCGCTACGCCTGGAGTATTCCCATGCTGACTTTCCTTGGCTTTGCCATGGTCATCACGTTCATGTTCCTGATCATGACCAAGCGCCTGTCCGCGCTGATCGCCCTGATCATCGTGCCGATCCTGTTCGCCCTGTTCGGCGGTTTCGCACCGAAGATCGGTCCCATGATGCTTGAAGGCATCACCAAGCTGGCGCCCACCGGCGTGATGCTGATGTTCGCCATTCTGTATTTCGCCCTGATGATCGACTCCGGCCTGTTCGACCCGGCGGTGCGCAAGATCCTCAAGCTGGTCAAGGGCGACCCGCTGAAGGTCTCGGTCGGCACCGCCGTGCTGGCCCTGGTGGTGTCCCTGGACGGTGACGGCGCCACCACCTACATGATCTGCGTGGCCGCCATGCTGCCGTTGTACAGCCGCATTGGCATGAGCCCGCGGATCATGGCGGGCCTGATCATCCTCGCCGGCGGGGTGATGAACATGACCCCCTGGGGCGGCCCGACCGCCCGCGCCGCCAGCGCTTTGCACGTGGACCCGTCGGACATTTTCGTGCCGATGATCCCAGCCATGCTGGCCGGCGTGGTGGCGATCCTGGCGATCGCCTATCTGTACGGCAAACGTGAGCGTGCACGCCTGGGCGAACTGCACCTGGCAGGCGATGAGATGGATCACAGTGAAATCAGCGTCTCGCAGTACCCAGACGCCCGTCGTCCGAAGCTGATCTGGTTCAACGGTGCCCTGACCTTCGCCCTGATGTGCGCGCTGATCGCCGGGCTGCTGCCATTGCCCGTGCTGTTCATGGTGGCCTTCAGTATTGCCATGATCGTCAACTACCCCTGCCTGCAGCAGCAGAAGGACCGGGTCGCGGCCCACGCCGGCAGCGTGCTGGCAGTGGTCGGGCTGATCTTTGCTGCCGGTATCTTCACCGGCATCCTGTCCGGTACCGGCATGGTCGACGCCATGTCCAAGAGCCTGCTGGCAGTGATCCCTGAAGCCCTGGGGCCCTATCTCGCAGTGATCACCGCGCTGGTGAGCATGCCGTTCACCTTCTTCATGTCCAACGACGCCTTCTACTACGGCGTATTGCCAGTGCTGGCAGAAGCCGCCAGTCATTACGGCATCACGGCGGTGGAAATGGCCCGGGCGTCGATCGTCGGCCAACCGGTGCACTTGCTCAGCCCGCTGGTACCCTCGACCTATCTGTTGGTGGCCCTGGCTGGCATCGAGTTCGGCGATCACCAGCGCTTCACCCTCAAGTGGGCAGTGCTGGTCTGTCTGTGCATAATGTTCGCCGCTCTGCTGATGGGGATTTTTCCGCTGTTCAGCACGCTATAAAAGCAATGATTCTTCGCTCGGGCCGGCTTCCCGGCCCGGGCCATAACAACCGCTCAAAGGAATACACATGGAATGGCTGACCAACCCGGAAATCTGGGTTGCCTTCTTTACCTTGACCGCCCTGGAAATCGTCCTGGGCATCGACAACATCATCATGATTTCGATCCTGGTCAGCCGCATGCCCAAGCACATGCAGGCGCGCACCCGGATCTTCGGCCTGGCCCTGGCCATGGTCACGCGGATTCTGTTGCTGCTGTCGATCACCTGGGTCATGCGCCTTACGGCCGATCTGTTCGTGGTCTTCGGCCAAGGCATTTCCGGGCGGGACCTGATCCTGTTCTTCGGCGGCCTGTTCCTGCTGTGGAAAAGCTCCCAGGAGATGTACCACGCACTGGAAGGTGAAGACGAAACCCTGGATGAACCCAAAGGCAAGGGCGGCAACTTCATCTACACCATCATCCAGATCGCCATCATCGACATCGTCTTCTCCCTGGACTCGGTCATCACCGCAGTGGGCATGGTGTCCCATGTGCCGGTCATGGTGGCGGCGATCATTGTCGCGGTCCTGGTGATGATGCTGGCGGCCGGCGCCATCAGCGAATTCATCGACAAGCACCCGTCGCTGAAGATGCTCGCGCTGTCGTTCCTGCTGGTGGTCGGTACCGTACTGATCGCCGAGGCCTTCGAAGTGCACGTACCAAAAGGCTACGTCTACTTCGCCATGGCCTTCTCCCTGGCGGTGGAAGCCATCAACATCAAGATGCGCACCGCCATCGCGAAGAAGAAAAAACAGCAGGACCCGGTGAAACTGCGCAAGGACATTCCTGGTCAGTAAACCGCCAACGCGCTACAGAAAAAGGGGCTTACGAGCCCCTTTTTCACGGCTGCAGGCAGCTGTTTTCATGACAGTTTTGTTTCAATCGCCGGTTTAGCTATGCGATGCTGGCGTCCTGTGCGTTAGCCAACTACAGCTTAAATACATAACGTAGAACCTCGCGCAACAACGTCCACTGGCCCCGCTTGGGGCTCTTCACCCCAGGGGGGCCCTCTCATGCTGACCCTGCTCAATCTGCTTTCCGCCGTGGCCCTGCTGATCTGGGGCACGCACATCGTCCGTACCGGCATCCTGCGGGTCTACGGCTCCAACCTGCGCCACGTAATCGGGCAGAACATGGCCAGGCGACCGCTGGCCTTCGTCGCCGGCATCCTGGTAACCGCCATGGTCCAGAGCAGCAACGCCACGGCGATGCTGGTGACCTCCTTTGTCGGCCAGGGCCTGATGACCCTGACCCCGGCGCTGGCCACCATGCTGGGGGCCGATGTCGGTACCGCATTGATGGCTCGGGTGCTGACTTTCGACCTGTCCTGGCTGTCACCGTTGCTGATCTTCCTCGGGGTGATTTTCTTTCTGTCGCGCAAACAGACTCGCGCCGGCCAACTGGGCCGGGTCGGCATCGGCCTGGGCCTGATCATCCTGGCCCTGCAACTGATCGTCGAAGCCGCAGCGCCGATTACCCACGCCCAAGGGGTGAAGGTGCTGTTCGCCTCACTCACCGGCGACATCCTCCTGGATGCGCTGATGGGCGCGGTGTTCGCCATGGTGTCCTACTCCAGCCTGGCGGCGGTGCTGCTGACCGCCACCCTGGCCGGGGCCGGGGTGATCGGCCTGCCGGTGGCCATCGGCCTGGTGATCGGCGCCAACATCGGCAGCGGGGTGCTGGCCTTCCTCAGCACCAGCATGCAGAACACCGCCGGACGCCAGGTGGCGCTGGGCAGCCTGCTGTACAAGCTGATCGGCCTGCTGCTGATCATTCCGGTGCTCGACCCGCTGGCCCACTGGATGGACAGCCTGGACTTCAGCCCGCAGGAAGTGGTGATCGGCTTCCACCTGTTGTACAACACCGTCCGCTGCCTGTTGCTGCTGCCCACTGTCGGCCCCATGGCCCGATTCTGTGCCTGGCTGATGCCCGAGCGCCCCCAGGACAACGGCCGTGCACGACCACGGCACCTCGATCCCACTGCCTTGGTCACCCCGAGCCTGGCCCTGGCCAACGCCGCCCGGGAAACCCTGCGCATCGGCGACCTGATCGACAATATGCTGGAAGCCATGCGCGATGTGCTGCGTGGCAAGCAGACCGCCATTACCCAGGAAATGCGCGCCCTGAGCGAGGATGTAGAAGCGCTGTACAGCGCCATCAAGCTGTACCTGGCGCAAATGCCCCGGGAAGACCTCAGCGAGCAGGACAGCCGGCGCTGGGCGGAGATCATCGAACTGGCGATCAACCTCAAGCTGGCCAGCGACCTGATTGAACGCATGCTGCGCAAGGTCCAGCAGCAGAAGACGTCGCAACGCCGCTCCTTCTCCGAAGTGGGTCTGGAAGAGCTGACCGGACTGCACGCGCAACTGATCGCCAACCTGCGCCTGGGACTCTCGGTATTTCTCAGCGCCGACCCGGAAAGCGCCCGTCAATTGCTGCGGGAGAAACGCCGCTTCCGCGCCCAGGAACGGCGCCTGGCCCACGCCCACGTCAGCCGGCTGCAGCGCAAGATTGTCCAGAGCATCGAGACCAGCTCCCTGCACCTGGAACTGATCGCCGACATGAAGCGTCTCAACTCGCTGTTCTGCAGCAGCGCCTACGTGGTCCTGGAAACCTCGGACACCGGGGCGCTGGAAATCGAGAACATGGCTGACATCACCCATTCACCCTGAACGTCCAGAGTGATCTGAAGTCTCTAAAACTTACGCACGCCGTAAGGAAGCTTGTTATGCGTTGTCTGTTATTCGCCTGCCTGTTGCTGGGCAGTGCACAAGGATGGGCCCTGGATCGTTTCCAGGTCGAAGGCTACACCCTGCCCAACGGCCTGCAACTGCTGCTCAAGCCCGGCAGCGAACGCGGCCATGTGGCGATCCGCCTGGTGGTGGGCGTAGGCCTGGACGATTTCGCCTGTGCCGACAAGGAACTGCCGCACCTGCTTGAACACTTGCTGTTCAGCGGCATCGACGCCAGCGGCGAAGGCGGCCTGGAAGAACGCATGCAAGCCCTGGGTGGCGAATGGAATGCCTACACCAGCAATGCCGATACCACTTTCGTCATCGAGGCCCCGGCGAGAAACCAGCGCAAGGTCCTCGACCTGCTGCTGTCGCTGCTGACCCGGACCCGCCTTGACGACCAAGCCGTGGCCGCCGCCAAACAGGTGGTGGAGCGCGAAGACGGCGGCCATTACTCGCACCTGCAACGCTGGCTCGACCGCCAGGACCTGGGCCACAAGGCCGGCAACCAGCTGGCGGTGGAACTGGGGCTCAAATGCGCCGAGCGCGCCGAAGTCGGGCACTTGACCCTGGCCCAGCTGGAGCAAGTGCGCAAAGACTGGTACGCCCCGAACAACATGACCCTGATCGTCGTCGGCGAACTGGATCGCCTGCTGCCGGCTTATCTGGAGCGCACCTACGGCGCACTCGAGCCGATAGAGCCCAGCGAGCACCGCGAGCTGCCACAGATCCAGGGCACGGCCGCCGCCGAGCGCAACTTGATCCATGGCTGGGTAGGGCAGAGCGCACAATTGCACTGGCTGTTTCCCGAACCCCTGCTGGAGCAGCAGCACGACGAGACCTTCGACCTGCTCAAGGACTATCTGGATTGGGCGTTATACCGTCAGTTGCGCCTGGAGCATGAGCTGTCCTACGGCCCCTGGAGCGACCGTGAAGTGTTTGGCGGCGTCGGTTTTCTCAGCCTCAATGCCGACCTCGAACGCGATGACCTGCCCCAGGCCCGACAGGTGGTCGAGCAGCTCAAGGCCAAACTGCTCAAGGACGGTCTGGACCCTGCGACTTTCGAGCGCCTGAAGCAGGCCGCCATCGATCGCCAGGCTTGGGCAGTACAGGGCAACAGCGCCTTGGCGGATTACTACTGGAGTGCCCTCGGCGACTTCGACAACGGCCGCTTCAGCGACCCGGCCAAGCGCCTGCGGGTGGTGAGCCTGAAGCAGGCCAACCTGGCACTGAGGCAATTGCTGCAACAGCCGGGCTATTTGCGAATCGAAAAACCCCTGTTGGGGGACGAGCAACTGCTCTGGCTGACCGGCGGCCTGCTGGCCCTGATCGTCTTCGGCAGCCTGGGCGGCTACCTGCTGTACCGCCGGCGCACCCACTAGCCGGTGTGGCGAGGGAGCCTGCTCCCTCGCCACAGGCCGCGGCCAACAGGTATCCTGTCACGGTTTTTTCCTGCCAAGACTGTGACCCCGCCCGATGCCTAACCTGACCCACTCTATTCAGCGCGTTCTGGAACTGATGAAGCGCTACCCGGGGGTCATTGCGCTCGGCGGTTTCATCTCCGGAGTCGGCAGCTTCATCCTGGTGGACCGGCAACAGAGCCTGGCCTCGTGGATCGCCGTGATCCTGTTGGTGAGCTGGGTCTGGCTGATGCTGGAAAACAGCCTGACCCAACTGTTCACCAAGGTCTTCAAGCGCGAGATCCCACAACCGCTGCTGCGCTACGCGACACAAATGATCCACCAGGAAAGTCTGTTCTTCGTCCTGCCGTTCTTCTTCATCACCACCAGCTGGAACAGCGGCCAACTGGTATTCACCGGGCTGCTGGGGGCAGCGGCGCTGATTTCCATCACCGACCCGCTGTACTACAAGTGGCTGGCGCCGCGGCGCTGGCTGTTCCTCGCCTTGCACACCCTGACCCTGTTCGCCGCCTTGCTCACGGCCCTGCCGCTGATCCTGCACCTGACCACGGCCCAGAGCTTCAAGCTGGCCCTGGGCATCGCCATGCTCCTGTCCTTCCCGAGCCTGGCGTCGATCCTGCCGATCCGCAGCGTGCGCAGCGCACTGGCGGTGCTGTGTATCACCCTGGCCATTGGCAGCACCGGCTGGCTGCTGCGCTCCTGGGTGCCGCCGGCCACCCTGTGGCTGACCGAGGACGCCATCAGCACCCAACTCCAGGACCGCACGCCCGGGGACAGCCTGGAACAGGTGAGTGCCAGCCAGGTACGCAGCAGCGGTTTGTACGCCTACACCGCGATCAACGCCCCCAGGGGCCTGGACGAGCGCATCTATCACGTCTGGAAGTTCAACGGCAGCGAAGTGGATCGCATCGCCCTGGATATTCACGGCGGACGCAAGGAGGGCTACCGCGCCTGGTCCCACAAGCAGAATTTCCCCGGCAACCCGGCGGGAAAATGGCAAGTGCGGGTGATCACCGAGGACGGACAGGTGATTGGTGTGCTGCGCTTCGAGATCACCGACCCAGATCAAGATCCAGCCAAGAGCGGCGAGGCAAAGTAACGGGGATCGTGCTATTACGTAGCACTGCGCAATCGCCCCACAAGCTCGGAGCTTATGAATACCCGCATGACGCCCGGCACCGCTCAACTGGACAACGCCCACTCTCCGGCGCAACTGCGCATCGGCGGAGACTGGACGCTGGCCCACTACAGCGACCTCAAGCGCCTCTGCCAGAGCCTCAACGGCCACTACGACAGCAGCACCCACGTCGACCTCAACGGCCTGGGAGCCCTGGACACCGCGGGGGCCTCGCTGCTGGTAGAACTCCTGGGGGCCGAACGCCTGGGGCGATCCGCCGAACACCCTGATTGCACCCTGTCCACCGCCGACCGCGCATTGCTGCATACGGTCTACAGCTCGCTCAACGATTTTTGTGTACCGGTCAAGGAACCGGAGATTGCCGTCAGCGTGCAACTGCTCTCACGCATTGGCAGTGCGGTCTACACCGTCTGGCAGGACACCCTGAAGGTCCTGGGCTTTATCGGCCTGATCCTCGAAACCCTGGCCCGGGGCCTGCTGCACCCCAAGCGCTGGCGCATCACCCCGGTGGTGGCGCATATCGAGCAGACCGGCCTCGATGCCGCGCCCATCGTCGCCCTGCTGACCTTCCTGGTGGGGGCGGTGGTGGCCTTTCTCGGGGCCACAGTGCTGGCCAACTTCGGCGCCAGCATCTTTACCGTCGACCTGGTGGCGTTTTCCTTCCTGCGGGAATTTGGCGTGCTGCTGACCGCGATCCTCATGGCCGGACGCACCGCCAGCGCCTTCACCGCGCAGATCGGCTCGATGAAGGCCAACGAAGAGATCGACGCCATCCGCACCCTGGGCCTGGACCCGATGGAGTTGCTGGTGCTGCCCCGGGTGCTGGCCCTGCTGGTGGCGCTGCCGATGCTGACCTTCCTGGCGATGCTCTCGGGGATCATCGGCGGCGCCGTGGTCTGTGCCCTGTCCCTGGATATTTCCCCGGCGATGTTCCTTTCGCTGCTGCACTCGGACATTGGCGTTAAGCACTTTCTGCTGGGCCTGGTCAAAGCGCCGATCTTCGCTTTCCTGATCGCCGCCATCGGCTGCCTGGAGGGCTTCAAGGTCAGCGGCAGTGCCGAATCGGTGGGCGCCCACACCACGTCCAGCGTGGTGCAGTCGATCTTCGTGGTGATCGTCATCGACGCCGTGGCCGCGCTGTTCTTCATGGAGATGGGCTGGTGAGCCGCCCGACGCGCCCGCCCGCCGAGGCGGTGATCGAGGTCCGTGGCCTGTGCAACCGCTTCGGCAAGCAGAGCGTGCACGAAAATCTCGACCTGGACGTGTACAAGGGCGAGATCCTCGGCGTGGTCGGCGGCTCAGGTAGCGGCAAGTCGGTGCTGCTGCGCAGCATCGTCGGCCTGCGCCAACCCAGCGACGGCTCGGTGCGGGTCTTCGGCCAGGACCTGCCCAGCCTGCCGGAAAAGCAACGTTCCCTGATCGAGCGGCGCTTTGGCGTGCTGTTCCAGAAGGGCGCGCTGTTCACCTCGCTGACAGTGACCGAGAACGTCGCCCTGCCACTGATCGAGCATGCGGGCCTGTCCCGCAGCGACGCCGAACACCTGGCGGCAGTGAAACTGGCCCTGGCCGGGTTGCCCTTGTCGGCCGCCGACAAATACCCATCCTCGCTCTCTGGCGGCATGATCAAACGCGCAGCACTGGCCCGTGCCCTGGCCCTGGACCCGGACATCCTGTTTCTCGACGAACCCACCGCCGGCCTCGACCCGGTGGGGGCGGCAGCCTTCGACCAACTGATCCTGACCCTGCGCGATGCCCTGGGCCTGAGCGTGTTCCTGGTCACCCACGACCTGGACACCCTCTACACCATCACCGACCGGGTGGCGGTACTGGCACAGAAAAAGGTACTGGTGGCGGACGCCATCGATGTGGTCGCCGAAACCCCGGACGAATGGATTCACCAATACTTCCATGGCCCACGCGGCCGCGCGGCCTACCAGGCCGCTACACAGACCAACGAGGGATGACATGGAAACCCGAGCCCATCATGTACTGATCGGCCTGTTCACCGTGATCGTGGTGGCCGGCGCCCTGCTGTTCGGCCTGTGGCTGGCCAAGTCCAGCGTCGACAGCGCCTTCCAGGACTATCAGATTGTCTTCAATGAGGCGGTCAGCGGCCTGTCCAAGGGTAGCGCCGTGCAATACAGCGGCATCAAGGTCGGCGATGTGGTCAACCTGCGCCTGGACCCCAAGGACCCGCGCCGGGTACTGGCGCAGATCCGCCTGGGCAGTGAAACCCCGATCAAGGAGGACACCCAGGCCAAGCTGGCCCTGACCGGCATCACCGGCACCTCGATCATCCAGCTCAGCGGCGGCACGCCGCAAAGCCCGCCCCTCAAGGGCAAGGACGGCCACTTGCCGACCATCATCGCCTCGCCATCGCCCATTGCCCGCCTGCTGAACAACAGCAATGACCTGATGACCGGGGTCAACCTGCTGCTGCACAACGCCAACAGCATGTTTTCCCCGGACAACGTGGAGCGGGTCAGCAACACCCTGGACAACCTGCAGAAAACCTCGGCCAGCATCGCCGGACAACGTGACGACCTGCGCCAGCTGATGCAGCAACTGGGCTCTATCAGCAAGCAGACCAGCGCCATGCTGGAACAGACCACCGCGCTGATGCGCAATGCCAACGGCCTGCTCAACGACCAGGGCAAGCAGATGTTCGGCAGCGCCGAGCACGCCATGCGCAACCTGGAGCAGAGCAGCGCCACCCTGAACAAACTGCTGAGCGACAACCAGGACTCGCTGAACAATGGCATGCAAGGGCTCAACGGTCTGGCGCCGGCGGTGCGCGAGCTGCGCGAGACCCTGAGCTCGCTGCGAGCCATTACCCGCCGCCTCGAAGCCAACCCCGGCGGTTACTTGCTGGGTAACGAGAAGAACAAGGAGTTCACGCCATGAAGCCTGTCTGTCATCTGCTGGCGCCACTGGCCCTGGGGACCGCCATGGCCCTGACCAGTGCCTGTTCGATCCTGCCCAAGGGCGAGCCATTGGATATCTATCGGCTGCCGGTGAGCCAGAGCACGCCCACCGCCACGGGCAAGGCACTGTCGTGGTCGCTGCAGTTGCTCAAGCCCCAGGCCGGCGATGCACTGAACAGCGCACGCATCGCGGTGATTCCCCAGGGCAACCTGATCAGCAGCTACAAGGCTTCGCGCTGGAGCGACCCGGCACCGATCCTGCTGCGCAACCGCCTGCTGGACGGCTTCCAGCGCGATGGCCGGGTGCAGTTGTTGAGCACCGACGACAGCAACCTGCAGACCGACCTGGCCCTGGGCGGCGACCTGCAAGCCTTTCAGACCGAGTACCAGGGCAACGCCGTCCAGGTGGTGATCCGCCTGGATGCGCGGCTGATTCGAGGTTATGACCAGAAGATCCTCGCCAGCCGGCGCTTCGAAATACGCCAGCCCCTGGAGCAGACCCAGGTGCCGGGAGTCGTGACCGGGTTTGGCCAGGCCAGCGATGCGCTGAGCCGGCAGGTAGTGGATTGGGCAGTGGGGCAGGGCAACCTGGCGCTGAAACAATGACCGGCCCGTCGCCGGCAATACGGCCGCTTGTAGCAGCCGGCTTGCCAGCGAAGAGCCGGTCAACTCAACCAAAGAACCAGTAGCAAACCGCAATCGCCGCCACCACCCCGGCGAATTCCGCCAGCAAGGCACAGCCCACCGCGTGCCGCACCCGCTGGATACCCACCGCACCGAAGTAGACCGCCAGCACATAGAAGGTGGTCTCGGTGCTGCCCTGGATGGTCGCTGCCACCAGTGCAGGGAAACTGTCCACACCCTGGGTCTTCATGGTCTCGATGAGCATCGCCCGGGCGGCACTGCCGGAGAACGGCTTGACCATGGCGGTGGGCAGGGCGTCGACAAAGCGCGTATCCCAGCCGGCCCAGGCCACCAGATGACGAATCCCGTCGAGGCCGAAATCCAGGGCCCCGGACGCCCGCAATACGCCGATCGCGCACAGCATGGCCACCAGGTACGGCAAGAGGTTCTTGGCGACGTCAAAACCCTCCTTGGCCCCTTCGACAAAGGCCTCGTAGACCTTGACCTTGCGCAGCGCACCGATCACCAGGAACAGCATGATCAGGCCGAACAGGGTGAGGTTGCCGAGGATCGACGACAGGGAGGCCAGGGCCGTGGCCGACAGAGTCGCCAGCAGCGCCATGAAGGCGCCCAGAGCCAGGGCCCCGGGAATCAGGTAGGCCAGCACCACCGGGTCCCAGAGACGCAGGCGCTGCATCACCGCCACCGACAGCAGGCCGACCAGGGTCGAGGCGCTGGTGGCCAGGAGGATCGGCAGGAACACCAGGGTCGGGTCCGCCGCACCTTGCTGGGCGCGGTACATGAAGATGGTCACCGGCAGCAGGGTCAGGGACGAAGCGTTGAGTACCAGGAACAGGATCTGCGCATTGCTGGCGGTGGTGGCGCTGGGGTTGAGTTCCTGCAGGGCGCGCATGGCCTTGAGGCCGATCGGCGTGGCGGCGTTATCCAGGCCCAGGCCGTTGGCGGCGAAGTTCAGGGTGATCAGGCCCAGGGCCGGGTGCCCAGGCGGCACTTCCGGCATCAGGCGCTTGAACAGCGGGCCCAGGATCTTGGCCAGCCAATCGACGATGCCGGCCTTCTCGGCGATCCGCAGAAAGCCCAGCCACAGGGTCAGGGTGCCGAACAGCAGCACCATCACCTCCACCGACAGCTTGGCCATCGCGAAAATGCTTTCCACCATGGCGGCAAAGATCCCGGCGTTGCCGCCCACCAGCCACTGCGCCAGGGCGGACACGGTCGCTACGATAAAGAAGCCAAGCCACAGGCCATTGAGCATCGGTCATATCCCTCGGAAGATGCGGCGAATGATAGCGGGGCCCGTAGAAACGACAAACCCCGGATTATCCGGGGTTCGTTCGTTGCAGGAGGCGGCTTGTCGGCGAAGGCGCATCTGAGCCGTATAGAGGACCTGAGGGCCTCTGCGTCGGCAAGCCAGTTCCTACACCGAGGCGCTTAGCCTTTGGAAGCTTCGCCTGCTGGCAGCTTCTCTTTGCTGCGCCAGTGCGGCAGCGAGTTCCAGTAACGCTGGCCCTTGGCATCGTCGTACATGCCCTCCCAACGGGCGATGACCAGTACCGCCAGGGCGTTGCCGATCACGTTCAGGGCGGTACGCGCCATGTCCATCACACGGTCGACACCCGCGATGAAGGCCAGGCCTTCCAGCGGAATGCCCACACTGCCCAGGGTGGCCAGCAGCACCACGAAGGACACGCCCGGAACCCCGGCAATGCCTTTGGAGGTGACCATCAGGGTCAGCACCAACAGCAATTGCTGGCTGATGGACAGGTCGATGCCGTACAGCTGGGCAATGAAGATCGCCGCGATGGACTGGTACAGGGTCGAGCCGTCGAGGTTGAAGGAGTAGCCGGTCGGCACCACGAAGCTGCAGATGGCTTTCGGCGCGCCGTAGGCTTCCATCTTCTCGATGACCCGCGGCAGCACGGTTTCCGAGCTGGCGGTGGAGTAGGCCAGCACCAGCTCATCCTTGAAGATGCGCATCAGCTTGAGCACCGAGAAGCCGAACAGGCGGGCGATCAGGCCGAGGATCACGAAGGCGAAGAAGGCGATGGCCACGTACACCAGGATCACCAGCTTGGCCAACGGCAGCAGGGAGGCGAAACCGAAGTTGGCGACGGTCACCGAGATCAGGGCAAACACACCAATCGGCGCGTAGTTCATGATCATGTGGGTGACTTTGAACATGCTTTCCGAGACGCCCTGGAACATCTTCACCAGCGGCTCGCGCAGATCGGACTGCAGGCTCGACAAGCCCAGACCGAACAGCACCGAGAAGAAGATGATCGGCAGCATCTCGCCACGGGCCATGGCCGCGAAGATGTTCGATGGAATCAGGTTGAGAATGGTCTCGATGAACGCATGTTCATGCTGCACTTCGGCGGCGGTGGCCTGGTACTTGGAAATGTCCACGGTACCCAGGGTGCTCATGTCGATGCCCGCGCCCGGATGGAACAGGTTGGCCAGCAGCAGACCCACGACGATGGCGATGGTGGTGACGATTTCGAAGTAGATGATGGTCTTCAGACCGATGCGGCCAAGTTTCTTGGCGTCGCCGACACCGGCAATGCCGACGATCAGCGAGGAGATGACGATCGGAATCACGATCATCTTGATCAAGCGGATAAAGATATCGCCTGCAGGTTGCAGAACGTTGCTGACCCACCAGGCCTTTTCAGCACTGAAATGATTGAGCAGCGCGCCAATTGCAATCCCCAGGACCAGACCGATGAGGATCTGCCAGGCGAGGCTTAATTTTGCCTTCTTCATATCATTACCCTTACTTCAGTTGGACTCGGGCTGATGCGCGAACTGGAACGCTCAATGGCGGAAAAGTTTGTGCATCGGCCCCCGTATAAGGTCATCCCGAACGAGCATTTACGGCTCTCTGCGGGCGAAAAAAGGCGCAACTATTCCGATGCTAGGGGGGCGCGTCTAATGCCGTAAACGCCTACCCTATGCCGAATCGGCATGAGTTTTTACAAACTAAACGGGCGTCCCAACCGGTTCGAATACGACATTTCGGCAGGCAGAAATACCGTGAAACGGCCATTTCAGGCGGCGTGCAGGCTTGTCGGAAGGGTCAGGAAAAGGTCTGAAAAAGTTTAGGATTACTCTGATTCGGGCGTTCGGAAAGGTTGCGCAATTGACGCAAAGTTTCTCGATATACGGTCGCAGAGAAACACCAGGAAACGTTTGACTGGAGTCAAAGGAAGATTTTTTCCTTGGGGAATCACTAAAAAGACGGACCGATGGCTCTAGGACAAGACTTTGCTCTTCAAGCACGCCGCAAGCTCGTCAAGTCGATGCTCGACCTGAGAGCTTACGCCGCTGCTCTTTCCTGACCCGGCCCTTGCGGAGGCACTCCCTGTACCCCTAGGTCACTCCGATCATCGGTGGATCAGAACGTCCCGGCCCCTTGGTCATGCACTCACCCTCCTCGGGTGGTGCAACAGTCGAAAGAGCCAGGGCGGCCCTTTCTTCTAGCTGTTATGCAAAATCGGCAATGCGCGCTCAGTACCAGTTCGGGTCTTTGCGCAACTGCTCCTGAAGCAATGCCCGCATTCCTTCATCGGGTTTGCCGAGAAAGCGGTAGCTCGCGTGACGGGTCGGTGACTTGTCCGCAGGCAAGCCCGCAGGCACCTCCACCAACATCGCGTAGGCATGCTTCTTGTCGAAACTGAAGGCCACGATCAGGCGCTGGTTCTGACAACTCTGCGCAGTCTCGCAGAGCGGTCCGACCAGGTACTGATCGCCGTCTTCAGTCACTGCGTTCATCTGTTGCTGAGCATCGCCCGACAGGTTCATCACCCATTCAGGCAAGCGCTCTTCCTTGTGCACAACCCCCTGCCAGGTGTCACGAAACTGCGGGTCCGAACCCAGCAGTTGGTTGGTACGTGCCTGGCCATCATTGGCCGCCGACGCCAGGGCGCTGACGCCCAGCAGCAACGTGGCAGCCAATGTTTTCAACGAAAGACTCATGATCAGCCTCGACCACGACGGCCAAAGAAGAACGAAGCGATGAACATCACCAGGAACACGACAAAGAGAATCTTGGCGATACCCGTGGCGGTGCCCGCGATACCACCGAAGCCCAGGACCGCAGCGACAATGGCAATGATCAGGAATGTGATTGCCCAGCTCAGCATGATGATTCTCCTTACTCTTCTATTAATAGTGCTCAGGGGTGCTGCCTATGGAGCCGGTCGTGCGCCGCCGAATGCGGCCCAGACCTTGGTGCCTAGAACACCCAGCGTTCCTGACGCGGAGCCTCAAGCGCCGGTTGTGCCTGGTCGACGGCCATCAGTTGCACTGGCGTTGCATCGTTGAGCTGACTGCTCACCGAACTGAAATGGGTCTGGGTGAAGTGATGAGTCGGCACGCGCGGGGCGGGTGCCTGGCTATCCTGCCAACGCTGGAACTGCTGTCCGGCGATCAAGGTGACCAGTAACGCCAGGCTGGCAAACAGGCCTTGCTGGAGATGCAGTGGCGCGATACGCAATTGGGCAAGACCTTGGCGATTCATCCTGAAACTCCTCCCACACTGGTGGTGATGTTGTTATGGAAGCCCTGACTTGCGCTTCACGATGAGAGGGATATTGCAGTCTGCATGCCAGCTTTTAATCATATAAATAATTCAATAAAATCAATTACTTACAACAACCCAAAGACACTCACTCACACGCATCCTGCACGATCCCCACCGGCCAACCGTGCGAAATGCACGATCGGACCGTTCCGAGTCCATGGCTTTTAGATCAGAGGGGGAACTTTGCCGAGCCGCAGACAGCCTGATACAGACCCACCCAGGGTCTAGCCTTGGCAAAAGATTAGGGATTTCAGTCTGTTAGCCATTTCCGGCGGAGATATCTAACCTTCAGGCCGTGGAATGGATCAGAATCAACCTTGCAACTTGCCCGATTTTTCTGGGACTAATTAAGATCATTCATTAAAGGAGCCTGGGAAATGGAGTCAGCGCCGGAGAATCAAGGTCGCATCCTGCTGGTGGATGACGAATCCGCCATCCTCCGCACCTTCCGCTACTGCCTGGAAGACGAGGGCTATACCGTGGCCACCGCCAACAGCGCGGCCCAGGCGGATACGTTGTTGCAACGCCAGGTATTCGACCTGTGTTTCCTTGACCTGCGCCTGGGGGAAGACAACGGCCTTGATGTGCTGGCCCAGATGCGCACTCAAGCGCCCTGGATGCGGGTGGTGATCGTCACTGCCCACTCCGCCGTGGACACGGCGGTGGACGCAATCCAGGCCGGTGCCGCCGACTACCTGGTCAAACCCTGCAGCCCCGACCAACTGCGCCTGGCTACCGCCAAGCAACTGGAAGTGCGCCAGCTCTCGGCGCGCCTGGAAGCCCTGGAAGGCGAAGTGCGCAAACCCAAGGACGGCCTGGACTCCCACAGTCCGGCGATGAAAGTGGTACTGGAAACCGCCCGCCAGGTGGCCAGCACCGATGCCAATATCCTGATCCTCGGCGAGTCGGGTACCGGCAAGGGCGAACTGGCCCGGGCCATCCACGGCTGGAGCAAACGGGCGAAGAAGTCCTGCGTGACCATCAACTGCCCATCGCTGACCGCCGAGCTGATGGAAAGCGAACTTTTCGGCCACAGCCGTGGCGCTTTTACCGGGGCCAGCGAAAGCACCCTGGGTCGGGTCAACCAGGCCGATGGCGGCACCCTGTTCCTCGACGAAATCGGCGACTTCCCCCTGACCCTGCAGCCCAAGCTGCTGCGTTTTATCCAGGACAAGGAGTACGAGCGCGTCGGCGACCCGGTGACTCGCCGGGCCGACGTGCGCATCCTCGCCGCCACCAATCTCAATCTCGAGGACATGGTGCGCGACGGGCGCTTCCGTGAAGACCTGCTGTACCGCCTGAACGTGATCACCCTGCACTTGCCGCCCTTGCGCGAACGCAGCGAAGACATCCTGACCCTGGCCGACCGCTTTCTTGCACGCTTCGTCAAAGAGTATTCGCGACCGGCCCGAGGCTTCAGCGACAACGCCCGGGAAGCCCTGCTCAATTACCGCTGGCCGGGCAACATCCGCGAACTGCGCAACGTGGTGGAGCGGGCAAGCATCATCTGTCCCCAGGAACGGGTTGAAATCAGCCATCTGGGCATGGCCGAACAGCCCACCAACAACGCCCCGCGAATCGGTGCCGCGCTGAGCCTGGACGAACTGGAAAAAGCCCATATCGGCGCCGTCCTGGCCACCAGCGACACCCTGGACCAAGCGGCCAAGACCCTGGGCATCGACGCTTCGACCCTGTACCGCAAGCGCAAACAGTACAACCTGTGAGCATCACCCTATGAAGTTAGCGATGAAACTGCGGACCCGGCTGTTTCTGAGCATTTCGGCCCTGATCACCGTGGCCCTGCTGGGTCTGGTGCTCGGGCTGGTCAGCGTGATGCAGATGGCCAGTACCCAGGAATCGTTGATCCGCAACAACTTCATCACCCTGGATCTGGGGCTCAAGCTGCGCCAGACCCTGGGTGATCAGTTGATCATCATGCTCAGCAACAAGCCCGACTCCGCAGCCCTGGAAGCCTCGCGGCAGCACTACCTGGACCTCCTCGACCAGGGCATCGCCCACGAACAGCAGAACCCGTCCGTGGGTGGTTTCAAGCAGGCCCGCAGCGACTACCTGAACTTCTACCAGGCCTTCGAGCACAGCAACACTGCCGCGAGCCTGAACAACAACGAGGCGCTGACCGAGCGTTTCAATACCTTGCGCAACGGCCTGATCAACGAACACAAGCGGGCCCTGGACAACATCAGCCAGGTGGAACGCCAGGCCCGGGACCGTGCCTTGCTGGTAGCCGGCTTGCTGGGCCTGGTCGGCCTGGCGGTGCTGATCATCGGCTTCATCACCGCCCACGCCATTGCCCGGCGCTTTGGCGGACCGATCGAAGCCCTGGCCAAGGCCGCGGACAAGATCGGCCAAGGCAATTTCGACGTCACCCTGCCAATCTCGGCCGCCGCGGAAATGAACCTGCTGACCCGCCGCTTCGGCATCATGGCCGAGGCCCTGCGCCAGCATCAGGCCACCAATGTCGACGAACTGCTGGCTGGCCAGCAGCGCTTGCAGGCGGTGCTCGACAGCATCGACGACGGCTTGTTGATGATCGACCGCCAAGGCCGCCTGGAGCACCTCAACCCCGTGGCCCAACGGCAGTTGGGCTGGGACCAGGAGCGCCTCGGCCAGGGCCTGGGCAGCGCCCTGCAACGCCCGGAGCTGGATGAACAGCTGCAGCTGGTTCTGCGTGGCGGCAACCTGGAGCGGGCCCCGGAAGACCTGGATATCGAGGTCGATGGCGAATCGCGCCTGCTGACCTACAGCCTGACCCCGGTGAGCCACACCCAGGGCCATATTCTCGGCGCGGTGATGGTGCTGCATGACGTCACCGAACAGCGGGCATTCGAGCGGGTACGCAGCGAGTTCGTATTGCGCGCCTCCCACGAACTGCGAACCCCGGTCACCGGCATGCACATGGCCTTCGGCCTGCTTCAGGAACGCCTGCACTTTGCCGAAGAGTCCCGGGAAACCGACCTGCTCAATACAGTCAACGAAGAAATGCAGCGGCTGATGCAACTGATCAACGACCTGCTGAATTTTTCCCGCTATCAGAATGGCCTGCAGAAACTCACTCTCGCGCCCTGCCCCCTGGAAGAGTTGCTGGAGCAGGCCCAGGGCCGCTTCAACGAACAGGCGCAGCGGCAGGACATCAGCCTGCTGCTGGAGATCCAGGCGCCACTGCCGCGCCTGCACGCCGACCGTCCGCAACTGGAACGGGTCCTGGACAATCTGATCGACAACGCCCTGCGCCATACCGCCAGTGGCGGCCAGATCCGCCTGCAGGCCAGGCGCCATGGCGAACGGGTGATTGTCAGCGTCGAGGACAATGGCGAGGGCATCGCTTACGGTCAGCAGGGTCGGATCTTCGAACCCTTCGTTCAGGTCGGACGCAAGAAAGGCGGCGCCGGGCTAGGACTGGCCCTGTGCAAGGAAATCGTCCAGCTCCACGGTGGACGCATGGGCGTCTACTCAAGGCCGGGGCAGGGCACCCAGTTCTATCTGGCCCTGCCGCTCTAGGGCTTCAGGCTTCATCATCCAGGCGCCGGGGCACCAGACGCCGGCCCCGGGTAATCAGCTCGGTAAACTGCAAGGCACTCAGGGCATGGGCGAACAGCCAACCCTGACCGAAGCTCACCCCCTCGCTGCTGAGCAGCGAAGCCTGGTCCTCGAATTCGATGCCCTCAGCGATAACCGTGAGATTCAAGGCGTGGGCCATGCGAATGATGTGGGGCGCCACGCCACTGCTGGCAGCATCGTGACCAAGGGCGTCGATAAAGGCCTTGTCGATCTTCAGGCAATCCACCGGCAGGCTTTGCAGATAGGCCAGGCTGCAGTAGCCGGTGCCGAAGTCATCGATCAGCACCTGATGCCCGACATCCCGCAAGGCCTGCAGGTTGTTGCGCGCCACCACCACGTCGATCAGGCCACGCTCGGTGACCTCGAAGGCGATCTGTCGCGCCGCCACCTTGTGCAAGGCCAGAAGCCGCGCCATGACCTGACCGATGCGCGGCACCATGACATCACAGGCCGCCAGGTTGACCGAGATATACAGCTGGGGATTGGCTCGCAGTACGTGCCCCAGTTGCTCCAGCAGACGCTGCAGGACGAAGTCGGTGATCTGGCGGATCTGCCCGGTGTTTTCCGCCAGCGGAATGAACAGATCGGGACTGGTCAGGGTGCCGTCCGGACGCCGCCAGCGCAGTAACGCTTCGGCCCCTACACAGAGCCTGCTGTTGAGGTCAAAGATCGGCTGGTACAGCACCTGCAGCTCACCGCGTCGCAGCGCCCCTTGCAGCTCTGCTCCCAACGACTGGCGCTGCCGCGCCAACTGATACACCAGCCCGCCGATAAACAGCGCCAGCAACAGACTGAACGGTAACAACCACCACCAGCCATCGAGTATTTCCGCCTGCAGGCTGGCCCGGGGCGTGATCAGCACCAACTGGTACTCGGGATTCTGGGTGGGCATGCGATAGATCAGCAGGTCAGGGGTGACCTGCAGCGGCTCCTCGCGACTGGCGCGCCAGGGCTCCACCGGCGGCCAGGAACGGGCCTGACCCAGTACCGGAATCGCCCGGGAGCCATGCTCGACCACCACCATCAGGCTGCCACCGGCCGGCAGGTCCACCACATCGGTCAAGTGCCCACGGGAGGTGGCCACGCGAAAATTGCCCCGCCCCAGCATCAGAGCAGCGAGGTTTTCATTGGGTTGGGTCGAGGTGTTGAGCCAGTAGCTGTAGGTCGGCCCGCGGATATCCGGAGCTCTGGGCGAGGGCAGGAGATTCTGTTGCGGCCAGTTTGAGCACGTCTGGGTGGCATCCATGTAGGCCGCTTCATAAATGAAGCGATAGCTGTAGCTGACCTGTTGCAGGGCTTCGATCAGCTCGGCGTTGCACTCGCGCAGCGGCTGGGCCTCCAGTACATCCAGGCCTTCACGCAGTTGCCCGAACAGTTGCTCCAGACGCTCCAGAAAACGCTGGCCCTGGGCGTTCATCTGTTGGCTTTCTCGCTGCTGGACCTGATGCATGGCCACTCCGGCACTGCCCAGCAACAACACCGCCGCGCTCAGCACAGCCGCCAGCGTCGCCAGCAACCAGGGGCGATGGAACCAGGTACGCAGGGTCTGGCGAGCAACCGGCATCATGAAAGATCCGAAGGATTACCAATGAGTTATAGCAACTGATTGAGCAATCGGCCCGAACCGTCCGGCGGCGTCATTATTTTGTCTGGTTGAGCACCTGCAGGATGGCTGCGCTTTCGGCGTCCGGGGTGCCGTCGAATCGACCCGGGCGATAGTGCATCTGGAAAGCCGCCAGCACGTGGCGGGTGGCCACATCCAGTTCGCCAGTCTGCGGCGTGGCATAGCCCAGGACCGCCAACTGTTGCTGGAACCAGCTGATGCTCGGCAGGTTGGCGGCAAAAAACGCCTGTTGGCGGGCCACTGCCTGAGCGTTTGGCCACAGGCCGAGTCCGGCGTCGGCCAGGCGCTTCCAGGGGAACAGCGGGCCCGGATCGAGCTTGCGCGATGGCGCGATGTCGCTGTGGCCAATGATGTGACGCGGGGAGATGTTGTTGCGCTTGCTGATGTCCTTGAGCAGCACGATCAGGTTCTGGATCTGCGCTTCGCTGTAGGGATACCAGAGCCGTCCGTTGGGACCATCACGAAAGCCCGGGTTGACGATTTCAATGCCGATGGAGCTGGAGTTGAGCCAGGTCCGGCCCTGCCACTGGCTCTCGCCGGCGTGCCAGGCGCGGTATTGCTCGTCCACCAGTTTGTAGATCGTGGCGGACTTGTCGTCGCCGATCAGGTAATGGCTACTGACCTGACCATTGGTCAGCAGGGCCAGGGAGCGTTCCAGGGATGCCGAGGTGTAATGAACGATGATGAACTGGGCGCGCTGGTCGTAATTGACCGAAGGGTGGCTGGTGTCAATACGCGGACCGCTGGCACAACCGGCGAGGACCAGGAGCGAAAAAGCAAGAGCAAGAAGTTTCATGGCAAAGGGCAGTACGCTGAAGAAAAGAATGCAACAGTGTAACGTACTGCTCCCAACGCCATGGGCAAAACCGAGGTTTCAGACAGGAATCGGCAAGCGTCTCAGCCTGCCTCTACCCGGTTGCGACCCGCATCCTTGGCCCGGTACAACGCCTGATCGGCTCTTTTGATCACCAGATCGCTGCGATCACCGGCCTTGAAGGCACTCAGTCCGACGGACACGGTAATGGTCACTGGCTCGCCCTTGAAGTGGAACGGACACGCCTCGACCGCCGCTCGCAGCGCTTCCACTATCCGCGCGCCCGCTGGCAACGGGGTATTGGGCATCAGCAGGACAAACTCCTCGCCGCCGAAACGCGCGATAAAGTCGCTGCCACGCAGGCGCTTGCGCAACACGTTGGCGATGATCTTCAACACCTTGTCACCGGCCAGATGGCCGTAGTTGTCGTTGATCCGCTTGAAGTGATCGAGGTCGAGCATGGCCAGCAGCAAGCTGTTGCCATGTTGCCGCCATAGACCGACCTCGTGCTCCAGACGCTCGGTCCAGGCGGCGCGGTTGGGCAACCCGGTCAGCGGATCGATCAGGGCCTTTTGCCGCTGTTCCTCCAGGTGCTCACGGTAGCCCTGGGCCTCCTGCTCCATGCTCGAAACCCGCTCTGCCAGGCTTTGCAGACGGGCCGCCACTTCCTTCTCACGCTCATCGCGCTGCTTCTGGTGGTGATCCATGGTGCCCAGCAGGCCTTCCAGGTGGCTTTCCAGTACCTGCTTGAGGTCATCCAGATCTGCCGCCTCCTGCACGCTGCTCTGCAGGCCATCGACCTGCTCACGGATCTGGGTGTCCATGGCCCGTGCCGCCGAGCTGCTGTCGGCGTGGCCATCACTGGCCGCCTGCAGATTGCTCTGGAAGGCCTCAAGGCGCTCGTTGAGCTGTTTGAGGTACGTCTCGAACTCATGCTGGCCCGAATCGGTGATTGCCAGCATCAGCACCGCCAAATCATCGAGGATTGGCAGCAACTCGTACCAGTTCAGGCCATGTTGCAGACGATCACGCATGGCTTCGGCCTGAGGCCGATGGCGTTCCGGCAGACTCAGGTCATCGAGCAGTCCCAGCAGGGTGTGTTCGATATGCTTGGCCACCGAGCTGTAGGAGGGCTCAGGAGAGTCCGGCAGGGCGTAGAGCACATCGTGCTCGGATTGCTCTGGATCGATGGCGGCCAAGGCCTCGGCCATCACTGGCGGCAAGGGCAGGCTGTCGAGCAGCACTGCCGGGGAAACCGCGGGAAGCGGCAACAGCTCATCGGGGTTGAGCGGAACGGGCTCGCTCTGAGGTGCGGCGGGTACTTCTGCCGGCGGCTGCAGAGGCGCTACCGGTAAAGCATCGACGGCGACAGAGGCCGGAGGCGCGACCTCGGCTGCAGCCGGAGCAGGCACTTCGATCGCGACCTGGGGCGCTGGCCCAAGGGACTCTTCCTGTGCCAGGACTGGTGGCACGAATGCCACCACCGACGACGGGGGCGGTACGCTGGCCGTTTCGGGCTCAATCTTGGCAGGGGCCTCGGAAGCGGGCTGCGCAGCGGGTGCTGCCTCGGGCTCGGCCGGTGTCACGGCGACAGGTGCCGGAGGGACCTCAGCGACTTCCGGCAAATCCGTGGCCGGGGTCTGATAATGCTCGCGAACCACTTCGTCCGCTTCGCCAGCCTCTTCAACCTGGGGACGGGAGTCCACCGCAGGGACAGGAGCAGGCGCCGCTGGCGTAACCGCCTCAGCCTGGGGAGCATCGGCGGCGTCACGGGCCCCGAACAGGCGCTGCAACAGACTCGGGCGATCTGGTTCGGCGGGCGTTTCCAGCTGGCTCAGGGCCTTGCCCTGAAGATTGCTCAGCTCCCCCAGCAGCAAGGGGATCTCTCGCGCCTGACTGACCCGGCCATCCAGTTGCTTGGCGAAGGCCTTCAACGGGCGGCTGACTTCCCGGGGCAGGGGCAGGGACTGCAATTGGGTGACCAGGGCGGTCAAGGCACTGCTCATCTGGTTGACCCGGGTTTCACGCCGCTGCTCGGAGTCCAGCACGGCTTTTTCCAGACGGGGCAACAGCGCTGCAAGCCCGGCATCCATGTCGTCGGTGCGCACAACCTCGCGCATCTCCTTCATGCACTGGTCGACCGCACGATCGGTACCCTCCGCCGCCAGGGTGCTACGCACCAGGCCACGACGTAGCAAATCCAGTCGAGCGGCCCATCGGCGCTCAAGCTTTTCCTGCTGCTCGATACTTTTGAGGTATTTCTCTTTCCAGCGTTGGGCGTCGTCGCTCATTCATCGGTTCCGCGAGGTGCAGGACTCAACGCGGGCAATGCATCGGCCGTGAGCGAACCCGGCAGACGAATCTCTACCGCGACCGGCAGGTGATCGGATATGGGTTGGGCCAGGACTTCGACTCGCTCCAGGGTCAGGCTGGGGCTGAGCAGAATATGGTCCAGGCAGCGTTGCGGACGCCAGCTGGGGAAGGTCGCCTGCAGTTGCGGCGCCAACAGGCTGAGGTCGCGTAAAGGGGAGTGCTCCAGCAGATCGCTGGCGTGGGTGTTCATGTCTCCCATCAGCACTTGATGCTTGTAGCCACCGATCAACTCGCGGATGTACGCCAGTTGCCGGGTTCGAGCCCGGGCGCCGAGCGCCAGGTGCATCATCACCACCACCAGCGCCTCGGGGCCTTCGCCAAATCGCACAAGGATCGCGCCGCGCCCCTTGGGGCCGGGCAGTGGATGGTCTTCGATGGCCCAGGGGCGCAAGCGACTGAGCACACCGTTGCTGTGCTGAGCCAGGCGTCCCAGGTTGCGATTGAGCTGTTGGTACCAGTAAGGGAAGGCACCCAGTTGGGCCAGATGCTCCACCTGATTGACGTAGCCCGAACGCAGACTGCCACCATCGACTTCCTGCAGGGCTACCAGATCGAAGTCCCCCAGCAGATTGCCGATCTTCTGCAGGTTGTCCGCACGTCCGTTATGGGGCAGCAGATGCTGCCAGCCACGGGTCAGGTAATGGCGATAACGCTCGGTGCTGATACCGACCTGAATATTGAAACTGAGCAAACGCAGGCGACTGTCCGCCGGCAGGCCGGTCGACGCCAAATGGTGCTCGTTGACCTGCGGATCATGCAGGCCAACGATGCGTTCAGAGCCCCAGCGCGGCATGGCGGCGGCGCTTACTTGGCTGCGCGCTCTTTGGCAATCAACTGGTCGGCGACGCTCAGCGCACCTTCAGGACCACCGGCGGAGCCCAGGTCGAAACGGTACTTGCCGTTGACCACCATGGTCGGTACGCCAGTGATCTGGTAGGCCTGAGCCTTCTTCTTGGCGTCTTCGACCTTGCCTTTGACGGCGAAGGAGTTGTAGGTGCTCAGGAATTTGTCCTTGTCGACGCCTTCGGCTACCAGGAATTCGGCCATTTCTTCTGGAGTGGCGAGTTTCTTGCCGCTATGGATGGCTTCGAACACGGCCTTGTGAACCTTGTGCTCGACGCCCATGGCTTCCAGGGTGATGAACAGTTGGCCATGAACGTTCCAGATACCGCCGAACATCGCCGGGATACGCACAAAGTTGACATCGCTAGGGAGTTTTTCAACCCAGGGATTGATGGTCGGCTCAAAGGCGTAGCAGTGCGGGCAGCCATACCAGAACAGCTCTACCACCTCGATCTTGCCAGGCACGGCAACCGGAACGGCGCTGCTCAACTCGACATATGTTTTACCGGCTTCAAGCGGCTCGGCGGCTTGAGCGGTCACGCCAAACAGGCTGGCGGTGACGAGAGCGGCGCTGAGAATCAGATTACGCATGCTTTACTCCTGGACAATTTTGGCGCCTCGCGCGACCTGAATTCAGACAGATCATGGCGGGCTTGAGTTCGCTAGTGTAGCGGCAGACGCCATAAAAAAGGGCGGCCTGAGCCACCCTTTATGCTTGCACCGTCAGATTAATCGATCATTAACGTTGCCGCGGCTCAACACCCTCGGCAACTTGATCGAGCAGGCCTTAGTGCAGGCCCTGAATATAGCTGGACACCGCCTCGATGTCTTTGTTGCTCAACTTGGCGGCGATACTGCGCATGACCATGGTATCGCCGTCGTTGGTGCGGTTGCCTTCGCGGAAGTCAGTCAGCTGCTTGGCCACATATTGTGCGTGCTGCCCACCCAGGTGAGGGAAGCCGGCCGCTGCGTTACCGGCGCCATTTGGCGCATGGCAGCCGGTGCAGGCTGGCATGCCTTGATCCAGCTTGCCGCCCCGGAAGAGTTCTTCGCCACGGGCCACGACTTTAGGATCGGCGGCGCCGACGCTGCCTTTCTGGCTGGCGAAGTAGGCGGCGATGTCAGCCAGGTCCTGATCGTTCAGATTGGTCAGCATACCGGTCATTTCCAGCACTTGCCGCTTGCCGGACTTGATGTCGTGCAGCTGCTTCTCCAGGTACTTTTCCCCCTGACCCGCCAGCTTGGGAAAGTTTGGCGCCATGCTGTTCCCATCAGGGCCGTGGCAAGCGCCACATACTGCGGTTTTCGCCTGACCGGCAGCAGCGTCGCCTGCGGCATGGGCGACACCTGTGATGCCCAAGGTCAACAGCAGACTCACGAGTAATTTGTTCATCAGCTAATCCAACTACGGCTAAGGGTTAAGAGTTATGGACCGGAATCACTCGCTCATCCAATGGATGATGGCTCGGTAATCCTCGGCACTGCAGTCCATGCACAAACCACGCGGCGGCATCGCCTTGAAACCCTGGGTCACGTGTTGCACCAGCGTCTCCATACCTTGCGCCAACCTCGGCGCCCAAGCTTCCTGGTCGCCCTTGCGGGGCGCCGTGGGTAGTTGGCCGGAATGACAAGCCCCACAAACACGGTTGTACACAGCTTCCGGATCCTGTGTAGCCTGAGCGCTGTAAAGCGGCATCAAGACACCGGCAGCTAGCAGCCATTTCGTCATAAAACGACCTTTTCAGGGTTGAGAGCGTGCTGCGTTCTAATGCGCATTCAAGGTTTATCGCTCTCGTGAACTTCATCCTACGCTGGGACAAAGCGCACACAAAATCTGCGGCATTATATACTGGCGTTACTGAAACGGAAACGACACCGCTCGCCGCGTCCACTCTCGGCATCGCCCCTATCGGAAATCCCATGCAACTCAAGAACCCCATCCTCGGTCTGTGCCAACAGGCTACGTTCATGCTCAGCGCCGCCAAAGTCGACCAATGTCCTGACGATGACGGCTTTGAAGTGGCCTTTGCCGGGCGCTCCAACGCCGGTAAATCCAGCGCCCTGAACACCCTGACCCACGCCAGCCTGGCACGCACCTCGAAAACACCGGGTCGCACGCAGTTGTTGAACTTCTTCAAGCTAGACGACGATCGCCGTCTGGTCGACCTGCCGGGCTATGGTTACGCCAAAGTACCGATCCCGCTGAAGCAGCACTGGCAGCGCCACTTGGAAGCTTACCTGGGCAGCCGCGAGAGCCTTAAGGGCTTGATCCTGATGATGGACATCCGTCATCCCATGACCGACTTCGACCTGTTGATGCTGGACTGGGCGGTCGCCAGCGGCATGCCGATGCACATCCTGCTGACCAAGGCCGACAAACTGACCTATGGCGCAGCCAAGAACACCCTGCTCAAGGTGCAGTCGCAGATCCGCAAGGGCTGGGGCGAAGCGGTCACCATCCAACTGTTCTCGGCCCCCAAGCGCATGGGCCTGGAAGAGGCCTACACCGTGCTGGCAGGCTGGATGGAACTGGCCGACAAAGGCGCCGAAACCGAGGTCTGAGAAAGAGTTTCAAATTGTCTGCGCGGTGATCAGGCAAGGCAAAAAGCGGCGGGAAAGCGGAGTTTAGGGGCCTAAATGAGCATTTCCCGCCGCTTTTTAAAGCAGCATGGTCGCCGCGCAGGCAATTTTCAGGCAAAAAAAACCCCGGACTTCGTATGGGGAGGGGGAAGTTCGGGGTTCAAGTTCTAGACCGCTAGGGCGGGGTCCAGATATCTGCCAACACTTAACACAACATAGGAGCATCGAAGGGCTTCACCAGCCATTCAGTAACTCTGAGTGAGCTTTCACCGATTTAGTTCCGGCGGATTGCAAAAACTATTGGCAATAAACGATGAAATTTTCCGTGCTAATAGCCCCTGGCCAGCTTTTACCGCGACACTATGCCGCGGCAAAAACCGCTTAAAAGAGCCCTTAGTGGGCCTCATCCCAGTTATTTCCCACACCGACTTCAACCAATAACGGTACATCCAGAGTTGCGGCACCGCTCATGTAGCCGCGAATCTCATCACGTACTTGATCCACCAGGTCCTCACGCACCTCCAGTACCAGTTCGTCGTGTACTTGCAGAATGACCCGGGCATCCAGCCCCGAGGACTCCAGCCAGTTGTCCACCGCCACCATGGCCTTCTTGATGATATCCGCCGCCGTGCCCTGCATCGGCGCGTTGATCGCGGTGCGCTCGGCCCCGGCACGCTCCTGCGGCTTGTTGGAGTTGATCTCCGGCAGGTACAGCCGGCGACCGAAGATGGTCTCCACATACCCTTGGTCCGCCGCCTGGGCACGGGTACGGTCCATATACTCGCGAACCCCCGGATAGCGGGCGAAATAGGTATCGATGTAGGCCTTGGCCTGCTTGGTATCGACGCCGATATCCTTGCCCAGCTTCTGCGCGCCCATGCCATAGATCAGACCAAAGTTGATGGCCTTGGCACTGCGACGCTGATCGGACGTAACGTCCTTGAGCTCCACCTTGAACACTTCGGCAGCCGTAGCGGTGTGCACATCCAGGTTGTTGCGGAAGGCATTGAGCAGGCCTTCATCCCGGGACAAGTGCGCCATGATCCGCAACTCGATCTGCGAATAGTCCGCCGCCAGCAGCTTGTAACCGGCCGGGGCGATAAAGGCCTGGCGAATACGCCGACCTTCCGCGGTGCGCACCGGGATGTTCTGCAGGTTCGGATCACTGGAGGACAGACGCCCGGTAGACGCCACAGCCTGATGATAGGAGGTGTGGATACGCCCCGTGCGCGGGTTGATCTGCTCGGGCAGGCGATCGGTGTAGGTGCTTTTCAGCTTGCTCATGGAGCGGTACTGCATCAACACCCGAGGCAGCGGATAGTCGTCTTCGGCGAGCTTGGCCAACACCTCTTCAGCCGTAGAAGGCTGGCCCTTGGCGGTCTTTTTCAGCACCGGCAGGCCGAGCTTGTCGTAGAGAATCGTCCCTAGTTGCTTGGGCGAGCCCAGGTTGAACTCCTCACCCGCGATCTCGAAAGCCTCGCGCTCAAGGGCAACCATCTTGTCCCCCAGCTCGATGCTCTGAAGCCCCAGCAGCTTGTCGTCCACCAGAGCGCCCTGACGCTCGATACGCGCCAGGACCGGCACCAGCGGCATCTCGATATCGGTCAATACGCTGGCCAGGCTCGGAATGGCTGTCAGCTTCTCGAACAGCACCTGGTGCAGACGCAAGGTCACATCGGCATCTTCAGCAGCATACGGCCCCGCCTGCTCAAGGGGGATCTGATCGAAAGTCAGCTGTTTGGCGCCCTTGCCGGCAATGTCCTGGAAGCTCACGGTGCTGTGGTCCAGGTACTTCTGCGCCAGGCTGTCCATGTCATGGCGAGTGGCGGTGGAGTTGAGCACGTAGGATTCGAGCATGGTGTCGAAGGCAATGCCGCGCACAGTGATGCCATTGGCCTGATCGCCACCTATGGCGCAATTGGCCAGGATGTTCATGTCGAACTTGGCGTGCTGACCGACCTTGAGCAGCTTGGGGTCTTCCAGCAACGGCTTCAAAGCCAGCAGCACAGTGTCGCGATCCAGCTGCTCCGGAACGCCCATATAGGAGTGGGTCAACGGAACGTAGGCCGCTTCCCCGGCCTTGACCGAGAAGGACAGCCCCACCAGTTGCGCCTGTTGTGCATCGATACCGGTGGTCTCGGTATCGAACGCAATCAGCTTGGCGTTTTTCAGCTTCTCCAGCCAGACCGCAAAACGCTCCTGGTCGAGGATGGTTTCGTACTGCAACTCAAGTGGCGCCTGCTCCGCCGCTGCCGGTTGCTCTGCCACCGCCTCAGGCGCCTCGGCAGAGCTGAGCTCGACGCGCTTGGCGTCACGCTGCAAATCATCGAGCCAGCTCTTGAATTCCAGCAGGCTGTAGAGCTCCGCCAGTTTCTCGCGGTCGGGCTCGCGCAAGTGCAGGTCATCCAGCCCCACATCCAGGGCCACGTCTACCTTGATGGTCGCCAACTGATAGGAGAGAAAGGCCATCTCCTTGTGCTCTTCCAGCTTGGCCGGCAAGGTCTTGGCGCCGCGAATCGGCAGCGTCGGCACGATATCAAGCTGCTCGTAGAGCTCCTTCAGGCCGCCATTGACCCCGACCAGCAAACCGGAAGCCGTCTTCGGACCAATACCCGGTACGCCCGGAATGTTGTCGGAAGAATCGCCCATCAGCGCCAGGTAATCGATGATCTGCTCGGGAGCGACGCCGAATTTCTCCTTCACGCCTTCCACATCCATGCTGCTACCGGACATGGTGTTGACCAAGGTAATGTGCCCGTCGACCAACTGGGCCATGTCCTTGTCACCGGTGGAAATCACCACCGGGCGATCCGCCGCCGCGCTGCTGCGGGCCAGGGTGCCGATCACGTCATCGGCCTCGACCCCTTCCACGCACAGCAGCGGGAAGCCCAGGGCGATCACGCTGGCGTGCAGCGGCTCGATCTGCACCCGCATGTCATCGGGCATGCTCGGGCGGTTGGCCTTGTATTGGGCGTACATGTCATCGCGGAAGGTCCCGCCCTTGGCATCGAAGACCACCGCGAACGGGCTGTCCGGATACTGCTTGCGCAGGCTCTTGAGCATGTTCAGCACACCCTTGACCGCGCCGGTAGGCAGGCCTTTGGAGGTGGTCAGAGGTGGCAACGCGTGAAACGCGCGGTACAGATATGAAGAACCG
This sequence comes from Pseudomonas sp. 50_B, assembly GCF_017491625.1. Classification (NCBI taxonomy): domain Bacteria; kingdom Pseudomonadati; phylum Pseudomonadota; class Gammaproteobacteria; order Pseudomonadales; family Pseudomonadaceae; genus Pseudomonas; species Pseudomonas sp. 50_B. The sequence continues at coordinate 43,371 of NZ_JAFGYX010000001.1, forward strand.
TCCACCAGGACGAGGGGGGCTTGGCTCATGAGCAGGATCAACCTTTTCGGCGGGTCCGGCGCTAGAATAGCGGGACCGTTGACGACAAAGGGACAAGGTTATCATGCGCACACTAAATCGCTTGCTGCTGGCCGGCTTGATTGCAATCGCTCCAATGGCCGTGATCGCCGCAGAAGATGCGCCGTCAGCGGACCCGGAAGTGACCATTCGCACGGAAGGCGACAAGACCATCCAGGAATACCGGCAAAATGGCTTTCTGTACGCCATCAAAGTCACGCCCAAGGGCGGTAAACCCTACTTCCTGGTGCGCGCCGATGGCTCCGACGGCAACTTCATCCGTTCGGATCAGCCGGATATGCTGATCCCTTCGTGGAAAATCTTTGAGTGGTAAACCACTCCGACTTCAACTCATTGGCGCTGGCTCGATAGCGGCGCCCGTACTGGCAGTTTTTAACCATGTCTGTGTTCACCCCCCTGGCTCGGCCCGAGCTGGAAACCTTTCTCGCCCCTTATGGGCTCGGCCGCCTGCTTGACTTCCAGGGGATCGCCGCTGGTAGCGAAAACACCAACTTCTTCATCAGCCTGGAGCAGGGCGAGTTCGTCCTGACCCTGGTGGAGCGCGGCCCGGTCCAGGAAATGCCGTTCTTCATCGAACTGCTGGACGTGCTGCACCAGGCCGACCTGCCGGTGCCTTATGCGCTGCGCACCACAGACGGCGTGGCCCTGCGGGAATTGGCTGGCAAACCGGCGTTGCTGCAACCGCGCCTGGCAGGCAAGCACATCAAGGAAGCCAACGCCCAGCACTGTGCCCAGGTGGGTGAGTTGCTCGGGCATCTGCACGTGGCGACCAAGGACAACATGATCAAACGCAAGACCGATCGTGGCCTGGACTGGATGCAGGAGGAGGGCACCCAGCTGTTGTCGCATCTCGATACTCCCGCTCAAGACCTGCTGCAGCGGGCGCTGGATGAAATCACCAAACAGAAGACCAGCATCCTCGCCCTGCCCAGGGCCAACATCCACGCCGATCTGTTTCGCGACAACGCGATGTTCGAAGGCACCCACCTGACCGGCCTGATCGATTTCTACAACGCTTGCTCGGGGCCGATGCTCTACGACGTGGCCATTGCCTTGAACGACTGGTGCTCCGACGCCGAAGGCGTGATCGACGGACCACGGGCCCGGGCGCTGTTGGGTGCCTATGCGGCGCTGCGACCATTCACTGCGGCCGAGGCCGAACTCTGGCCGACCATGCTGCGGGTAGCCTGCGTGCGCTTCTGGCTGTCACGACTGATTGCCGCCGAGAGTTTCGCCGGGCAGGACGTACTGATTCACGATCCAATGGAGTTCCAGCAGCGTCTGGCACAGCGGCAACAGGTCAGCCTCACGCTGCCGTTCGCCCTGTAAAACGCTTCGCGGGCCAGCCCGCTCCTACAGGTGCACTCTGTAGGAGCGGGCTGGCCCGCGAAAGTCGTCCCACAACAATCCCTGCTTAAAGCTGCTCCAGACAGCCCGCCAGATCGTTCCCCAATTTCTCCAGCACCTGCTCATAGCCCTGAGCGGTCGCGGGCGTATAACCACCCAGCGCATCCAGCTCCGCCAGTTTCACCGGCAGCCCGGCCACCAGGGTTTCCGCCAACCGCGGACGCAGAGGCGGCTCGCTGAACACACAGGTCTTGCCCACCTGCTGCAAACGCGCGCGCATGGCCGCCACGTGCTGCGCACCCGGCTGCACTTCCGCAGCAACGCTGAACACCCCGGCGTGCTTGAGGCCATAAGCGTCCTCGAAGTAATCGAATGCCTCATGGAAAACGAAGTAGGGCTTGCCGGCGATCCCCGCCAGACGAGCCTTCAAACGGGTATCCAGGGCATCCAGACGCTCATTGAATGCTTTCAGATTGCTCTGGTAACGGGCAGCGTTGGCCGGGTCGGCAGCACTCAAGTCCGCAGCAATGCGCGCCGCGATCACCCGGGCATTTATCGGCGACAGCCACAGGTGGGCATCCAGGGTTCCCGGGCGATGATCGTGATCGTGTTCGTCGGCTTCTTCGGCATGCGAGTGGCTATCTTCGGCGAAATGGCGAAGCTTCATGCCCGGCAGATCCTGCACCGCCACCGAGGGCAGGGTGCGTCCCTTAAGGACCCGCGGCAGAAAACCCTCCATGTCCGGGCCGATCCAGTACAGCAGGTCCACACTCTGCACCTTGCGTACGTCCGACGGACGCAGCGCATAGTTGTGCGGCGACGCACCCGGCGGCAGCAGCACCTCAGGAACCGCAACGCCGTCCTGCACCGCCGCCGCGATCAGTTGCAGCGGCTTGATGCTGGTGAGTACCCGGACTTCGGCCTGGGCCGAGCCGATCGCGAACAAGCTGAAGGTAAAAGCGACAAAAAGGCGAAAAAGTGTGGGCACGATGGACACTCGAAGAGGCGAGAACGGGTAACATAATAACGTCTCTCACAAACCTCGTCGCCGCTCATGCCTAAAACACCCCTTGCCAGCCGTCCACACGACCACTCTCACTGCGTACACAGCGCACTGTCTGAGGCCGACGCCCTGTGCGCACGGCAAGGCCTGCGCCTGACCGCCCTGCGTCGGCGGGTACTGGAGTTGGTGTGGCAAAGCCACAAGCCCCTGGGGGCTTACGACATTCTCGCCGTACTCAGCGAGCAGGACGGTCGCCGCGCCGCCCCGCCAACGGTTTACCGGGCCCTGGATTTCCTCCTGGAAAACGGCCTGGTACACCGCATCGCCTCGCTTAACGCCTTCGTCGGCTGCAACCACCCGGAACACGCGCACCAGGGCCAGTTCCTGATCTGTCGCGAATGCCACGCCGCCATCGAGCTCGAACAGAAATCCATCAGCGACGCCATCATCACCAGCGCTCGCGACGTCGGCTTCGTGGTCGAGGGCCAGACCGTCGAAGTGGTCGGACTCTGCTCGGGCTGCCAGGGGGCTTGATGAGCACTGCGTTGATCCGCCTCGAGCAGGTCGGGGTGACCTTTGCCGGGCAGAACGTCCTGGACAACATCCAGCTCAGCGTCGAGCCCGGGCAGATCGTGACCCTGATCGGCCCCAACGGCGCCGGCAAGACCACCTTGGTGCGCGCCGTACTGGGCCTGCTCAAGCCCGACAGCGGCAGCGTCTGGCGCAAGCCCAAGCTGCGGGTCGGCTACATGCCGCAAAAGCTCCATGTCGACCCGACCCTGCCCCTGTCGGTGCTGCGCTTTCTGCGCCTGGTGCCGGGAGTGGATCGCAGCCGAGCCTTGGCAGCCCTCAAGGAAGTCGGCGCCGAGCAGGTGATCGACAGCCCGGTGCAAAGCATTTCCGGCGGCGAAATGCAGCGCGTGCTGCTGGCCCGGGCATTGCTGCGCGAGCCTGAACTGCTGGTACTCGACGAGCCGGTACAAGGCGTTGACGTCGCCGGCCAGGCCGAGCTCTACAGCCTGATCACTCGCCTGCGGGACCGGCATGGCTGCGGCGTGCTGATGGTCTCCCATGACTTGCATCTGGTAATGAGCACCACCGACCAGGTGGTCTGCCTGAACCGCCACGTCTGCTGCTCGGGCCACCCCGAACAGGTCAGCGGCGATCCCGCCTTCGTCGAGCTGTTTGGCAAGAACGCGCCAAGCCTGGCGATCTACCACCACCATCACGATCACGCCCATGACCTGCATGGCTCGGTGGTCACCCAGCCCGCCTCGGGCCACCCCCATGTCCACGGAGAAAACTGCAAGCATGGCTGATTTTCTGCTCTACGCCCTGCTCGCAGGTTTGGCCCTGGCGGTGGTTGCCGGCCCCTTGGGGTCCTTCGTGGTCTGGCGGCGCATGGCCTACTTTGGCGACACCCTGTCCCATGCTGCGCTCCTGGGAGTCGCCCTGGGTTTCCTGCTGGATGTCAGCCCCGCCGTGGCCGTCACCGTAGGTTGCCTGTTGCTGGCGGTGCTGCTGGTGACCCTGCAACAACGCCAGCCTCTGGCATCCGACACGCTGCTGGGGATTCTTGCTCCCAGCACCCTGTCCCTGGGCCTGGTGGTACTAAGCTTCATGCATGAAGTGCGAATCGACCTGATGGCCTACCTGTTCGGTGACCTGCTGGCGATCAGCCCGGGCGATCTGGCGTGGATTCTCGGCGGCAGCGCAGCGGTGCTGTTGCTGCTGGTGGCACTGTGGCGGCCCCTGCTGGCAATCACCGTGCACGAGGAGTTGGCCAAGGTCGAAGGCCTGCCCGTGGCTTCGCTGCGCCTGGCGCTGATGCTGTTGATTGCCGTGGTGATTGCGGTGGCAATGAAGATTGTCGGGGTATTGCTGATTACCTCGTTGCTGATCATCCCGGCCGCTGCGGCACAGCGTCACGCCCGTTCGCCAGAGCAGATGGCCCTGGGCGCAAGCCTGCTGGGCATGCTCGCGGTGTGCGGCGGGCTGGCGCTGTCCTGGTTCAAGGACACCCCGGCCGGGCCGTCGATCGTGGTCACGGCCGCCGCATTGTTTCTGCTGAGTTTTGTTCTGCCCCGTCGAGGGGTGTAGACTTGCTCGCTTTTTGCGCAATTAGAGAGTCGCAGGAATGAAGCCGTTCGCCTCCCGTTATCTGCTCCTTGTCGCATTCTCCCTGCTGCTGGGGGCCTGCCAAAGCACGCCACCGGCGACCACCCAGGTCCCCGATGCGCGGGCCTCGGCCATCGCGCAGCTGGAACAAAACATTGCCAGCAGTGAGCTGGCCACCGCTGAAGACCAACTCAGTGCGCTGCAGGCACAAACGCCTGACGACCCACAGTTGGTGCAATACCAGCGGCAGATTGCCGAAGCCTATCTGCAGCGCAGCCAGATCGTCCTGCAAAAGGGCGATGTGAATGCCGCGGCCACAGCCCTGAGTCGGGCTCGGGCGCTGATGCCCAAGGCGCCGGCGCTGACCGGTGGTGTCAACAACGCCATCGCTCATGCACGCAAGGCCGAGCTGGACCAGGCCGAAGCCGCCTTGAAGGCTGCCGAAGCGCGCCCAGCGGCCAAGCTGATCGATCCTGCGGCCCAGAGCACCACCATCGCCTTGAACGTCACCGATATCCGCAAGCTGCGTCATCAGCTCGATGCGCTGGCCACCGATGTGGTGAATTATCAGTGCGACGTGAGCATCCAGGTGCCGCGCACCGAGGATTATCCCTGGCTGTCGACCTTGCTCGGCAAGCGGGTGAAGAAGCTCGACCCCGACTTTGAACAGAAGATCAGCCGACAGATCGTGCGCCACGTACCGGCGCAGATGGTCTTGAGCCCGCGCAAGGCGCAGTAAAGCCTTCGCCGGCAAGCCGGCTCCTACCGGGAGCGGGCTGGTCGGCGAAAGTTTGTTCAGGCCGGGATTGCCTTGGCCTTTTCCTCTCGATCCCAGACCCGATGCTGCCCAATGGCGGCAAAGAACGCTTTGAATGCCTTGGCATCTCCTCCAACGATCAAGCCCTTGTCCGCTTCCAGCTTGAGCACCGCCAGCAGCTCCCGGGCTTCGCCGTGCAAGGCGATGGCCTTGAGATGTTTGTAGGCCTCCAACAGGTAATGCAGCGCCACACCATTGCCGCTCAGGGTCTTGATCGACTGCGCACCGCCCGGCACGAACACCGCGTCGAACGCCACTGACGGCAGGCCCTCCATGGAAGCATCCACCGGCAAACGCTTGCCGTCCGCGGTGGTGACCGGTGCCGAGGTCGGCCCCAACAGCTTAGCGTGCGCCCCTTCGGCCGTGAGAGCCTTCTTCAACGCGTCAATCGCTGCACCATCAACGCCGTTGGCCGCAAGAATCGCCACTTTCCGCGTTTTGATATGACCCGGCAGCAGGTTCGCCTGGCTCAGGGCCGGCGAGCGTGTCAGCGACGTCTTGCGCTCAGCCACAGTGGCCTTCTTCGGCGCCGCCAGGCCCAGGTTCTCGGCCACACGAGCGGCCAGGTGCAGATCGATGTTGGCGAGAATTTCGTTTACCTGCCGCTCACGGATCCACTGCCGCTCGACCTTGCCCAGCTCGAAGCTGTAGGCCGCGATGATGTGTTCCTGCTCGTGCTTGCTCATGCTGTTGAAGAACAGCCGTGCCTGGGAGAAGTGATCGCCGAACGACTCGCTGCGCTGGCGGATCTTGTGGGCATCGATGCGCTCGTTATAACTCTCGAAACCACCATCCTGGGCCGCCGGCGGGGTTTCTTTCGGCCAGCCACCATCAATGGAGTTCGGCTCGTAGGCAGCCCGCCCCTTGTCGATGGTGCTGCGGTGCATGGCGTCGCGCTGACCATTGTGTAAAGGGGTCAGCGGTCGGTTGATGGGCAGCTCATGAAAGTTCGGCCCACCCAGGCGACTGATCTGCGTATCGGTGTAGGAAAACAGCCGCCCTTGCAGCAACGGGTCGTTGGAGAAATCGATCCCCGGCACGATGTGCCCCGGGCAGAAGGCGACCTGCTCGGTTTCGGCAAAATAATTGTCGGGGTTGCGGTTGAGCACCATCTTGCCCAGGGGCGTGATGGGCACCAGTTCCTCGGGGATCAGCTTGGTGGGGTCGAGAATGTCGAAGTCGAAATTGTGTTCGTCTTCTTCGGCGATGATCTGCACGCCGAACTCCCACTCCGGGTAATCCCCGGCTTCGATGGAGTCCCACAGGTCACGGCGATGGAAGTCGGTGTCCTTGCCGGCGAGCTTCTGCGCCTCGTCCCAGACCAGGGAACAGGTGCCCACCGTCGGCCGCCAGTGAAACTTGACGAAGCTTGCGCGCCCCTCGGCGTTGATCAAACGAAAGGTGTGCACGCCAAAGCCCTGCATGCTGCGCAGGCTTTTCGGAATGGCCCGGTCGGACATGGCCCAGATCACCATGTGCGCCGATTCCGGCTGCAGGGAGACGAAGTCCCAGAAGGTGTCGTGGGCCGAGCCGCCGGTGGGGATCTCATTGTGGGGTTCGGGTTTCACCGCATGCACGAAGTCGGGGAACTTGATCGCGTCCTGGATGAAGAACACCGGCATGTTGTTGCCCACCAGGTCGAAGTTGCCCTCGTCGGTGAAGAATTTCACTGCAAATCCCCGGACATCACGCACGGTATCGCCGGAACCTCTTGGTCCCTGGACCGTGGAAAAGCGCACGAACACCGGGGTCTTCTTCTGCGGATCGCGCAGGAAACCGGCCTTGGTCAGCGCCGAATGATTGTCGTAGCTCTGGAAGTAGCCATGGGCGCCAACACCCCGGGCGTGGACGATGCGCTCGGGAATCCGCTCATGGTCGAAGTGGGTGATCTTCTCCCGCATGATGAAGTCTTCCAGCAGCGAAGGACCACGAGCGCCCGCCTTGAGGCTGTTCTGGTTGTCAGCGACCTTCACCCCCTGATTGGTCCGCAGGGCCTGGCCCGTGGCGTCGGAGCGGAACGGCTCCAGGCTCTGCAACTTGATGTTGCTGTTGCCCCGGTCCAGGGTATCGGTCCCGGCCATCTGGCTTTTCGGGGCATTGGGTTTTTTCGTACTCATCAGACAAAAACTCCTCGTTGGCGAAGTCCCTGGCACGCCGGGGCTTCGTGAACACAGGCCCGCAGGCACGGCACCTGGGGCTTCTCGAGTGGCTTAAGTAGTGACTGACGAGAAACTGCGAGCGTTCCTTTTTTATGACCTTTGATCGCGTTATTGCCAAATGGCAGGATGATTGCGAAATAAATGCTAAGAACCTCTATACGGACAGGCTAAAATGCGCGCCCGGCTAACCGCTGATCCTTTTCTAACGCGCCCCACAAGGTTCGCTACGTGATCGAGTTTCAAAACGTCCATAAAACCTACCGGGTCGCCGGTAAGGATATTCCCGCCCTGCACCCGACCAGTCTTCGGGTCGAGAATGGTCAGGTGTTCGGCCTGATCGGTCATTCCGGCGCGGGCAAAAGCACGCTGCTGCGCCTGATCAACCGCCTGGAAAACCCCAGCGGCGGCACGATCATCGTCGACGGTGAAGAAGTCACCGCGCTGGACGCCAACGGCCTGCGCCGCTTCCGCCAACAGGTCGGGATGATCTTCCAGCACTTCAATCTGCTGTCCTCCAAGACTGTGGCTGACAACGTCGCCTTGCCCCTGACCCTGGCCGGCGAGCTGTCGCGCAGCGACATCGAACGCCGTGTGGCTGAGTTGCTGGAGCGGGTCGGCCTGTCCGACCACGCCAAGAAATACCCGGCACAACTGTCCGGCGGCCAGAAACAGCGCGTCGGCATCGCCCGCGCCCTGGCCACCAAGCCAAAGATCCTGCTGTGCGACGAAGCCACCAGCGCCCTCGATCCGCAGACCACGGCCTCGGTCCTGCAACTGCTGGCCGAGATCAATCGCGAGCTGAACCTGACCATCGTTCTGATCACCCACGAGATGGACGTGATCCGTCGCGTCTGTGACCAGGTGGCGGTCATGGACGCCGGCCAGATCGTCGAACAGGGCTCGGTGGCCGAGGTGTTCCTGCACCCCAAGCACCCGACCACCAAACGCTTCGTCCAGGAAGACGAGCAGATCGACGAGAACGAGCAACGCGACGACTTCGCCCACGTACCGGGGCGTATCGTGCGCCTGACTTTCCAGGGCGATTCCACCTACGCACCGCTGCTGGGCACTGTGGCCCGGGAGACCGGGGTCGACTACAGCATCCTCGCCGGACGCATCGACCGCATCAAAGACACCCCTTACGGGCAACTGACCCTGGCCATCACCGGCGGTGACATGGAAGCGGCCTTCGCCCGCTTCACCGCGGCGGATGTCCACATGGAGGTGCTGCGCTAATGAGCGGCTTACTGCATTACTTCGACAACGTTGACTGGGCCGATATCGGAGTGGCAACCAGCGACACCATGGTCATGCTCAGCACGTCCCTGGTATTCACCGTACTGGTGGGCCTGCCGCTGGGGGTCTTGCTGTTCCTGTGCAGCCCAAGGCAGTTGCTGGAACAGAAAAATGTCTATTCGATCCTGGGCTTTGTGGTCAACGCCATCCGCTCGCTGCCGTTCATCATCCTGCTGATTGTGATGATTCCGACCACTATCCTCATCACGGGCACCTCCCTGGGTGTGGCGGGCGCCATCCCTCCGCTGGTGGTGGGCGCTTCCACCTTCTTCGCGCGCCTGGTGGAAACCGCTCTGCGTGAAGTGGATCGCGGCATTATCGAGGCCACCCAGGCCATGGGCGCCACGACCCGGCAGATCATCATGAACGCCCTGCTGCCCGAGGCCTGCCCCGGTATCATCGCGGCGATCACGGTCACCGCCATCGCCCTGGTCGGCTACACCGCCATGGCCGGTGTCGTGGGTGCAGGCGGCCTCGGTGACCTGGCCATTCGTTATGGTTACCAGCGTTTCCAGGACGATGTGATGGTGGTGACCGTGGTAATGCTGATTGTGTTGGTTCAGGTTCTGCAAACCGTTGGCGATAAGCTGGTGGTGCACTTTTCCCGCAAATAATTGCAATCGCCGGCCCCGGCCGGCAGGCGCCCGGGGTCGGGCGACTTACAAGGAGCTTGTTCGATGAAAAAACTACTCGTCGCTTTCGCAGCCGTTGCCGCGTTCTCCGCGCACGCCGCCGAAACCCTGACCGTGGCCGCCACACCGGTGCCCCACGCCGAGATCCTGGAATTCGTCAAACCGGCCCTGGCCAAAGAAGGCGTGGACCTGAAGGTCAAGGTCTTCACCGACTACGTGCAGCCCAACGTGCAAGTGGCCGAAAAACGCCTGGACGCCAACTTCTTCCAGCACCAGCCATACCTGGATGAGTTCAACAAGGCCAAGGGCACCAAGCTGGTGAGCGTGGCCGGCGTGCACCTGGAACCCCTGGGCGCCTACTCCAGCAAATACAAGCAACTCTCCGAACTGCCAGGCGGCGCCACCGTGGTGATCCCCAACGACGCCACCAACGGCGGTCGCGCCCTGTTGCTGCTGGACAAGGCCGGCCTGATCAAGCTCAAGGATTCCAACAACATCCTGGCCACCATCAAGGACATCACGGAGAACTCCAAGGACCTGAAGTTCCGCGAACTGGAAGCCGCCACCATCCCCCGCGTGCTGACTCAGGTCGACCTGGCCCTGATCAACACCAACTACGCCCTGCAGGCCAAGCTGGACCCTTCCAAGGATGCCCTGGTGATCGAAGGCAAGGATTCGCCTTACGTGAACATCCTGGTCGCCCGTCCTGACGACAAGGACTCGGACGCCATGAAGAAACTGGTCGCCGCCCTGCACAGCCCAGAAGTGAAGCAATTCATTCTCGAGAAGTACAAAGGCGCCGTGCTGCCAGCGTTCTGATCGGTTGCAGAAATACAAACGGGGCGCCTTGGGGCGCCCCGTTTTGTTTGTAGCCGCTGCCGAAGGCTGCGATAAGGCGCGAAGCGCCTTCCGAGGGCCTCAAGCACGCGTCCTCTTCGAGGCCGATCGCAGCCTGCGGCAGCGGCTACAGGGTTCAGCGGTTCAGCGGTTCAGCGGTTCAGCGGTTCAGCGGTTCAGCGGTTCAGCGGTTCAAGCATGCCGCGTTATTGGCGCTGCAACATCACCGGCAACTGGGCCACCAGCTTCTGGTTGTTCAACGGTGCGCGGATAAAGCCACGCTGGTGACCGTCCGGACCGATCACCGCGAGGTTGCCGCTGTGGTCCACGGTGTAATTGGGCTTGCTGGTGTCCGCCGGAATGAAGGGAATGCTCACCGCGTTGGCCAGCTTCTGCAGGTCTTCCACCGAGGCGGCGGTCAGGCCCTTGAAGTCCTTGTCGAAATAGCCCAGGTACTGCTTGAGCTGTTGCGGCGTATCGCGGTTGGGGTCGACGCTGACCAGGATCACCTGCAGCTTGTCCACCGCCTCCTTGGGCAGCTCACTCTTGATCTGCCGCAGTTGGGCCAGGGTGGTGGGGCAGATGTCCGGGCAGAAGGTATAGCCGAAGAACAGCAGCGACCACTTGCCCTTCAACTCATCGATCACCACGGTCTGGCCGTCCTGGTCGAGCATCTTCACCGCAGGCAGGGTACGGCTCTGGGGCAGGAGGATGATGCCGGCGTCGATCAATGCGGTGGGATCGCCCTGACCCTTGCCGGACAGTACTTTGTTGACGGTCAGCCCCAGGATCAGGGCCACCAGCGCAACGAGAATAAAGACGGTTTTCTGAGTTCGAGTCATAGGTTCAACAATAGGTAGTGGTCTACGAGCAGGGCGATGAACAGCAGGAACAAGTAGTAAATAGAGTACTTGAAGGTGTTGATCGCCGCGTGCGGCCGAGTGCCACGGTACAGCACCCAGGCCCATTGCAGGAAGCGCCCGCCCAGAAGCAAAGCGCACACCAGGTACAGCACGCCGCTCATGTGGATGGCATAGGGCAGCAGGCTGACCGCCAGCAGGGCAAAGGTATAGAGCAGGATGTGCACCTTGGTGTAGTGCTCACCGTGGGTCACCGGCAGCATCGGGATATCGGCCTTGGCGTATTCCTCCTTGCGATGGATGGCCAGGGCCCAGAAGTGCGGCGGGGTCCAGGCGAAAATGATCAGCACCAGCAGCAGCGGCTCGGCGCTCAAGTGCCCGGTAGCAGCAACCCAGCCCAGCAGCGGCGGCGCCGCACCGGCCAGCCCGCCGATCACGATGTTCTGCGGCGTCGCGCGTTTCAGAAAGCCGGTGTAGACCACCGCGTAGCCCAGCAGGGACGCCAGGGTCAGCCAGGCCGTGAGCGGATTGGTGAACGCCAGCAGCAGCGCTTGCCCGGCCAACGCGAGGCACAGGGCGAACGCCAAGGCCGCCCGGGGTGAAACCCGGCCTTGGGCCAGGGGCCGTTTGTGGGTCCGGGCCATCAGCGCGTCGATGCGCCGGTCCACCACATGGTTCACCGCCGCCGCGCCACCCGCACACAGAGCAATGCCCAGGTTACCGAACACCAGCACCGTCCACGGCACCCCCGCGCGGGTGGCGAGGAACATGCCCACCAGGGAGGTGATCAGCATCAGCACCACCACCTTGGGTTTGGTCAGTTCCAGGTAATCGCGCCAGATGGCCTGGGGATGCTGACGTTCGCTGATCAGAGTCGCCATGGCATCTCTCCTTTGATGGTGATGGGACCCGCCATCTGTTTGCGCGGGCTCAGACGCCAGCCCAGGGGCAGGCGATCCCGGGCCTGCACCAGGCTGGTACGGGCGTGATAGTTGACCAGCACCAGGGTCAGCAGCAGCGCCGCGCCCCCGGCGTTATGCGCCACCGCCACCGGCAGCGGCAAATGGAACAGCACGTTGCTGATGCCCAGGCTGACCTGCGCCGCCAGCGCCACCAACACCAGCCCGGCCAGACGGGTCATGCCGGTTTGCCGGAGTTGCCAGGCCAGCCCCAGCAACACCAGGGTCACCAGCACCGCGCCGACCCGGTGGGTCATGTGGATGGCGGTGCGGGCGTCGCTGTCCAATTGTCCGCCCAGGTAGTTGGGGCCGATGTGCTGGGTCAGGTGAAAGCCGTTGGCAAAATCCATGTTCGGCCACCACTGGCCATGGCAGGTGGGCAGGTCGATGCAGGCCACGGCGGCGTAGTTGGAGCTGACCCAGCCGCCCAGGGCGATCTGCCCGATCACCAGCACCAGCCCGGCCGTTGCCCAGTGCTGCAGACGCCGCGGCACAATCAGCGCCGGCAGCACGCCGGACAGGCGCAAGGTCAGCAGGAACAGCAGGCTCAAGGTGGCAAAGCCCCCCAACAGGTGCGCGGTGACCACTTGCGGCCAGAGCTTGAGGGTGACCGTCCACATGCCGAAGGCCGCCTGGGCAAACACCACCACCATCAGGAACAGCGGCAGCTTCAGGGGCTGCCCGGGATGCCGGCGATGGGTCCAGGCCCGGGCCGCCAGCAGCACGATCAACAGCCCCAGGGTGCCGGCAAAATAGCGGTGGATCATCTCGTTCCAGCCCTTGTGGGCTTCCACCGGGGTGTCGGGAAAATGCAGTTCGGCATGGGCCAGTTGGGCTTCGCTGTTCGGCACGCTGATAAACCCGTAGCAGCCGGGCCAGTCCGGGCAGCCCAGGCCCGCGTGGGTCAGCCGGGTGTAGGCGCCCAGCAGCACCACGATCAGAGCCAGCAAAGTGGCAAACAACGCGAGGCGAAATCCAGGTTTGGCCATAACGATGCCCTTATCCGATGTTCGACAGTTTCAGCAGGTGCCGCAGGTCGTTGAGCAGGTCCTTGCCCTTGACCCGAGCGTCGTAGCGCAACACCAGATTGCTGTGGGGATCGACGATCCACAGCTGCGGCGCGTCCTTGTCGCTGACGCCTTTGGCATAGGTCGCCAGGTCCAGGGGGTAGCGTTGCAACTGCGGGTACTCGCGCTGCAGCCTGGCTTGGTATTCGGCGCTCAGCGGCTGGGCGCTGGCCAGGGCATGGCTGGCCCGCGAAGCATCACGGCCCAGGGCCACCTGGATCTGCCGCGCCAGGTACACCAGTTGCTGGCAATCGGCATCACACGCCTTGGGGGCCGTGACCAGGATCTGCCAGCGATCCTCCTCGGACTGCACGCCGATCTGCGCCCGGGTCTGGCCATTGCCAATCAGTTCACCGTGATAGCTGCGGCTTTCCGGCACCCAGAACTGCAGCTTGTACATGCCGGTGGCGAGGATCATCGGACCGATCACCATCAGCAGGATCAGGATCAGTTGCCAACGGCCGCGGCGCCGGTTGGGCACCTGGGCGTCAGAGATGTTGGGTGGATTCATGGCCGTTCCCATGGCGGTTCTCCCGTGCGTTGTGCCAGCCGAAATAGAGATAGAGGAGCAGCAGGGCCAGGGCCATGGCGAACCACTGCACGGCATAGCCCAGGTGTTTTTCCGGCCCCATGGCCACCACCGGCCAAGCCGTCAGGTAGGCGCCAGCACCGGACTCCTGACGCACTTCATGCTTGAAGCCGCTGCGGCCAAGCTCGGCCCAGAGAGCCTCCGGGTTCACGGCGGTGATCAATCGTGGCCAGCGCGCAGCCGCCGGGTCGGCCTGCAGTTGGAACGCCGCGCCCGGAGAAACGTAGACCCAGGCATCCAGACTCAGGCTCTGTTCCGGGGTGCTGAATGCCGCAGGCGTGCGCCGATCGGGCCAGGGCAGCCAGCCACGATTGACCAGCAACCAGCGCCCGCTGGCCTGATCGAGGAAGGGTTGCAGCAGCTCGACCCCGACCTGGCCGTCGTGCAGGCGGTTGTCCAGGAGCAGGCTGTGATCGGCATCGAAATGACCGTGCAGGCGCACCCGGCGAAAGGCCGGGTCCTCGACCGCCAGCAACTCGAACAACGACACCGGCTCGGCCGCGCGGCGCTCGGCGTAGCTGGTCAGCAATTGGCGCTTCTGCTCGCCACGGCTCAATTGCCAGAAGCCCAGGGAAACCAGCGCAGGCAGCAGCAACAGCACCACCAGGGTCGGCACGACTCCCGGCCGGAAGCCTTTCATGAACGGCCCGCAAGGCTGAGAAATCCACTCGCTATACTGCTGTACATCGCGTTTCCCCCGGAGTCCCACCATGCTCAAAGCAGCCATCGTCCTGATGCTGATTGCCACGGTTATCAGCCTGTTCAGCGGCCTGTTCTTTCTGGTCAAGGACGACAGCCAATCCAAACGCCTGGTGACCGCCTTGAGTATTCGGGTATGCCTGGCCGCGATCACCGTGGGCTTGATCGCCTGGGGTTTCTTCAGCGGCCAGCTGGTGTCCCACGCGCCCTGGTAGGGCGCAGCAGGCCCTCAGAGCACGTAGACAAAAACGAACAGGCCGATCCACACCACATCGACGAAGTGCCAGTACCAGCTGGCTGCTTCAAAGCCGAACTGATGTTCGGCGTCGAAATGCCCACGCATGATGCGCATCAGCATCACGAACAGGATCAAGGTGCCGATGGTCACGTGGGCGCCGTGGAAACCGGTGAGCATGAAGAAGGTGGCGCCGTAGATCCCCGAGCCCAGCGTCAGGCCCAGCTCGCGATAGGCGTGGATGTACTCTTCGGCCTGGAAGCCGAGGAAGGCGCACCCCAGCAGCACGGTCAGCGCCAGCCAGATTTTCAGCGCTCCACGATGGCCTTTCTTCAGGGCATGGTGGGCGATGGTCACGGTGACACTGGAACTGACCAGCAGCACAGTGTTGAGCAGCGGCAAGCCCCAGGGGCTGATGGTGCCCGTGGGCGATGGAAAGAGTTTCGGATCGGGGTTGTTGAGCAGGGGCCAGACGAACTCGAAGTTCGGCCAGAGCATATGGGCGATGCCCTTGTTCCCCTCACCGCCGAGCCAGGGCCCGGACAGGTGTCGCACATAGAACAGCGCGCCGAAGAAGGCCAGGAAGAACATCACTTCGGAAAAGATGAACCAACTCATGCCCCAGCGGAACGAGCGGTCCAGCTGAGCACTGTACAAGCCGGCGCGGCTTTCCTTGATCACCGCGCCAAACCAGCCGAACAGCATGTAGGCCAGCAGCAGGCTACCGACGAAAAAGATCAGCGGGCCATGGGATTCCGGGCGCGCCGCCTTGAGGTCGTTGAACCAGGTCGCCAGGCCGAACACGGTGACGAACATGCCCACCGTCGCAATGATCGGCCACTTGCTCTGGGCAGGAACGTAATAGTGCTCATGAGTCGCCATGGGTTGTTCTCCTTATCGGGCACGCCAGATCGTCTATCCACCGGTCTTGGCGGCAACCGCCACCGGTGGATGACGCGCGGTGATATCGAACAGCGTGTAAGCCAACGTCAGGTGCTTCACATCCTTGGGCATGTCGCGGTCAACGATGAAACGCACCGGCATCTCGATCTTCTCCCCGGGCTGCAGCACCTGCTGGGTAAAGCAGAAGCACTCGGTCTTGTGGAAATACATGGCCGCGCTGCTGGGGGAGATGCTCGGGATGGCCTGGGCGCTCATCGGGTGATCGCTGGGGTTGCGGGCGATGAAGACCATCTCGTTCACCGCCCCCGGATGGACCACGATGTCATCGGACTTGGGATAGAACTCCCAGACCATGTCGATGGCATTGGTGGACAGGAACTGCACCCGCACCTGGCGCGAAGCGTCGATCTGCTGCCCCTGGTCCGCGTACTGCCCGCCGGTCTTGCCATTGATGCCCAAGGCCTTGCACATCACGTCGTAGATCGGCACCAGGGCAAAACCGAAAACGAACATCGCCGCCACCACCAGCAACAGGCGGGTCACCAGCTTCTTCAGCGAGATCTCGGCCATCTCAACGTCCTCCCGAACCTGTAGGAGCCGGCTTGCCGACGAGCAGGGCACCACCTTCTGGCGCCTTCGCGAGCAGGCTCGCTCCTACAACACAGCTGTTCATTTCACTTCCGGTGGCGTGACGAAGGTGTGGTACGGCGCCGGCGATGGAATGCTCCACTCCAGCCCTTCGGCCCCTTCCCACGGCTTGGCCGGGGCCGGTTTGCCACCGCGAATGCACTTGATGACGATGAACAGGAAGAAGATCTGCGTCGCGCCGAAGGTGAAGGCACCGATAGAGGACACCATGTTGAAGTCGGCGAACTGCAGGTTGTAGTCCGGAATCCGCCGCGGCATGCCCGCCAGACCCACGAAGTGCATAGGGAAGAACGCCAGGTTCATGCCGACGAAGGACAGCCAGAAGTGCAGCTTGCCCAGGGTTTCGTCGTACATGTACCCGGTCCACTTGGGCAACCAGTAATAGGCCGAGGCGAAGATCCCGAAGATCGCCCCCGGCACCAGCACGTAGTGGAAGTGCGCCACCACGAAGTAGGTGTCCTGGTACTGGAAGTCCGCCGGGGCGATGGCCAGCATCAACCCGGAAAAGCCGCCAATGGTGAACAGAATGACAAAGGCCACGGCGAACAGCATCGGCGTCTCGAACGTCAGCGCGCCCTGCCACATGGTGCTCACCCAGTTGAACACCTTGACCCCGGTGGGCACGGCAATCAGCAGGGTGGCGTACATGAAGAACAGTTCGCCCACCAGCGGGATGCCCACCACGAACATGTGGTGCGCCCAGACGATGAACGACAGGAAGGCAATGGCTCCGGTGGCATAGACCATCGAGGTGTAGCCGAACAGCGGCTTGCGGCTGAAAGTGGGGATGATCGAGCTGACGGCGCCGAAGGCCGGCAGGATCATGATGTACACCTCGGGATGGCCGAAGAACCAGAACACGTGCTGGAACAAGACCGGGTCGCCGCCGCCGGCGGCACTGAAGAAGCTGGTGCCGAAGTGGATGTCCATCAGCATCATGGTCACGCAGCCGGCCAGCACCGGCATCACTGCGATCAGCAGAAAGGCAGTGATCAGCCAGGTCCAGACGAACAGCGGCATCTTCATCAGGGTCATGCCCGGGGCACGCAGGTTGAGGATGGTGGCGATCACGTTGATCGCCCCCATGATCGAACTGATACCCATCAGGTGGATGGCGAAAATGAAGAAGGTCACGCTTTCCGGGGCGTAGGTGGTGGACAGCGGGGCGTAGAAGGTCCAGCCGAAGTTGGGCCCGCCGCCGGGCATGAATAACGTCGAAACCAGCATCAGGAAGGCCGCCGGCAACAGCCAGAAGCTGAAGTTGTTCATCCGCGGCAGGGCCATGTCCGGGGCGCCGATCATCAGCGGAATCATCCAGTTGGCCAGGCCGACGAAAGCCGGCATCACCGCGCCGAAGACCATCACCAGGCCATGCATGGTGGTCATCTGGTTGAAGAACGCCGGCTCGACGATCTGCAGCCCGGGCTGGAACAGCTCGGCGCGGATCACCATGGCGAACGAGCCGCCGAGGAGGAACATGCTGAAGCTGAACCACAGGTACAGGGTGCCGATATCCTTGTGGTTGGTGGTCAGAACCCAGCGCATCAGGCCCTTGGCGGGACCATGGGCGTGGTCATCATGGCCGGCGTGGCCGTGGTCATCGATCACTGCACTCATGCCCTGTCTCCTGCAAACGGGTGGGCTGGACGCTCAGGGACACTGCACCCCGAGCGGTTGCGGAAATACCCAATAAGCCGGCTCATTTGCTTTCCGCCTGTTTCAGCGCCAGCACTTCTTTTGGCGTGACCATGTCGCCCTTGTTGTTGCCCCAGGCGTTGCGCTCGTAGGTCACCACCGCAGCGATGTCGACTTCCGACAACTGCTTGCCGAAGGCCGCCATGGCAGTCCCCGGTTTGCCGTGAAGGACGATATTCAAGTGATCGCCCTTGGGCCCGGTGGCGATCTTCGAGCCCTTGAGGGCCGGGAACATCGGCGGCAGGCCCTGGCCTTCCGCCTGGTGACAGGCGACGCAAGCGGTGTGGTAGACCTTATCGCCACGGGCCACCAGCTCATCGAGGGTCCATTCCTTGCTGGTCAGCTCCTTGAGCTTGGCGGCCTCGGCCTTGCGCTCGCCCATCCAGGTGTCGTAGTCGGCCTGGCTCTTGACCTCGACCACGATCGGCATGAAGCCGTGGTCCTTGCCGCACAGCTCGGCGCACTGGCCACGGTAGATGCCGGGCTTGTCGACCCGGGTCCAGGCTTCGTTGACGAAGCCCGGGATGGCGTCACGCTTGACCGCAAAGGCCGGCACCCACCAGGAGTGGATCACGTCGGCGGCGGTCACCAGGAAGCGCACCTTGGCCCCCACCGGCAGCACCAGGGGCTGGTCGACTTCCAGCAGGTAGTGCTCGCCCTTGACGCTCTTGTTGTGGATCTGCTCGGCGGGGGTGGCCAGGTTGCTGAAAAACTCCACATCCTGGCCGAGGTATTTGTAGTGCCACTTCCATTGGTAGCCGGTGATCTGGATGTCCACATCCGGCTCGCTGGTGTCGTACATCTTGATCAGGGTCGCCGTCGCCGGGACGGCCATGGCCACCAGGATCAGGAAGGGGATGATGGTCCAGAGGATTTCCACGGTGGTGCTTTCGTGGAACCGGGCCGGGACCTGGCCCGTGGAGCGACGGTGAACGATCATTGACCAGAACATCGCGCCGAAGACGATGACGCCGATCACCACACAGATCCAGAAGATGGTCATGTGCAGGTCGAATACCGCGTGGCTTATCTCGGTAGCCCCAGGCGTCATATTCACCGTCCAGGCGGCTTGCGCCTGGCTGAATATCGACAACAACAGGAGGCCCATCCAGACATGTGGATGTCGCATCATTGCGGGTTCCCCTTATCGTTCTTGTTATCCCGCCGGCTTAACACCTGCGGCAAGGGAGCGGCTGCCTAGACTACGAACTTAAACCGGCCGGGCCTCGCTGCATCTGCAGTCGGGCATCATCAGCTAACTTCACACAATGGCGAGTATAGACAGCGACTCTGACCTCGCAACGCGAGGGCGTAAATCAGCTGAAACACTGGAAAGCAGGTTTGCAGGCCACGGCACAAAAGGGGTCGAGTGCCCGGGATGGCAGAGCGATATAACCCCACCGTCTAAGCATGAAATAATTATGACAAATGCGTCTTAAGCATTTTCGTAAGCAGGCTAACTTATGTGCTCCCTATTCATGTCCTTGTCCCTGGAGTTTTCATGAACACCGCCGCATTGCGCGAGCAGATCCAACTGGCCCGGCAACACGAAGCCAGCACAGGCCTTCTGACCCGTCAGTTGGAAACGCAACTGCCTCACCTGCACCCCGCCATCCAGCTGCCCGAAGTCGACGCCAAGGACGTCATGACCCGTTTCGTCAGCGCCTACATCGACCAGGTTCCAGACCTGCTGGACGCCGCCAATGCGGTGGCCCGTGAAGCCGGAATCGAATCGCAGATCAAGCCGGTACTGAAGATCGCCGAGCAATTCTTCCTCCAGCCGCCGGCCATCATGGACGGCCACGTCGGCCTCGACAGCCTGCTGGACGAAGCCTACCTGGCCCTACGCCTGGTGGAAGAAGTCAACGACCTGTACATCAAGCACTTCGGCCGTCCACTGATCCCCCTGGACATGACGGTCGCCAACCTCATCGCCCACCAACTGATCGGCGAAACCTTCGCCAACCAACTGGACGAAGCGGTGCACCACGCGGTCGACGCCATGCTCAACGAAGAAAGCTTCGCCCTGGAATCCGTGGAAGCCTACCGCGACACACTCAATAGCCCGGACACCGAGGCCGCGTGGAAGCGCTGGCCCTGCCTGTCGCGCCAGCTGGGCGTGGAGCTAGAGCTCGACCAGCCCGCCGCCTGAACCCACTCCTCGCCAGCAAGGCTCGCAACGAGCCTTGTGGCGAAGGGGCAGCCCATTCCCTGCCATCAACTTCTTGCTGACGCCACTCCAATCCCACCACCACTGCTCAAGCGTCCTTCCAGGCGTCGCTTCAAGCCCCGCGCCTCAATCATCAACCGCGAACCCTTGGCCTGATTGGCCCGAGTCCATTCCTCCAGCAGCTCCAGGCAGGCGTGATCGATGTATCTGAGGTGGTTGAGAGGCACATGCACCGTTGTCGCCGGTGGAATGCTCGCCAGAACCCGAGTCAGGGCCGGCACTTTGAGAAAGGTCGCGGCCCCCATCAGTCGCAGCTCCATCTCGCCAGCGGCTGGAAGGTCGATCAGGCTGATCTTCAAGCGCGAGGCCTTGAACGCCAGCTTGGCCAGCGTCAGGGCAAAACCTATCAGCACACCGGTCAGCAGATCGCTGAAGACAATCGCCAGGGCCGTCACCGCGTAGGTCAACATCGGCATCCGCCCGTAGCGCCCCAGGCCGCGAAACACCTTGAGGTCCACCAGCTTGAAGCCGGTGTAGACCAGCACCCCGGCCAGGCTCGCCACTGGAATGCTCTGCAGCACGCTGGACAGCAGCAACACGAAACCCAGCAGCCACAGACCATGGAAGATCGTCGAGAAACGGGTCTGGGCCCCGGCCTGGACGTTGGCCGAACTGCGCACGATGACCCCGGTCATCGGCAAGGCCCCAAGCAGGCCGCAGAGCATATTGCCCACGCCCTGGGCCGACAGTTCACGGTCGAAGTCCGAACGCACGCCGCTGTGCATGCGATCCACTGCAGCGGCAGACAGCAAGGTCTCGGCGCTGGCAATGAAAGCCACGGCGAAGGCCGCGATCAACAGGTTGGGGTCCGCCAGATTGAGCAGGTCGGCGGGGCGCAGCCAGTCGATGGCCTCACTCAGGTTGGCCGGCACCTCGACCCGCTTCACCTCCAGGGCCAGGACCAGGCTGGCCAGGGTCGCCAGGCCCACCCCCAGCAAAGCCCCCGGAATGAAGCGCAGCGATTGTGGCCGCCACTTGTCCCACCCCCACATCAGCGCGATGGTCGACAACCCCAGCAAGCCCGCCTGCCAACCCAGGCTCGGCAAGGCCTGGGCCAGCGCCTGAGGGAAACCGACAAGGTTAGCCAGCCCCGAGGCCTGGGGCGCGGCATCAAGCATCACATGCACCTGGGACAGCACGATCAACACACCTATGCCCGCCAGCATGCCGTAGACCACCGCCGGCGCCGTGACCCGGAACCAGCACCCCAGGCGCAGACGCCCGGCCAGCAATTGCAGCAGCCCGGCCAACAGCAGGATCGGCCCGAGCATGGCCACACCGTGCTGGCGCACCAGTTCGAACACCAGCACCGCCAGCCCGGCAGCCGGACCGCTGACCTGCAAGGGCGAGCCCGCCAGCCAGCCCACCACCAGCCCGCCGATGATCCCGGTGATCAGGCCCTTGGCTGGCGGCAGGCCCGAGGCAATGGCGATCCCCATGCACAGGGGCAGGGCCACCAGAAACACCACCACCGAAGCCAGCAGCTCCCGTGGCAGGACACTTTTCAACTGTGCTGCACGCATGACAGTTCTCCTGACTTTTGTTCAGGCGTGGCAAAGCCGGACCGCCAAACGGCGGCCCTGGCTACAACCACTCAGGTGTATTTAGGCGGGATTAGAAGCGCGCTTTGGGCGTCGCCACGGGGATCGGATGAGTGCCATCGAGCGGCAGGAAACAGCCCTTGTCCGCGTCGTAGGCCTTGATCGAACTGGTCTCGATGTCGTAGACCCAGCCATGGATGAACAATTGGCCGTTGGCCATGCGCGAAGCCACCGAAGGGTGGGTGCGCAGATGCTGCAACTGGGCGATGACGTTCTCCTCGGTCAGCACATGCATGCTGGAGGATTCATCGGCGCAATCGCAGTTCTCGTGGACCATGGTCCGCGCCACTTCGGCGTGCCGCAGCCAGGCCTTGACCGTAGGCATTTTCTCCAGGCTTTGCGGATTGAGCACCGCCCGCATGGCGCCGCAGTCCGAGTGCCCGCAGACGATGATGTGGTGCACCCCAAGGGCCAGCACCGCGTATTCGATCGCCGTGGAAACACCCCCGTTCATCTGCCCATAGGGCGGCACCACGTTGCCCACGTTGCGGGTCACGAACAGGTCGCCGGGAGAGCTCTGGGTAATGAGTTCGGGAACGATGCGCGAATCCGCGCACGCAATGAACATCGCCCTTGGCCGCTGGGCGGTGGCGAGTTTCTTGAACAGCTCTTCCTGCTGCGGGAAGACTTCATGATGAAAATGCAAAAAGCCGTCAACGATATGCTGCAGCGCTGCATCGGCGGTTTCGGCAACCTCGGTGGGTGCGGGAGCCGACGCAGCCAACGGCTGTTTATCCTTGTCACTCATGATTCAGCCTCTCTGTCGGATTTGGTGAATTTTCCAGAATTATCCGGCACGACGCCAGTAATCGATTAAAAAATAACCGGGGCGCCGACCGCGACCCGTCGGTCACTTGATGGGCAAGGTAGCGCTAAAAACTTAACTCAAACTGAATGGAACGCTCTAGAACGCCACTATGGGCGATGTCAAAAGGTGACCAGCGGACCTCCGTCAGCAACATCCGCTAGGCAACCATAGGCCAATGCTTCTCACAGCAACGACATCTGCCCCCCCGGCGGACAGAAGGCCGAGCAATCAAGATCGAAGCCCGCGCGCCGATCGAGCCCCAGGCGCTTGAGCGCCTTGGCGAAACGCTGGGCCAACAGGTCGGCGAAGGGTCCCTCACCGCGCATGCGGCTGCCGAAACGGCTGTCGTAGAGCTCACCACCCCGGCTCTGGCGGATCAGGCTGAGCACATGGGCGGCCCGCTGCGGGTAATGCGCCGCCAGCCACTCCTCGAACAGCGGCGCCACCTCCAGGGGCAGGCGCAGCATCATGTAGGCCGCGCTCTGCGCACCGGCGGCATGGGCCTCGCCGAGCAGGCTTTCCAGCTCGCTGTCGTTGATCATCGGGATCATCGGCGAACACAGCACCCCCACCGGAACGCCCGCTTCACGCATCACCCGGATCGCCCGCAAACGCGCCTTGGGCGCCGCCGCGCGGGGTTCGAGAATGCGCTTCAACTCATCGTCCAGGGTGGTCAGGCTGATCATCACCGCCACCAGCCGCTGCCGGGCCAGCTCGACCAGCAGGTCCAGGTCCCTCAGGACCAGCGAGCCCTTGGTGACGATGGTCACCGGATGCCGATAGCGCAGCAGCACTTCCAGGGTGCGTCGGGTCAGTTGCTGCTCACGCTCGATGGGCTGGTAGGGGTCGGTATTGGACCCCAGGTTGATCGGGGCACAGCGATAGCCGGGCTTGGACAGTTGCTGCTCCAGCAGCGCGGCGGTGTTGCTCTTGGCGATCAGCTTGGTTTCAAAATCCAGCCCCGGGGACATATCCCAATAGGCATGACTGGGCCGCGCATAGCAATAAATGCAGCCGTGCTCACAGCCGCGATAGGGGTTGATCGAGCGATCGAAGGGCAGGTCAGGCGAGGTGTTGCGGGTAATGATGGATTTCGCCGTTTCAAAACGCACCTCGGTGCCCTGGGTCAGCGGCACTTCCTGGTACCAGCCGTCGTCCTCGGCCACCGAACGATTGGGCGCGAAACGATTGTGCGGATTGCTCGCGGTACCGCGACCACGGGGAGGCAGGGGGGTGAACATGGGAGCGCTCCATTACTGTATGCATACACAGTAATGGAGCCGGATTTATCTGACCAGCACCGCCGGACCGAAACCCACCCCCTGCAAGTGAACGCTCCCCAGCGCACACAGGCCGCACCTTCGCCGGCAAGCCGGCTCCTACAGGTTTGTGGCGTTGGGGTATAAGGCAGGCTCAAAGAACAGGAGCGCAAACATGCCCAGGACACCTGGCAGGCTGGAAAAGATCTTCTACGCAGCGGATGCCTACCTCCCCAGCTACGAACAAGGCGCCGACCTGATCATCGTCAGGGCGCCCGATGGCCAGCTCTGGGGCGTGGCCTGCGAATTCGAGCTGTGCACCCAGGACATCGAAAAGGCCGCGGTGAACAACCAGCAACCTTTCGATGAAGCGGACCCGAAGTTCGCCGCGGTGCGCTGGAGCGCCCACCACAATGGCATCGGCCTGCTCCCCGCAAGCTGGGAAGACCTGATGAACGCCGGACTGGCGGACTGCATCGCCGGCTATCAACTGGAAAGCCGCTTGGGCATCCAGCGCTTTACCCAGGACTGAACAGCCACCGCCGGACCGACGCCAGCAGCGGGCGCCGGCCTCGACGCTAGCGACCAGTGAACGGCCCCAAATCATCGTTGGACGTGCTCTGCAGGTCGCCATTGCGCAACGCCGCCACGTCCCCGGCCTTCACCGCCGACGCCTGGTTGCCCCAGCTGCCGCGGATGAAGTTGACCACATCGGCCACCTCCTGGTCCGACAGGCGCCAGGCGAAAGGCGGCATGGTGAAGGTCGACGGCGCGCTGTGGGTGGCCGGCAAGGTGCCGCCCTTGAGCACGATGTGAATCAGCGAGGTGGCATCCGCCGATTGCAGCACCGGATTGCCCGCCAGCGCCGGGAACACCCGGGTGTAGCCCTGGCCGTCGGTGCGATGGCAGGCTGCGCAGTTGTCGATGTACACCGCCGCACCGGGCTGGCTGTCGTCACCTTTCCACAGAGCCTCGGCCACCTGCTGGTCATACGAGTGCGGCTGATCCTTGGGATCATTGGCCGGCAGCGACTTGAGGTAGCGGGCAATCGCCGTCAGGTCGGCCTCGCTCATGTACTGCATGCTGTGCACCACCACATCGCTCATGCCGCCAAACACCGCGCTGCGATCGCTGCGGCCGGTCTTGAGGAACTGCACCAGTTGCTCTTCGCTCCAACTGCCCAGGCCATCCTTGTGGTCACCGCGCAGGCTCTTGGCGATCCAGCCCTCCAGCGGCGCACTGCCGGACAGGAAAGCACTGCCGTCGCTGGCGCTCAGGGCCTTCTCCTGCATGGTCAGGGCCCGGGGCGTGTGGCAGGCACCACAGTGGCCCAGGCCCTCCACCAGATAGGCACCGCGGCTGATCACCGGATCGCTGCCGGTCGCGAGCGCCGGGGTCTCCACGCTCGGGGCGAACAACCAGCGCCAGATCGACAGCGGCCAGCGCATGCTCAGGGGCCAGGGAATGTCGCTGTCCTGGTTGTCCCTGGCCACCGGCGCCACGCCCTTCATGAAGTAGGCGTAGAGCGCCTGCATGTCGGCGTCGCTGACCCGGGCATAGGACGGGAAGGGCATGGCCGGGTACAGGGTACTGCCGCCCTTGGCCACGCCATGGCGCACGGCCTGGTCGAAGTCCTCGAAGCTGTAGTCGCCGATGCCGGTCTTGTCCGGGGTGATGTTGGTGGAATAGATCACCCCGATGGGGGTTTCCATCGCTAGCCCGCCGGCGAACGGCTGGCCGTCCTTGGCGGTGTGGCAGGCCACGCAGTCACCGGCACGGGCCAGGTACTCGCCCTGCTGCACCAGGGCCTGCTGATCCGCTTCGGCGGCGCTGACCGAGGCGCTGCCCAGCAGCGCCAGGGTGGCGATAACGAGTGCTTTCATGGTCATCGCTCCTTATGCCTGCACCAGCGGGCCGGGGTTTTTCAGGTACTGCTCGCGGATCGCCCGGGCCGACCAGTAGGTCAACGCCGCCACCAGGCCGGTGGGGTTGTAGCCCAGGCCTTGAGGGAAGGCCGAAGCCCCGGGAACGAAGACGTTGTGCACGTCCCAGCTCTGCAAGTAGCGGTTCAGGGCACTGGTCTTGGGGTCGGTGCCCATGATCGCGCCACCGTTCAGGTGCGTGGTCTGGTAGGACGCGGTGTTGAAGTGCTCCCCTACCTGCTTGCCCAGCCGGGCAATGGCCTTGGGATTCATCGCCTCGGCGATCTTGCCCATCTTCTCGACCATGAAGCGGTTCATCTTGATGTCGTTTTCCTGCCAGTCGAAGGTCATCCGCAGCAGCGGCAAGCCGTAGGCATCGCGGTACACCGGGTCCAGATCCAGGTAGTTGCCACGGTAGGACTGATGCGCGCCGTGGGCGTCCATGGATACCTGGTGGGTGTAGTAATCGGCAGTGGCCTTCTTCCAGGCGCTGCCCCAAGTCGGGGTGCCCGGTGGGTTCGAGGTGCCGGCAATCGGCCGGCTGCCGGCCTGGTTGACCCACATCGGCGAGCCGCCGACGAAACCGTGCGGGCCGTGGTCGAAGTTATCGGCGTTGAAGTCGTCCACCGCCACACCGTTGCCGCCAGCGCCGATGAAGTTGTTGGTGTGCACGTCCTTGTCGAAGTAGGCCTTGATGGTGGCCATGTTCTGGTAGGCGAAGTTCCTGCCCACCACGCCTTCGCCGCTGATCGGGTCGTAGGGCTTGCCGATGCCCGACAGCAGCATCAGGCGCACGTTGTGCAGCTGGAAGGCGCCGAGGATCACCAGGTCCGCCGGCTGCTCGATCTCCCGGCCCTGGCCATCGACATAGGTGACGCCGGTGGCGCGGGTCTTGCTGCTGTCGAGGTTGACCTTGAGCACGTGGGAATTGGGGCGCAACTCGAAATTCGGCAACGGCTTGAGGGCCGGCAAAATGTTCACGTTGGGCGAGGCCTTGGAATACATGTAGCAGACGTAGCCGCTGCAGAAGCCGCAGAAATTGCACGGGCCCATTTGCGCGCCATAAGGGTTGGTGTAAGGCCCTGAGGTATTGGCCGACGGCAGGTTGTAGGGCTTGTAGCCCACTTCATGGGCGGCTTTCTGGAACAGCTGTGCGGAATAGGTGTTTTTCTGCGACTCCAGGGGGAAGTGGTCCGAGCGATCCGGTGCATAAGGGTTGCCGCCCTTGCCGTCGCCCACCAACTGGCCCTTCACGGTCCAGGCCTGGCCGGAGGTGCCGAAGACCTTTTCCGCGAAGTCGAAGAACGGCTCCAGCTCTTCGTAGCTGACGCCGAAGTCCTGGATGGTCATGTCCTTGGGGATGAAATGCTTGCCGTAGCGCTCTTCGTAATGACTGCGCATGCGCAGTTCGATGGGGTCGACGCGAAAGTGCACGCCAGACCAGTGCAGGCCGGCGCCGCCCACGCCGTTGCCCGGCAGGAAGGCGCCCAGTTGCCGGTTGGGCAAGGCCACGTCGTTGACGCTGTGGCGAATGGTCACCGTTTCTTTGGAAATGTCCTGGAAGAGTTTCTTGCGCACGCTGTAGGTGAGCTCGTCGATCACCTGGGGATAACTGCCGTCAGGGTAGGTGTCCTGCATTGGCCCGCGCTCCAGCGCCAGCACGCTGAGCCCGGCTTCGGTCAGCTCCTTGGCCATGATCGCGCCGGTCCAGCCGAAACCGACGATCACTGCGTCGACCTTCTTCATCACTGTTGCCATGCTCAAGCCCTCTGGCCGCGAATCGATACTGCCGGGAAGGGGTATTGCTCGTTGCGCTCCACCCAATCCATGAAATCGGCGCGTGCGCCGGGAAAGCCGATCAGGGTCCAGCCCACCAGGCCTTGGTTGCCACCGTGGATCGGATCGCTGAAGAAGCCTTCCTTGGTGTTTTGCAGCAGCAGATTGAAGAAAAGCTTGGCCGGGAGCGCCTCGAACTGCGGGGTTCCGGCCTCCAGCTGCTTGAGCAAAGCGTCTCGGGTAGCGCTGTCTTGCGCAGCAAAAACTTGACCTTTGAGGTCTTTGCACCATGCATCCACAGCGGCAATGCCCAGGCGATAGATGTCCTTGGGCACCAGCTTGCTCTGCCAACCCATCTCCGGTGCGGCGTCGGCCTTGAACGGACCTTGCATGTACCACAGGGCGCCGGCGGCGTAGGGGGTGTTCATTTGGCGGTCGATGTACTCCGGCACCCCGGCTTCCAGGGCACCTGGCCCCATTTCGTCCGCCGGGATCAGGCGCTCTACCGCCGCCTTGATGAAGGCCCACTCTTCGGCGCTGAAGTAACTGGGCTCATAGTTCTGGCTGCCGCTGGGCAGCTTGCTCGGCGCCGCCGGCCTGGCAGGGGCGGCCGTCTCGGGCGCGGCCGCCAGCATGGAACTGCCCAGGCCGGTACTGGCGACAGTGACCACAGGGATCAAGGTCAAGGATTTACGCAAAAACTCACGCCGCGGGTTGTCTCGATCTTGATCAGACATGGGTGCACCTCATCAGGCATTGATGGAAAGGTCAGCCGCGTCATGGCGCGACTTTGTGTTTTGGCAACGCAGAAGGCCGGGCAAGACCCGGTTTTTATGAGCACATCAGCAAAATTTGGTTACAAATGGTAGCAGGCTAAGCATTTGGATGAACCGTTTCAGGCGAAAAAAAGATCAGAAGCGGCGGAAAATTACGTATCAGCTTCACGTTTCTCTGACAGTTGGCTCACGGGGCTTTGCTGGCCAATGGCGGCTGCAGCACCCGTGTGTTCGCCACCTGTTCGGTGAAAAGCTGGTTCGAAACGGTGGGGGTCAGGGGGCCGCGTAGGAGCGAGCTGGCTCGCCAAAGCCCACGGGGCGAAGGAAGGATGGCGAATCGTTTCGCCGGCAAGCCGGCTCCTAACAGGGAGCCGGCTTTGTCTGGCGTGGTCAGTCGGTTTTTTTCTTCAACTTGGGGTTGGGGAAGAACTGCACCGATTGCACCTTGGTGTCAGCCACCTTGGGCGTCGCGCTGTTGACCCGGGTCCCGAGTTCCTTGGGCACCGACAGGCCCTGCTCGTTGAGGGTGTCGGAGTAGCCACAGGCCACGCACTCGCGATGGGGTACGTCGTCCTCACTCCACATCATCAGCTTGTCCTGCTCACTGCACGCCGGGCACACCGCGCCGGCGATAAAGCGTTTCTTGGTCTTCACGGGTGCGTCACTCATGCTGCCGCGTCCTCGCTGAGGCCGCTGTGGCGCAAGAGTGCGTCAATCGACGGCGCCCGTCCGCGGAAATCGACAAACAGCACCATCGGCTCCTGGGAGCCGCCACGGGCCAGAATCGCCTCGCGGAACGCCCGCCCGGTGGCCGGGTTGAGCACGCCGTCTTCCTCGAATTTGGAGAAGGCATCGGCCGACAGCACTTCCGCCCACTTGTAGCTGTAGTAGCCCGCGGCATAACCGCCGGCAAAGATGTGGGCGAAGCTGTTGGGGAAACGGTTGTAGGCCGGCGGACGCATCACCGAGACCTCGTCACGCACGGTTTCCAGCACTTGCAGCACGCTGCGGCCATCGCCGTGGGTGGCATGCAGTTCGAAGTCGAACAGCGAGAATTCCAGCTGGCGCACCATCATCAGCCCGGACTGGAAGTTCTTCGCCGCCAGCATCTTCTGCAGCAGGTCCTGGGGCAGCGGCTCGCCGGTTTCATAGTGACCGGAGATCAGCGCCAGGCCTTCCGGCTCCCAGCACCAGTTCTCCATGAACTGGCTCGGCAGCTCCACCGCGTCCCAGGCCACGCCGTTGATACCGGAGACCCCGGCATGCTCGACCCGGGTCAGCAGGTGGTGCAGGCCATGGCCGAACTCGTGGAACAGGGTGGTGACTTCGTCGTGGGTCAGGAGTGCAGGCTTGCCGCTGTCGGCCGGGGTGAAGTTGCACACCAGGTTGGCCACCGGGCTCTGCAACACACCGTCAACGGTGCGGCGACGGTCGCGGGCACCGTCCATCCAGGCACCGCCACGCTTGTTGGAGCGGGCGTAGAGGTCGAAGAAGAAACGGCCGACGTGCTGACCGTTTTCCTTGATTTCGAACAGGCGCACGTCCGGGTGCCAGCTGTCGAAGCCCTGCTGCTCGGCAATCTCGATGCCGTACAGGCGCTGGACAATGGCGAACAGGCCGCCAAGTACCTTGTCGATGGGGAAGTAGGCGCGCAGGGCTTCCTGGGACACGCTGTAACGCTGCTCACGCAGCTTCTCTCCATAGAAACCGCTGTCCCAGCTTTGCAGGTCGGGGCAGCCCTGTTCGGCGGCATAGGCCTTGAGCTGTTCCAGGTCCTGAGCGGCAAAGGGTTTGCTGCGCTTGGCCAGGTCCCGCAGGAAGCTCAGCACCTGATCGCTGGACTCGGCCATCTTGGTGGCCAGGCTCAGCTCGGAAAAGCAGGCAAAGCCCAGGAGCTTGGCCAGTTCCTGACGCAGGTCGAGGATCTCTTCCATCACCGGGCCGTTGTCGTGCTGACCGGCATTAGGGCCTTGGTCCGACGCCCGGGTGCAGTAGGCGGCATAGACCTCTTCACGCAGGGCACGGTCCTGGGCGTAGGTCATCACCGCGTAGTAGCTGGGGAATTCCAGGGTGATCAGCCAGCCGTCCAGGCCTTTGGCCTGGGCCGCGGCGGCCATCTGCGCCTTGGCCGAGTCGGTCAGGCCGGCCAGGGCCGCTTCGTCGGTAATGTGCTTGGTCCAGGCCTGGGTGGCGTCCAGCAACTGGTTGGAGAAACGGCTGGCCAGCTCCGAGAGCCGGCTTTGTACCTCTGCGTAGCGCTGTTGCTGCTCGGGCGGCAGGTCGATGCCCGACAGGCGGAAGTCCCGCAGGGAGTGTTCAAGGATGGTTTTCTGCGCCACGTCGAAACCGGCGGCTTCGGGGCTCTTGGCCAGGGCGTCGAAAGCCTGGAACAGCTCGCGGTTCTGGCCCATTTCCGTGGAGTAGGCGCTCAAGGCCGGCAGGCAGGCCTCGTAGGCTTCACGCAGTTCGGCGCTGTTGCACACCGCGTTGAGGTGGCTGACCGGGCTCCAGGCCGCGCTCAGGCGGTCATTGAGCTCGTCCATGGCCAATACCAGCCCGGCCCAGGTGGGCTGGGTGGCTTGGGTCTTGAGGATTTCAGCGATGGCGGCGCGGTTGTCAGCCAGGATCTGTTCGATGGCCGGTTGCACATGCTCGGCGCGGATCGCCGAGAACGGCGGCAGGTCGTAGGGCTGCAGAAGAGGGTTGTTCACACTCACGGTGGGCACCTTGGCTGGAAGAAACATGCAGGGAAACGTAGCACCATCTTAATTACAATGAGCGGCCACCGCAGCTATAGCCCCCATTAATAAATCTCAGAGAGGCATTCGCACTTGGCCATTCGCAGCTATCAGAACCACACCCCGAGCCTGGGCGAACGGGCCTTTGTCGACCACTCGGCCGTGGTCATCGGCGACGTCGAGATCGGCGCCGACAGCTCGGTCTGGCCCCTGACGGTAATCCGCGGCGACATGCACCGCATCCGCATCGGCGCGCGCACCAGCGTGCAGGACGCCAGCGTGCTGCACATCACCCACGCCGGCCCCTTCAACCCCGACGGCTTCCCGCTGCTGATCGGCGACGACGTGACCATCGCCCACAAGGTCATGCTCCACGGCTGCAGCATCGGCAACCGGGTGCTGATCGGCATGGGCAGCATCGTCATGGACGGCGCGGTGGTGGAAGACGAGGTGATCGTCGGCGCCGGCAGCCTGGTGCCACCGGGCAAGCGCCTGGAAAGCGGCTTTCTCTACGTCGGCAGCCCGGTGAAGCAGGCGCGCCCGCTGACCGACAAGGAGCGCGCCTTCTTCACCTACAGCGCCGCCAACTACGTGAAGCTCAAGGACCTGCACCTGGCCGAAGGCTACGACCGTCCCTGATCTGCTACTGACTGCCGAGGAATTGCCATGCATTACCAAACCGTCCTGTTCGACCTCGACGGCACCCTGACCGATCCCCGCGAAGGCATTACCCGCTCGATCCAGTTCGCCCTGGGCAAGCTGGGGATCGACGAGCCGGACCTGACCCGGCTGGAGCACTTCATCGGCCCGCCGCTGTTACAGGCTTTCATGCAGTTCTACGGTTTCGACGAAGCCCGGGCCTGGGAGGCGGTGAACTTCTATCGCGAACGCTTCAAGGTCACCGGCCTGTATGAGAACCGGGTCTTCGACGGGGTCGCGCCGCTGCTGGAAACACTCGGCGGGCAAGGGCGCCAGCTGTACATCGCCACCTCCAAGCCCTGGGTGTTTGCCCGGGAAATCGCCCGCCACTTCGACTTCGCCCGGCACTTCAAGGTGATCTACGGCAGCGAACTGGACGGTACCCGCACCGACAAAGTGGAGCTGATCGCCCATTTGCTGGAGCAGGAACAGCTGGACCCGGCCAGCACCCTGATGATCGGCGATCGCAAGCACGACCTGATCGGCGCCAAGCGCAATGGCCTGGACGCGGCGGCGGTGGGGTATGGATTCGGCAGCCGTGAGGAGCTGAGTGCCGAAGCTCCGGCCTATCACTTCGAGACGCTGGCCGAGTTGCATCAGGCGTTTTTGCGGCGTTAGAACCGCTGTTCGCCGGCAAGCCGGCGCCTACCGGTCAGGGGTGGGAGCCGGCTTGGTGGATAAGGCGCTCTGCAGCCTGAGCAAATCAGCCTTGCGCTGCTCGGCCGGCAGGCGCCCCAGTTTCTCCACTGCAAGGAAAAACGCCGGCCAGTCGCCATTGACCTCCTTGAACAGCGCGGCAAACGCCGGCACCCATTGGTCGTACAGACCGAAGGGCAGCAGCCGGGCGTTGTTCAACGGTGCGTTGATCCAGGCGTCATAGCGCTTGGAACCGGCCCACTCGCGGTCCCGCAGCTGCCGATAATCCCGGCGCAGCACTTCGAACTCCTGGGCCTTGCGCTGGCGCATCTGCTCGGCGGACAAGGGTTGGGCATACAACTGCTCCAGGCGTTTGCGAGCATCCAGCAACAGCTGGATGAACTGATCCCGTTGACGGACATCAGCGTTGTCCTGAGGCGGCAACCCACGATAGGCCCGCCACTGGCGGGTGCCTTCCTGCTCGACGAAAGTGGCGAAGGACTCATTGAACTCGGTGTCGTCCTTCACATAGAAGCGCTGGTGCGCCAGCTCGTGGAAGATCAGGGTCGCCAGACGCTCATCGCCCCAATGCATCATCGAACTGATGATCGGGTCATCGAACCAGCCCAGGGTCGAATAGGCCTCCACCCCGCCGATCGCCACGTCCATGCCTTTTTGCCGCTGCAGCGCCGCCTCGCCCCGGGCGGCGCCCTGGCTGTAGTAGCCGCGGTAGGCCACGCAACCGGCAATGGGGAAGCAATGGGTCTGCGGGCTCAGGGAAAACTCCGGGGTCGCGAACACGTTCCACACCACATAGGGCCGGCCGATGTCGACGTACAGCCGGTAGCTGTTGTTATCCGGCAGGTGCAGATGCTGGCTGGCAAAGGTACGGGCCCGTTGCGACTGGGCCAGATGGGCCCGCAGGGTCGGGTCGCGGGTGGGGTCGGCGACCACCTGGGCCACCGGCGTGCGAGCCCGCAACAGGTGCATCTGGCCGCTGGCCAACTGGCTGTAGTACGCAACGCTGCTGCAACCGTTGAGCAGCAAAAGCGTCAGGGCCGCAAACAAAAAGCGCAAAAGAGGATCAAGTAACCCATGGCTTGAACGCGGCCTATTCAATTGGAATCATCCACAGAGAGTCTGCCCGCAAGACTATCTCGCCAGCCTGGAGTTTCGCCATGTGCGTGTTACTGCCGACGGCCGCACTCTTGTCTTTCGCCGGCGGCGCCGGACTGCCCGAACCGGCCCCGGCGCAAGCCTGGATCGACCTCGAGCCCCCCAGGACCGCCACCTGCTGGCTGATGAGCAACACACCCTGCTAGAGCGGCGGGCTGCCAGCGCAATTGATCGGCGCTATGCTGAGGGCCTTTCGCTTATTCGGCCTCCGTCATGCGCCCACTTCTGTTGATCCTTGCCCTTGCCACCCTCAGTGCCTGCAGCACACCCCTGCCCAGTGTCGATCCGCAACAGGCCTGGATCGACCTGGCCACGCCGACGCCGGGGGGCAAGCTGGTCATGGCCGAACGCCTGGACAACCAGCGCCTGCGGGACGGGCGTTTCTTCCAGGTCAGCCCCGGCAGCCACGAGCTGATGGTGCGTTTCGACTTCGAGGTATTCGGTGGCGGCATGGGGATGACCACCGATCCCCAGGAGCGACTGTGCTACCTGAGCCTGCGCTACGACCATTTTGAGGCCGGCCAGCGCTATCGCCTGGAGGCGCGCAACCTGGCCTTCACTCCCAGCGCCCGGCTGTACAACGCCAAGCGCGAGATCGTCGCCGAGGAGCGCCTGATCAACTGCGTGCCGTGAGCCGGCTCAGCGATCGTTCTTCTGATAGATGATCTTCTTCGTGCCGTTCTCACAGCTGCCGACCACCATGTTGTTGTCGTGGACCTCGTCGTTGGTGACGATTTCCAGCGTGTAGGAGGCAACGCCCTGGGCCTGGATCTTGGCTTCGATCTCAGCCTTGAGTTCCTCGCAGGGCTTGGGGGCGGCGAAGGCCGATGTGGCCAGCGCACAGCAAACAACCGCCAAGGCAAAACGTTTCATGATCTCAAGCTCCCTTGCTACGGCGCGCACGAGCGTGCGCTGAAGCCGCAGTCGCGTATTCGACCACAGGTTCTTGTCCGCCGCACAGACGCATTCACCGGCATGCCGGCTCCTAGCAACCGAAGCAGGAGCTGGCTTGCCGACGCAACGCTCAACCCAGCAGCGTCGCTTCCAGGCTGATCTTGGCATTGAGCACCTTGGACACCGGACACCCTTCCTTGGCCTTGTTGCTCAGTTCCGTGAACTGCTGCTGGCTGGCGCCGGGGATCTTCGCCTTGAGGATCAGGTGCACCGCCGTGATGGCGAAGCCGCCGTCCACCTGATCCAGGGTCACTTCCGCCTGGGTATCGATGCTGTCCGCCTTGAGCCCGGCATCACCGAGAATCATCGAAAACGCCATGGAGAAGCAGCCCGCATGGGCCGCACCGATCAACTCTTCCGGATTGGTGCCCTTGCCACCTTCAAAACGTGCCTTGAAGCCATAGGGCGCCTCACGCAACACCCCGGTTTCGGTCGAGATCGAGCCGATGCCGGTTTTCAGATCACCTTCCCAATGAGCCGAAGCCTTCTTTTTGATACTCATCTCTTTCTCCTCAAGAACCGGGTGCGAAGGGTCGCACCGCACTTGTTTCTGTTGCCTAAGGGTTCTGAGGATAGATCCGGCGGCAAAGTTCAGCCGGTGTGCGCGACGTCTATTTACCCGACAAATTCACTCTGACTATTGAAACTCGGGTATATGCCCACATTGCATGAGTCTGACATACAAATTTCGGCAGGTTTTGGCTCATGACAAAGGCCTGCACCCCTATGGAGAAGCAGGCCTATGAAACCGCTGTCCGCTGTTAAATTCTCGACCCTCGATCTGGTGCCCGTGCGTGAAGACGGCAGCCCGGCGCAATCCCTGCGCAATTCCCTGGACCTGGCCCAACACGTGGAAAAGTTCGGCTACACCCGCTTCTGGGTCGCCGAACACCACAACATGGATGGCATCGCCAGTTCCGCCACTTCGGTGTTGCTGGGTTATCTGGCCGGTGGGACATCGAGCATTCGCGTCGGCTCCGGCGGGGTCATGCTGCCCAACCACGCACCGCTGGTGATCGCCGAACAGTTCGGCACCCTGGAAAGCCTGTACCCGGGACGCATTGACCTGGGCCTGGGCCGCGCCCCGGGTTCCGACCAGATGACCGCCCGCGCCCTGCGCCGGGAACGCTCCGGCAGCGCCGACGATTTCCCCGAGGACGTGGCGGAACTGATGGCCTACCTCGGCCCGCGTACTCCGGAGCAACGGGTGATCGCAGTACCGGGCACCGGCACCAACGTACCGGTGTGGCTGCTGGGCTCCAGCCTGTTCAGTGCGCAATTGGCCGGGGAACGGGGTTTGCCTTACGCCTTCGCCTCGCATTTCGCACCGCGCTACATGCATGAGGCGATTCGCGTCTATCGCAATCACTTCAAGCCTTCCGCGGTGCTCGACAAACCTTACGTGATGCTGGGCGTGCCTCTGGTAGCAGCGGATACCGATGAACACGCGGATTACCTGGCCACCTCGGTGTACCAGCGGATTCTCGCCCTGATGCGCGGCCAGAGTCTGGTCCAGCGCAAGCCGGTCAACAGCATGGACGGCCTGTGGCTGCCCCATGAGAAGGAGGCGGTGTCGAGTTTCCTGGGGTTGGCGATGATCGGCAGCCCGGCGAAGATCCGCGCCAAGCTGGAGGTGCTGATCGAGCAGACCGGCGCCGACGAACTGATCTTTACCTGCGACCTGTACGAACACGCCGATCGCCTGCACTCCTATGAGTTGCTGGCCCAGGTGATGAAGGGCTAAGGCTGCTTTCGGGCACAAAAAAGCCGACGCTGATGCGTCGGCTTTTCAATGGGCGTCTACAAAGGCTCAACCGCGCTTGTAGACAATCTCCTTGGTGCCGGCTTCGCAGGAGCCAACCACTTTGCCGTCAGCCGCCGCGCCTTTGTCGACCACTTCCAGCGAATAGTGGGTGGCGCCTTTGGCATCGATCTTCGCGGCGATCTCGCTTTTCAGCTCTTCGCACGGCTTGCCGGCGGCAAGGGCAGTTCCCGCAAGACTCAACAAAGCAGCAGCTAATACTAGTTTTTTCATCGGTCACATTCCCTGGTCGGATCAAAAGAGGCGGCGTTGCAGCCAGCCTGACAGAGGCTCAAGACAGTTGTAGCGCTTTGCCACTTCCTATGGCACTCGGCCAGCGCACAAGTTCCAGAGCCTAGCCCAAGCTTTCAACTATTGGCAATCCGGAAGCCTACCTTGAGGGTGACCTGGAAATGCGCCGCTTTACCGTCCTTGATATGACCCCGGGTTTCGGTCACTTCGAACCACTCCAGGTGCTTGATGCTCTTGTGCGCCTCGGCCAGCGCGTTGTTGATTGCCTCTTCGATGCTGTTCGGCGACGAACCCACCAGTTCGACTTTCTTGTAGGTGTGATGATCGGTCATGGCGCTCTCCTTTTTTGCTGTGAAATACAGCCTAGCAGTGATTTTTCTTATTACTTGGGGCGCCAGTGCCAAGGGGTAAGTTCAGATTTTCTGCACTTTCCCAACAGGCCGCAGTCGGAACCTACACAGCCTATTCATCACCCCGCAGGAGAGCCGACATGGCCAACACCTCGTTACGCAAAGCCTCACTGGAAAGTATGGAAGCCGAGATCGAAAGCCTGCTCAAATCCCTGGAAAGCCTCAAGGACGATGCGACTGACGAATCGCGCAAGACCCTCAAGGCCCTCAAGAGCAACGCCGAGAATGCGCTCAAGCATTCCCGCAGCCTGATCAGCGATGCCTATGAAGAAGTCAAAGTCAAAACCCGCGAAACCGGGATCGCCACTCGCGACTACGCCCAGGAACACCCCTGGACCACCGCGGGCGTGGCGGTAGGCGCCATTGGTCTGCTGGCCGCCTACCTGCTGTGCAAGCGCGGTAACTAGAGCGCCTGGCGCAGTTCGTTTTTCAACCACTGCGCCAATTGCCGGGCGCGCCCATCGGCGGCGCGCTTGGGTAACCACAGCGCCAGTTGCCCCGGGGTGTCGGAAAACCCCCACGGGGCAACCAGCCTGCCCGCCAGCAAGTCCTCGGCCACCAGCGGCTCAGGAGCGATTGCCACGCCCAGCCCGGCCACGGCCGCTTCCAGCAAGTAATACAAATGCTCGAAACCCTGCCCGTACTTCAGCGCCTCGGCGCTGATGCCGTTGTGCCGTGCCCAACTGGGCCAGGCCTGGGGACGCGAGGTGGTGTGCAGCAGCGATTCTGCCGCCAGGGCCGCCGCTGGCGCTTCGCGCAAATGCGAGTAACCGGCATAGCGCGGGCTGAGCACCGGCCCGATTCGCTCGCTGGCCAGCTCATAGACCTGCATGTCCGCCGGCCAGGGGGGCTCGGCAAACACCAGCAAGGCATCCAGCCCCGGGCGCCGGGGGTCCAGATCGCCTTCACCGGCAGAAAGGTGCAGGCGCAGGTCCGGCAAGTCGGCATTCAGGCGCCCCAGGCGCGGAATCAGCCAACGCGCCAGCAGGCTGCCGGAGCAGCCGAGCACGAAGGGCGCAGCGGCACTGCCCCGGGTCAGTTCGCCACAGACGTCCCGCAGGCGCTCGAAGGCCTCGCTGCTGGCATCGCGCAGGCGAACCCCGGCATCTGTGAGTTTAATGCCACGGCCATCCTTGACGAAAAGACTCAGGCCCAGGTGTTCTTCCAGCACCTTCAACTGCCGGCTGACTGCGCCGTGGGTCACGTGCAGTTGTTCGGCAGCCTGGCTGACGCTGTTGAGCCGGGCAGTGGCTTCGAAGGCCCGCAGGGCGTTCAGGGGGGGCAGGTCGCGGCTCATGGGATAGGTGAGTTTTCCTGACAGGTTGCGGCGATCTTATCGGTTTTCAGGCTCCAGTGTCAGGGGTAGAGTGGACTCCATTGTCCTTCCACGAATCTGTCATTCCACACACTTCCCCGGGAGCGCTCCAATGACCCAGTCCCAATTGCGTAATGGTCCTGACGACAACGGCCTGTTTGGCGCGTTCGGCGGCCGTTATGTGGCAGAAACCCTGATGCCGCTGATCCTCGACCTGGCCCGTGAATACGAAAAGGCCAAGGAAGATCCCGAGTTTCTCAAGGAGCTGGCCTACTTCCAGCGCGACTACGTCGGCCGTCCCAGCCCGCTGTACTTCGCCGAACGCCTGACCGAACACTGCGGCGGCGCGAAGATCTACCTCAAACGCGAAGAGCTGAACCACACCGGCGCGCACAAGATCAACAACTGCATCGGCCAGATCCTCCTGGCCCGGCGCATGGGCAAGAAACGCATCATCGCCGAGACCGGCGCCGGCATGCACGGCGTAGCCACCGCCACCGTGGCCGCGCGTTTTGGCCTGGATTGCGTCATCTACATGGGCACCACCGACATCGAGCGCCAACAGGCCAACGTGTTCCGCATGAAGCTGCTGGGCGCCGAAGTGATCCCGGTCGTCGCCGGCACCGGCACCCTGAAAGACGCGATGAACGAAGCCCTGCGTGACTGGGTAACCAACGTCGACAGCACCTTCTACCTGATCGGCACCGTGGCCGGCCCGCACCCGTACCCGGCCATGGTCCGCGACTTCCAGGCCGTGATCGGCAAGGAAACCCGCGAGCAGATGCAAGCCCAGGAAGGCCGCCTGCCGGACAGCCTGGTGGCGTGCATCGGCGGCGGCTCCAACGCCATGGGCCTGTTCCACCCGTTCCTCGACGACAAAAGCGTGCAGATCATTGGCGTTGAAGCCGCCGGCTACGGCATCGAGACCGGCAAGCACGCCGCCAGCCTGAACGGCGGCGTACCGGGCGTGCTGCACGGCAACCGCACCTTCCTGCTGCAGGACGACGACGGCCAGATCATCGACGCCCACTCGATTTCCGCCGGCCTCGACTACCCCGGCATCGGCCCGGAACACGCCTGGTTGCACGACATCGGCCGCGTCGAATACACCTCGGTGACCGACGACGAAGCCCTGGCCGCGTTCCACCAGTGCTGTCGCCTGGAAGGCATCATCCCGGCCCTGGAAAGCGCCCACGCCCTGGCCGAAGTCTTCAAGCGCGCACCGACCCTGCCCAAGGATCACCTGATGGTGGTCAACCTCTCGGGCCGCGGCGACAAAGACATGCAAACCGTCATGCACCACATGCAACAGTCCCAGCAGGAGAAACACTGATGAGCCGCCTGCACACCCGCTTTGCCAAGCTCAAGGAACAGAACCGCGCCGCCCTGGTGACCTTCGTCACCGCCGGCGACCCGAACTACGACACTTCCCTGGCGATCCTCAAGGGCCTGCCCGCAGCGGGTGCCGACGTGATCGAACTGGGCATGCCCTTCACCGATCCGATGGCCGACGGCCCGGCGATCCAGCTGGCCAACATCCGCGCCCTGGGGGCCAAGCAAAACCTGGCGAAAACCCTGCAGATGGTCCGCGAGTTCCGCGAAGGCAACCACGAAACGCCGCTGGTGCTGATGGGCTACTACAACCCGATCCACCATTACGGCGTGGCGCGCTTCATTGCCGACGCCAAGGCATCTGGTGTGGATGGCCTGATCGTGGTGGACATGCCGCCGGAACATAACAGCGAGCTGTGCGACCCGGCCCAGGCCGCCGGCATCGACTTCATCCGCCTGACCACCCCAACCACCGACGACGCGCGCCTGCCCAAGGTGCTCGACGGCAGTTCAGGCTTTGTCTACTACGTTTCGGTAGCCGGGGTGACCGGTGCCGGCGCCGCCACCCTGGAACATGTGGAAGAGGCCGTGACCCGCCTGCGGCGCCACACCGACCTGCCCATCAGCATCGGTTTCGGCATCCGCACCCCGGAGCAGGCCGCCGCCATCGCCCGTCTGGCAGACGGCGTGGTCGTGGGCTCGGCACTGATCGACCACATCGCCAACGCCGAGTCTTCCGAGCAAGCGGTGGATGGCGTCCTGAGCCTGTGCGCAGCCCTTTCCGAAGGCGTACGCAAGGCTCGGGTCAGCTGAAGGTAAAGACCAGACCGCAAGATCAGGGGGGCGCAACCAAAGGTTGCGCCCCCCTTTTGCATGGTGTGCACGAGCAACCACCGGCTCCTTAGAACCCCGTCAGATCCAGCGGCCGCATGGCCCCCATCCAGATCGCATGATCGGTGTGATCGAGCAAATCGTCCCCGGTATCCGGGTGCAGGAACACCACCAGCCCCCGGCGATTGAGGGCTAGCCACGGCACTACCTGGGCAAACACCTCAGGGGCGAACGCCAACTGGCAACTCCAGTCCGGATGGGGCCCCACCGGCCGCTCGTGGACCCGACCCATTTTCAGGTCAAACAGCTGCGCGGCCTGCTCGCACAAGGCTCGCGCCTGGTCGATGGTACTGGCGTCGAAGTAGACGTGGGCGTGATAGCCCTTGATCCGTTGCATGCAAACCCTCGCGATAAAAGACCAAGCCTCAAGGCTCGTCACAGAGGCTGAGCAGCCTCTGTGGAAAAAACACCGGCCCCATGAAAACACCGAAAGCCGAGCAGCTCAAAGCGGTTGCGCCAGCGCGCCTGCCACCTCCAGCAACTGCTGGCGCAACCAGAGATGGGCCGGGTCTGCCGTGTTGCGTCCATGCCAGATCGCCAACAGCGACGACGCTTCAACCGCCAGTGGCAGCGCCCGCTGACACAGGCCAAAGCGCTGTTCGAAAGCCCGGGCCAGCGGCCCCGGCACAATCGCCACCAGCCGCGACTGTTCCAGCAACTGCGGCAGCACCAGGGCATGGGGCAGGGTGACCTTGTACTGGGGACTGCGGCCAATCGCCGCCAGCGCCTGCTCCAGGCGCTGGCGATCGAACATCTCCGACTGCCGGGCAATACCGCGCTCAAGAATGTAGCCGTTGACCGCGCCTTCCTCCTGCCCGCCTACCGACAGTGTGATCAATGGCTGGTCCGCCAGGGCCTCAAGGGTCAACTCGGGCAGGTCGAGCAAGGGATGCTCGGGACACATCAGCAACACATCCTGCTGCTGCCAGAGACGGGCGCTGTGCACTCGCTGCGGCAGCTCGGCAAACACCCCCACGGCCAGGTCGATGCGCCCGACGTCGATCTGCTCGGCCAGATCCAGGCGGGTCGCCGGGCGCACCACCAGGTCCACCCCCGGAGCTTCCTGGGCCAGGCGCCGCAATAGCGGTGCCAGCAGCACCGAACTCAGATAGTCATTGGCGGCAAGGGTGAAGGTCCGCGTTGCGCTGGCGGGGTCGAACGCCTCCACGCCCACGGTGCGCTGAATGGTCAGCAGTGCTTCGCGCAGCGGGCCGGCAATGGCTTCGGCACGGGCCGACGGCTGCATGCCCTTGGCGGTGCGAATAAACAACTCGTCCTGCAGGGACTCACGCAACCGGGTCAAGGCATGGCTGACCGCCGACTGGCTCAGATGCAGGCGCTTGCTGGCCAGCAGGATGCTGCGGTCCTCATAGACGGCATCGAAAACCCGTAGCAGGTTGAGGTCGATACGCGGGACGCGGGGCACTTCATCACGGAGCATATTGCATATCCTGCAGGAGGCTATTGCGGATTGTTCCCTTGCCCCAAGGGGCGGGCGCGGGCAACTTTAGCGCATCCGACAAGCGAGCAGATGGCACTGAAAATCAAACCGTGCGATCACGGCCACGGCTTGCCCGAAGTTCAGTGAACGCAACTGACCTGAGTGTTTTTCGACCCCTTTAAACCTCGTCCTCAGTTGCGATCAAGACCGTGCTCAAGTTCAGGGAACCAAGATGCCCGCAAGCCCCGACCTCAATGACATTCGCGCCCACGATTGGGTCGCCACCCGGCTGCCCCGCTCCTGGCAGGCCTACGCCCGCCTGATGCGCCTGGACCGGCCCATCGGCACCTGGCTGACCCTGCTGCCGGCGCTGGCCGCGCTGATCCTCTGCGCCGGACGTATTCCGCAGGTCGGCACCGTGCTGGTGTTCGCCCTCGGCGCCCTACTGATGCGCAGTGCCGGCTGCTGCATCAACGACATCCTCGACCGACGCTTCGACGCCCAGGTCAACCGCACCCGCCAGCGGCCCCTGGCCAAGGGCTCACTGAGCCTGAATCAGGCCCTGGCTTGCCTGGTCGTACTCTTGCTGCTGGCGGCCGCATTACTGCCCTTGCTGCAACCACTGACGGTGCTGCTGGCCCTGGGCTGCGTGCCGCTGACCCTGGTCTACCCGCTGTTCAAACGCTTCACCCACTGGCCCCAGGCGTTTCTCGGCGCGGTGTTCAACTGGGGCGTGCTCATGGCCAGCGTGGAAACCACCGGCAGCCTGCAACCCAGTGCGCTGGCGCTGTGGCTGGGCTGCCTGTTCTGGCAGTTGGGCTACGACACGCTCTATGCCTACAGCGACCGTGAGGACGACCTGAACATGGGCCTGCGCTCCACCGCGACGCTGTTCGCCGAACGGGGCAAGACCTGGATCGCCGGGTTCTACGCCATGACCCTGCTGTGCTGGTGCGGCGCGGGCCTGCTGGCCGGTGCCAACCCGGGCTTTTTCATCGTGCTGCTGCCGATCGCCTTGTCCCTGGCCTACCAGCTCAGCCTGTTCAGTCCGGACCACCCGGAGCCCTGCAACGACCTGTTTCGCAGCAACTTCCACGTCGGCGTGCTGCTACTGGCCGGCGCCTCGGTGGCCATCGTTTAACCGCTGAACACTCAGCAATCGGCAACATTCCCAACCACACAAGGACTTGTCATATGCCTGCCCGCTCAATCGCATCACCACTCTCGGCACCGGAACAATGGGCCGCTCTGTTCCTGCGCCTGGCCCTGGGCGCCATGTACATCGCCCATGCGCTGTTCAAAGTCCTGGTCCTGGGTTGGCCGGGCACCCTCAAGCTGTTCGGCGCCACCGGCATGCCCGAGTGGCTGACCTACCCGGCGGTGTGCGCCGAGCTGGTGGGGGGCTTGTTGCTGATACTCGGGGTCGGCGTGCGCTGGATCGCCCTGGGGCTGCTGCCGATGCTGCTGGGGGCGATTGTCTTCGTCCACGGCGCCCACGGCTGGATCTACACCAGCCCGGGCGGCGGCTGGGAATACCTGGCCTTCCTGGCGGTGGTGTCGGTGTCGCTGGTGTGCCTGGGCAACGGCGCACTGTCCCTGTTGAGCCTGTTCAAGGCGCCGCCTACAGGGCAATGGACGGCAACGACAGCCCCTTGAGAGATTGAGCGCTGCCGGCTTGCTCGGCCATCAGCCAGTCGACGAAGCGCTGGATCAACGGACCACGGCGCTTGCGTGGCGGCAGCACCACGTAGTAGCCGTAGGCGGACAGCGCACTCTGGGCGATCGGCCGGCACAACAGCCCCTGCGCCAGCAAATCGTCCACCAGATGACGCCAGCCGATGGCCACGCCCTGGCCGCCGATGGCCGCCTGGATCAGCAAGGTGTAGTTGTCGAAACGCAATTGCCCCGGGGGCGGGGCGCCAGCCAGGCCCAGTTCGCGGAACACCCCGCTCCAGTCGAACCAGTGGCTGGCGTTTTCACCCCGCAGGTGCAGCAGCGGCATCTCCAGCAGGGCATGGGCGGGCAGGGGAGCCAGACGCTCCTTGAGCAGCAGCGGGCTGCACACCGGAAATACTTCCTCGCTGAACAGCCAGCGACTTTCGCCATGCTTGAAACGCCCGTCGCCGAACAGCACCGCCACGTCGATATCGCTGCGCAGCATGCTGTGGCTGCGTTCACTGGTCACCAGGCTGACGTCCACCTGGGGATTGGCCTCATGAAAGCGATGCAGGCGCGGCATCAGCCAATAGGCGGCGAAGGCGAAGTCCGTGGCCACCTGCAGCACCTCGTGCTGATGCTGTTGGCTCAGGGCACTGAGGCCAGCATCGATGCTCTGCAAGCCAATCTGCACCTGTTCCAGTAACAAGGCGCCGGATTCGGTCAGTTCGATACCGCGGTAGATCCGGTCGAACAGGCGCACGTTCAACCGCTCCTCCAACCGTTTGATCTGCTGGCTGATGGCCGGCTGGGTGGTCCCCAGTTCCACCGCCGCGGCGGTGAAGCTGCGCAAACGGGCCGCTGCTTCAAACACCCGGAGCAGGTCCAGGGACAGGTCGCCAAGGGCTTCATACATAAGCTGTGCTTATCCTAGTCATTGCCGTGCATGGGCTTTACCGCCAAAGACATGGAATCCATGCTCGATCGCAGCACTTTCGCATAACCATCGACTATGGAATGCCGCGAATCCATGAAGCGCAAGAACATTCTTTTCATCATGGCCGACCAGATGGCCGCGCCCTTGCTGCCGTTCTACGGTTCATCGCCGATCAAGCTGCCGCACCTGAGCCGCCTGGCCGCCCGGGGCGTGGTATTCGATGCTGCCTACTGCAACAGCCCACTGTGCGCGCCGTCGCGCTTTACCCTGGTCAGCGGGCAGTTGCCGAGCAGAATCGGCGCCTACGACAACGCTGCGGACTTTCCCGCCGACGTGCCCACCTACGCCCACTACCTGCGGCGCCTGGGCTAC
The DNA here is from genome assembly GCF_017491625.1 of Pseudomonas sp. 50_B. NCBI lineage: Bacteria > Pseudomonadati > Pseudomonadota > Gammaproteobacteria > Pseudomonadales > Pseudomonadaceae > Pseudomonas > Pseudomonas sp. 50_B. The sequence goes on from NZ_JAFGYX010000001.1 coordinate 88,295, forward strand.
CGCACCGCGCTGTCGGGCAAGATGCACTTCTGCGGCCCGGATCAGTTGCACGGCTATGAAGAGCGCCTGACCACCGATATCTACCCCGCCGACTACGGCTGGGCGGTGAACTGGGATGAACCCGAAGTGCGTCCCAGCTGGTACCACAACATGTCCTCGGTGCTGCAGGCTGGGCCCTGCGTGCGCACCAACCAGCTGGATTTCGATGAAGAGGTGGTGTTCAAGGCCCAGCAGTACCTGTTCGACCATGTCCGCGAAGCCGCCGACCAGCCGTTCTGCCTGACGGTGTCCATGACCCACCCCCACGATCCCTACACCATTCCCAAGGCCTTCTGGGACCTGTACCGCGACGACGAAATCCCACTGCCCCAGACCCCGCCGCAGAGCGAACTGGACCCGCATTCCCAGCGCCTGCTCAAGGTCTACGACCTGTGGGACAAGCCGCTGCCTGTGGATAAGATCCGCGATGCGCGACGGGCCTACTTCGGCGCCTGCAGCTACATCGACAGCAACGTCGGCAAGCTGCTGCAGACCCTGGAAGACACCGGGTTGGCGGACGACACCCTGATCGTGTTTTCCGGCGACCACGGCGACATGCTCGGCGAGCGCGGCCTCTGGTACAAAATGCACTGGTTCGAAATGGCCGCCCGGGTGCCGCTGTTGATCTGCGCGCCGGGGCAGTTCGCCGCCGGGCGAGTCAGCGCGGCAGTCTCCACCGCCGACCTGCTGCCGACCCTGGTGGAACTGGCCGGCGGCCGGGTGGAAGCGGACCTGCCCCTGGACGGCCGCTCCCTGGTCCCCCACCTGCTGGGGCAGGGCGGCCACGATGAGGTCTTCGGCGAATACATGGCCGAAGGCACCATCAGCCCGCTGATGATGATTCGTCGGGGCGCCTACAAATTCATCTACAGCGAAGACGACCCCTGCCTACTCTTCGATGTAGCCAACGACCCTCAGGAACACCGCGACCTCAGCCAGTCGGCCGAGCATCGAGCGCTGTTCGACGCCTTCCTCGCCGAAGCCCGGGCCAAGTGGGACATCCCCACCCTTCACCAACAGGTCCTGGCCAGCCAGCGCCGTCGCCGCCTGGTGGCCGACGCCCTGGGCCGGGGCACACGCAAGAGCTGGGATCACCAGCCACTGGTAGACGCCAGTGCGCAATACATGCGCAACCACATCGACCTCGACGATCTGGAGCGCAAGGCGCGTTACCCACAACCCTGCCAACACCAATAATCCAAGGGGAAGAGCATGCAAAAGTTATCCACAGCGCTGGCCGTCGGGTTCCTGGCTCTGGGCAGCACAACCGCCTGGGCCGACTCGTGCGCAACCGTGAAGATGGCCGATCCGGGCTGGAGCGACATCGCCGCCACCAACGCCATCGCCAGCTTTCTACTGGACGGCATGGGCTACAAGGCCAAGATCGACACCCTGGCGGTGCCGATCACCTACGGCGGCCTCAAGGACGGCCAGGTGGATGTGTTCCTGGGCAACTGGATGCCGGCGCAACAGGGCTTCTACGACAAGTTCGTGGCCAATGGCGAGGTGATCCAGCTGGCGAAGAACCTGGAAGGCACCGAGTTCACCCTGGCAGTTCCAGACTACGTGTGGGACGCCGGGGTGCACGACTTTGCCGACCTGAGCAAGTTCGCCGACAAGTTTGACCAGAAGATCTACGGCATCGGCTCCGGTGCCCCGGCCAACCTGTCGCTGCAGGAAATCATCAAGAACAACGAGTTCAGCCTCGGCCAGTGGAAGCTGATCGAGTCCAGCGAGCAGGCGATGCTCGCCGAAGTGTCCCGGGCCACGAAAAAACAGCGCTTCGTGACCTTCCTCGGCTGGACCCCGCACCCGATGAACGTGCAGCTGAACATGCATTACCTGACCGGGGGCGAGAAGTACTTTGGCGCCAGCGGCAGCGTCTACACCCTGACGCGCAAAGGTTATGCACAGGCCTGCCCGAACGTCGGCAAGCTCCTGACCAATCTGCGGTTCACCCAGGACATGGAGAACGCCATCATGGCCGAGGTGGTGAACAAGAAGGTCAGCAACGCCGACGCCGCCAAGGCCTGGATCAAGGCCAACCCGGCGGTGCTGGAGCAATGGCTGGAAGGGGTCCGGACCCTTGATGACAAAGAGGCCCTGGCGGCGGTGAAGGCCAAGTTGTAGCCCGAGGTGCGCCGGCCATTTGCCGGCAAGCCGGCTCCTGGGGGATCAGGGGCCGGCCTCGGCACATGCCCAAGACCGGACAATGCTTTACCCTGGCCCCCCCTGAATCTACCCACCCGTGAGGAACCATGGCCTGGCCCAACCGCCATTCACTCCTGCCTTTCCTCGGCTGGCTGCCACAGCAGACCCGGGCCAGCGTTGGCCGGGATCTGCTGGTGGGCCTGAGCGGCGCGATCCTCGCCCTGCCGCAATCGATCGCCTATGCGCTGATCGCCGGCCTGCCGCCGGAGTACGGCCTGTACGCGGCCATAGTCCCGGTGCTGATCGCCTGCCTCTGGGGTTCGTCCTGGCACCTGATCTGCGGGCCCACGGCAGCGATCTCCATTGTTCTGTATGCCAGCGTCAGCCCTCTGGCCGTGCCGGCATCCGAGGACTACATCACCCTGATCCTGCTGCTGACCCTGCTGGCCGGGGTCTTTCAGTGGCTGCTGGGGCTGCTGCGCTTCGGCGCCCTGGTGAACTTCGTCTCGCATTCGGTGGTGCTGGGTTTCACCCTCGGTGCCGCGGTGGTGATCGCCCTGGGGCAATTGCCCAACCTCCTGGGCCTGGACCTGCCGAACCAGGCCACCGCCCTCAATAGCCTGAGCTTGCTGCTGGAACACCTGGACGCTGTGGACAAGCCTTCGCTGTTGCTGGGGCTGGGCACCCTGATCGTCGGCCTCGGCCTGAAGCTGCTGGCGCCGCGCTGGCCCAGCCTGTTGCTCAGCCTGGTCCTCAGTGCACTGGTGGTCTGGCTGCTGCCGGGGGTGTTCGGGCACGTCAAATTGGTCAGCGCCTTCGTGGGCCGGCTACCGCCCTTGAGCCCGTTGCCACTGGACCTGGATCTGGTCCTGCGGCTGCTGCCCAGTGCCGTGGCGGTGGGGATGCTGGGGCTGGTCACCAGCCTGTCGATTGCCCGCTCACTGTCGGCACGTTCGGAACAACTGCTCGACGCCAACCAGGAAGTCCGCGCCCAGGGCTTGTCGAACATGGTGGGGGCGTTTTTCTCCGGCTACCTGTCCTCCGGCTCCTTCACCCGCTCGGGCTTGAGTTATGAAGCCGGTGCCCGCTCGCCCCTGGCCGGGGTGTTCTCGGCGCTGTGGGTGGCACTGTTCGCGGTGGCCGGCGCCGGGCTGATCGCCCATATCCCGATTCCGGCCATGGCCGGGAGCATTCTGCTGATCTGCTGGGGCCTGGTGGATCATCGGGGCATCCGCGCGCTGTTCCGGGTCAGCCGCGCCGAATTTGTGGTGATGAGCCTGACCTGCATCGCCACCTTGCTCCTGGAGTTGCAGACGGCGATCTATGCCGGGGTCCTGGCGTCGCTGTTCTTCTACCTCAAGCGCACCTCCCAGCCACGGGTGCAGCACTCCAGCGAGGGCGATGCAGACATCCTGCGGGTGGGTGGCTCGATCTTCTTTGGCGCCAGTCATTACCTGCAAGTGCGCATGCAACGCTGCCACGCACCGAAACTGGTGATCGACGCCCGGCAGATCAACTTCATCGACTATTCAGGGGTGGCGATGCTGCACCAGGAGGCGCGCCGGCTGAAACGCCAGGACCGCAGCCTGACCCTGCGCCGGGCACGGCAGACGGTGAAAGAGGAATTGATCAAGCTCGAAGGACCGGAGCACTGCCCGATCCGCTTCGAAGACTGACCCCAAGGTTTGAGGGAGACACCACCTGTGGCGGGCGAGCTTGTTCGCGCTGGCTTGCGCAGCAAGCCCAAGGCCGGCTTCCCGGTTTTGCCTGTCGCTGCGCGATAGCCGGTTTACGACCGCTGCGCGCCCGAGCGGGAGCAAGCTCCCTCGCCACACATAATCTTCAGGGGTTTACAGGGCCAACTGGCGGCGCAGTTCGGCCAGCACCGGGGCGCTGTCCGGGCGCACGCCGCGCCACAGGTAGAAGGCTTCCGCCGCCTGTTCGGCCAGCATGCCCAAACCATCCAGCACCAGCGCCGCGCCATGTTCACTGGCCCAACGGCAGAACGGCGTCGGCTCCTTGGCGTACATCATGTCGTAGCACACCGTTTTGCCCGGCTCGATCAGGCTGCTGGCAATCGGTGGCAGTTCACCCGACAGGCTGGCGGAAGTGGCATTGATGATCAGGTCCACCGACTCCTGCAGCCAATCGAAACCACTGGCCGACACCGGCCCCAGGTCGGCGAACAGTTCGGCCAGCAACTCGGCTTTTTCCACGGTGCGATTGGCGATCACCACCGACGCCGGCCGCTGCGCCAACAGGGGTTCCAAGGCTCCACGCACGGCGCCCCCGGCGCCCAAAAGGAGGATGCGCTTGCCCTTGAGGCTGACCCCGGCGTTGACCGTCAGGTCACGCACCAGTCCGGCGCCGTCGGTGTTGTCTCCCAGCAGAGTGCCGTCCGCTTGCTTGCTCAGGGTGTTCACCGCACCGGCCCGCTGGGCGCGCTCGGTCAGGCTGTCGCACAGGCGATAGGCGTCTTCCTTGAACGGCACGGTGACGTTGGCACCGCGGCCCTGGGCGAAGAAATCGCGGGCGGCACCGGCGAAATCGTCCAGAGGCGCCAGCAGGGTGTTGTATTCCAGTTGCTGGCCGGTCTGCTGGGCGAACAGCCGATGGATCAAGGGTGATTTGCTGTGGCCGATCGGATTACCAAAGACAACGTACTGATCCATCTCTCATCCCATTTGCTCAACACACTGGCAGGAACCGCGTCCGCCTTGAAGGCCTCTTCACCGGCAAGCCGGCTCCTGCGCAGTGGGTGCGGTTTAATTGCTGGCGGCCAGCCAGTCGCGGTCTTGCAGGAAGTATTCGGTCAGGCGCGCTTCTTCGCTGCCCGGCTCGGCCTTCCAGTCGTAGCCCCAGCGCACTTGCGGCGGCAGCGACATGAGGATCGACTCGGTGCGACCACCCGATTGCAGGCCGAACAGGGTGCCACGGTCGTAGACCAGGTTGAACTCCACATAGCGACCGCGACGGAACTCCTGGAACTCGCGCTGCTGCTCGGTATAGGCGTCAGCCTTGCGGCGCTGGACGATGGGCAGATAGGCCTCGATGTAGGCATCGCCGATGGCGCGCATGAAGGCGAAGCTGGTGTCGAAGTCCCATTCGTTGAGGTCGTCGAAGAACAGGCCACCGATGCCCCGCGGTTCGTTGCGGTGCTTGATATGGAAGTAGCTGTCGCACCAGGCCTTGTAGCGCGGGTAGACGTCCGGGCCAAAAGGCGCACAGGCGCGCTCGGCAACCCGGTGCCAATGCACGCAGTCTTCTTCATTGCCGTAGTAGGGGGTCAGGTCGAAGCCGCCGCCGAACCACCAGACCGGCTCTTCACCTTCCTTCTCGGCAATGAAGAAACGCACGTTGGCGTGGGACGTCGGCACATGAGGGTTGTGTGGGTGAATCACCAGGGACACGCCCAGGGCCTCGAAACCCCGGCCGGCCAGTTCCGGACGGTGGGCACTGGCCGAGGGTGGCAGGCCGCTGCCGAACACATGGGAAAAGTTGACCCCACCCTTTTCGATCACTGCGCCGTCGCCGATCACCCGGGTGCGACCGCCACCGCCGGCAGGGCGGGTCCAGGCGTCCTCGATAAAGCGTGCGCCACCGTCTTCGGTTTCCAGTGCAGCGCAAATGCGGTCTTGCAGGTCGAGCAGGTAGGCTTTTACGGCCTCGGTGCGGGTAGTCATGGCATCACCTTGAATCGGGCAAAGCTACGCGGCGCTAGGGATGGAGCAGGGGACGCGCGCAAATGGGCGCGTAGCATAACACCGCGTCGGGGCGCTCCGCAGTTGACGAAGGTCAAGCACAGGAGTCCGATAGAGCACTTTCACGACACGACCAAGGAGAGAGTGCAGATGGCCAAACGTATCCAGTTCCGTGCCCATGGCGGCCCCGAAGTACTCGAGTATGTGGATTACCAGCCCGCCGAACCTGGACCACAGCAGGTTCGCGTCAGCAACAAGGCCATCGGCCTGAACTTCATCGACACCTATTTCCGCAGTGGCCTGTATGCCCCACCAGCATTGCCATCCGGCCTCGGCGCCGAAGGCGCCGGGGTGGTGGAAGCGGTGGGCAGCGCTGTGACGCGCTTCAAGGTAGGTGATCGTGTGGCCTATGGCAGCGGCCCACTGGGCGCCTACAGCGATGTGCATGTACTGCCGGAAGCCAATCTGGTGCATCTGCCAGAGGCCATCAGCTTCGAGCAAGCCGCCGGGGTGATGCTCAAGGGCCTGACCGTGCAGTACCTGCTGCGTCAGACTTATGAACTCAAGGGTGGCGAAACCGTACTGTTCCACGCCGCAGCGGGGGGCGTCGGTTCCCTGGCCTGCCAATGGGCCAAGGCCCTTGGGGTAAAACTGATCGGTACCGTCAGCTCGCCGGAAAAGGCCGCCATTGCCAAAGCCCTCGGCGCCTGGGAAACCATCGACTACAGCCATGAAGACGTCGCCAAGCGCGTGCTGGAACTGACGGATGGCAAGAAGTGCCCGGTGGTGTATGACGGTGTCGGCAAAGACACCTGGCTGACCTCCCTGGATTGCCTGGCACCGCGCGGGCTGATGGTCAGCTTCGGCAATGCCTCGGGAGCGGTGGACGGGGTGAACCTGGGGATTCTCTCAGCCAAGGGCTCGCTGTACGTGACCCGGCCGACCCTGGCCAGCTACGCCAACAATGCCGAGAACCTGCAGCTCATGGCCGACGACCTGTTCGGCATGATTGTCAGCGGCAAGCTGAAGATCGAGATTGGCCAGCGCTTCGCTCTGGCGGACGCGGCCAAGGCCCATATCGAGTTGTCGGCCCGGCGTACTACCGGCTCGACCGTGTTGTTGCCTTAAGCGCTTTCGCCGGCAAGCCGACTCCTACGGATGTTCATAGGAGACGGCTTGCCGGCGAAGCGGTTCAGGAAGGCCGCACCACCTTGCCGGTGGCCAGATCCCGAATCAGGCTCGGGTTCTTGCGCCCGCCCAGGCTGCCGGTGAGCACCAGGTCCAGTTGTCCACGGAAGTACTGCTCGATGCGCAGCCGCGTACGCGCTGCCGGCCGCCCCTGGGGATTGGCCGAAGTGGAAATCAACGGCCCCACCAAGGCACAGAGTTCACGGACCAGCGGATGGTCGCTGACCCTCAACGCCACCGTGTCATGCACCCCGGTCACCCACTCCGGCAGCAGGTTCTGATGGGGCACCAGCCAGGTATTGGGCCCCGGCCAGGTACTGGACATGCGCTCGATCCAGGTATCCGGGAAATCCTCGAAGAGGAAATCGAACTGGTGGATGTTGTCGGCGATCAGGATCAGGCCCTTGTCCACCGACCGTGACTTGATTGCCAGCAGGCGATCCACCGCCTCTTCATTCCACGGATCGCACCCCAGGCCCCAGACCGCTTCGGTTGGATAAGCAATCACCGCCCCTGCGCGAATCTCTCGTGCGGCTTGCTGCACACGCCAACTGCTGACCATTGCCGAATCTCCAGATAAAAGCTGTGCGCAGTTTACCGATCCTGCCTATAAAACCTAGCTCAGACGCGCAAACCAGCGGCCGTTTTCGTTGACGGCCCGCGCCTCGATTTCCAGCTCGGTCAGTGCCGCCAGCACCCGGGGCAGGGACCAGCCGCTGGCAAGCGCCAGGGCCTCGCTGCTGTGGGGGGCCGCCTGAAGCAGCGCCAGCAGCGGATGCTCGCTGGCCTCCAGCGGCGCTGCGGCCGGCGGCGGCAGGTGTTGCCAACCTCTCAGGGTTTCCAGGATGTGCTGCACGCTTTCCACCAGCACCGCGCCGTCACGGATCAGTTGATGACAACCCCGGGCACCGGGGTGATGAATCGAACCGGGGATCGCGTATACCTCGCGGCCTTGCTCGGCCGCCAGGCGGGCGGTGATCAGCGAGCCGCTGGCGACACTGGCTTCCACTACCAGCACCCCCAGGGACAAGCCACTGATGATCCGGTTGCGCCGGGGGAAGTGCTCCGGACGTGGGCCAGTGTCCAGGGGGAACTCGGAAATCACTGCGCTGCCCTGCTCGATCATCGCCCTGGCCAAGGCCCGATGCCGCTGTGGATAACATTTTTCCAGGCCCGTGCCCAACACCCCCACGGTACGCCCACCCACGTCCAGGGCCGCCTGGTGCGCAGCGCCATCGATGCCCAGGGCCAGGCCGCTGGTGATCACGAATCCGGCGGCGGCCAGACTCCGGGAAAACGCCGCGGCCGTGTCCAGTCCCGGACGCGAAGCCCGACGGCTGCCCACCAGCGCCAGCTGCGGCCGTTGCAGAATCGACGGATCGCCGGCCACGAACAACAGCGGTGGGGCATCCTCCAGTTGCGCCAGCAGCGGGGGATAGTCGGGCTGGTCCCACATCAGCAAATGCTGGGCCTGGTTGTCTATCCAGGCCAGTGCGCGGCGGGCGCCTTCCCGGACTTCGACACTGCGCCGGGCATCGGTACAGGCCGTCGGCAGACCCAGGGAGTGCCAGGCGCGGGCCGGGGCACTGAGGGCCTTGGAGGCTGAACCGAAGGCCTGGAGCAAACGCCCAAAGCGCATCGCGCCCAGGGCCGGCAGGCCATGCAAACGTAAACGGGCTTCCAGTTCCGCGGGGGAAATGGCAGCACTGATCGAGTGCGACATGGATCATCCTTGATCGTCATCGGTCCGGCGAAAGCCGGAACAAGCTGTGGATAAGTCTGTTGGTAACTTGTTGAGGAAAGGTTTCCTGCTGCGCCAGGGAGATGCCCTGCCGAGGTCGGCCAAGCGCTGCCCAACCACCCGTGCAGCCAACCGCAAGCACGCCAATCAGGCCTGACGCAGCCGCTTGCAGGTCCAACCGATGGCGGTCCAGCCCAGTAGCAGCAGGGCGAACAGACATTTCCTCAGGGGCTGAATCCCTTTATTATGTGCGTTCGCGTAAAACGCCAGAGCCTGCGCGGCTCGCTCCTTTGCAGAGCACGTTTTGCATCGGCGGCCCAGGTCCAGGACCTGCCAGGACGCCGACTCCGCCCTTACTTCACACGTGTAGCAATTACGCTTATGGCCATTTTAAACATCCTCGAATTCCCCGATTCGCGCCTGCGCACTATCGCCAAACCCGTGGCCGTAGTGGACGACGAAGTGCGTCAGTTGGTCGATGACATGTTTGAAACAATGTATGAGGCCCCAGGCATTGGTCTGGCGGCGACCCAGGTCAACGTGCACAAACGCGTCGTGGTCATGGACCTGTCCGAAGATCGCAGCGAGCCCCGGGTGTTCATCAACCCCGAGTTCGAAGCCCTGACCGACGAGATGGACCAGTATCAGGAAGGCTGCCTTTCGGTGCCGGGTTTCTACGAGAACGTCGACCGTCCGCAGCGCGTCAAGATCAAGGCCCTGGACCGCGACGGCCAGCCCTATGAGCTGATCGCCGAAGGTTTGCTGGCGGTGTGCATCCAGCACGAATGCGACCACCTCAACGGCAAGCTGTTCGTCGACTACCTGTCCACGCTCAAGCGTGACCGGATCAAGAAGAAGCTGGAAAAGCAGCATCGCCAGCAGGCTTGATGACCGTCTTGCAAAGGCTTGCCACGGCAAGCCTTTTTCTTTTCCGCATGTTTAACATCGAGAATTCCCATGACTGAGCCACTGCGCATCGTCTTTGCCGGCACCCCCGAATTCGCCGCCGAACACCTCAAGGCCCTGCTCGACAGCCCTCACCAGATTGTCGCGGTCTACACCCAGCCGGACCGTCCGGCGGGGCGCGGGCAGAAGCTGATGCCAAGCCCGGTCAAACAGCTGGCCCTGGAGCACCAGATCCCGGTGCTGCAACCACCCACCCTGCGCAATGCCGAGGCCCAGGCCGAACTGGCGGCGCTCAAGCCGGACCTGATGGTGGTGGTGGCCTACGGCCTGATCCTGCCTCAGGTGGTACTGGATATTCCGCGCCTGGGCTGCATCAACAGCCACGCCTCCCTGCTGCCGCGCTGGCGCGGTGCCGCGCCGATCCAGCGCGCCGTAGAAGCCGGCGACGAGGCCAGCGGCGTGACCGTGATGTGCATGGAAGCCGGCCTGGACACCGGGCCGATGCTGCTCAAGGTCAGCACCCCGATCAGCGCCCAGGACACCGGCGGCAGTCTGCACGACCGCCTGGCCGAGCTGGGCCCGCCGGCAGTGCTGCAAGCCATCGAAGGCCTCGCCGCCGGCACCCTGGAAGGCGAAATCCAGGACGACAGCCTGGCCACCTACGCCCACAAGTTGAACAAGGATGAAGCGCGCATCGACTGGAATCGCCCGGCCGTGGAGCTGGAGCGCCTGGTCCGGGCCTTCAATCCCTGGCCGATCTGCCACAGCACCCTCAATGGCGAAGCCCTGAAAGTCCTGGCAGCCACCCTGGCCGAAGGCCGTGGCGCCCCGGGCGAGATCCTCGGCGCCAGCAAGGATGGCCTGATCGTCGCCTGCGGTGAGCAGGCGCTGTGCCTGACCCGCCTGCAACTGCCCGGGGGCAAGGCGCTGAACTTCAGCGACCTGTTCAACAGCCGCCGCGAGAAATTCGCCATCGGCACCGTCCTCGGCCAGACGGCGGACGCCCAATGAACCCGCGCCTGGCCGCCGCCAAGGCCCTGACCGCGGTCCTCAACGGCAAGGCCTCGCTCAACAGCTCGCTGCCGGTCCAGCTGGACAAGGTCGAGGTCCGGGACCGCGGCTTCACCCAGGACCTGGCGTTCGGCACCGCGCGCTGGCAGCCGCGGCTGTCGGCGCTGGCGGCCAAGCTGCTGCAGAAGCCGTTCAAGGCCGCCGATGCCGATGTCGAGGCGCTGCTGCTGGTGGGTCTCTATCAGTTGCTCTACACCCGGGTGCCGGCCCACGCCGCCATCGGCGAAACCGTGGGCTGCGCCGACAAGTTGAAAAAGCCCTGGGCCAAGGCTCTGCTCAACGCCGTGCTGCGCCGCGCCCAGCGTGAAAGCGAGGCCCTGTTGGCCGAGCTGGAACATGATCCGGTGGTGCGCACCGCCCACCCACGCTGGCTGCAGAAGTCCCTCAAGGCCTTCTGGCCCGAGCAATGGGAAGCCATCTGCGCCGCCAACAACGCTCACCCGCCGATGATCCTGCGGGTCAATCGCCGTCATCACTCCCGGGATGCCTACCTGAAGCTGTTGAGCCAAGCGGGGGTTGCGGCCAAGGCCTGCGTCTACAGCCAGGACGGCATCGTCCTCGACGAAGCCGGTGATGTGCGCAGCCTGCCGGGCTTTGCCGAAGGCTGGGTCAGCGTCCAGGACGAAGCCGCACAACTGGCTGCCGATCTGCTGGAACTGGCCCCGGGGCAACGGGTGCTGGATGCCTGCTGCGCCCCGGGCGGCAAGACCTGCCACATCCTCGAAGTGCAGCCGCAATTGGCTGGCGTGGTGGCAGTGGACCTGGAAGCCAAGCGCCTGGTGCGAGTGCGAGAAAACCTCGACCGCCTGGGGCTCGATGCCCAGCTGATTGCCGCCGACGGCCGGGATACCCAGGCCTGGTGGGACGGCCAGCCGTTCCAGCGCATCCTGCTGGACGCTCCCTGCTCGGCCACCGGGGTGATTCGTCGCCACCCGGATATCAAACTCACTCGCCAAGCCGAAGACATCGCCGCCCTGGCGCAACTGCAAGGCGAACTGCTGGACGCCCTGTGGCAGACCCTGGAAGTGGGCGGCATCCTGCTCTACGCCACCTGCTCGACCCTGCCCACCGAGAACACCGAAGTGATCGAGGCCTTCCTGTCCCGCACCCCGGGAGCTCGTGAGTTGGACATCGGCGGCCAACTGGGGCAGCCTGCGGCCGGCCTCAAGCAGCCCCACGGACGCCAGTTGCTGGCACAAGAGGGCGGCCACGACGGCTTCTATTACGCCAAACTGATCAAGATCGCCGCAGCTCGCGGCTAAACGGTTTTAAGGGAGTGACTGGATGAAGATCATCATCCTCGGCGCCGGGCAAGTGGGCGGCACGCTGGCGGAACACCTGGCCAGCGAAGCCAACGACATCACCGTGGTCGACACCGACGGCGAACGCCTGCGCGACCTCGGCGACCGCCTGGACATCCGCACCGTGCAGGGCCGCGCCTCGTTCCCGACGGTGCTGCGCCAGGCCGGCGCCGACGACGCCGACATGCTGGTGGCGGTGACCAACAGCGACGAAACCAACATGGTTGCCTGCCAGGTCGCCCACACCCTGTTCCACACCCCGACCAAGATCGCCCGGGTGCGCGAAGCCGCCTACCTGACCCGCGCCGGGCTGTTCGACAACGACGCGATCCCGGTGGACGTGCTGATCAGCCCCGAGCAGGTGGTGACCAACTACATCAAGCGTTTGATCGAACACCCCGGCGCCCTGCAGGTGATCGACTTCGCCGAAGGCAAGGCGCAACTGGTGGCGGTCAAGGCCTATTACGGCGGTCCGCTGGTGGGCCAGCAGCTGCGTCAGTTGCGCGAGCACATGCCCAATGTCGATACCCGGGTGGCGGCGATCTTCCGCCGCGACCGGCCGATCATGCCCAAGGGCGATACGGTGATCGAGGCCGACGACGAGGTGTTCTTCATCGCCGCCAAGGCCCACATCCGCGCGGTGATGAGCGAAATGCGCCGCCTGGAGGAATCCTACAAGCGCATCGTCATCGCCGGTGGCGGGCAGATCGGCGAGCGCCTGGCCGAGGCCATCGAAAGCCGCTACCAGGTGAAGATCATCGAGATGAACCCGGCCCGCTGCCGCTACCTGTCCGACACCCTGGACAGCACCGTGGTGCTGCAGGGCAGCGCCTCGGACCGCGATCTGCTGCTGGAAGAGAACATCGCCGACGCCGATATCTTCCTGGCCCTGACCAACGACGACGAGGCCAACATCATGTCCTCGCTGCTGGCCAAGCGCCTGGGGGCGAAGAAGGTCATGACCATCATCAACAACCCGGCCTATGTCGACCTGATCCAGGGCGGCGATATCGACATTGCCATCAGCCCGCAACTGGCCACCATCGGCACCCTGCTGGCCCACGTGCGCCGCGGCGATATCGTCAGCGTGCACTCCCTGCGCCGTGGCGCGGCGGAAGCCATCGAGGCCATCGCCCACGGCGACGCCAAGTCGAGCAAGGTGATCGGCCGCGCCATCGAGAGCATCGGCTTGCCGCCGGGCACTACCATCGGCGCGATCATTCGCGACGAGGAAGTGCTGATCGCCCACGACGACACGGTGATCGAAGCCGGCGACCACGTGATCCTGTTCCTTGTGGATAAAAAGCACATTCGCGACGTGGAGAAACTGTTCCACGTCGGCCTGAGCTTCTTCTGATCAACCACTGTGTAGCCGCTGCCGCAGACTGCGATCGACTGCACCGCAGGCGCTGCCCTTGCGCAGCCTGCGGCAGCGGCTACATGAGCCCACAGGAGTGACAACGATGCTTGAATCGCTGGAAAAAATGCTCGCCAAGGGCGTGGACAACGCCTTGCTGCGCTTTGGCCTGGGCAAGGGCTATCTGGACCAGGGCGATTTCGCCAGGGCCGCCGAGCACCTGCAGCACTGCGTGAGTTTCGATCCCAAGTATTCAGCGGCCTGGAAGCTGCTGGGCAAGGCTTGCCAGGGACGGGGCGACCTGGCGGCGGCGCGTCAGGCCTGGGAACAGGGCCTGGAAGCGGCCCGGGGGCATGGCGACAAACAGGCAGAAAAGGAAATGACCGTGTTCCTGAAAAAACTCGACCGCCAGTCTCAAGGCTGACCTCTATCCCCTGTAGCCGCTGCCGAAGGCTGCGAACGGCCCGCAGGGACGCAAAGACCTTGAGACGACACAGGTTCGGCTGGAGATCGCCAAGCAAGGCCCTTCGGTCCTTTTCCCAGCCTCGCGGGCTCGGCAGCGGCTACAGGACGATTTCACAGGTAGCGCAGGGCGATCCCTTCCGCGTCCGCCTGGACCACTTCCATGCGCACCCTGGGCGCCGCCGCCGGCAAGCCCTGCACCTGGCCATAGACCACCGCGCCCTTGGGCAATTGCGCCAGGACCGGGCTTTGCACATAGACGCCACTGGCAGACAGGTTGCGAGTCTGCCCCAGGCATTCGCCTATGCTCTCGTGGGAAATCTTGATGCGAAACGACTTGCGGTGCTCGGACATCTTCTGCGCCCTTGTTGTGTGTGCTGTGGATAACGCCCTACGCGAAGTTATCCACAGATCGTGCCAGCTCGGTCAGTACCAGCGTGCCTCACCCGGCGGGCGCTTCTTGAAGCGTTTCATGCTCCACATGTACTGGCTCGGATACGCCCCGACATAGCGCTCGACCACCTTGCTCATGGCCGCACAGGAGGTTTCGGTATCGGTGCTGTACATCTCTTGCGGCGCCGCCTCGAGGATCACCTTGTAGCCCGAGCCATCGGGCAGGCGCAGGGCATGGAGGAACACGCCCACTGCCTTGCCGCCGGCCAGCATGTTCGGCACGAACTTGCTGGTCAGGGCCTGGGTGGCGAAGAAGGGCACGAAGATCCCGGCGGATTCGGCCGGTTCCGGGTCGGCGGGAATGCCCACCGCACCGCCTTTGCGCACTTCCTTGATGACGCTGAGGATGCCTTCCTTGGTGGAGGCCGCCACGCGGTTGCCCAGTTGCACCCGCTGCTTGCGCAGCAGTTCGTCCACCGCCTTGAGCTTGGGCGGACGGTAGAAAATGATCGGTTTGCACTGGCTGCAATAGAAGTGGTTGAGCACTTCCCAGTTGCCCAGGTGGCTGGTGATGCCGACCACGCCCTTGCCCGAGGCCAGGGCGTCCTTGAGTACGTCCAGGCCCTCGACCTCCCGCACCAGAGCAATGGAGCGCTCCGCTGGCCAGATCCAGGCGCAAGCGCTTTCGGTCAGGGACTTGCCGATGTCTTTCAGGCTCTGTCCCACCAGACGCTCGCGCTCGGCGGGGTCCATCTGTGGAAAACATTTGGCCAGGTTGATGCGCACCACGTCGCGGGAGCGATTGGGGGTCTTCCACATGATCCAGCCGATGGCCGCGCCGACCGCCTGCACCGCGCGCCAGGGCAGCAGGGCAAACAACCGCAGAGCGCCCACCAGCAGGGCGCCTTTGAACTTATCCACAAATGACTCCTGATCTGTCGGTCTGAAGCGTGTCGCGAGCCGGCTATTCTAACCGCGCGTTGGTGAGGATGGCGTAACGATCACAGTCGCGGGTGTGATCCATGACCATGCCCGAAGCCTGCATCAGCGCGTAGCAGATGGTCGGGCCGACGAAGGTGAAACCGGCTTTCTGCAGGCCGCGGCTCATGGCTTCGGCCTCCGGGGTCACCGCCGGCACTTCGCTGCGGTCCCGGAAATGATTGATCTTGGGCACACCACCGACGAAGGACCAGAGAAAGGCCACCGGGTCTTCCAGCTCCAGCCAGGCCTGGGCATTGCGCCGGGCGGCGTTGAGCTTGAGGCGGTTGCGGATGATGCCGGGGTCCTGCATCAGGTCCTCGATCTCGGCGTCGCTCATCTGCGCCACGCGCTGCACATCGAAGCCGAACAGCACCTGGCGATAGCGCTCGCGCTTCTTCAGCACGGTGATCCAGGACAGCCCGGCCTGGAACCCTTCGAGCAATAACAACTCGAACAGACGCTGCGCATCGCGCAGCGGCACGCCCCACTCCTGATCGTGATAAGCCATGTACAGCGGATCGTCGGAACACCAAAAGCAGCGTGGCATAAGGCTCCAGGGGGCGTGCGCAGGACTGAATCGGGTATACTCCCGCTCCTTAAATCGCAGCCCAAGTAACAGGTGAATTTCGTGAGCCAGCCTACGCCAGCCGTGCGTACCTTCCAAGACTTGATCCTCGCCCTCCAGCAGTACTGGGCCGAGCAAGGTTGTGTGGTACTTCAGCCCTACGATATGGAAGTAGGCGCCGGCACTTTCCACACCGCTACATTCCTGCGGGCCATCGGCCCGGAAACCTGGAACGCCGCTTATGTGCAGCCCAGTCGTCGCCCGACTGACGGCCGCTACGGCGAAAACCCCAACCGCCTGCAGCACTACTATCAGTTCCAGGTGGTCTTGAAGCCCAACCCGGAGAACTTCCAGGAGCTGTACCTGGGTTCCCTGAAGCACGTGGGCCTGGACCCGCTGGTGCACGACATCCGTTTCGTCGAGGACAACTGGGAATCGCCGACCCTGGGCGCCTGGGGCCTGGGCTGGGAAGTCTGGCTCAACGGGATGGAAGTGACTCAGTTCACCTACTTCCAGCAGGCCGGTGGCATCGAGTGCTACCCGGTGACCGGCGAGATCACCTACGGCCTGGAACGCCTGGCCATGTACCTGCAGGGCGTGGACTCGGTGTACGACCTGGTCTGGGCCGACGGCCCGTTCGGCAAGGTCACCTATGGCGATGTGTTCCACCAGAACGAAGTGGAGCAGTCGACCTACAACTTCGAACACGCCAACGTCGAGAAGCTGTTCGAACTGTTCGATTTCTACGAAAGCGAGGCCAAGCGCCTGATCGAGCTGGATCAGCCGCTGCCGCTGCCGAGCTATGAAATGGTCCTCAAGGCCTCGCACACCTTCAACCTGCTGGATGCACGCCGGGCGATCTCGGTGACTGCGCGTCAGCAGTACATCCTGCGTGTGCGCACCCTGGCGCGTTCCGTGGCGCAAGCCTACCTGCTGGCTCGCGCCAAGCTGGGCTTCCCCATGGCGACCCCGGACCTGCGTGATGAAGTGTTGGCTAAGTTGGAGGCGGCACAATGAGTGCGCAAGATTTTCTGGTTGAACTGGGCACTGAAGAACTGCCACCCAAAGCCCTGAACACCCTGGCCGAAGCCTTCCTGGCCGGCATCGAGAAAGGCCTGCAGAGCGCCGGCCTGAGCTTTCAGGCCAAGCACGTGTACGCCGCGCCACGGCGCCTGGCGGTACTGATCACCCAGCTGGACACCCAGCAGCCGGATCGCAGCATCAACCTCGACGGCCCACCACGCCAGGCGGCCTTCGACGCTGAAGGCAACCCGACCCAGGCGGCCCTGGGTTTTGCCAAGAAGTGCGGCGTCGAACTCAGCGAGATCGATCAGAGCGGCCCGAAACTGCGCTACAGCCAGAGCATCAAGGGCAAGCCGACCGCCAGCCTGCTGCCGACCATCGTCGAAGACTCGCTGAACGACCTGCCGATTCCCAAGCGCATGCGCTGGGCCGCGCGCAAGGAAGAGTTCGTGCGTCCGACCCAATGGCTGGTGATGCTGCTGGGTGACGACGTTATCGACTGCACCATCCTGGCCCAGAAGGCCGGCCGCGATTCCCGTGGCCATCGCTTCCATCATCCGCAAAGCGTGCGCATCACCTCGCCGGCCAACTACCTGGCCGACCTGCGTGCCGCCTACGTACTGGCCGACGCCAACGAGCGTCGCGAGCTGATCAGCAAGCGCACCGCGGAACTGGCGACCCTGCAGGAAGGCACGGCGATCGTCCCGGCGGACCTGCTGGACGAAGTGACCGCCCTGGTGGAATGGCCAGTGCCACTGGTGTGCTCGTTCGAGGAGCGGTTCCTTGAAGTGCCCCAGGAAGCCCTGATCACCACCATGCAGGACAACCAGAAGTACTTCTGCCTGCTGGACGTGGACGGCAAGTTGCTGCCGCGTTTCATCACCGTGGCCAACATCGAGAGCAAGGACCCGCGCCAGATCATCGAGGGCAACGAGAAAGTCGTGCGCCCACGCCTGACCGACGCCGAGTTCTTCTTCAAGCAGGACAAGAAGCAGAAGCTCGAAGACTTCAACCTGCGCCTGCAGAACGTGGTCTTCCAGGAAAAACTCGGCAGCGTCTACGACAAGGCCGAGCGGGTGTCCAAGCTGGCCGCCTTCATTGCCCCGCGTATCGGCGGCGACGCCCAGCGCGCCGCCCGTGCCGGCCTGCTGTCCAAGTGCGACCTGGCCACCGAAATGGTCGGTGAGTTCCCGGAGATGCAAGGCATCGCCGGCTACTACTACGCCCTCAATGACGGCGAGCCGGAAGATGTGGCCCTGGCCCTCAACGAGCAGTACATGCCCCGTGGCGCCGGCGCCGAGCTGCCAAGCACCGTGACCGGTGCCGCCGTGGCCATCGCCGACAAGCTGGACACCCTGGTGGGGATCTTCGGCATCGGCATGCTGCCCACCGGCAGCAAGGACCCCTACGCCCTGCGTCGCGCGGCCCTGGGCGTGCTGCGTATCCTGATCGAGAAGAAGTTCGACCTCGACCTGAACGACGCCGTGGCCTTCGCCGTCAGCGCCTTCGGCAGCAAGGTCAAGGCCGCCGGCCTGGCCGACCAGGTGCTGGAGTTCATCTTCGACCGTCTGCGTGCCCGTTACGAAGACGAAGGCGTGGATGTGGCCACCTACCTGTCGGTACGTGCCCTGAAGCCGGGCTCGGCCCTGGACTTCGACCAGCGCGTGCAAGCCGTGCAGGCCTTCCGCAAGTTGCCGGAAGCCGCCGCCCTGGCCGCGGTGAACAAGCGCGTGTCGAACCTGCTGAGCAAGATCGAAGGCAATGTGCCGACCACCGTCGAAGCCAAGTACTTCGACAACGCCAACGAGTTCTCCCTGTACTCGGCGATCCAGCAGGCGGACCAGGCCGTCCAGCCGATGGCCGCAGCGCGTCAGTACAGCGAGACCCTGGCCCGCCTGGCCGCCCTGCGCGAGCCGGTGGACGCCTTCTTCGAGGCGGTGATGGTCAATGCCGAGGACGCCAAGGTGCGGGCCAACCGCTATGCGCTGCTGGCGCGTCTGCGGGGCCTGTTCCTGGGTGTGGCGGACATTTCGGTACTGAGCTGATCAGGTAAGGAAAGGCTGTGAAACTGCTGATACTCGACCGTGACGGCGTGATCAATCATGACTCCGATGCCTACATCAAATCGGTGCAGGAGTGGATTCCAATCCCCGGCTCGATCGAAGCCATTGCGCAGTTGAGCAAGGCCGGCTGGACGGTGGCGGTCGCCACCAACCAGTCCGGCATCGCTCGCGGCTACTACGACCTGGCCACCCTCGACGCCATGCATGCGCGCCTGCGCGAGCTGGTGGCGGAGCAGGGCGGCGAGGTCGGGCTGATCGTCTATTGCCCCCACGGCCCCGACGAAGGGTGCGCCTGTCGCAAACCGAAACCGGGCATGCTGCGGACCATTGCCGAGCATTACCAGGCAGAACTGACAGGTCTATGGTTTGTCGGTGACAGTCTCGGTGACCTGGAGGCCGCAAAAGCCGTCGACTCTCAGCCAGTATTGGTAAAGACCGGGAAAGGCGAAAAGACCCTGGGGAAAACCCTGCCGGTAGGCACCTTGATTTTTGACGACCTGGCGGCCGTTGCCGCTGAACTTATCCACAATTAGGCCCCTTCTGGCATCCTGACCAAGGACTGTTCGGGAGAGCGCTTTTTAACAGGCGGGCATGCCCGCAATGGTAAATGCCGCTATGTCGATCCTGCAGGCCATCAGAACCTTCTTCTTTTACCTGCTGTTGGGCACCAGTTCCTTGCTGTGGTGCTCCCTGAGCTTTTTTATCGCGCCGTTCCTGCCCTTCAAGGCGCGCTACCGCTTTATCAACGTCTACTGGTGTCGCTGCGCGCTGTGGCTGACCAAGGTATTTCTGAACATTCGCGTGGAAGTGAAGGGCGCGGAAAACGTCCCCGAGCGGCCCTGCGTGATCGTCTCCAATCACCAGAGCACCTGGGAGACCTTCTTCCTCTCGGCCTATTTCGAGCCTTTGAGCCAGGTCCTCAAGCGTGAGTTGCTGTATGTGCCGTTCTTCGGCTGGGCCATGGCCATGCTGCGCCCCATCGCCATCGACCGCGACAACCCCAAGGCCGCGCTCAAGCAGGTGGCGAGCAAGGGCGACGAACTGCTCAAGGACAATGTCTGGGTGCTGATCTTTCCGGAAGGCACTCGCGTGCCCTATGGCACCGTCGGCAAGTTCTCCCGCAGTGGCAGTGCCCTGGCGGTAAACGCCGACCTGCCGGTGCTGCCAGTGGCCCACAACGCCGGCAAGTTCTGGCCGAAGACCGGTTGGGCCAAGCGGCCCGGTACCATTACCGTGACCATTGGCGCGCCCATGTACGCCGAAGGCAGCGGCCCACGCGCCATCGCCGAGCTCAACGACCGGGTGGCGGCCTGGAATGAACAAGCCCAGCGAGATATGGGCTCATTGCCACCATTGGCGACTTCCACGGATAAGATTGCTGTATGAGCTTCTGTGGATAACCTGTGTACGACTATTCGTACAACGGCTGAAATTGACGCATAAATCACTGATTTATATGTATATTTCCCAAGCTCATAAAATGTGGAAAAACGTGCATAAGTTTTACCGCAGCCAAAAAAACCGGCCTTGATGCCGGTTTTTTTTCGCCTGGAATATCCCCGCGCCCTTATTCCTCCAGCAAGGGCAGCTCAAGGATGAAACAGGAACCCTGGCCCACCTCGCTGCGGCAGCTGATCCGCCCTTGATGCCGGTCCACCACCGCCTTGACCATGGACAGTCCCAGGCCCAGGCCATCGATGCCCTTGGCCGAGGCAAACCGCTGGTACTGACCAAACAACAGGGGCAGTTCCTGGGCCGCAATGCCCCGGCCCTGGTCGATGATTTCGCAACGCAGCCAGCCCTCGGCACAGCTCACCCGAACATTGACGGTGGAATTCGCCGGGCTGTACTTGATGGCGTTTTCCAGCAGATTGAACAGGGCCCGGGTCAGCAGCGGCTGATCTGCCAGGACCATGCTCTCGCCTTCCTCGTCCAGATCGTGCACCAGGTGGATATGCTTCAACTGGGCCAGGGTCGTGGCCTGGTCGAAGGCGTCCAGGACCAGCATGGCAAACATGCTCGGCGCGAACTGATAGGCCTCCGACTCGGCCTTGGCCAATTGCACGAATGCCTCGGTCAGCCCCAGGGCTCGACGCACCTGCTGCTCGATCTGGCTGTAGACCTGCCTGGGTGGCGATGGCTGGCGGCTCTGCACGTCCAGCAGCGCGAGGATCGCCGAATGGGGCGCGCGCAGATCATGGGAAAGAAAACGCAGCAGTACGCCCCGTTGCTGTTCGGCGTCCCGCTCGACGCTGAGGTCGGTGAGGCTCAACAACCAACCGATGGCGTTGTCACTGTCCACCGGCAGCAACGGCGCCAGTTCCATGCGCAGGCTGCGTTGCTGAATGTCGCGAAACTCCAGCGCCGTCAGTTGCTCAAGCCTGGGATAGTGCGCAGGTTCCGTCAGGCCCGGATAGCCCAGGGCGGCCAATTGCGCGATCAAGGGCTGCCCGACCAGTGAGTGGGCGAAGACTTCCCGGGCATTGCGATTGGCCAGCAGAATCTTGCCGTCCGGGTCGCTGATCAGGGTCGCCACCGGCAGGTACTCCAAGCCGTCGGCGATAAAGCGCCGGGTATCCCGGGTCCGGCTCAGGGCCTGTTCCAGGGCGACGATCTGCCCTTGCAGCACATCACCGGCGGGGGTCTGGCTACGACGGCGCTCCGGCAACACCTTGGGCTCGTTGTCCAAGCGCTCCAGCTCCCAACCGAAATAGGCCAGGATCACGCTGAGCCGACGCCAGTTCCAGATCAGGTACGCCAGCAGCATGCCCAGCAGGCTGGCCACCGGCGACCACCAGTAGCCCAGACGCAACATCAGCACCGATCCCAAGAGCGCCAGGCCCATGCAACCCAGGGTTATCCACAAGGCGTGACGCGGTCGCCAGAGCAACAACCCGAGCAAGGCTGCGGTCAGGGCCATGGACCACAGCATCCCCGACCACTGGCCCAGGTCGACGATGCTGCGATGCTGCAACAGGCCATTGAGCAGGTTGGCCTGGATCTCCACCCCCGGGGTGGTGCCCTGGCTGCCGGATTGCGGGGTGACATAACGGTCGCCCAGCCCCGGGGCGGTGGAACCGACCAGGATCAGCCGGTCACGCAGCAACTCGGCGGGCACCTCGCCACGCAGCACGCTGACATAGGGCACGCTGGGAAAGCCCGCCGCCTTGTCGATAAAGGCAATACGTACCGGGTTGGCTCGCAGCCAACCCCTGCTGATCTGTGGAGTCGCGGGGCCCGGCATCAGCGGCGACAGCGGGTCGGCTTCGGTGAGCTGGTAGAGCAACCAGGTCAGCTGCGCCCGCGGTGCCTGCTGCGGACCTTCGCGCAGGTAGACGCTGCGCACGGTGCCGTCGGCATCCGCTTGCGCATTGATATGCCCCAGGCCCCGGGCGCAGTGGCGCAGCACCGGCACCGGTGGGATCTCCTCCAGGTCCTGGCCATAGCGAGCAACCCCCTCGCGCAGCACCGGCAGGAACACCGTGCCGGCGCGGCACAGGGCGGCGGCCAACCGGGTGTCGTTTTCCACAGAGCTGCCGGGCTCGCTGAGGATCACATCGAACAGCACGCCTTTGACCTTGGCGTCCGTCAGCCGGTCCAGCAGCTGTCCATGCATCGTCCGGGGCCAGGGCCAGCGTCCCAGTTGCTGCAGGCTGTAGTCGTCGATGGTCACCAACAGAATGCGCGGATCGACCGGCAGCGGGGTAAAGCGTCGCAGGTTGTCATAGAACAGGTTGTTTAACGCCAGGCCCTGGCTCAGGGACAGCAAGGCCGTCAGGGGCAGCAGTATCAGGCCAACCCACAGCCATTCACGTACCAGGCGGCGAAACAGACGCTGGGCCTGGGTCGGTTCACGGCCGTTGGCCCTTTGCTTCCAGAGACTCATCGACGGTCTGCCGACGGCTTATTGAACACGAGTGGTCCTGGGGTAGTAGAAGATGTCATAGACCCCGGTTTCTCCTTCCAGGCCATGCTCATCGAACGCCGAGAGCCGTACATGATAGAAAAACGCCTTCAGGCCAGTGAAGTTCACTTCCGGGGTGCTGGAGAACTGTTCCTGCTTGATGTTGAGGAAATCCTTGTCGGTGGCCACCTGGGCCCGATAGCGACGGGCACCCGGCAACGGTTGCAGGATCAGTTGCCAGACGGGCAGGGCGCCGGTTTGTCCGGCCTGCCCCAGCAGTCGGGGCGCGGCCAGCAGTTCCACCGGTTTGAGCTCGCCCTGCTTCTGAATGCGCAAACCCTGGCGCGCCATGACCTGGACTTCCCCTGGCCGCGGACCTGCAGGTTTATCCACAACGCGCTTGCCGGTACGTTGAGCAGCCTTGCTCGGCGGCTCGTCTTCGCGGCTCACCGCCACCTGGCCGTTGAGCACCTCCACCAGGGATTGCTGATCGTCATTACGCACCCGGAAGTGAGTCCCTCGTACCCCCAACACGCCCACGGGGGTCACGATCTGGAAGCGGTCGTGGTCACTGTTGCGCTTGATCACATAGGACTCGATCTGGCCCTGTTCCAGGACCACCTGAGGAATGCTGTATTGCGTATTGAGTTGCAGGGTGACCTGGGAACTGGAGGGCAACACCACTCGCGAACCATCCCCAAGGGACAGGCTGACGAAAGCCGATGGCGAGGTTTTCACCCCTTCTTTCTCATCGATGCTCATGCCTTCTTCCAGGGCCACCTCGCGGCCCTTGGCATCCAGTTTCCAGGCATCACCCGTCAGATGCTCGACGGTAGCCGGCAAGGGCTGGCCACGGCATTGCTGGTTGTCATCTATATAGGGAAGGCGTTGCGGGGCAGCCTGCACGGCGCACGATGGCAGGATCAGACCCGCTAGCAGCAATGCGGCGCACGCCACCTGCAACCGGCCAACGGACGGAGAAGGGCAGAGGTCATTCATGAATATGCTTTGAGCCTTTGGGAAAACCACGGCGAAATCCTACGCACCATACCTGAGGCAGCGCGTGGGCAGAAAGCCGGACGCTGCGCGGCGTCGCCCAGAGGAGAGAGGACGGGTCGGAACCGGGAGGGAAGCGCACAGGGAGCGAAGAAAGTGACACGTCCCTGTGTCGGAACCGAGGCGACAGGTCGCCCGGCCCAAAGTCCTGAGGAGGCACTCCCTGTATTCCCCTTCAACGACGCACGCAAGCGCGCGTTGTGCCGCCAGCCTGGCGGTTGACACTCCCTGTGTCGGAGCACTTCCAGGTGCCCCCGTGTGCCACTCAGCGAGGAGCAATGTAACGCTGGCCGAGAGGCTGCGACGGATTTGCAATATTTGTTCAGAATCATCGCCGCGTCCTCTTAGAAGACCCACCGCGGCGCGGGTTGCTGCTGAGTCGAAGGCAGGGCTATCCGCCCTATCACCGGTTCGGCGTCCAGGGTCAGGGTCGAGTCACGGCTGACGGGCAAGACCGCCGTCGGCTGGTAGCCATCGACGCTTGTTGCCTGATAGCGGGGGCAGGTCAACGAAGGCAATGCACTGGCACTTATCCCCAGATAAGCAGCCAGCATCAAGCTGAAGAGGCGCACCGGGTCGTCGCCGCTGAATATTCTGACCAGCGCGACCTGGCCTTTCCTTAGCATGTTCCCCATGGTTCTTTTCCTTGCTTGTGCGAGCCGGTATCGTGCTGCTGCAGTAGCCCGCAGGCCCCCGTGCTCCAGGGGCCTTACCGGCTATTTGATATCAGCGTACCGAGGGACCGGGGGCTCAAGAGCAATTCGCCACAATTGTTCAGAATCAGCCAAGACACCTAAACTTCCCCCAGCCCACAGCGCACAAGCGGCTGCCTCGGGCACTCTCGAACCAGAAGGAACGGCCTTGCATGCGTGTCGCAATACTGGATGACGAACCCGCAGAACTGGCACGGGTGGAACAGACACTGCGAGAAATGCCCGGCCCGGGCGAACAGTCCTGGACCCTGCACCGTTTCGAACGGGGAGAGGACCTGTTACGCCAACTGCGGCGGGAAACCTTCGACCTGCTGATTCTCGACTGGCAAGTGCCAGACCTCAGCGGCCTGTCGTTGCTGCGCTGGACCCGCGAGCACATGGACTCGCCTCCGGCGGCCATCATGCTCACCAGCCGTGATGCCGAGAGCGATATCGTCCAGGCCCTGAACACCGGCGCCGATGACTACCTGAGCAAGCCTTTTCGTCCCAACGAACTCAAGGCCCGGGTCAATGCGGTGCTGCGCCGCCACGGCCTGCAGCGCAGCAGCAGCGAGGAGGTCCTGACCTTCAATGACTTGAGTTTCGATGACGCCGAACTGACCGTCACCCGCGCCGGTGCCCCCATCAGCCTGACCGAGCGCGAGTACCGCCTGGCCCGCTGCCTGTTCGCCAACCTGGGCCGGCCGCTGTCCCGGGAGTACCTGTACGAGCGTTTCTGGACCCACGAAGAAATGGTTTCCTCACGGCCCCTGGATACCCACATCTACCGTCTGCGCAACAAGCTCGGACTGACTGCGGACCGTGGCTGGCAGT
Source organism: Pseudomonas sp. 50_B (assembly GCF_017491625.1). Lineage (NCBI taxonomy): Bacteria > Pseudomonadati > Pseudomonadota > Gammaproteobacteria > Pseudomonadales > Pseudomonadaceae > Pseudomonas > Pseudomonas sp. 50_B. The sequence goes on from NZ_JAFGYX010000001.1 coordinate 113,723, forward strand.
TGCTGACGATCTACGGCTACGGCTACCGGCTGGAAAGTGTCACGTCACCTGACGAGCAGGGCAACTGACTGCTTGCCGTCAAAAGCGGCTTGAAATCACTGCGGGTCCTGCCAGACATCTTCATAGCCGGCGCGGTCGATGATGAAACGCGTCCCGCTCGGCAGATACAGGTAATCGATCACCTCTGGCAACAGCTCGGGCAGGTGCTCGGCGCACAGGGGCTGGTAGAAATCCACGGCTGTGGAATGTTCGCCGCAGTGGATAAACCAACTGATCGTGCCGTTCTCCGGCAACTCGACCCGGGTGCCATAGATGGGCGACTGCGCCAGGGAACCGGTGGCCAGTGCAATCATCGGCTCCGGTGCCTGGGGGGCGAGGTCGTAGCGTTCACAGATAAGCTGCTGTCTTTCGTTCATTGCTCCAGCCACCAATTGAGCAAGGTCTCGTCATCGGTGTCATCGAGGTTTTTATAGATGTTGGCGTAGTACCACTCGATGCCCGTGGTCTCGCGGAAGCGGTTGAAGAACCGGGCGATGTTGTCCATGCCGTTTCGCGCCGGCACCGACAATGTCAGATTGCCCTTGTAGCGCCCGTCGAGCATGCCGCCCAATTCGCTCGCCACATCCGCCGCCAGGGCAACGATATGTTCTTCAGGAATGTGATCCGCATAAATGTGGATGCAGAAGTTGCCGCCTCGCTTGAGCACCACGGCGGGGGCCTGGGGGTCCTTGATTGAAATGATGTCGCCCTTGGCCAGGTTCAGCGTCAGCCCCGGTGAGTAGAGAATCTCGTAACTGTCCTCATCGAGCCGCCGTACATGCAGCGGCTCATAGACCGGGCCGTGGCTGTTCTGCCCCGCAACAACCCGGATCGATATTTCCTGGTTTTCATCATCCATAACAAATTTCCGAGCAATTGCTGTTTTAAAAAAAGGGTGAAAAGAGCCTGGCCGGGCCCAGCCGCCGCTCGAAGAACAATGACGACTCTCCGCGCTGGGCAAAATCCAGCGTGGTTTTTTCATGGCATTGAAACAGGCTGGGCACTGGAATGAACCGGCCCCACGGCACCTGTGACTCTGCCTGATCAAACAGTACAACGCGCTGTTTATCGTCAGCACTCAGACCACAATCTGCGGCGTTGAAACGCCAGGCGATGGGGAAGCGTGCTTCATCGCATAGGTGGCTGCTTGTACCTGCCAAGGTCAACGTCCTTATTGTCCAGTTAGCCTTCCACTTCCCAGGCCAGATCGGGATCAGCCGAGCCATAGGCCGAGAAATAAGCCAGGGCCTGTCTCGCTCGCTCTTTAACCACACACTGATACCGAGGGTAACTGCCGGACTGGCCGCCGGCGAACAACTCAACCTGCTGATCGTCAGGACTGTCTGCGCTGAGCAGGGTCTGCAACGATTGATCGACGTCCTGGGCGATAAAGACCACATACTGATCGGCCGCACCGCCCCCGATATGCATCAGGGTCTGGTCGCTGAAGAAAAAAACCGTCGAGCTGAAAGCCTTTCCGTCCAGGCGGTTGAACGCGGACAGCACCTGCGTCGAGTCGGGATTCAACCACTCATGGGTGTGACAACGATTACCGGCATATTCATCTTCAATGATTTTCTTGAGCATTTGCCATGACTGCCTTGTCCGGATAAAAACGCAAATCGTTATGGATGAGGGATTGAACAATCTGCCAATAAAAAAGGCCAACGCAAGCGTCGGCCTTTTTATTGTCAGCTGTGTCGCTGGATCAGAAGTCCAGGTTGGACACCGCCAGGGCGTTGCTTTCGATGAAGTCGCGACGAGGCTCGACCGCATCACCCATCAGGGTGTTGAAGATCTGGTCGGCGCCGATGGCGTCCTCGATGGTCACCTTGAGCATGCGGCGCATGCTTGGGTCCATGGTGGTTTCCCACAGCTGGTCAGGGTTCATCTCGCCCAGACCTTTGTATCGCTGGATGGTGTGGCGCTTGGTGCTTTCCGCCATCAGCCAGTCCAGGGCTTCCTTGAACTCGGTGACGGCTTTCTTGCGTTCGCCGCGCTGAACATACGCGCCTTCGTCCAGCAGGGTGCTCAGTTGAGCGCCGAGGGAGACGACGGTCTTGTAGTCGTTGCTGCCGAAGAAGTCGCGGTTGAAGGTGACGTAGTTGGACAGGCCGTGGGAGATCAGCTCGACCTCTGGCAGCCACACATTGCGTTCACGGTCTTCGCGCAGGCTGGCCTTGTAGACCAGGCCCGACTTCTCGGAGGTGCGCAGGCGGGCGTCGTACTTGGCCAGCCAATCCTGCATGGCGGCGTGATCGGACAGTTGCTCCATGGTCACGGCCGGCAGGTAGATGAAGTGCTCGGTCAGTTCCTGCGGGTACAGGCGCGACAGGCGCTTGAGGGTCTTCATCACCATGCGGAAATCGTTGACCAGGCGCTCCAGCGCCTCGCCGGAGATTCCCGGAGCTTCATCGTTCAGGTGCAGGCTGGCATCTTCCAGAGCCGACTGGGTCATGTAGTCTTCCATGGCCTCGTCGTCTTTGATGTACTGCTCTTGCTTGCCTTTCTTGACCTTGTACAGCGGCGGCTGGGCGATGTAGATGTAGCCGCGCTCGATCAGCTCCGGCAACTGACGGAAGAAGAAGGTCAGCAGCAGGGTACGGATGTGCGAACCGTCAACGTCAGCATCGGTCATGATGATGATGTTGTGATAACGCAGCTTGTCGATGTTGTACTCTTCGCGGCCGATGCCGCAGCCCAGCGCGGTGATCAAGGTGCCGACCTCTTGCGAGGAGATCATCTTGTCAAAGCGCGCCTTCTCGACGTTGAGGATCTTGCCCTTGAGCGGCAGGATCGCCTGGGTCTTGCGGTTGCGTCCCTGCTTGGCGGAACCGCCAGCAGAGTCACCTTCCACCAGGTAGAGTTCGGACAGGGCAGGGTCCTTTTCCTGGCAGTCCGCCAGTTTGCCCGGCAGGCCGGCGATATCCAGCGCGCCTTTACGACGGGTCATTTCACGGGCTTTACGCGCCGCTTCACGAGCACGAGCAGCGTCGATCATCTTGCCCACCACCAACTTGGCTTCGTTGGGGTTTTCCAGCAGGAAGTCGGAGAAGTACTTGCCCATTTCCTGTTCGACAGCGGTCTTCACTTCGGAAGACACCAGCTTGTCCTTGGTCTGGGAGCTGAACTTAGGGTCCGGCACCTTCACCGAGATGATCGCGGTCAGGCCTTCACGAGCGTCGTCACCGGTGGTGGCAACCTTGTGCTTCTTGGCCAGGCCTTCGGCTTCGATGTAGGTATTAAGGTTACGCGTCAGAGCAGAACGGAAACCCACCAAGTGGGTGCCGCCATCGCGCTGTGGAATGTTGTTGGTGAAGCACAACAGGTTCTCGTTGAAGCTGTCGTTCCACTGCAGGGCGATTTCCACGCCGATGCCGTCTTCACGCTGGATGTTGAAGTGGAACACCTGGTTGACCGCTGTCTTGTTGGTGTTCAGGTATTCAACGAAGGCACGCAAGCCACCTTCGTACTTGAACAGTTCTTCCTTGCCGCTGCGCTCGTCCTTGAGGACGATGCCGACACCGGAGTTGAGGAAGGACAGTTCACGAATCCGCTTGGCCAGGACGTCCCAGCTGAAGTGGATGTTCTTGAAGGTTTCAGCCGAAGGCTTGAAGTGGATCTGGGTACCGGTGGTTTCGCTGTCGCCAACGATCTTCATCCGCTCTTGTGGAACACCGTGGACATAGGTCTGTTCCCAGATCTTGCCGCTGCGGCGCACAGTGAGGATCAGCTCTTCGGACAGGGCGTTCACTACCGATACACCTACGCCGTGCAGACCGCCGGAGACCTTGTAGGAGTTATCGTCGAACTTACCGCCGGCGTGGAGCACGGTCATGATGACCTCTGCCGCCGAGACGCCTTCTTCTTTATGCACATCCACCGGGATGCCGCGACCGTTGTCGCGAACGGTGATGGATTCGTCCGGGTGGATGATGATGCTGATGTCGTCGCAATGACCGGCCAGCGCTTCGTCGATGGAGTTGTCGACCACCTCGAACACCATGTGGTGCAGACCGCTGCCGTCATCGGTGTCGCCAATGTACATACCGGGACGTTTGCGTACGGCATCCAAACCTTTCAGCACCTTGATGCTGGTCGAGTCGTACGTATTTTCTTCGCTCATGCCTTCACTCCCGATGGTCGTGGGTCTGGGTGATACGGCCTTGTTCCACGTGGAACAAAGCGACTGGCGTTTCCGTCTGCCAGCCTTCCCTCAATAATTCGTGGTCTACACAGGTGATAAACACCTGGCAGCGTAAGTCTTCCAACAAGCGACAAAGTGCGCGGCGATGCTGCTCGTCCAACTCGGACGGCAAGTCATCCACCAGATAAATACACTGACCGCGACGGGCCTGGCTCACCAGGTGCCCCTGGGCAATGCGCAAGGCACAGACCACCAACTTCTGCTGGCCACGGGACAAGATGTCCGCGGCGTTGTGTCCGCCTAAGCGCAGACGCAAATCAGCACGTTGTGGACCGGCCTGGGTATGACCCATTTGCTGATCACGGTGCAGGGCGGCCGCGAGCACTTCACTGAGCTCTCGGTCCTTGTCCCAACCACGGTAATAGCTAAGCGTCAGGCCCTCGAGCTGCAACAACTCGCCCAAGGTCCGCTCAAAGACTGGTTTCAAGGCTTTGATGTATGCGCGGCGGTATTCATCGATTTCAGCGCTGGCCTGACACAGTTCCCGGTCCCAGGCCGCTTGCGAAGCGGCGTCAAGTGTACCATGCCGCAGCCATGAGTTCCGCTGCCGCAGGGCCTTCTGCAAGCGCTGCCAGGTGGACATGAAGCGAGGTTCCACATGGAACACTCCCCAGTCCAGGAACTGTCGGCGGATCTTTGGAGCGCCTTCCAGCAGACGAAAGCTGTCCGGATTGATCAGTTGCAGCGGCAGGATTTCCGCGAGCTGCGCCGCGCTGCGGGCATTCTGACCGTCGATGCGGATCTGGAATTCCCCCTGACGATCCCGGGATATCCCCAGGCTGCTGTGCCCACCCTGGGCCAACTCCACCTGGCCAAAGACCGTACAAGCCAGCTGTTCATACTGGATCACCGGCAGCAGGCGGGCACTGCGAAACGAGCGGGCAAGCCCCAGCAGGTGGATGGCTTCCAGCACGCTGGTCTTGCCACTGCCGTTGGCGCCGTAGAGAAGGTTGATGCGGGGAGAGGGGGAGAAGGTCACCGGGTGCAGATTGCGCACCGCGGTGACCGAGACGCGACTGAGGGACATCTAGCTTCTGCTGAGCATGATTACAGGCGCATCGGCATGACAACGTAAGCCGAGTCATCGTTGTCGGATTCCTGCACCAGCGCACTGCTGTTGGAATCGGACAGGATCAGGCGCACCTGTTCGGTGGTCATCACGCCCAGCACGTCCAGCAGGTAGCTGACGTTGAAGCCGATTTCCAGCGAGCCGCCGTTGTATTCAACACCCACTTCTTCTTCCGCTTCTTCCTGCTCCGGGTTGTTGGCCTGGATCTTCAACTGACCATTGGCCAACTGCAGACGGATACCACGGTACTTCTCGTTGGACAGGATCGCGGTACGGCTGAAAGCTTCACGCAGGGCCTGACGGTCACCCAGTACCAGCTTGTCACCGCCTTTTGGCAGCACGCGCTCGTAGTCAGGGAACTTGCCGTCTACCAGCTTGGAGGTGAAGGTGAACTCGCCGGTAGTGGCGCGAATGTGGTGCTGACCCAGGACGATGCTGACGTTGCCATCGGGCTCGGTGAGCAGACGGGCCAGCTCCAGGATGCCTTTACGCGGCACGATCACCTGGTGACGATCGGGCTGGCCGATATCCGCCTGCATCGAGCACATGGCCAGACGGTGACCGTCGGTGGCCACGGCGCGGATGATCCCGGCGGACACTTCCAGCAGCATGCCGTTGAGGTAGTAGCGCACGTCCTGCTGGGCCATGGCGAAGCTGGTGCGTTCGATCAGGCGACGCAGGCGGCTCTGCTCCAGCTGACAGGTCAGCGAACCCGGGCCTTCTTCCACGGTAGGAAAATCGTTGGCCGGCAGGGTCGACAGAGTGAAGCGGCTACGACCGGCCTTCACCACCAGTTTCTGCTCGTCGACCTTGATGTCGATCAGCGCGTCGTTGGGCAGGCTCTTGCAGATGTCCATCAGCTTGCGCGCGGGAACGGTGATTTCCCCCGGCTCTGCAGGCTCTTCAAGTTGCACACGACCGACCAGCTCGACTTCCAGGTCGGTACCGGTCAGCGACAGTTGCTGGCCTTCGACAACCAGCAGCACGTTGGAAAGTACCGGCAAGGTCTGACGGCGTTCGACGACGCCGGCGACCAGTTGCAGGGGTTTCAACAGGGCTTCGCGTTGAATGGTGAAATGCATGGTCTAGTCCCTTGCCTTAATAAGCTGCGTTGGAGTCATCAAGTGGTCAGAGTACGCAGCAGGTTCTTGTAGTCCTCGCGGATGTCCGCGTCGGATTCCTTAAGTTCATTGATCTTGCGGCAGGCGTGCAGCACCGTAGTGTGGTCGCGGCCACCGAACACATCGCCGATTTCCGGCAGGCTGTGGTTGGTCAGTTCCTTGGACAGGGCCATGGCCACCTGACGGGGGCGGGCTACCGAACGCGAACGTCGCTTGGACAGCAGATCGGAAATCTTGATCTTGTAGTACTCGGCGACGGTGCGCTGGATGTTATCCACAGACACCAGCTTGTCCTGCAGCGCCAGCAGGTCCTTCAACGATTCGCGAATCAGCTCGATGGTGATGTCGCGCCCCATGAAGTGCGAGTGGGCGATGACCCGCTTGAGTGCGCCTTCCAGTTCACGGACGTTGGAACGAATTCGCTGAGCAATGAAGAACGCCGCATCGTGGGGCAGTTCGACTTTGGCCTGGTCGGCCTTCTTCATCAGGATCGCCACCCGGGTTTCCAGTTCCGGCGGTTCGACCGCTACCGTCAGGCCCCAGCCGAAGCGGGACTTGAGGCGTTCTTCCAGGCCTTCGATTTCCTTCGGATAACGGTCGCTGGTGAGAATCACCTGCTGGCCGCCTTCGAGGAGGGCATTGAAGGTGTGGAAGAACTCTTCCTGGGAACGCTCCTTGCGAGCGAAGAACTGGATATCGTCGATCAGCAATGCGTCGACCGAACGATAGAAGCGCTTGAATTCGTTAATGGCGTTGAGCTGCAACGCCTTGACCATATCCGCAACAAAACGCTCGGAATGCAGGTACACGACCTTGGCATTCGGGTTCTTCTTTAATAAGTGGTTACCCACGGCATGCATCAAGTGGGTCTTACCCAGACCGACGCCGCCATAAAGGAAGAGCGGGTTATAGCCATGCTTGGGGTTGTCCGCCACCTGCCAGGCCGCTGCCCGAGCCAGTTGGTTGGACTTACCCTCGACGAAGTTTTCAAAGGTGAAGGTGCGGTTCAGGTAGCTGGTGTGCTTGAGCGCACCTTCTACCTGGACAGTACGCTGCTCAGCGCGTACCGGTGCCTGCTGCGAGCTGGCGCCCGCCATCGGGTCGAAGCTGTCACGAGAGGGTTCTTCGCTGACCTCGGCACTCTTCTGCGCCGCGGCTTTCTTGGCCGGAGCTGAAGTGGGTGCCGGAGTTGGCGCAGGAGCCGCCGCCGGGGTGGCATTGGCTGCTGCCGCTTGCAGCGCTTGCGAGGCAGCGGCGGCCAGTGGCGCATTAGGTGCAGCGCGAGGCGCCGAACTGCGTTTGCTGCCTATTAATAAGGAAAGAACCGGCGCACTGCCGTTGCCGTGTTCATCCAGCAGCTCGAGCACGCGGCCCAGGTACTTTTCGTTGACCCAATCGAGAACAAAACGATTCGGTGCGTAGACACGCAACTCGTCGCCTTCGGCTTCGACCTGTAGCGGACGGATCCAAGTGTTGAATTGCTGGGCAGGCAGCTCATCACGCAGAAGCTCCACGCACTGCTGCCAAAGTTCCACTGACACGGATATCCCCTAAGTTGAAAGCCGGTGAGGCAAAAACAAGCGGCCATTGTAGCGATCAGCCGTCCACTTATCCACATGTAGCGTGCCCTCAGGACACTAAGAATCAACGCCTTACCCCGAATAAACACGACCAATGGTATGTGCATAAGCTCTGTGGATAACCCCACCTGAGGTCATTGCACAACTCGGGTCAAAACTCTGTGGGTAACTCGCCTGTGGATAACCTCTCGTTCCACACACAGGTTTTCCGATAGCGCAGCACAGGCAGGACACCGTTTCTCAACCGTGTTGTCATCCTCTGTACAGTACGGACTATAAGGGCTTAAGCCAGTTATCCACAGAAGGTGCCGTCCCTAGCCTTTATAAGCTTTACAGAAAAGCTTTAAATACTTTCCTTCTTTATTTTTATATCTAGCCAAGACTGACTCACAACCCAGGACCCGGACATACATAGATAAAGGAAAAGCTGGTTGGAAATTGACCTAGAGGCTTGCTTTCTCTAGAATCGCCGATCTCTTAAAACGGGGGCCATTCCGGCCCGTTGTGGACGAACCAGGTAACACGACATGAAACGTACTTTCCAACCAAGCACTATCAAACGCGCTCGTACCCACGGTTTCCGTGCTCGCATGGCTACCAAGAACGGTCGTGCCGTCCTGTCGCGTCGTCGCGCCAAAGGTCGTGCGCGTCTGGCAGTTTGATAATCCGGCACTGGAGGTGAGTCAGGACTTCAGTCGGGAAAAGCGTCTGCTTACCCCCCGGCACTTCAAGGCGGTCTTTGACTCCCCTACCGGCAAGGTTCCGGGGAAAAATCTCCTGCTCCTTGCGCGCAACAACGACCTGGATCATCCCCGTCTGGGGCTCGTGATCGGGAAAAAGAGCGTAAAGCTCTCCGTTGAGCGCAATCGCCTCAAGCGTCTGATGCGCGAATCGTTTCGTCTCCACCAGGACTCACTGGTCGGATGGGATATCGTTATCGTCGCGCGCAAAGGTTTGGGCGATGTAGAAAACCCCGAATTGATTCAGCATTTCGGCAAACTCTGGAAACGTCTGGCACGCAACAAGCCGGAACCAGCAGTCAAATCCGAAACTGTAGGGGTAGACAGTCCCGATGCGTAAACTGGCACTCGTTCCGATCCAGTTTTACCGCTATGCCATTAGTCCTCTGATGGCCAATCACTGTCGTTTCTACCCCAGTTGTTCCTGCTACGCGTTAGAAGCCATCGAAAATCATGGCCTTCTGCGCGGTGGCTGGCTGACCTTTCGTCGTTTAGGTCGCTGTCATCCGTGGAATCCCGGTGGTTATGACCCGGTTCCACCTATCCCTACCTCCCGTTCTTCTTCGATGGCCGAGTAATCATGGATATCAAACGCACGATCCTGATCGTCGCCCTGGCAATCGTGTCCTATGTCATGGTTCTTAAATGGAACCAGGATTATGGCCAGGCTGCCCTGCCGACTCAGAATGTTGCTTCCAGCACGACCGCTCCGGGCTTGCCGGATACGCCAACTGGCACTTCCGCTGCCAACGACGACATTCCACGCGCCGCAAGCGATACCACTGCACCCGCAGAAGCGCCGGTTGCTGCAAGCAAAGATCTCATTCAGATCAAAACGGATGTGCTCGACCTGGCTGTCGATCCACAAGGTGGGGATATCGCGCAACTGCGTTTGCCACTGTATCCACGTCGTCAGGACCACCCGGAAATTCCTTTCCAGCTGTTCGATAACGGCAACGAACGGACTTATCTGGCACAAAGTGGCCTGATTGGCAGCAGCGGCCCGGACGCCAACCCGGCCGGTCGCCCGATCTACTCGGCAGAGAAGAAAAGTTATCAACTGGCTGACGGTCAGGACCAATTGGTGGTCGACCTGAAGTTCAGCAAGGACGGCGTCAACTACATCAAACGCTTCACCCTGAAGCGTGGCCTGTACGACATCACCGTTTCCTACCTGATCGATAACGAAAGCGCGCAACCTTGGACCGGTGCGATGTTCGCCCAGCTCAAGCGCGACGCCAGTTCCGATCCATCCTCCAGCACCGCCACCGGCACTGCGACTTACCTGGGCGCCGCCCTGTGGACAAGTTCCGAGCCGTACAAGAAAGTGTCCATGAAAGACATGGACAAGGTGAACGAGGACAAAACCAAGGCGCCCATCACTGAAAATGTTCAGGGTGGCTGGGTAGCCTGGCTGCAGCACTACTTCGTGACCGCCTGGATTCCGCCAAAAGGCGAAAACAACCAGGTTCTGGCGCGCAAAGACAGCAAAGGCAACTACATCATTGGCTACACCGGCCCTTCGATGACCGTTGCTCCAGGCGCCAAGGCCGAAACCAGTGCCATCTTGTACGCCGGTCCGAAAAGCCAGGCCGTGCTGAAAGAGTTGTCCCCAGGTCTGGAACTGACTGTCGACTACGGCTTCCTGTGGTTCATTGCCCAGCCGATCTTCTGGCTGCTGCAACATATCCACAGCCTGGTGGGTAACTGGGGCTGGTCGATCATCTTCCTGACCATGCTGATCAAGGGGATCTTCTTCCCACTGTCGGCTGCCAGCTACAAGTCGATGGCGCGCATGCGTGCCGTGGCTCCTAAACTGGCCGCGCTGAAGGAAAAATTCGGCGACGATCGTCAGAAAATGTCCCAGGCGATGATGGAGCTGTACAAGAAAGAGAAGATCAATCCGCTGGGCGGCTGCTTGCCGATCCTGGTGCAGATGCCGGTCTTCCTGTCCTTGTACTGGGTACTCCTGGAAAGCGTGGAAATGCGCCAGGCACCGTTCATGCTGTGGATTACCGACCTGTCGATCAAGGATCCGTTCTTCATCCTGCCGATCATCATGGGCGCCACCATGTTCATCCAGCAGCAGTTGAACCCGACGCCTCCGGATCCGATGCAGGCCAAGGTGATGAAAATGATGCCGATCATCTTCACCTTCTTCTTCCTGTGGTTCCCGGCCGGTCTGGTGCTGTACTGGGTAGTGAACAACTGCCTGTCGATCGCACAACAGTGGTACATCACTCGTAAGATCGAAGCGGCTACCAAGAAAGCGGAAGCCTGACCTACGCTGTGGATAACCACACAAGACGCCCCCTAGTGGGGCGTTTTGCTATCTGTCACTTTTGTCTGGATGTCGGGTTATGAATGTCCCTCGTGAAACCATCGCCGCTGTCGCCACTGCCCAAGGTCGCGGTGGCGTGGGCATCGTACGGATTTCCGGGCCCCTGGCGAGCCTGGCCGCCAAGGCCATCAGCGGCCGCGAATTGAAACCGCGGTTTGCGCATTACGGCCCCTTTCTCAGTGAACAGGGAGAGGTGCTGGATGAAGGCATTGCCCTGTATTTCCCGGGGCCGAACTCCTTTACCGGCGAAGATGTGCTGGAGCTGCAGGGCCATGGTGGCCCCATCGTCCTCGACATGTTGCTGCAGCGCTGCCTGGAGCTGGGCTGCCGGCTGGCCCGACCTGGAGAGTTCAGCGAGCGCGCCTTTCTCAATGACAAGCTCGATCTGGCACAAGCAGAAGCCATTGCCGACCTCATCGAGGCCAGTTCTGCACAGGCCGCGCGCAACGCCTTGCGCTCGCTGCAGGGCGCATTCTCCCAGCGTGTGCATAACTTGACCGAACAGCTGATTGCCCTGCGGATCTATGTCGAAGCGGCGATTGATTTTCCCGAGGAGGAAATCGACTTCCTCGCCGATGGCCATGTGTTGAGCATGCTCGATGCGGTCCGCGACGAGTTATCCACAGTACTGAGGGAGGCCGGGCAGGGCGCCTTGCTGCGTGACGGCATGACGGTGGTGATCGCTGGCCGTCCGAACGCCGGCAAGTCCAGCCTGCTCAATGCCCTGGCCGGGCGTGAGGCGGCCATCGTCACTGATATCGCCGGCACAACTCGGGACATTCTCAAGGAACATATCCACATCGACGGCATGCCGTTGCACGTGGTGGACACCGCCGGCCTCAGGGACACCGAGGATCAAGTGGAAAAAATCGGCGTCGAACGTGCGCTCAAGGCCATCAGTGAAGCCGACCGGGTATTGCTGGTGGTGGACGCCACTGCAGCAGAAGCGGCTGATCCCTTCGCCCTGTGGCCTGAATTTCTTGAGCAGCGTCCGGACCCGGCCAAGGTGACCTTGATCCGCAACAAGGCCGATCTGACTGGAGAGCCCATCGCTCTTGAAACCTGTGAGGATGGCCATGTGACCATCAGCCTCAGTGCCATGTCTGCCGGTGTCGGGCTGGATTTGCTACGTGAGCATCTCAAGGCTTGCATGGGTTATGAACAGACGTCGGAAAGCAGCTTCAGTGCCCGCCGCCGGCACCTCGAAGCGTTGCGCTACGCCAGTGCCGCACTGGAGCATGGCCGTGCCCAGCTGACCTTGGCCGGCGCCGGTGAGCTACTGGCCGAGGATCTGCGGCAGGCCCAGCAGTCCCTGGGAGAAATCACCGGGGCCTTCAGTTCCGATGATCTGTTGGGACGGATCTTTTCCAGCTTCTGCATCGGCAAGTAGAGCCGCACCCAGTGAGCTCCGGCAGAGGTTATCCACACCCCCTGCCGGTAGCGGACGGCGTTTATTCCACCGACAGGTAGATGCGCGTCTGCAACTGTGCGGGTGGGGTGACGCGTGGATCGTTCACATAGTGTTCGAACATCGGAAAATCCCCTGGTGTCAGCCCACTGTCAGGCAGCCACTCGGAGAACATCCAGGCATAGGCTTTATCCATCTCGTTGTAGGGGCCCACGTAATTCAGGATTGCGTAGCGCCCTGGAGGAATGTCGAACCTTTCCAGCTGTTCGCCCAAGTCTGCATCGGGCGCGACCGCGACTCCGGCTAGCGAGCGCAATTGCTCAGTCGGGACCTGCTCGGGGTCGTTGAAGTAGACACCGAATCCGCTGGTGTCCGAATGCATGAGCCCCCGGCTGGCGGCCAGCATGAAAGCGCGGGTGAACACCGGACCGATTTCCTGGTAAGAGCCCTGATGAGGCAGGGCTGCCAGAACAACGCCGGGGAAGGTTTCGATTGTGATGGGGTACATATTTGACACCTCAGGGTCGAAAGGACGGGAACGGGTTGCGCGATAACGCCCAGGCGGCAACCCGAAAACACCAGAGAATGCCCGGTTGAACGCCGCCCCCGACTCGTAGCCGGCACGCAAAGCCACCTCGGCCAGATCCGCGTCAGTGCCTGCCAGCGCTGCGGCTGCCAGGTGCATGCGAATGCGTTGCACCGTGGCGTTCAGCGTTTCTCCCATCATTGCGCGGTAGATGCGATGAAAGTGGTAAGCCGACATACAGGCCAGGTCCGCCAGGTGGTACAGGTCCGGATCGCTGTGTGGATGGCTTGCCAGCCAACGCAGCACCGGCTCCATGCGCTGGCCGTAATGGATTCGGGTTGCAGGTTTCATAAGGCCTCCTTGGTACTCCACTGTAGCGACGGCAGATTTGCAGATTTTGCGATTTTTACCGGCCCCGGGGGACAACGACGTTACCTTTACCCCCTTTCCCGATTCCAGCCGATGAACCTGCGGTCTTGAGTAACAGGTCCATTTCGTAAATGGGCTCAAGTTTCCGCCATTTATCCGCACCATCCGACGCGTTCGGCACTTTTATCCTTCATTCCCCAAGTGGTACCTGATTTGCATCCTGACGGGTGTACAGGTTTGTACACCTGAGGAAATAGTCCGGCTATTGCCCCTGGGTCGGCCGATGGACGCCGACGGGGTCGACAGTCCGGCATTCAAGGAACAGAAATGGCTAGCACGACTGCGTTAAACCGTGGCTTGAGCACCCGGCACATCCGTTTCATTGCGCTGGGTTCAGCCATCGGCACCGGGTTGTTCTACGGTTCGGCGGCCGCCATCAAGCAGGCCGGTCCTTCGGTACTGCTGGCGTACCTGATCGGCGGAGCGGCGATCTACCTGACCATGCGCGCCTTGGGGGAAATGGCTGTCAGAAACCCGGTATCGGGTTCCTTCGGGCATTACGCCAGTTGTTATCTCGGACGCTTTCCGGGGTTTCTCACCGGCTGGAGTTATGCTTTTTCGATGCTCATGGTGTGCTTGGCGGACGTCACCGCCTTTGGTGTCTACATGAGCTTGTGGTTCCCCGATACGCCCCGCTGGATCTGGGTGCTGAGCATCGTGCTGGGGATCGGCGCCTTGAACCTGTGCAATGTGCGGATCTTTGGCGAAATGGAGTTCTGGCTATCACTGCTCAAGGTCGCGGCGATCATCGCAATGATCGGCGGAGGCTTTGCGGTACTGCTCTTCGGTATCCAGCTGGGTGACGGACAGCATTCTGTGGGCCTGAGCAACCTGTGGGCCTATGGTGGTTTTTTCCCCAATGGCCTGGAGGGCATGATCGCCTCGTTCACCATTGTCATGTTCGCCTTTGGCGGGATCGAGGTCATTGGCATCACGGCGGGCGAAGCCAAGGACCCGCAACGCATGATTCCCAAAGCGATCAACTCCGTGCCACTGCGGATTCTGATCTTCTACATCCTGACCCTGCTGGTGTTGCTGATGCTGTTTCCCTGGTCCGGTATCGGCAGCCAGGGCAGTCCCTTCGTGCAGATCTTCAGTGGCCTGGGGATAAATTCAGCGGCAACGGTACTGAACCTGGTGGTGATCTCCGCGGTGTTCTCGGCGATCAACACCGACATTTTCAGTGCCGGCCGCATGATGTACGGCATGGCGGCGATCGGTCAGGCCCCTGCGGCGTTTGCCAGCACCTCGCGCTTCGGAGTCCCCTGGATGACGGTGCTGGTGATGTCCGTGGCTCTGCTGTTCGGTGTTTTGCTCAACTACCTGGTACCCGAGGAATTGTTCCTGGTGTTTGCTTCGCTGGTGACCTTCTCGGTGGTCTGGGTATGGCTGATGATCCTGCTCTCGCAGATGGCCATGCGCCGTAGCATGAGCCCGGAGGAAATCGCTGCCCTGGGCTTTCCCGTACCTTTCGGCGCCGCTGGCCAGGTCTGCGCGGTGCTCTTCATGCTGTTCATCTTTGTGGTGCTCGGCGCCTTTGCGCAAACCCGCCTGGCGCTTTATGTCGGTGTCGGCTGGCTGGCCTTGCTGTCACTGGCCTACTGGATATGGATCAGGCCGAACACCGCCCTCACTGATGTGCCCCTCCCGGACTGAGGATCTCGGCCGTTGTGCCGCCCTCCATTGGACGAAAAGGAAAACACCATGCAAGCGTTCCACCTGCCCCCTTCAACCATCGAGGCGTTTCAGCGCGATGGTGCCGTGTGTATTCGCCAGCTGTTCAGTGCCGACGAAGTGGCGCTGCTGGAGCGGGGGATCGAACACAACCTGGCCAGCCCCAGCGAGCGGGCCAAGGTCGCTAGCCAGGCGGATGATCCTGGCTGGTTCTTCGAGGACTTCTGCAACTGGCAGGACAACCCCGACTACAGGCGCTTCATCTTCAACAGCCGGGTAGGCCATGTCGCCAGCCAGCTGATGCAAAGCGACAACGTGCGGCTCTATCACGATCACCTGCTGGTCAAGGAGCCCAACACTCGGCAAGCCACGCCCTGGCATCAGGATCAGCCGTACTACAACGTCGAGGGCCAACAAAACTGCAGCATGTGGATGCCCGTGGACCCGGTGGCGCGGGCATCCACACTGGAGTTTGTCGCCGGTTCCCATCGTGGTCCCTGGCTGATGCCGCGAACCTTCCTGGACAATCAGGCCAAATGGTTTCCCGAAGGCAGTCTGGCGGACCTGCCGGACATCGAAGCCGATCGCTCGGCCTTCACTATCCTTGGCTGGGCCCTGGAACCCGGGGACGCGGTGTTCTTCCACATGCTCACCCTGCATGCCTCTGGCGGTGTGGGGGGAGATCGCCGGCGTCGGGCATTTTCGCTGCGTTTTCTGGGAGATGACATGCGTCATGCCCCCCGACCCTGGCGCACCTCGCCCGAGTTTCCAGGGCTGGCCACGGCTCTGCCTGCCGGGGCGCCGATGGAACATGAGCTTTTCCCTTACTTGTGGACATGCCAGGGCAAATGAAGCCTGTGCAGAAACCAGCGGATCAGCGGCTTGAGGCCGTCGGAAGAATCGGAATCAGCTGATATTCATTCGTTCAAGCCCCGGCCAGCATCCGCGGTCGCTGCTATCAAATGGATGGAAAGGTGTTTATGCGCTTTTGTAGCTATCTCGCGGTACTGGGTCTGGCCCTTGTCTGCCAAGGCAGTTGGGCTCAACTTCCCTCGGATCAGGCGCCTGTGGCGGAGGGTGTCGCCGCCTTCGAGCCGTCCGCCGTTTCGGCCCAGAACTCCCCAGAGGTTGAAGCTCAAAGCTTGAACGACGGGATCTCGACGAACCCATCTCTGGCGGGCAATGACATGGCCAGCGCCTCGATACTCGATAGCGCCAAGGCTGGTTTGAAGAAATACTGGCTGGTCCTGGTCATTGTCACGCTGGCGTTGAGTTGGTGGATACAAGGTCGCCTGGTCAAGCGCCCCGAGTAACCGCTGCAATCATCACCTGGTGTTATCCACAGACAGGCTCGCGCAGCCTGTCTGTTTCTCCCTCTCCCTGATCGATCCGTTGTAGCCGTTGAGGCCACAACAAGGTCGACCTGTGCCTGAGTTTCCCTGGACGCGGATGTTTTCTGTGGATTAAGCCCTGTGAATAACTGCCCTTCAGCTCGGTTGATAACCAGGCTTCAAAACTGAGGAAAACCACGCCTGTGGATAACCACCCCATTCATCCACAGGTTTAAACCGCTTATCCAAGGGCCTCCTGGCCACCTAATCACAGAGTTTAAAACCTCTGTACATATTGAATATAAAGGTCTGTAGCAATCTATCCACAGAAAGGCGTGTGTATAAGAATAAACATAAAAACAAGGATTTAATAAATTTCTCTCTTTTAATTTCTATTGACCGTGATTCATCCACAGCTGGTTAAATTTTGTGCAAAGGGTTCTTTAGGAAGGGCTAAGTCCCTATACTTGCCGCCTTGGTCCAAAAACCAACCCGACAACTACTCCTAATTACTCCTACTTGAAGCAGGCACGAGGTGCGTGGTGGATTTCCCTTCCCGTTTTGAAGTGATCGTCATCGGCGGCGGTCATGCCGGTACCGAGGCAGCACTTGCATCAGCACGCATGGGGGCCAAAACCCTGTTGCTGACGCATAACGTGGAAACCCTCGGAGCAATGAGCTGCAACCCCGCAATTGGTGGGATCGGCAAGAGCCATCTGGTCAAGGAAATCGATGCCCTAGGTGGCGCGATGGCCATGGCGACCGATAAGGGCGGTATTCAGTTTCGTGTGTTGAACAGCCGCAAAGGCCCAGCCGTGCGCGCTACCCGCGCCCAGGCCGACCGTGTTCTGTACAAGGCGGCGGTGCGCGAGATCCTCGAGAACCAGCCGAACCTGTGGATATTTCAACAAGCCGCAGATGACCTGATCGTTGAACAGGATCAGGTACGCGGTGTTGTGACCCAGATGGGTCTGCGTTTCTTCGCGGAATCCGTGGTGCTTACCACCGGAACCTTCCTCGGTGGACTTATCCACATCGGAATGCAGAACTACTCCGGCGGTCGCGCAGGTGATCCACCTTCGATCGCCCTTGCACAACGTCTGCGGGAGTTGCCACTGCGGGTCGGCCGCCTGAAAACCGGTACTCCGCCACGCATCGATGGCCGTTCTGTGGATTTCTCGGTCATGACCGAACAGCCTGGGGATACACCGATTCCGGTGATGTCGTTCCTGGGCTCGAAAGAACAGCATCCACAACAGGTCAGTTGCTGGATTACTCACACCAACGCCCGCACCCACGAGATCATCGCCTCGAACCTCGATCGTTCGCCGATGTATTCCGGGGTGATCGAAGGCATTGGCCCGCGTTACTGCCCGTCGATCGAAGACAAGATCCATCGCTTTGCCGACAAGGAAAGCCATCAGGTGTTTATCGAACCTGAAGGCCTGACCACTCATGAGCTGTACCCGAACGGGATATCCACATCCCTGCCGTTCGACGTGCAGTTGCAGATCGTGCAATCGATCCGCGGCATGGAAAACGCACACATCGTGCGCCCGGGTTATGCCATCGAGTACGACTACTTCGATCCGCGGGATTTGAAATACAGCCTGGAAACCAAGGTCATTGGCGGCCTGTTCTTCGCCGGTCAGATCAACGGCACCACCGGGTACGAAGAAGCCGGCGCCCAGGGTTTGCTGGCCGGGGCCAACGCCGCACTGCGTGCCCAGGGCAAAGACAGCTGGTGCCCGCGCCGCGATGAAGCCTATATCGGTGTGCTGGTGGATGACCTGATTACCCTGGGTACCCAGGAACCGTACCGGATGTTCACTTCCCGGGCCGAATACCGCCTGATTCTGCGCGAAGACAATGCCGACCTGCGCCTGACCGAAAAGGGCCGGGAACTGGGTCTGGTGGATGACGTGCGCTGGGCCGCTTTCTGCAAGAAACGCGAAGGCATTGCCCAGGAAGAGCAACGCCTGAAGTCCACTTGGGTCCGTCCGGGCACCGAGCAGGGCGATGCCATTGCTCAGAAATTCGGTACGCCGCTGACCCACGAGTACAACCTGCTGAACCTGCTGAGCCGTCCGGAAATCGACTACGCTGGTCTGGTCGAAGTGACCGGATACGGCGCAGAAGATCCACAGGTCGCGGAACAGGTCGAGATCAAGACCAAGTACGCCGGCTACATCGATCGCCAGCAGGACGAAATTGCCCGTCTGCGCGCCAGTGAAGACACCAAGCTGCCTGTGGATATCGATTACACCGGCATTTCTGGCCTGTCGAAGGAGATCCAGAGCAAGCTCGGCGCAACCCGTCCGGAAACCCTGGGCCAGGCGTCGCGTATTCCCGGCGTGACCCCGGCGGCGATTTCCCTGTTGATGATTCATTTGAAAAAACGCGGCGCGGGCCGTCAGTTGGAGCAAAGCGCTTGAGTTCTATGGTCACCCCACAACACGCGGATGAGTTATCCACAGGCGCTCGCCAGCTCGGTGTCAATCTGAGCGCAGCCCAGCACGAATTGCTGCTGGGTTACCTGGCCCTGTTGATCAAGTGGAACAAGGCTTACAACCTGACGGCGGTGCGCGACCCGGATGAAATGGTCTCCCGCCATCTGCTCGATAGCTTGAGCGTAATGTCGTTCATCGAAAACGGCCGCTGGCTGGATGTTGGCAGCGGCGGCGGGATGCCCGGTATCCCTCTGGCAATCCTGTTTCCCGAGTCGCAAGTCACCTGCCTGGACAGCAACGGCAAGAAAACCCGCTTCCTGACACAGGTCAAACTCGAACTCAAGCTGGATAACCTGCAAGTTATCCACAGCCGGGTCGAGGCCTTCACGCCTGAACAGCCTTTCAACGGGATCATTTCCCGGGCGTTCAGCAGCATGGAGAACTTCACCAACTGGACCCGCCACCTGGGCGACCGCGATACACGCTGGCTGGCAATGAAGGGCGTCCATCCCTCGGATGAGCTGTTAGCATTGCCGGCAGACTTCCACCTCGATAGCGAACACGCCTTGGCCGTACCCGGTTGCCAAGGCCAACGCCATCTGCTGATACTGCGCCGCACGGCATGATTGGGAACACAAGCAAGAATGGCTAAGGTATTCGCGATAGCGAACCAGAAAGGTGGCGTGGGCAAGACCACCACCTGCATCAACCTCGCAGCATCCCTGGTAGCGACCAAGCGCCGGGTGCTGTTGATCGATCTCGATCCACAGGGCAACGCCACCATGGGTAGCGGTGTGGATAAACACGGTTTGGAAAACTCGGTCTATGACCTGCTGATTGGTGAATGCGACCTGGCCCAGGCCATGCACTTCTCCGAACATGGTGGTTATCAATTGCTGCCGGCCAACCGCGACCTGACGGCCGCGGAAGTGGTGCTGCTGGAAATGCAGATGAAGGAAAGCCGTCTGCGCAGCGCCCTGGCGCCGATTCGTGAAAACTACGACTACATCCTGATCGACTGCCCGCCGTCGCTGTCGATGCTCACCCTCAACGCCCTGGTGGCCGCCGATGGGGTGATTATCCCCATGCAGTGCGAGTACTACGCGCTGGAAGGCCTGAGCGACCTTGTGGATAACATCAAGCGTATCGCTGAACTGCTCAACCCCGAGCTGAAGATCGAAGGCTTGCTGCGTACCATGTTCGACCCGCGCCTGAGCCTGATGAACGATGTTTCCGCGCAGCTCAAGGAACACTTCGGCGATCAGCTGTACGACACCGTGATTCCGCGCAACATCCGTTTGGCCGAGGCGCCGAGCTACGGCATGCCGGCATTGGCGTACGACAAACAATCCCGTGGCGCGCTGGCCTACCTGGCCCTGGCGGGCGAGATGGTTCGCCGGCAACGTAAACAATCGCGCGTCGCAGCCGCCCAGCCAACTTAAGGAATCCCCATGGCCGTCAAGAAACGAGGTCTCGGACGTGGACTGGATGCACTGTTGAGTGGTCCGACTGTCAGCGCACTGGAAGAACAAGCGGTGCAGGCCGACCAGCGTGAGTTGCAACACCTGCCTCTGGACCTGATCCAGCGTGGCAAGTACCAGCCACGCCGGGACATGGACCCGCAGGCACTGGAGGAACTGGCCAACTCGATCAAGAGCCAGGGTGTGATGCAGCCGATCGTGGTCCGTCCCATTGGTGGTGGTCGTTTCGAGATCATCGCCGGTGAACGCCGCTGGCGCGCCAGCCAGCAGGCCGGCCAGGAAACCATCCCGGCGATGGTCCGCGATGTACCGGATGAAACCGCTATCGCCATGGCGCTGATCGAGAATATCCAGCGCGAAGACCTCAATCCCATCGAGGAAGCGGTGGCCCTGCAGCGCCTGCAGCAGGAATTTCAGCTGACTCAGCAACAGGTCGCCGAAGCGGTGGGCAAGTCCCGCGTCAGTGTGGCCAACCTGCTGCGCCTGATTGCCTTGCCTGAGGTAATCAAGACCATGCTGTCCCACGGCGACCTGGAAATGGGTCATGCCCGTGCCTTGCTCGGATTGCCGGAAAATCAACAGGTTGAAGGGGCGCGACACGTTGTCGCACGAGGTCTCACTGTACGTCAGACCGAGGCGCTGGTTCGCCAGTGGCTGAGCGGCAAACAGGAGCCTGCTGAACCGGTCAAGCCAGACCCGGATATCGCCCGTCTCGAGCAGCGCCTGGCCGAGCGCCTAGGCTCTGCGGTGCAGATTCGTCATGGGAAGAAGGGCAAGGGACAGCTGGTGATCGGCTATAACTCCCTGGATGAGCTGCAAGGCGTCCTCGCTCACATTCGCTGAAACATTTCCTCATGTAGCGCGCAGTCGGAAATCACTACCCGGCAGTTGAATAGGGGCTGAACCGCCCCTATACTCTGCGCGCATTTTGTCGGCACAAATTATGCCAAGTTATTGAATTCTGGCGGCCGACCCTTGAGGAGCAAGAGCGATGGAAACCCGCACGCCAAACCGCTTGCCGTTTCATCGCTTGGCGGTTTTTCCGGTTTTATTGGCTCAGTTGGTCATTCTGCTGATAGCCGCTCTGGCGCTTTGGCAATGGCGTGGAGTCGTTGCCGGGTACTCAGGCCTTTGCGGAGGACTGATAGCCTTGCTACCCAATGTGTATTTCGCTCACAGGGCATTTCGGTTTTCCGGCGCTCGAGCGGCCCAAGCCATAGTCCGGTCTTTTTATGCCGGTGAGGCGGGCAAACTGATTTTGACGGCGGTGCTGTTTGCACTGACGTTCGCAGGTGTGAAGCCATTGGCGCCGCTGGCTGTATTCGGCGTCTTCGTGCTGACCCAGCTGGTCAGCTGGTTCGCTCCCCTGCTAATGAGAACAAGACTTTCGAGACCTTAGGGCGTTTGAGGCAACCATGTCAGCAGAAACAACCGCTTCGGGCTATATCCAGCACCACTTGCAGAACCTGACCTTCGGTCAGCTACCCAATGGGAGCTGGGGCTTTGCCCACTCCGCAGCAGAAGCCAAGGAAATGGGCTTCTGGGCATTCCACGTCGATACCCTCGGCTGGTCTGTCGCACTGGGTGTGATCTTCATTCTTCTGTTCCGCATGGCGGCTAAGAAGGCGACTTCCGGCGTGCCGGGCGCTTTGCAGAACTTCGTTGAAGTCATGGTTGGCTTCGTCGATGGCAGCGTGAAGGACAGCTTCCACGGTCGCAGCCCGGTGATCGCACCGCTGGCGTTGACCATTTTCGTCTGGGTGTTCCTGATGAACGCCATCGACCTGGTACCGGTGGACTGGATTCCACAACTGGCCATGTTGATCTCGGGCGATCCGCACATTCCATTCCGTGCCGTATCCACCACTGACCCGAACGCCACCCTGGGCATGGCCCTGTCGGTATTCGCGCTGATCATTTTCTACAGCATCAAGATCAAGGGCATCGGCGGCTTCATCGGCGAGTTGACCCTGCATCCGTTCGGCAGCAAGAACATCTTCGTTCAAGCGCTGCTGATTCCGGTGAACTTCCTGCTGGAATTCGTGACTCTGATTGCCAAGCCGATCTCTCTGGCACTGCGTCTGTTCGGCAACATGTATGCCGGCGAACTGGTGTTCATCCTGATCGCTGTGATGTTCGGCAGTGGTCTGCTGTGGCTCAGCGGCATGGGTGTGGTTCTGCAATGGGCGTGGGCTGTGTTCCACATCCTGATCATTACCCTGCAGGCCTTTATCTTCATGATGCTGACCATCGTCTACCTGTCGATGGCGCACGAAGAGAACCATTAAGACCAGTCTCGACTAGTCTGATGTCCCTCTCGTTGCGGCGAGAGGGGGCCCGTCTCGGGCTCGATGAAACGATTTGTTTTACCGCTTTAATCTAAAAAACCTAAACCATACGACGTAAAAGTCGGGAGGAAAGATGGAAACTGTAGTTGGTCTAACCGCTATCGCTGTTGCACTGTTGATCGGCCTGGGCGCACTGGGTACCGCAATTGGTTTCGGCCTGCTGGGCGGCAAGTTCCTGGAAGGCGCTGCGCGTCAACCAGAAATGGTTCCAATGCTGCAAGTTAAAATGTTCATCGTTGCCGGTCTGCTCGACGCCGTAACCATGATCGGTGTTGGTATCGCTCTGTTCTTCACCTTCGCAAACCCCTTCGTTGGTCAACTCGCTGGCTAATCACTCGAGTATTCGAGTTGATTGGTGTGACGGACAACGAACGAGCGAGGTGTTGGCGTGAACATTAATGCAACCCTGATTGGCCAGTCCGTTGCGTTCTTAATTTTTGTATTGTTCTGCATGAAGTTCATTTGGCCTCCGGTCATTGCTGCTTTGCACGAACGTCAAAAGAAGATCGCGGATGGACTGGACGCTGCCAGCCGAGCAGCTCGTGACCTGGAACTGGCCCAAGATAAAGCGGGTCAGCAACTGCGCGAAGCTAAAGCTCAGGCAGCTGAAATCATTGAGCAAGCCAAGAAGCGCGGTTCTCAGATCGTCGACGAAGCCCGTGAACAGGCTCGTGTCGAAGCTGAACGTGTGAAGGCTCAGGCTCAGGCCGAGATCGAACAGGAACTGAACGGTGTCAAAGACGCGCTGCGTGCCCAACTGGGTAGCCTGGCCGTCAATGGCGCAGAGAAGATCCTGGGTGCCACAATCGATCAAAACGCGCACGCAGAGCTGGTTAACAAACTGGCTGCTGAAATTTAAGCGAGGGCGATCATGGCAGAACTGACCACGTTGGCCCGACCTTACGCTAAGGCGGCCTTCGAGCACGCTCAGGCCCACCAGCAGCTGGCCTCTTGGTCAGCCATGCTCGGCCTGGCTGCAGCGGTGTCACAAGATGACACCATGCAGCGCGTGCTTAAGGCCCCGCGACTGACGAGCGCAGAAAAGGCCAACACTTTTATCGAAGTGTGTGGCGACAAGTTTGATGCACAGGCACAGAATTTCATTCACGTTGCCGCCGAGAACGACCGTCTCCTGCTGTTGCCGGAGATCGCCGCTCTGTTCGACCTGTACAAGGCCGAGCAAGAGAAATCGGTGGATGTGGATGTAACCAGTGCGTTCGCATTGAACCAAGAACAGCAAGACAAACTCGCCAAGGTTCTCAGTGCACGGCTCGGCCGGGAAGTGCGACTGCACGCTGCGGAGGATGCCAGCCTTATTGGTGGCGTCGTAATCCGCGCCGGCGACCTGGTTATCGATGGCTCGATTCGCGGCAAACTCGCGAACCTTGCCGAAGCATTGAAATCTTGAGTTTGAAGGGGCAGCAGAGCAATGCAGCAACTCAATCCTTCCGAAATAAGTGAAATTATCAAGGGCCGCATCGACAAGCTCGATGTGACCTCCCAAGCCCGTAACGAAGGCACTGTCGTCAGCGTATCTGACGGCATCGTGCGGATTCACGGTCTGGCCGACGTCATGTACGGCGAGATGATCGAGTTTCCGGGCGGCGTCTACGGTATGGCCCTCAACCTGGAGCAAGACTCCGTAGGTGCCGTTGTATTGGGCGCGTACACCAGTCTGGCTGAAGGCATGAGCGCCAAGTGCACCGGCCGCATCCTCGAAGTTCCGGTTGGTAAGGAACTGCTGGGTCGCGTAGTCGACGCACTGGGTAACCCAGTTGACGGCAAAGGTCCGCTGAACAACACCGAGACCGATGCGGTCGAGAAAGTTGCTCCAGGCGTGATCTGGCGTAAGTCGGTAGACCAGCCTGTACAGACTGGCTACAAGGCTGTCGATGCCATGATCCCTGTCGGCCGTGGCCAGCGTGAGCTGATCATCGGTGACCGTCAGATCGGTAAGACCGCTCTGGCGATCGACGCGATCATCAACCAGAAAGACAGCGGCATTTTCTGCGTCTACGTAGCGATCGGTCAGAAACAATCGACCATCGCCAACGTGGTTCGCAAGCTGGAAGAAAACGGTGCCCTGGCTAACACCATCATCGTTGCTGCCAGTGCTTCCGAATCGGCTGCACTGCAGTTCCTGGCACCGTACTCCGGTTGCACCATGGGCGAATACTTCCGCGACCGCGGTGAAGACGCGCTGATCGTTTATGACGATCTGTCCAAGCAAGCAGTGGCTTACCGCCAGATTTCCCTGCTGCTGCGCCGTCCACCAGGCCGTGAAGCCTACCCAGGTGACGTGTTCTATCTCCACTCCCGTCTGCTGGAGCGCGCTTCCCGCGTTTCCGAAGAGTACGTAGAGAAGTTCACCAACGGCGCAGTGACTGGCAAGACCGGTTCCCTGACCGCTCTGCCGATCATCGAAACCCAGGCTGGCGACGTTTCCGCGTTCGTTCCGACCAACGTGATTTCCATCACCGACGGTCAGATCTTCCTGGAATCGGCCATGTTCAACTCCGGCATCCGTCCGGCTGTGAACGCCGGTGTTTCGGTATCCCGTGTGGGTGGTGCCGCTCAGACCAAGATCATCAAGAAGCTGTCCGGTGGTATCCGTACCGCTCTGGCTCAGTACCGTGAACTGGCGGCATTCGCCCAGTTCGCTTCTGACCTGGACGAAGCGACCCGTAAGCAACTTGAGCATGGTCAGCGCGTTACCGAGCTGATGAAGCAGAAGCAATATGCGCCGATGTCCATCGCCGACATGTCCTTGTCCCTGTACGCCGCTGAACGTGGCTTCCTGACGGACGTCGAGATTGCCAAAGTTGGTAGCTTCGAACAGGCCATGATTGCTTACTTCAACCGCGATCACGCCGACCTGATGGCGAAGATCAACGTGAAGGGTGACTTCAATGACGAAATCGACGCTGGCCTGAAAGCCGGTATCGAGAAGTTCAAAGCCACCCAAACCTGGTAAGCCGCAGCGGGAGCCGCAAGGCTCCCGCTTGCTAACCTGATAGGTGTTACATGGCAGGCGCAAAAGAGATTCGCAGTAAGATTGCGAGCATCAAAAGCACGCAAAAAATTACCAGCGCCATGGAAAAAGTGGCGGTCAGCAAAATGCGCAAGGCACAAATGCGCATGGCTGCTAGCCGTCCTTATGCGGAGCGCATCCGCCAGGTTATTGGTCATCTGGCCAACGCCAACCCGGAATATCGTCACCCGTTCATGATCGACCGTGCTATCAAGCGCGTCGGTTACGTTGTGGTGAGCAGTGACCGTGGTCTGTGTGGTGGCTTGAACACCAACCTGTTCAAGGCCCTGGTCAAGGACATGGCGGTAAACCGCGAACAAGGCGTCGAGATCGATCTGTGTGTGGTCGGTAGCAAGGGTGCGGCCTTCTTCCGCAACTTCGGCGGTAACGTCGTTGCAGCTATCAGCCATCTGGGTGAAGAGCCGTCGATCAATGACCTGATCGGCAGCGTCAAGGTGATGCTGGATGCGTACCTGGAAGGCCGGATTGACCGCCTGTCCGTGGTATCCAACAAGTTCATCAACACCATGACCCAGCAGCCGACCGTGGAGCAGTTGATTCCACTGGAGGCAACCCCGGATCAAGAACTCAAGCACCACTGGGACTATCTCTACGAACCGGATGCCAAGGAGCTGCTGGACGGCTTGATGGTCCGTTACGTGGAGTCGCAGGTCTACCAGGCGGTGGTCGAGAACAACGCAGCTGAACAAGCGGCGCGGATGATCGCAATGAAGAACGCTACCGACAACGCCGGTGATTTGATCAGCGATTTGCAGCTGATCTACAACAAGGCGCGTCAGGCTGCGATCACCCAAGAGATCTCGGAAATCGTCGGCGGCGCTGCCGCGGTTTAACGGTTCAAATATTCAGAGGATCCAGCTATGAGTAGCGGACGTATCGTTCAAATCATCGGCGCCGTTATCGACGTGGAATTTCCACGCGACAGCGTACCGAGCATCTACGACGCCTTGAAGGTTCAAGGCGCCGAAACCACTCTGGAAGTTCAGCAGCAGCTGGGCGACGGCGTGGTGCGTACCATTGCGATGGGCTCCACCGAAGGCTTGAAGCGCGGTCTGGACGTCAACAACACTGGCGCAGCCATCTCCGTACCGGTCGGTAAAGCGACCCTGGGCCGGATCATGGACGTACTGGGCAACCCAATCGACGAAGCCGGTCCTATCGGTGAAGAAGAGCGTTGGGGCATCCATCGTCCAGCTCCTTCCTTCGCAGAACAGGCAGGCGGCAACGACCTGCTGGAAACCGGGATCAAGGTAATTGACCTGGTTTGCCCGTTCGCCAAGGGCGGTAAAGTCGGTCTGTTCGGTGGTGCCGGTGTAGGCAAGACCGTAAACATGATGGAACTGATCCGTAACATCGCCATCGAGCACAGCGGTTATTCCGTGTTCGCCGGTGTGGGTGAGCGTACTCGTGAGGGTAACGACTTCTACCACGAGATGAAGGATTCCAACGTTCTGGACAAGGTTGCTCTGGTCTACGGCCAGATGAACGAGCCACCAGGAAACCGTCTGCGCGTAGCGCTGACCGGCCTGACCATGGCCGAGAAGTTCCGTGACGAAGGTAACGACGTTCTGCTGTTCGTCGACAACATCTATCGTTACACCCTGGCCGGTACCGAAGTATCCGCACTGCTGGGCCGTATGCCTTCCGCAGTAGGCTACCAGCCGACCCTGGCTGAAGAGATGGGCGTTCTGCAAGAACGTATCACTTCGACCAAGCAAGGCTCGATCACCTCGATCCAAGCGGTATACGTACCTGCGGACGACTTGACCGACCCGTCGCCAGCGACCACCTTCGCCCACTTGGACGCCACCGTCGTTCTGTCCCGTGACATCGCTTCCCTGGGTATCTACCCAGCGGTAGACCCACTGGACTCGACTTCCCGTCAGCTGGACCCGAACGTGATCGGCAACGAACACTACGAGACCGCTCGCGGCGTTCAGTACGTACTGCAGCGTTACAAAGAGCTGAAGGACATCATCGCGATCCTGGGTATGGACGAACTGTCGGAAGCCGACAAGCAGTTGGTATCCCGCGCTCGTAAGATCCAGCGCTTCTTGTCGCAGCCGTTCTTCGTGGCTGAAGTCTTCACTGGTTCTCCAGGCAAATACGTTTCCCTGAAAGACACCATCGCTGGCTTCAAAGGCATCCTCAACGGTGACTACGACCACCTGCCAGAACAAGCGTTCTACATGGTCGGCGGCATCGAAGAAGCGATCGAGAAAGCCAAGAAACTGTAATCCCGGCGCCCGGCAACGGGCGCTAATTTAGGTTGAGGCAAGCAGATGGCTATGACAGTCCATTGCGATATCGTCAGCGCGGAAGGGGAAATCTTCTCCGGTCTGGTGGAGATGGTGGTTGCGCACGGTGAACTGGGTGATCTTGGTATCGCTCTGGGTCACGCACCGCTGATCACCAACCTGAAGCCAGGTCCGATCCGCTTGATCAAGCAGGGCGGGGAAGCCGAGGTGTTCTACATCTCCGGTGGTTTCCTCGAGGTTCAGCCGAACATGGTCAAGGTTCTTGCCGATACCGTGCAACGCGCTGCCGACCTGGACGAAGCCTCCGCTCAGGAAGCCGTCAAGGCTGCTGAGAAGGCCCTGAATGAAAAAGGCGCAGATTTCGACTACGGTTCTGCTGCTGCACGTCTGGCCGAGGCCGCAGCTCAGCTGCGTACCGTCCAGCAGATCCGCAAGAAGTTCGGCGGCTAAGTCGCAGGCTTTCTGTGTGATTGATTAAAAAGGGTAGCCTCGGCTACCCTTTTTATTTTCCGCCATTCACCCCCCTTGGTCGCAGTCGCCGGCCCCCCAGGATTGGTAGCCAGTCATGTCTCTCGAAATCGTTATCCTCGCCGCGGGTCAAGGCACTCGTATGCGCTCGGCGCTGCCGAAGGTGCTTCACCCGGTCGCCGGCAACTCCATGCTCGGGCATGTTATCCACAGCGCCCGGCAACTCGACCCACAGCGGATCCACGTGGTGATCGGTCACGGCGCGGACGCGGTGCGTGAGCGCCTGGCGGCCGATGACCTGAATTTCGTGTTGCAGGACAAGCAACTGGGCACCGGCCACGCGGTGGCCCAGGCTGTACCTTTCATTACCGCCGACACGGTGCTGATCCTCTATGGTGATGTGCCACTGATCGAAGTCGAGACCCTGCAGCGCCTGCTCAAGCAAGCGGGACCTGAACAACTGGGCCTGCTCACCGTCGAGCTGGATGACCCGACCGGCTATGGGCGCATCGTCCGTGACGCCAGTGGCAAGGTCACCGCCATCGTCGAGCAGAAGGATGCCAATGAAGCCCAGCGCGCGATCACCGAAGGCAACACCGGGATTCTCGCGGTGCCCGGCAAGCGCCTCGGCGACTGGACCGGCCGCCTGTCCAACAACAACGCCCAGGGCGAGTACTACCTCACCGACGTGATTGCCATGGCAGTCAGCGACGGCCTGATTGTCGCCACCGAGCAGCCCCACGACGCCATGGAAGTGCAGGGCGCCAACGACCGCAAGCAACTGGCCGAGCTGGAGCGCCACTACCAGCTACGCGCCGCGCGCCGGCTGATGGCCCAGGGCGTGACCCTGCGTGACCCCGCGCGTTTCGACGTGCGCGGCGAAGTCACGGTCGGCCGCGACGTGCTGATCGACATCAACGTGATTCTCGAAGGCCGAGTGGTGATCGAGGACGACGTGGTGATCGGTCCCAACTGTGTGATCAAGGACAGTACCCTGCGCAAGGGCGTGGTGATCAAGGCCAACAGCCACCTGGATGGCGCGGTACTGGGCGAGGGCAGCGATGCCGGCCCGTTCGCTCGCCTGCGTCCCGGCACCGTGCTGGAGGCCCGTGCCCATGTGGGTAACTTTGTCGAACTGAAGAATGCCCACCTGGGCCAGGGCGCCAAGGCCGGTCACCTGACTTACCTGGGCGACGCGGTGATCGGTGCCCGCACCAACATCGGCGCTGGCACCATCACCTGCAACTATGACGGGGTGAACAAGCACAAGACTGTCATGGGCGAAGACGTGTTCATCGGGTCCAACAACTCCCTGGTGGCACCTGTGGATATCTTGTCCGGTGCTACCACGGCCGCCGGCTCCACCATCACCCAGAACGTAGCGCCAGCCCAACTGGCAGTGGGTCGGGCCCGGCAGAAGAACATCGACGGCTGGAAGCGGCCGGAGAAGATCAAGAAAGACTGAGGTTATCCACAACCGCGGCGGACCTGTTCGCCGGTCAGCCAGCTCCTATGCTCAGCGGTAGGGGCTGGCTGAATGTGGGTAACTTCCTACCCAACAACTGCGTTTTTTTCACTTCCTCCGCTTGACGAAGTTTCGATCATAGGTTTTTATTGCGCCTGTTATCTTTCGAATCGAAACTTAAGCCGCCATGTCGAAGCGCAATACCCCCCAACGCCGCCACAATATCCTTGCCTTGCTCAATGAACAGGGCGAAGTGAGCGTTGATGCTTTGGCCAAGCGTTTCGAAACCTCTGAAGTTACGATTCGAAAGGATCTGGCCGCTCTGGAAAGCAATGGCTTGCTACTGCGTCGTTACGGCGGCGCCATCACCATGCCTCAGGAACTGGTCAGCGATCTTGGCCAGCCGGTGTCCCTCTACAAGCAGGCGATTGCCCGGGCCGCGGTACAGCGCATCCGGGAACACGCACGAATCATCATCGACAGTGGCAGCACCACCGCCGCCATGATTCCCGAACTGGGCCAGCAACCCGGCCTGGTGGTGATGACCAACTCGCTGAATGTGGCCAACGCCCTGAGCGAGCTGGAGCACGAACCCGTGCTGTTGATGACTGGCGGCACCTGGGACCCCCATTCCGAATCCTTTCAGGGCCAGGTGGCTGAACAGGTTCTACGCTCATACGACTTCGACCAGCTGTTTATTGGTGCCGACGGCATCGATCTGGCCCGCGGCACCACCACCTTCAACGAATTGCTGGGGTTGAGTCGGGTCATGGCCGAAGTGGCTCGTGAAGTGGTGGTGATGGTCGAATCCGACAAGATCGGCCGCAAGATTCCCAATCTGGAGCTGCCATGGAGCAGCGTCCATACCCTTATTACCGATGATCGCCTGCCCTTTGAGGTCCGCGACCAAATCCAGGCCCGCGGCATAACTCTGATTTGCGCGGCTGTCAGCTAGGAGAAAAACCATGTGTGGAATTGTTGGCGCCGTTGCTGAACGCAATATCACCGCCATTTTGCTGGAAGGCCTCAAGCGTCTCGAATACCGCGGCTATGACAGCGCCGGTGTGGCGGTCTACACCAACGCCGGCAAGCTCGAGCGCATGCGTCGCCCGGGCAAGGTCAGCGAACTGGAACAGGCCCTGGCCAGCGAGCCGCTGGTTGGCCGCCTGGGCATCGCCCACACCCGCTGGGCCACCCACGGCGCGCCGTGCGAGCGTAATGCCCACCCGCATTTCTCCGGCGACCTGGCGATCGTGCACAACGGCATCATCGAGAACCACGAAGCCCTGCGCGCGCAGCTCAGCGCCCTGGGCTACGCGTTCACCTCGGACACTGACACCGAAGTCATCGCCCACCTGCTGAACCACAAGCTCAAGGACCTGGGCGACCTCACCGTGGCGCTCAAGGCCACCGTCAAGGAACTGCACGGTGCCTATGGCCTGGCGGTGATCAGCGCCAGCCAGCCGGACCGCCTGGTGGCAGCCCGCAGCGGCAGCCCGCTGGTGATCGGCCTGGGCCTGGGGGAAAACTTCCTCGCCTCCGACCAACTGGCCTTGCGCCAGGTCACCGACCGCTTCATGTACCTGGAAGAAGGCGACATCGCCGAGATCCGCCGCGACAGCGTGCAGATCTGGGACATCGACGGCAAAGCGGTTGAGCGCGAAGCGGTGCAGTACCGCGATGGCGCCGAAGCGGCGGAGAAGGGCGAGTTTCGTCACTTCATGCTCAAGGAAATCCACGAGCAGCCATCCGTGGTGCAGCGCACCCTGGAAGGTCGCCTGAGCGCTAATCAGGTGCTGGTCCAGGCCTTCGGTCCGCAAGCCGCCGAGCTGTTCGCCAAGGTGCGCAATGTGCAGATCGTTGCCTGCGGCACCAGCTACCACGCTGGCATGGTCGCCCGTTACTGGCTGGAAGAACTGGCCGGCATCCCCTGCCAGGTGGAAGTGGCCAGCGAGTTCCGCTACCGCAAGGTGGTGGTGCAGCCCGACACCCTGTTCGTGACCATCTCCCAGTCCGGCGAAACCGCCGATACCCTGGCGGCCTTGCGCAACGCCAAAGAGCTGGGCTTCCTGGCCAGCCTGGCCATCTGCAACGTCGGCATCAGCTCCCTGGTGCGTGAGTCCGACCTGACCCTGCTGACCCAGGCCGGTCGCGAAATCGGCGTGGCCT
Organism: Pseudomonas sp. 50_B; assembly: GCF_017491625.1. Lineage (NCBI taxonomy): Bacteria > Pseudomonadati > Pseudomonadota > Gammaproteobacteria > Pseudomonadales > Pseudomonadaceae > Pseudomonas > Pseudomonas sp. 50_B. The sequence goes on from NZ_JAFGYX010000001.1 coordinate 145,879, forward strand.
CGACCAAGGCCTTCACCACCCAACTGGTGGGCCTGCTATTGCTGACCCTGTCCCTGGGCCAGGTACGTGGCACCCTGGCCGCCGGCGTCGAAGCCGAGCTGGTAGAAGAACTGCGCCGCCTGCCGATCCGCCTGGGTGAAGCCCTGGCCATGGACGGCGTGGTGGAGAAGACTGCCGAACTGTTCGCCGACAAGCACCACACCCTGTTCCTTGGCCGTGGCGCCCAGTACCCGGTAGCGATGGAGGGCTCCCTCAAGCTCAAGGAGATTTCCTACATCCACGCCGAAGCCTACCCGGCCGGCGAGCTCAAGCACGGTCCCCTGGCGCTTGTGGATAACGACATGCCGGTGGTCACCGTGGCGCCGAACAACGAGCTGTTGGAAAAACTCAAATCCAACCTGCAGGAAGTGCGTGCCCGTGGCGGCGAGCTGATCGTGTTTGCCGACGAACAAGCCGGCATGACCAATGGCGAAGGCACCCACGTGATCCAGATGCCGCACATCCACGACATCCTCTCGCCGATTCTCTACACCATCCCGCTGCAACTGCTGTCCTACTACGTTGCCGTGCTCAAGGGCACCGACGTCGACCAGCCGCGCAACCTGGCCAAGTCGGTGACCGTGGAGTGAGTTATCCACAGCTGTCTGCCAGGCAGCTGTGAACCCATCACCCAGAAAGTCCCGGCTTGTGCACAGGCCGGGACTTTTTATTGAGCTGTGGAAAACCTATGAAACTGCGTTTGATTTATGGATGGACGCTGGTCCTGATGCTGGTTGTCCTGCTGCTGGGCGGGCTGACTCCGGTGCTGTCCAACAGCCTGTTGCTGCTCAAGGACCGGGCCAACTTCATTCCCGCCGAATCCTCCATCTGGACCTTCGAGCCGACCCTGATTAATCAGGGTTCTTCTTCCTATTGGTTGTACGGGGAAGATCGGCACTACTACTTCTATTTTTCCTACGCCGAAGATCAGCCTTACCGACTGATTGCCAAGAACAACCCGTGCCCGGGATTCGATCGGCACGATGTCGGCACCTGGTGTATCCCCTGAAGCCCGGGCCCTGGATTATGCTGCTGGCTCGCGGCGCTCACCGGGCAGGCGCTGGCAGTTGAGGTAGGGCATGGACAGGTTCCAGGAAATGCAGGTGTTCGTTTGCGTCGCTCAGGAGCAAGGCTTCGCTGCTGCCGCTCGGCGCCTGAGTCTGTCGGCCGCCAGTGTGACCCGAGCCGTCGCCGCGCTGGAGCAGCGCATCGGCACTCAGTTGTTGATCCGCACCACCCGCAGTGTGCATTTGAGCGAAGCCGGGCAAGGCTACCTGGAGGATTGCCGGCGCATTCTGGCCGAGGTCCAGGACGCCGAGGCTTCGGCCGCTGGCATCCACGCCCAGCCCCGGGGTCAATTGACCCTGACTGCGCCGGTGCTGTTCGGTGACCTCTTCGTCACTCCACTGCTGGTGCGCTACCTGCAACGTTATCCACAGGTCAACGTCAACGCCCTGCTGCTGGACCGGGTGGCGAGCATGGTGGAGGAGGGCATCGACGTGGCGATACGTATCGGCGAGTTGCCCGACAGTGGCCAGCACAGCGTCCGAGTCGGCGAGGTGCGCCGCGTTGTCTGCGCCGCGCCGGAGTTTCTTGCCGTCCACGGCCGTCCCCAGCATCCCGATGACCTGCGCCAGGCGCCGGTGATCGCGCCGTCGTCCGTGGGCCAGGCGCGCAACTGGCAGTTCAACGATGCCGGTCGGCCCTTGAGCATTCGGCCCGAACCGCGGTTGCTGGTCAGCGCCAATCAGGCGGCCATCAGTGCCGCCTGCCTGGGGTTGGGCCTGACCCGAGTGCTGTCCTATCAGGTCGCCGACCAGGTCGCGGCGGGGCAGTTGGAAATTGTCCTCCAGGCCTTCGAGCTGGCGCCCTTGCCGATCCATGTGGTGTACCAGGGCGGGCGCAAGGCGCCGGCGCGAGTGCGCAGCTTTGTCGACTTCGCCGTACAGGCTTTGCGTGAGCATCCATCGCTCAATCCTTGATCAGCGTTGTTGCGCTGGATGAAAGGATGGATTGCGATTTCTGGTGATTCTGTTGTTTTTTCCCAGGGATCAAGATGGGGCTCCCAGCGCGGCACTTCGACCGCGCCTCGTTCGCGGAGTCGACCATGTCTCAGCCACCTATCAAGTTCTACAACTTTCCCCGTTCCGGGCATGCCCATCGGGTCGAGCTGATGCTGTCCCTGCTGGACCTGCCCAGCGAAACCATCTTTGTCGACCTGGCCAAGGGCGCCCACAAGCAGGCGGACTTCCTCGCCCTCAACGTCTTTGGCCAAGTGCCGGTGATCGACGACCAGGGCGTGGTGCTGGCCGATTCCAATGCGATCCTGGTGTATCTGGCCCAGCGTTATGGTCAGGGCCGCTGGTTGCCCAGCGATCCGGTGGGCGCGGCCCAGGTGCAGCGCTGGCTGTCGGTGGCGGCGGGGCAGATCGCCTTTGGACCGGCGGCGGCGCGGTTGATCACGGTGTTTGGCGCCTCGTTCAATGCCGAGGAAGTCATCGCCCGTGCCCACGCGCTGCTCAAGATCATGGATCAGGAGCTGGCGAGCCGGCCCTTCCTGGTAGGGCAGCAGGCGACCATTGCCGATGTCGCGGGCTACAGCTACATCGCCCACGCCCCGGAAGGCAACGTGTCCCTGGACGCTTACCCCCATGTACGGGCCTGGCTGCAGCGTATTGAAGCCTTGCCCGGCTTTGTCCCCATGCCATCCACGGCGGCGGGTTTGAAAAGCGCCTGAAGAGCCACTCTGCGGAGGCCACCACATGAGCACGCATTCACCTTGGCATGCCGGCGAACGGCAATTGCAGCTCCAGGCAGGGGTGGCCGAGCGCATGGAAGCCTTCGGCGCCAAAGTCATCCGTGCGGCCATGCCCGAGCAGCACCAGCAGTTCTTCGGACAACTGCCGTTCATCCTGGTGGGCGCGGTGGATGCCCGAGGCGATCCCTGGGCGAGCCTGCTTGAAGGGCCGCCCGGTTTTGCCCAGGCCCCGCAAGCCAACCTGCTGCGCCTTGCCAGCCTGCCGGCCGCCGATGATCCGCTGCAGTTGCAGGAAGGCGCGGCAGTGGGCCTGTTGGGGATCGAACTGCATACCCGGCGACGCAATCGTCTCAACGGTCGTATCGACGAGCTCGATAGCCGAGGCTTTTGCCTCAGGGTGCAGCAGTCGTTTGGCAACTGCCCGCGCTACATCCAGTTGCGCGATCTGCAGCGGGTGCCCTTGAGCGATCCGGCCAGCCGCCCGGCCCAGCACCGACAGGACCTGGACCCGGCGGCCCGGGCCCTGATCGGCGCCGCCGATACCTTCTTCGTCGCCAGCTATGTCGATGTGGAGGGCCAGCGTGCGGTAGATGTCTCCCATCGTGGCGGCCCGGCCGGGTTCGTTCGGGTCGAAGGCAACTGCCTGACCATCCCGGATTTCGCCGGCAACCTGCATTTCAATACCCTGGGCAACCTGCTGCTCAATCCCCGGGCGGGCTTGCTGTTCATCGACTTTCACAGTGGCGAGTTGCTGCAACTCAGTGGGCGTACCGAAATCATCTTAGGCGGCCCGCTGCTCAGCACCTTCCAGGGCGCCGAGCGCGTGTGGCGCTTTACCGTGGAGCGGCTGGTGCGGCGGCCGGCAGCCCTGTCCCTGCGGGGCTTGTAACGGGCCCTGGGCGCCTGCAGAAAAAAGTCTTCGCCAGCGATTGCCGCCAGCCGCGGCCCTGCGTAGGCTGGCGCGATCTCAAGGTTGATCATCTGCAGAGCGCCCGGCACGCCGGGGCTTTGTTGCGTTAAAGGGAATCAACGATTCATGCTGCCCCGGGTCTTGCTCCGCCTCTTCGCCCTATTGCTTTGCCCGGTGCTGCTCAGCGCCTGCCGCCTCGAAGACGCCCCCCCTCTGGATCAACAACTCTACATCTGGCAACGGCAGTGGACGCCTGCCCACGCCGACGCTCTGGCCGGTTCCCGGGCCGACTTTTCCACAGCCCGGGTCCTGGCCCTGCAGGCTTTTCCACAGGCTGGCTGGAGCCGTGCGCGGATCGACGCCGGCTTGCTCAAGCAGGATGCCCGGCCGTTGATCGCGGTGATCCGCCTCGACGGGCAACTGCCGTCCCTGGATCAGGACGAGATCATCCGTCAGGTCCAGCAACTGCTGACGGACTGGCAGGAGCAGGGCCTGACTCTGGCTGGGATCGAGATCGACCACGATGCCGGCAGCGCGCGCTTGCCTGCCTACGCCAAGCTGCTTGAGCGCTTGCGGGCTGTACTGCCGAGCCAACTGCCCCTGAGCATCACCGCCTTGCCGGCCTGGCTCGACAGTCGTGAGTTGCCGGGCCTGCTGGCCAAGGTCGACAGCAGCGTGCTGCAGGTGCACGCCGTGAGTGATCCTCGGCAGGGCCTGTTCGATCCACGACAAGCCGAGCAATGGGCCCGGCGTTGGGCGCGCATCAGCGACAAACCCTTCTATCTGGCCTTGCCCGCCTACGGCGTCGCCTTGCTCCCCGCTGCCGAAGGCGCGCCCCTGGTGGAAAGCGAGGCGCCGCTGCGACGGCGCGGTCAGCGCCAGGAACTGATGGCCGACCCCGAGCAACTCAGCCAGTTGGCCAGGACCCTGCGCAACGACCCGCCGCCGCACCTGGCCGGTCTGATCTGGTTTCGCCTGCCGCTCAAGGGCGATGTGCGGGCCTGGAGCCTGGAGACCCTGCGGGCGGTGGCCCGGGGCGACGCCCTGGCCGGCCAACTGGGCATCCGCCTGGAGGAACAGGACGGCCTGTTCGACATCCGCTTGAGCAACGCGGGCAACCTCGATCGGCCCTTGCCTGAACAACTGACCCTGGCCGTTGCCCAATGCGACGGATTCGACGGGCTGGGCGGCTATGCCGCGCAGCTGCGCGACGGCCAACTGCGGTTGACCCGCCAACAGACCGGGCGTCTGGCCGCTGGCGCCAGTCGCGCTGTGGGCTGGGCCCGCTGTACAAAAATTGACCAAGGAGCTGCGCATGTTCGTCCCTAGATCCCGTCACCTGCTGTGCCTGAGCCTGTGCCTGCCCCTGGCTCCGGCCCTGGCCTGCGGACCGACTTTCCCCATGCGCCTGCTGGACGACCGCCCACAGACGCTGGCGCAGCTGCCCGAAGGCAGTTTCCAGTTCGAGATCAGCCGCCTGGGTCAGCCCATCGTCGGGCTCATGCCGGTCGCCAAGAATGGCTTCAGTGTCGATTACAGCCTGCCTGACAGCTATTCGGTGCAAGAGCGTAACTGGGCCGAACAGCAAGGGCTGGACCAGGCTCAGCAAACCCTGGTCGGCCAGCTGCGCAAGCTCAATGACGCGCGCGTGGCGGAGCAACAGGGGGCCAGCCTGCCGCTGGAGATCAAGCTCTACACCGCGGGCGCCGTGGCCTTCAGCGTCGGGGATCATGAGTTGGCGGCGGAGTATTTCCGCAAGGTGCTGGCGCTGCCCGCCGAGCAACGCGCCCTGCGCAGTACCTGGGCGGCCTATTCCCTGGGGCGGGCCCTGTCCTTTATCAGCGAGCAAGCCAACGAGCTGGACGATCAGGGCCGGCGCGACATGCGCCAGTCGGCGCGCCAGGCGTTCGCCCAGACCCGTCAGCTGAGCATCGACGCCTTCAGCGATCCCTTGAGCCTGGGCGTCGCCAGCCTGGGGGAGGAGGCCCGCATCCTCAAGGATCAGAACGACTGGAGCCAGGCCATCGATCTGTATGCCGTCCAGAACCAGCTGGGTTCGGAGGTCGGCTACAGCTCCCTGAAGCAGGTGGTGGGCGAATTGAGCGGCCTGCCGGACGCGCAATTGCTGGAGCAGCTCAAGCATCCTTCCGTAGCCCGCTTGCTCACCGCTTCGTTGATCTCCCATCAGGGCTGGTCCTTCGGCGAGCGGCCCGAGTCGGAGGTGAAACTGATCAAGCTGCTGAGCCAGGGCACTGCGGGCAGCTTCGACAACGCCGACCGGCTGGCGGCGCTGAATTACCAGAATGGCGATTTCACCACCGCCCAGCGCTTGCTCGAGCATGCCGGTGATGGCGGCCTGGCCTGGTGGCTGCGGGCCAAGATGGCCCTGCGTGATGGCGACAAGGCGGCTGCTGCCGCCGCATACGCCAAGGCCGCCGCGGCCTTCCCCCGCGACGAGAGCTGGGGCTTTCGCGGCGATTACGACGGCAATTACGAAGACCTCAAGCCCGGTTGCCGGGTCGAAGGCGAAAGCGCCCTGCTGGCCCTGGATCGTGGCGACTACGTGCAAGCCTTCGAGCTGCTCTACCGCAGCGGCGACATCTACTGGCACGACGCAGCCACGGTGGCGGAGCGGGTGCTGACCCTGGATGAACTCAAGCAGTTCGTCGATACCCAGGTACCGGCACCGCCGCCGACGCCCAAGCAGCCGGACGCCTACTACGAAACCCTGCCGATTGCCGCCCAGGTGCGCGAATTGCTCGGCCGGCGCCTGCTGCGCGAAGGCCGCTACGAAGAGGGTTGGGGCTACTTCGACAGCCCGGAGCGCCAGGCCATCGCCAAGGCTTACGGTGAGTACCGGCGCAGCGCCGAGTCGGCCTGGTTGCCCACGCGCCGGGCAGAGGCCTATTACCAGGCCGGCAAGCTGGCCCGTGCCTCGGGCATGGAGATCCTGGGTTACGAAATGGGCCCGGACTATCACAGCCTCTGGGGCAGCTACAGCCTGGAGATCCCGCCGGTGCAGGCCGGGCCCTTTGTCAGCGCCGATGAAGTGCAGCGTCAGCAAGCCACCACCGCCGCGCCCGACGTGCGTTACCACTACCGCTACCTGGCCGGGGAGCTGGGCAACCAGGCCGCGGACTTCCTGCCTCACACCAGCCAGGCCTATGCCGCGGTGCTGTGCAAGGCGGCGCGCTGGACCCGGGGTAGCGATGCGGAGATCGCCTACTACCGGCGCTACGTGGAAAACGGCCCCTTTGTGGAGTGGGCCGGCAACTTTGGCATGAACTGCCAGGAGCCGGACTTCGGCAGCGCCAACAAGCGCTACCTGACCCAGTGGCTGGACGCATCCCGTTCCGCGGTGGCCGAGCACAGGCTGGTTGCTGGCGCCGGTGCCGGCGTGCTGCTGTTGGGGGCGGCCTACCTGTTCCGACGCCGCCGCGCGGTGCCCTCGCACAAGGCGACATAAAGGCGTGCCCCGGATCCTGTAGCCGCTGCCGCAGGCTGCGAACGAGCTGGGCGGCACTCCGACGCAGCGGTCGCGGCGATCTCTGGGGCGCACATTTTGTCGAGGGATCGCCAGGCAAGGTCCTGCGGACCTTCGCGCAGCTTCGCCGAGGCTCAGCAGCGGCTACAGAGCCGTGCTGGTCGGCTTTTTGTAGCCGCTGCCGCAGGCTGCGAACGAGCTGGGCGGCACTCCGACGCAGCGGTCGCGGCGATCTCTGAGGCGCACATTTTGTCGAGGGATCGCCAGGCAAGGTCCTGCGGACCTTCGCGCAGCTTCGCCGAGGCTCAGCAGCGGCTACAGATGCCGTCAGGCCTGCTGGACGAAGGTCAGGCGCAAGGCAAAGCCGATCAGCAGGCTGCCGAACAGCCATTGCTGCACGCGCTGGGCCGAAGGGCTGCGCTGCATCCAGCGGCCCAGCCCGGCGCCGGCCAGGGCGTAGCAGCAGTCGAACAGTCCGCCCACCGCCACCAGCAACACACCCAGGGTGACGAATTGGGGGGCTACCGCGCCGGCCTGGGGATCGATGAACTGCGGCAGCAGCACCGAGCAGAACAGCAGCGCCTTGGGGTTCAGCAGGTTGGTCAGCAGGCCGCGCTGGATCGCCTGGCGCCAGCGCAGGGGCGTGGCCACCACGCCGGCGCTGTCGAGGTTGGGCAGCAGGTTGGCGCGCAGGCACTGGATACCGATCCACAGCAGGTAGGCGGCGCCCGCCAGGCGTACCACGTCGAAGGTCCAGGGGGCGGCCTTGAACAGCGCCGCCAGGCCCAGGGCGGCCAGGGCGACGTGGCAGCCGCGGGAGATCGCCAGCCCCAGGGCCGTGGCCAGTGCCTGGGCCTTGCCCTGGCGGGCACCGGTCTGCAGCAGCAGGATCATGTCGGGGCCGGGCAGCAGGTAGACCACCGCCAGAGCCAGGAAATACATCCACAGTTGCGCCACCTTGCACCCCCATTCGTTGTCGACTCGGTGCGCCCAGTTTAGGGCCACAGGGGCGGGCAGGTGCTTGCGTAATCAACCAGCAAGACGGTGAAAATTGGCATAATCTTCCAGCTTTCAATGGAGCGGCCATCCGGATATGCCAAACATGAAACTCGATGCCTACGACCGCAAGATCCTCGCTGCCCTGCAGCGCGACGGCCGCCTGAGCAATGTGCAACTGGCCGAGGAGATCGGCCTGTCGCCGTCACCCTGTTTACGTCGGGTGCGCATGCTGGAGGAGGCGGGGGTGATCCGTGGTTACCAGGCGACCCTGGACCGGGATGAAGTGGGGCTGGGGCTGACGGTGTTCGTCGGGGTCAAGGTGGAGCGGCACAACGACGCCGAGGCCGAAGCCTTCCGCCAGGCGGTGTTGCAGTTGCCGGAGGTGATCTCGGCGTTCCTGGTGTCCGGCGAGTCGGACTTCCTGCTGCAGGTGGTGGTCCCGGACCTGCGCGGTTACGACCGGTTTCTCACCGGCTGCCTGCTGAAGATCCCCGGGGTCAGCGACATCCGCAGCAACTTCGCCATTCACACGGTGAAAACCCCGGGGCCCCTGCCATTGGGGCACTTGCCCGGCTGATGACCCTGGCCAGCCGGGTCAGCGCCTCACCGGCTTGCTCTAGCTACTGTGGCGAGGGAGCTTGCTCCCGCTCGGTCGCGCAGCGGCCGCAGAATCTGGCTACGCGGGGTGTCAGGTACTTTGCGTTGGCCGGGCCTGGGGCCGCGTTGCAGCCCAGCGCGAGCAAGGGCTCAGGTCCACCAGTAGCGCACCAGGTGGAAGAAGATCGGTGCAGCGAAGCACACCGAGTCCAGGCGATCGAGCATGCCGCCGTGGCCTTCGATCATGTGGCCCCAGTCCTTGACCCCGCGGTCGCGCTTGATCGCCGACATGACGATGCCGCCGGCAAAGCCCAGCAGGTTGATCAGCAGGGCGATCAGGAACGACTGCCAGACATTGAACGGGGTGATCCAGAACAGCGCGCCGCCGATCAAGGACGCCAGGAGGATGCCACCGACAAAGCCCTCGACGGTCTTGGACGGCGACAGGTTGGGGGCGATCTTGCGCTTGCCGAAGAGTTTTCCACAGACGTACTGCAGCACATCCGAGAGCTGCACCACGATCACCAGATAGGCGATCAGCAGCAGGTTGCGGCCTTCGTAGCCGGCGATGTCCAGGGTCAGCAGGGCCGGCACGAAGGACACGCAGAACACCGCGATCATCAGCCCCCACTGAACCTTGGAGGCGCGTTCCAGAAAGTGCGTGCTGTCGCCCCCCAGGGACGCCAGGATTGGCAGCAGCAGGAACACGTAGACCGGGATGAAGATCGAGAACAATCCGTACCAGTCGGAGTAGATCAGCAGGTACTGCAGGGGCAGGGCCAGGTAGAAGGCTGCCACCAGGGCCGGGTAGTCGCTGCGCCGTGTGGGGGTCAGGGTGAGGAATTCGCGCAGGGCGTAGAACGACACCGCGTAGAACAGCAGGATCACCGCCGCCGTGCCGAGCCAGAAGGCGATGCCGATCACCAGCACCATCACCCACCAGGCATTGATCCGCGCATTGAGGTTGTCGATCACCGGGTTGGGTGTGCCGCGGGTGCGCCACTTGAGGATGAAACCGATCAGCGAGGCCAGCACCAGAATGGCGCCGATGCCGCCGAACAACATCAGGGTCTGCTTATCCATTTCAGCTGTGCTCCGGGGCCAGGGCCAGCAGCGCGGCGCGGCTGCGTTCGAGGAAGTGTTCCTTGCTTTCATCCTCTTCCAGGGTCAGTGGCGCACCGAAGCTGGTGGTGCACAGCAGGGGCAGGGGCAGGAAGCGGCCCTTGGGCATGACCCGGTTGAGGTTGGCGATCCACACCGGAATCACCTCTACCTGTGGATAACGTTTGGCCAGGTGGTAGATCCCGCTCTTGAACGGCAGCAGGCCGTCTTCCAGGTTGCGCGTGCCCTCCGGAAAGATGATCAGCGAGTCACCCTGGTCCAGGGCATCGAGCATCGGCTGCATGGGATTGTTATCCACAGCCTCCTTGCGCTCGCGGTCGATCAGCACGCCGTTGAACACCCGGTTGATGATGTAGCGGCGCAGGGGGCTTTTCTGCCAGTAGTCGGCACCGGCCACGGGCCGGGTCAGTTTGCGCAGGGCCGGCGGCAGAGAGGCCCAGAGCAGCACGAAGTCGCCGTGGCTGCTGTGGTTGGCGAAGTAGATCCGCTGCACCGGCTGCGGCGCGGAGCCGAGCCACAGGCTGCGGGCGCCAGTGATGCTGCGGGCGGCGGAGGTGATGAGGTTGGCAACCAGGGGTTCGAACATGGGCATTCCTTATCCGGCGAAGGTCAGCCAGGGGCTGGCCAGGATCAAGCTCAACAGCACCAGCACTTGTGCCGCCAGCAGCAACGCCTGGCGGCGCAGCAGGCCAAGGGCTCCGCGGCTGCGTTGGTCCCAGGGCCGGCCGCCTTTTTCCACAGGCTGCAGGCCGAGGGCGCCCAGGGCCTGATCCAGGGCCTGGGTGCTGTGTTCGAGGGACGCGGGACTATCGGCCACGCGCTGAAACAGATCGGCGTCGAAGGCCACGCGCAGCGCCAGGTACTTTTCCACCAGCCCCAGCAGCACCAGGGCGAGGCTGACGATCAGGCCTCCCAGGCTGACACTGGCCAGCAGGTACTGGCCCAGGCCATACAGGGCGCCCAGTAGGGTCAGGCCTGTGGATAACTGATCCAGGGCCCGGCCCCGGCGCAGCAGGCTGGCGACGCTGTAGAGCTGCATCTCACTGGACATGGGCCGCTCTCTTGCTACTGATCAGGGTTTCCAGCGCCTGCCGATGGGCCGCTTGCAGGACGATCTGCGGGCGTGCCCGCTGGATCTGCACGATGGCCGCGTCCACGGTGGCGGCGCGGCCGCTGTGCAGTAGCCAGGCGGCAATCGCCGTGGCACTGCGCGAATAGCCCAGGGCGCAGCACACCAGCAGCGGGCCTTGCTGGCGCAGGCGTTCAACAGCTTGCGCCGCAGCCAGGCATTGCTCGGGGCTGAGGGCGCACAGGTCCAGTACCGGCAGGCTCTGGTAGGCCTGCAAGCCACGGCGGTCCAGGGACAGCTCGGCGCACAGGTCGAGCACCGCGACAAAGGGGCTGTCCTTGAGCTCGGCTGGGGTGGGCAGGCGGCCGAGCCAGACGTTATCCACAACCTGATCCGGCTGTGGATGTTTTTTTGTCCACAGCCGCGAGTTGATCCAGGCCGCTGCCAGATAGGGCGCCAGCAACCAGCGGGCGGCGGGGCTCAGGCGTCCGTCCTCGCGTTTCTGGAACCCTGCGGCGCCAAGCAGCGCGTAGTTCAGGGCCACCAGCAACAGCGCCACGGCGGGCCAGATCAACCACAGCCCGGTGCCGCCCCAGGTGAAGGCGGCCACCGCCAATAGCGCCGCGCCCAGGGCGTAGCGCCAGGCCAGTTGGCGGCGCCGCGGGTCTTGGGTCCGTTGTGCGCTGAACAGCGGGCTGGGGCGATCCAGCGGCCACAGCCAGACGCACAGCCAGCCGGCCAGGGCGCCGGTGGGCACGTCGACAAAGTGGTGTTGATAAGTGGTGAGCACCGACACCCCGATCAAGCCGAACCAGCCATGCACCAGCCAGCGCCAGAAGCCCTGGCTATGCCGGGCGTAGCAGACCCACAGCACCACCAGCAGCGCGATGTGCAGGGAAGGGGCCTGGTTGAAGGGCTTGTCGAAGCCGGCCAGCACCTCGAACAGCCAGCCGAAGACCCCGTCCAGCTCTGGCCGGGCAAAGGTGAAGCGCAGCGGCCAGAGCAGGAAGCAACTGACCGCGATCACCTGGGCGGTGAGCAGGCGCAGGGCGTGGCGCTTGAGCTCGTCCCGGCTGCGCGGCAGCAGCAGGGAGAAGCCGTAGAGCAGGTCGATGGACCAGTAGGGCACGATGGTCCAGGCCCAGAACGGCATATGCCGCTCCCAATCGAAGACCAGGCTGCCGACGTCGTCGCGCTGGGCCGTGACCCAGGTGGCGAAGCCGTAGGTGCTGAAGAACAGCGGTGCCAAGAGCAGCAGCCAGAGCACCGCCGGTTTCAGCAGGCCCGGCTCCCGCGCCGGCAAGGCGCCCGTACTCATCATTGCACCCGTTGCGCCAGGGACACACTGAAGATCCCCCACTCATCCACGCGCATGGTGATCTTGCGAAAGCCTGCGGCTTCCACCAACTGATCCATTTCCGCCTGGGTGCGGCGGCGCATGACCCAGGCCTGGCCTTCGCGGTGGCTGGTCAGGGCGCGGGCGATCAGTTCCAGTTGCGGGTGCCACGGCTGGCCGGTGTACACCAGGTAGCCGCCGGGTTCCACGGCGCTGGCCAGCCCCGCCAGGGAGCCGCCGACCATCTGGTTGTCGGCGAACAGTTCGTAGAGCCCGGAGACCACCGCCAGGGTCGGCTTGGGATCAAGGGCCGCCAGGTCCTCGCGATCGAAGGCGTTGCCTTTGACGAAGCGCGCGATGTCACCCAGGCCCTTTTCCTGGATCAGGGCACTGCCGTCGCGCACGTTGATGTCGCTGTAGTCGCGCAGCAGGATCGATTCCGGCAGCGGGCTGACCCCTTGCAGGGCTTCGAGGATGTAGCGGCCGTGGCCGGCGGCGATGTCGACGATGCGCACTTCGCTGTCCTGCTCACGGAGCTTTTCCATGGCCAGGCGCAGCAGCTCCTCCACGTGCAGCTTGCGCTGGCGAATGCCGCGCCAGCCGATGGAGTTCAGGTAGTTCTGGTCGATCAGCCGGCCCAGGGCGGAATGCCCGGTGGGCTGGTTGCGGTAGACGTAGTCCAGGGTGCTGCCGGAGTCGAAGCCGGTGTCGAAGCCCAGCTTGACCCCCGCCGACAGCTGGCTGCCCAGGCGCATGCTGGCGCGGGTCGCGCGCCAGTACAGGTCGCGCAGGGAGTTGTGCGGCAGCGGCGCGGCCAGGGCTTCAGATTCGGCGCAGGTCACGCCCAGGCGGTCGGCGTCCAGCAGGGCAGGGCGGTTCAGCGGGCGGGCGAAGTTCTGCAGGATGAAGCGGCGGATGCTGGCCATGGCCGGCGCGCGGTTCTTTTCTCCCAGGGTGTCGTGGAAGAAGCCCGGGAGGATGTGTTTTTCCTTGTGCAGGCTGCCCAGGCGTTCGAAGAACTGCTCCTGGGGCTTGCGGTGCACCACGAAGTCCGAGCCGGAGATCAGCAGTTGGGTCGGCACCTGAATGGCCTGGGCATCGGCCACCACCCGGTCGGCTGCTTCATACAGGCCCAGCAGCACGTTGACCGAGATCGCCTTGGTGATCAGCGGGTCGGCATCGTAGCTGTGGACCCGTTCCGGGTCGTGGCTCAAGAAGCGCGCCTTGACGTAGCTGTTGACGAAGAAGTTGCCGCGAAAGCGCCGCATCAGGGCCAGGCCGGGGCGGGCGAAAGGCACGTACAGCTTGACCTTGAACGCCGGCGAGGCCAGCACCAGGGAGCGAATCCGTGGGGCGTAGTCGTGGACCCAGGTGGAGGCGATCACCGCACCGACGCTCTGGGCCACCACGGCGATGTTTTCTTCATCGATGCCGTGGGCGCTGCCCAGGTGGTCGCAGAAGGTCTGCACGTCGCGCACGCTGGTGGCGAAGCTCGGGCTGTCGCCCCGGGCCCCCGGCGATTGGCCGTGGCCACGGGCGTCCCAGGCGAAGAAGTCGACCTGCGGCAGGTTCAGCTCGTCCACCAGATGGGCAATGCGCCCGGAGTGTTCGTGACCGCGATGAAACAGCATCACCGCCTGCCGCGGTTCGCCGGGGGCCACTTCAGTGGCCGGCCAGTGGCGGTAAAACAGTTCGACGCCGTCATGGGTCCGGAACGTCTGGTGTTGAGCGTCGCGCATTACCATTTCCTTATGCAGAGGGAGCGTTGTGCTGAACTTCTTTGAGGCCCTGGCGGACCCGATTGATCAGGGTGTAGACCAGCAAAGCGGCGACCAGTGCCAACACGCCGTTGATCCACAGGGCGCCGAGCCAGCCCAGGGCGATGCCGGTGGCCAGCACGCCGAGGATGAAGGCGCGGTCGCTTTTGCCCATGGGCCCGTCGTAGCGCCGTGAGGCGCCGACCATCGGCCCGAGCACTCCGGCGTATTCGCTGAACAGCGCCAATAGGGTCACGGCCAGCACCAGCAGCAGGCTGACGCCCGGGAGCAGGGCGAAGGGCAGGATCAGGGCGCTGTCGGCGACCACGTCGCACAGTTCATTGAGGTAGGCGCCCAGGCGCGATTGCTGGCCGAATTCCCGGGCCAGCATGCCGTCGATGGCATTGAGCGCCATGCGCAGGATCATCCACAGCGGAATCAGGGCGAACAGCCAGGTGTGGCTGGCGAACAGGGCGATGACGGTGCCGACCAGGAGTGAGACGACGGCGGCCAGGACGGTGATCTGGTTGGCCGTGGTGCCGTTGTCGTACAGGCGCTGCACCAACGGCCGCAGCAAGTTCTGAAAGCGCGGTTTGAGCTGGTAAATCGAGAGCATGATGGGACGGTTCCTTGTCGCACGCGGTGAGCAGGGCTGGATTATTGCCTTAAATGCCAGGGGCTGACATCAGAAGTTTCTGCTTGAGCAACTGGCTGCCAGTTGTGTCTAGTCTCTGTACGGAAAGCCTGGATACTCGGCGATGCTGTGTTGAAAACGGTCTCGTGCGCGAGTCTGATCGGGATGCTCATTTACACCCCGTAAAGTCGAACGCGACTCAGGCCGTTCCTCGATCGTTTTCGCTTTGCCTGACCTTCGTCTCAAAACTTTTCGTATAGAGACTACGACGCACGCCGTAGCTGAAAAGGCATGGCGTGCGACAAAAAATTCACTCGATGGCTAATACAGCAACGCATTGCCCCAGCGTTATCCGCAGCGCCGGCGCGCCTGGCAGTATTGATCGGCGCGCAATTCCGGGTACTGGTGGATGGTCCGCCGAGCCTGCCGAGCAAAGCATCCGGGTCGCGGTCATGAGTAAGGTTCCACGTGGAACACATGAACTGGGTAGCCCGTGGATTCCCACCGCAAGGCCGCCGCGCAGAATATTTTCATCCCGGCTGTAACGCCGGGGGGCTTCCTCTCTCTAGTGCTATGACGGGATTGCACACGCCTCCCGTCGTCCCCTGCGATTATTGAGGAACAAAAAATGAACATGAAGAAAACCGCTGCTGGTGCTGCCCTGGCTTTCGCTGCCGCCACCCTGTTTGCCGGTGTTGCCACTCAGGCGTCGGCAGCTGATGCCCAGGTTCATTGTTATGGCGTCAACGGCTGCAAAGGCCAGAACGACTGCAAGACCAAAGACCACGCCTGCAAAGGCATGGGCGCTTGCAAAGGCCAGGGCTTCAAGGCGATGACCCAGTCGGAGTGCGAAAAAGCCGGCGGCAAAGTCGGCGAGTAAGCGGCGAATCCGTGCAGCCGCAGTGGGACTGACGACCACTGCGGCCACCTTGCGAGGAGTTCGCTATGTCTGACCTTTCTTCCTGCCTGGGCTATGGCCTGGGTTTGCGCAGCGCCTACTACCAGCAGATTCTCGATGAAGCACCGGACGTCGACTGGTTTGAAGTGGTGTCCGAGAACTTCATGGTCGAGGGCGGCAAGGCTCTCTATTACCTGGACGCCATTGCCGAGCGTTACCCCATCGTGATGCATGGGGTGTCGTTGTCCATTGGCGGTCCCCATGCCCTGGACCTGGACTACCTCAAGCAACTCAAGCAACTGGCCCGGCGGGTTGAGCCGGCCTGGATTTCCGATCACCTGTGCTGGAGCCGCGGCAACGCTCATCAACTGCACGATCTGCTGCCCTTGCCCTATACCGAGGAAAGCCTGGAATACGTGGCGGGCCGGGTGCGCCAGGTGCAGGAGGTGCTGGAGCGTCCCCTGGTGCTGGAGAACGTCTCCAGCTATGTGCGCGCCGCCGCCGATCAGTTCAGCGAGTGGGAGTTTCTGGCCGCCTTGAGCCAGCTCAGTGGCTGCGAGCTGCTGCTGGACGTGAACAACGTCTACGTCAGTTCACGCAATCACGGTTTCGATCCCTGGCAGTTCATCCAGGGGCTGCCGGCGCAACGGGTGCGGCAATTGCATCTGGCCGGGCATCAGGATCATGGCGACTACGTGATCGACACCCATGACCAGCCGGTGTGCGATCCGGTCTGGGCGCTGTATCAGCGCACCCTGCAACACCTTGGACCGGTCGCGACCCTGCTGGAGCGTGACGATCATTTTCCGCCGTTGAGCGAACTGCTCGGCGAACTGCACAAGGCTCGCGCGCTGGGGCAACGGGCGCTGTCCGGGAGGCTTGAATGCGCCTGAACGAATGGCAACTGGCCTTTGAACGCTACCTGCTGGCCGAGCAGTCCCAGGCGGACAGCCTGCTGGGCAACAGCCTGATCGGCGGACCGACCCTGAATGTCGCCACCGGTCTGGCGATTTACCACAACGCCTACCAGGCGCGGCTGCTGGAAGTCATGGTGGCGGACTTTCCGACGATCCTGCAGTGGCTCGGCGATGAGGAGTTCGCGTCACTGGCCGGCGCGTATATACGCCAATCGCCCTCCCTGCATTTCAGCCTGCGCTGGTTGGGGCAGGGCTTCGCCGAGTTCATCCGGGGCCATCTGGTGCCGGAGCAGGGCCTGCCCCTGGCGGAACTGGCGCGCCTGGAGTGGGCGTTCACCCTGGCCTTCGACGCCGCCGAGGCCCAGGTGCTGACGGTGGCGGACATGGCGGCCCTGGACGCCGAAGAGTGGCCGTTGCTGCAACTGCAACTGGCGCCTTGTGTGCAGTGGCTGGACTGCCGCTACAACAGCGTCGCCCAGTGGCGCGCGGTCAAGGATCAGGCGGATTTCCCCGAAAGTGCTTTACTCGAACAAGAGCAGCCTTGCCTGGTATGGCGGGTGGATCGGGTCTGCCGCTATCGCAGCTTGTCGTCAGCAGAAGCCCAAGGGTTGCGAGGCATGATCGAGGCGCAGTGGAGTTTCGCGGAACTCTGTGCCGAGCTGGCCGTCACTTACCTTGAGGGGGCCCCGTTGCAGGCTGCTACCTGGCTCAAACAGTGGGTCGAAGATGGCCTGGTGGTACGCCGCGAGTCCTGGAAAACGGCTGGAAATTCGATAGCCAGCTAATTTCCCAAGATGGTCTACCCTCATTTCAGACGTCTGAAACAAGGGGGATTTTTCATGCTCGCGCAACTTCCACCGGCCTTACAGAATCTGCAATTACCCTTGCGCCTGCGGCTCTGGGATGGCCATGAATTCAATCTTGGGCCGGAGCCCAGCGTCACCATCGTGGTCAAGGACCCGCAGCTGGTTGCGCAATTTACCCATCCCAGCCTGGACGCACTGGGGGGCGCCTTTGTCGAGGGCAAGCTGGAACTCGAAGGCTCCATCAGTGAAGTCATCCGGGTGTGCGATGAGCTGAGCCAGGCCTTGCTGGACGAGGATGACGACGATCAGCCGGTGCGCACACAGCACGACAAGGCCACGGACGCGGCGGCCATTTCCTACCATTACGACCTTTCCAACGCCTTCTATCAGCTCTGGCTCGACAGTGACATGGCCTATTCCTGCGCCTACTTCGAGACCGGCAGCGAGTCCCTGGAGCAGGCCCAGCAAGCCAAATTCCGCCACCTGTGCCGCAAGCTGCGCCTGCAACCGGGGGATTACCTGCTGGATGTCGGTTGCGGTTGGGGCGGGCTGGCCCGTTACGCTGCCCGCGAGTTCGGCGCCAAGGTCTTTGGCATCACCTTGAGCAAGGAGCAACTGGCCCTGGCCCGTGAACGGGTCAGTGCCGAAGGCCTGGACGATCTGGTGGAGCTGCAGCTGCTGGACTATCGCGACCTGCCTCAGGATGGCCGCTTCGACAAGGTGGTGAGCGTCGGCATGTTCGAACATGTGGGCCATGCCAATCTGCCGGAATACTGCCGGACCCTGTTCAACGCGGTGCGCGAGGGCGGCTTGGTGATGAACCACGGCATCACCGCCAAGCACACCGACGGACGTCCCGTGGGCCGGGGCGCCGGGGATTTCATCGAGCGGTATGTATTCCCCAATGGCGAGCTGCCGCACCTGGCGATGATCTCGGCGCAAATCAGCGAGGCCGGGCTGGAAATCGTCGATGTCGAAAGCCTGCGCCTGCATTACGCCCGCACCCTGGATCACTGGAGCGAGCGCCTGGAAGACAACCTGGAGGCGGCCGGCCAGCAGGTGCCGCCGCAAGCGCTACGGATCTGGCGGCTGTACCTGGCGGGTTGCGCCTATGCGTTTGCCAAGGGCTGGATCAATCTGCACCAGATCCTCGCGGTCAAGACCCATGCCGATGGCAGTCATGAGTTGCCCTGGACCCGGGACGACCTCTATTACCCCTAGGCCCGGCAGCGTTTGCTGCAGACCTTGAGTGGCTCCCTAGAGGATCGGTGAAATCAGCCGCGCGACCCGCATGCCCAGTTGTTGCAGGCGGTGAGTCTGGCGGCTTTCTTCCCGGGCGATTTCCCGGGCCTTGGCGAAGTCGGCGTCCAGCATCTGCTCCACCTCGGTGGCGAAGTCGTCGTCCACGGTCAGCAGCATCACTTCGAAATTCAAGCGGAACGAACGGTTGTCCAGGTTGGCGCTGCCAATGGCGCTGATCTCGTTGTCGATTAACACCACCTTTTGATGCAGGAACCCTGGCTGATAACGGAAGACCCGGACCCCGGCGCGCACCGCCTCGAAGGCGTAGAGGCTGGAGGCGGCGTAGACGATGCGATGGTCCGGGCGCGAGGGCAGCAGGATGCGCACGTCCACATCCCGCAACACGGCCAGGCGCAGGGCGGCGAAGACCGCTTCATCGGGAATGAAATACGGGCTGGTGATCCATACCCGTTCGGTGGCGGAATGGATCGCCTCGACGAAGAACAGCGAGCATGTTTCGTAGGCATCGGCGGGGCCGCTGGCGAGCAATTGGCAGAGCACGCCGTCATCCGGGTAGGTGTCCGGAAGGATCAGCGGTGGCAGTTCCCGGGCCGCCCAGAACCAGTCTTCGGCAAAGGACTCCTGCAGGCAGGCCACCACCGGGCCGCTGACCTGCACGTGGGTATCGCGCCAGGGCGCCAGGGGCGGTTTCTTGCCCAGGTATTCGTCACCGACGTTGTGCCCGCCGACAAAACCCAGCAAGCCGTCCACCACCACAATCTTGCGGTGATTGCGGAAGTTCACCTGGAAGCGGTTGAGCCAGCCACTGCGGGTGGCGAAGGCATGCACCTGGACCCCGGCGTCACGCAGGGTCTGCACATAAGCGGCGGGCAGGGAATGGCTGCCGATGCGGTCGTAGAGCAAGTGGATGGAGACGCCTTCGGCGGCCTTTTCCAGCAGCAGGCGTTGCAGGCGTCGGCCCAGCTCGTCGTCGTGAATGATGAAGAACTGGATCAGCACCGCCTTGTGGGAGCGGCGGATGGCATTGAAGATCGCTTCGAAGGTGGCGTCGCCGTTGACCAGCAGGCGCACCTGATTGTTGGCCAGGCACGGCATGCGCCCCAGCTTGGGCATGGCCCGCAGCGTGGCGTAGGCCTGGGAGGCGCGGGCGGTGAGCGCCTCTTCGACCCAGGGTCGCCAGTTCAGCTCATTGATGGCCTTGTGCATTTCCACGTTGGCCTGGCGCCGGGCCTGGATGTAGGCATCGAAGGTGCTGCGGCCGAACACCAGGTAGGGAATCAGGGTCAGGTAGGGCATGAACATCAGTGACAGGGCCCAGGCAATGGCGCCTTGGGCGGTCCTGACGGTGAGCACCGCGTGGATCGCGGCGATCAGCCCGAGAAAATGCAACAGTGCGATGAGATAGCCGAAGAGGTGCGGGCCAAAATAATCCATGGGGCAACCTTTGCTCCTGAAGATTCAATGCCTAACAGACCATGTTCCACAGCGAATGTCGCTATTTTATTCTGCATGCAACGCCGTGCCTTGGCCGAAGTCTAACGGCCACTACTGTCTAGGAGTCATTCGATGAAACTTCGTTTACTGGGTTGGGCCTTGGCGGCGGGATTGGCGCTGCCATTGGCTGCGCAGGCGCAGATGCTGCAACCGGGCTTGTGGGAGCTGACCAGCAGCAACATGAAGGTCGATGACCAGAACTTGCCGGACTTGTCGCTGATTCTTGGCCAGTTGCAGCAACAGATGACCCCGGAACAACGGGCGATGCTGGAGAAACAGGGCGTGACCATGGGCGGCAAGGGTATTCGGGTGTGCTTGACGCCGGACCAGGTGAAATCCGACACCATTCCGCTGCAGGACCCGCAATCGGGTTGCCAGCAGCAGGTCACCGAGCGCAATGGCAATCAATGGAAGTTTCGCTTCAGTTGTCCCAAGGCTCAGGGTAACGGGGTGGCCAAGTTCATCAGTGATCGCGAGTTCACCACCAACGTGATCGGCACCTTCAATGCCACCGGCCTGCAGCAAAAGGGCAGCATGGACACCCGTGCCGTATGGCTGGGCCAGGACTGCGGCACGGTCAAACCCCGCGCCTCCTGACCGACCCTGTAGCAGCGACGGCCGCTGCGCTTGTCGGCGAAGCGGCCCTCCAGGCACCTGGACCAGGGCCTTCGCCGACAGGCCCGGGCACCGGCTAGCCCATCCGTTCCACTACCTGTTCCAGCGTCAGTTGTCCCAGATCCTCGCCATCTCTGCTGCGCAGGCTGACGTAGCCTCCGGCTTTCTCCTTGTCCCCGATCACCAGCAGGTAGGGCACTTTCTGCAGGCTGTGCTCACGGATCTTGTAGCCGATCTTTTCGTTGCGCAGGTCGGCACTGGACCGCAGCCCCTCTCGGCGCAGGCGTTCGCTGATTTCCCAGGCATAGTCCGCCTGAGCTTCGCTGATGTTGAGCACCACCACCTGCTGCGGCGCCAGCCACAAGGGCAGGGCGCCGCCATAGTGCTCGATGAGAATGCCGATGAAACGTTCCAGGGAGCCGAACAGCGCGCGGTGCAGCATCACCGGTTGCCGGCGTTCGCCGTTGTCGGCGATGTAGCTGATGGCGAAGCGCTCGGGGAGGTTGAGATCCACTTGCAGGGTGCCGCACTGCCAGTCGCGGCCGATGGCGTCGCGCAGCACGAACTCCAGTTTCGGACCGTAGAAGGCGCCTTCTCCCGGGTTGAGCCGATAGTCGATCTGCATGCTTTGCAGGGCGCCGACCAGGGCGCTTTCCAGCTGATCCCAGACCTCGTCGCTGCCGATGCGGTTGGCCGGGCGCGTAGAGAGCTTCACCGCCACCTCGTCAAAACCGAACTCCTTATAGATGTCGAACACCAGGGCGATGGTGCGGGCGCATTCGTCCTGCATCTGTTCCGGGGTGCAGAAGATGTGGGCGTCGTCCTGGGTGAAGTGGCGGACCCGCAGCAAGCCGTGCAGTGCCCCTGAAGGTTCATAGCGATGGACCTTGCCGAATTCGGCGATGCGCAGGGGCAGGTCGCGGTAGCTCTTCAAGCCGTGGCCGAAGATCGCCACCGCGCCGGGGCAGTTCATGGGCTTGAGGGCGAAGGTGCGCTGGTCCTCGGTGCTGGTGGTGAACATGTGGTCGCGGTAGTTCTGCCAGTGCCCGGAGGTTTCCCAGAGGCTGCGGTCCATCACATCCGGGGTGTTCACTTCCTGGTAGCCGGCCTGTTCCTGGCGCTGGCGCATGTAGCCGATCAACAGCTTGAACAGGGTCCAGCCCTTGGCGTGCCAGAACACTGAGCCCGGCGCGCAATCGTCGAAGTGGAACAGGTCCAGTTGCTGCCCCAGCTTGCGGTGGTCGCGCTTGGCGGCCTGTTCCTGACGCAGCAGATAGGCGTCCAGATCCTGGCGGGTGGCCCAGCAGGTGCCGTAGATCCGTTGCAATGGCGCGTTGCTGGCATCGCCGCGCCAATAGGCGCCGGCCACCTTGGTCAGCTTGAAGGCCCGCAACTGGCCGGTGGTACGCACGTGGGGGCCGCGGCACAGGTCTTCGAAATCACCCTGGCGGTACAGCGACAGTACGGCCTCCGGGGGCAGGTCGCGGATCAGCTCGACCTTGTAGTGCTCGCCCTGGTCGGCGAAGTGTTGCAGCGCCTGCTCCCGGGACAGCTCGCGGCGGCGCAAGGTGTGGTTGGTGGCGGCAAGGCTGTGCATGCGCGCCTCGATCAGTTCCAGATCCTCGGGGGTGAAAGGGCGCTCATAGGCGAAGTCGTAGAAGAAGCCGTCCTCGATCACCGGGCCGATGGTGACCTGGGCCGAGGGATACAGCTGCTTCACCGCCATGGCCAGCAGGTGGGCGCAGGAGTGACGCAGGACTTCCAGGCCATCGGCATCGGTCGCGGTGACGATGCTCAGGCGGGTGTCGGTGTCCAACAGGTAGTCACAGTCCACCAGCCGGCCATCGACCCGTCCGGCCACGGCGGCTTTGGCCAGGCCGCTGCCAATGCTGGCGGCCACTTCGAACACGGACAACGGCTGGTCGTACTCACGGCACGCGCCATCAGGCAGGGTGATGCGGATCATCTTCGGTGGTCCTTGGTCAGGCTTGGGGGATTAGCGGATGAAGCGCAGGGGCAGGCCCTGACAGTGGTCATACAGACGCCCCTGGTGCCAGGCGAGCTGACCCGAGACCAGGGTGGTGGCGACGCTATGGCGAAAGCGTTGGCCGGCAAACGGCGTCCAGCCGCATTGGGCAAGAATTGGCTGGCGGTCCACAGCCAGGCCCTCGGGCTCGGCGCGGATCAGCACCAAGTCGGCCCAGTAGCCTTCGCGCAGGTAGCCACGGTCGGGGATGGCGAACAGGTCGGCTACCCGGTGGCTGGTCTTGGCCACCAGGGTGGTCAGGGGCAGGACCTGGTCCGCCACCAGTTCCAGCAAGGCCGGCAAGGCGTGCTGCACCAGAGGCAGTCCGGCGGGCGCACGGGTGTAGGGCTGCTGTTTCTGCTCCCAGGTGTGGGGCGCGTGGTCACTGCCGATGATGTCCAGGCGGTGACTGTTGAGGGCCTGACGCAAGGCGTCGCGATCGGCCTGGGTCTTGATCGCCGGGTTGCATTTGATCAGGTGGCCAAGACGCGAGTAGTCACGGTCATCGAACAGCAGGTGGTGCAGGCAGACTTCGGCGGTGATGCGCTTTTCGGCCAGGGGCCGGTCCTCGAATAGGGCCAGTTCCCGGGCGCAGGTCAAGTGCAGGACGTGCAGGCGGGTGCCGTGTTTTTTCGCCAGTTCCACCGCCAGGGACGAGGAGCGGTAGCAGGCCTCGGCGTCGCGAATGCGCGGGTGAGCGGCAGCGGGAATCTGATCGCCATAGAGTTGCTGCCAGCGTTGTTGCTTGAGCTGGATGCTCGGGGTGTGTTCGCAGTGCGCCAGGAGGAGGGTCGGTACCTGGCGAAACAGCCGGTCCAGCACGTGCGGATCGTCCACCAGCATGTTGCCGGTGGAGGCGCCCATGAACACCTTGACCCCGGCGACCTCGGTGGGATCGAGGGCGGCGACGGTGTCGAGGTTGTCGTTGCTGACGCCGAAGTGAAAGCCGTAGTTGGCCACTGAAGCGACCGCTGCGCGGCGTTTCTTGTCGGCCAGGGCGGCCAGGGTCAAGGTCGCCGGCGAGGTGTTGGGCATGTCCATGAAGCTGGTGATGCCACCGGCCACTGCGGCGCGCGACTCGCTATGGATGCTGCCTTTTTCCGGGGCGCCGGGATCGCGAAAGTGCACCTGGTCGTCGATCATCCCTGGCAGCAGCCATTGGCCCTGGGCGTCGATTTCCAGTTCGGCGCTGAGGTGGTCGAGGCTGCCGATGGTCTCGATGCGTCCATGATTGACCAGCAGGTCGGCGTCGAACTCCCGTCCTTCGTTCACCAGGCGGGCATTGCGGATAAGGATTCGGCTCATGCTCAAAACTCGTTCTGCAGGGCCTTGTAGCCGCGGACCAGATCGACGTTGGTACGGGCCACGTCCTCGGAAAACTCCGAGGCGCTGATGCTCACCGGAGGGAACTGCGCCAGGTCGGTCTTGGGGCCGATGCGGGTGGTGGAGGGCACGTAGAAGCCTGGGGGCAGGTCGCGACCGTCCACCACCGAGTTGTGGCGGACCACGCTGCCGTCGCCCACCACGCAGTTGAACAGCACGCTGTTGAAACCGATGAACACCCGGTCGCCGACCACGCAGGGGCCGTGGACGATGGAGCGGTGGGCGATGGAGGTGTGCTGGCCGATGGTGACGGCGGCGCCGGATTTGGAGTGGATCACCACGCCGTCCTGGATGTTCGAATTGGCGCCGATGGTGATGGCTTCCATCTGGCCGCTGGCGTCGACCTCGTCGGCGCGGATCACCGCGTAGGGGCCGACGAACACGTTGTCACCGATCACCACCTTGCCGCAGATGATGGCGGTCTTGTCCACGTAGGCGGATTCAGCGATCACCGGCAGATCGCCGGAAGGGTTTTTACGAATCATGGCGCGAGTCCTTCAAGGGGGAACTGATGACTTCCACCGCGCCATCGCGAATGGCGTTGTAGAAACAGTTGGGGCGGCCGGTGTGGCAGGCGGGGCCTTGTTGCTCCACTTGCAGCAACACGGCGTCGCCATCGCAGTCCAGGCGCGCTTCGATCAGGCGCTGGCGGTGGCCCGAGCTTTCGCCCTTGCGCCACAGGCACTGGCGCGAGCGCGACCAGTAGCAGACCTGGCCGCTGGCCAGGGTTTCGGCCAGGGCCCGGCGGTTCATCCAGGCCAGCATCAGCACCTCACCGCTGTCGTGTTGCTGGGCGATGGCGGCGATCAGTCCGTCGCTGTTCCAGGGCAGGGCATCGAGCACCGCGGTCAGCGGCCAACGACTGCCCTGGGCAGCGCTTTCCAGGTCCAGCAGTGTCAGCGGCGGGCGTTGGATCATGGTCGGCTCAGGGCGTCGTATAGGGTGTTGAGGTTGTATTCGAACAGCCCGATGAAGGTGCTGGCCGGGCCGCTGGCGGAGAGGGCGTCGGAGTACAGGGTGCCGCCGATATGGGCGCCGCTTTCGTCGGCAATCTGCTTGAGCAGGCGGGCGTCCTTGATGTTCTCCATGAACACCGCCTTGATCTTGGCGTTGCGGATCTGGGTGATCAGCGCCGCGACTTCGGCGGCCGAGGGTTCGCGTTCGGTGGACAGACCCTGGGGCGCCATGAAGTCGATACCGTAGGCCTGGCCCAGATAGCCGAAGGCGTCGTGGGAGGTGACGATCTTGCGGTTGCCCGGGGGCAGGGCGCCGAGTTTGGTCTTGGCCTCGGCCAGCAGGCGGTAGATCTGTTGCAGGTAGGCCTGGCTGTTGCGCTGATAGTCAGCCTGGTGGGCCGGGTCGGCGGCGATCAGTGCCTGGGTGATGGTGTTCACATAGAGTTCGCTGTTGGCCAGGTTGTGCCAGGCGTGCGGGTCGGGCACCTGTTCGCCGTCCTCGTCCAGGGTCCGTGGAATCACCCCGCGACTGGCGGTGATCACTTCAGTCTTGGTAGCCGAGCTGGCCACCAGGCGATCCAGCCAGGGTTCGAAGCCCAGGCCGTTCTTGATGATCAGCCGGGCTTTGAGCAGGGCCTTGGCATCGTCCGGCGTGGGTTCGTAGGTGTGGGCGTCTTCATCGGCGCCTACCAGGTTGGTGATCTGTACATGCTCGCCGCCGACCTGGCGGGTGATGTCGGCGAGGATGCTGAAGCTGGTGACCACGGCCAGCTTGTCCGCGGCCTGGGCGGTGGACCACGACAGTGGCAGCAGCAGGCTGAACAGCACGAGTAGAGCGCGCATCGGGAAACACCTCATGGGGATGTGAGCAACGGCGGGCGGTGCAACAGGCCGTGTACCGGACCGAACACCACGGACAGCAGGTACAGGCTGCCCGCCACCAGCACGATGGCTGGTCCGCTGGGCAGCGAGTAATGGAATGACAGCAACAGGCCGAGCCACACCGAGAGACAACCCAGCAGCGCGGCGATGCCCATCAACAGCGGCAGCCGCCGGCTCCAGAAGCGCGAGGCGGCGGCCGGCAGCATCATCAGCCCCACCACCATCAGGGCGCCGATGGCCTGGAAACCGATCACCAGATTGAGCACCACCAGGGTCAGGAACAGGCCGTGAGCCAGGGGACCCAGGCGACTGACGCTGTGCAGGAACAGTGGGTCGAGGGTGTCCAGCAGCAGGGGTTTGTAGATCAGGGCCATGGCCATCAGGCTGACGGCCGAGACCAGGAGCATGCCGTTGAGGGTCGGGCCGTCCACCGCCAGGGCCGAGCCGAACAGCAGGTGCAACAGGTCCAGGCGTTTGCCCGCCAACCCGAGGATCAGTACGCCGCTGGCCAGGGAGATGGGATAGATAGCCGCGATGCTGGCGTCTTCCCGCAGGCCGGTGCGGCGGGTGATCCAGGCCGCGAGGCCGGCCATGCCCAAGCCGGCGCCCAGGCCGCCGAAGGTCAGGGCCGGCAAGCTGAGACCGGCGAACCAGAAGCCCAGGGCGGCGCCAGGGAGGATGCCGTGGGCCACCGCATCACCGATCAGGCTCATGCGCCGCAGGATCAGGAAGACGCCCAGAGGGGCGGTGCTGCAGGCCAGGACCAGGCCGCCGAGCAAGGCCCGGCGCATGAACACGAATTCGCTGAAGGGTTGCCAGAACTGTGCGGCGAACTGCATCACGCCACCTGCGTCTGGAAGGGCGGGGCAATCAGTTCTTGGCTCGGGCCCAAGACACAGCCGCTGCTTTTGACCCACAAGGTCTGAGGGATGTGCTGGCGCACGGCGGCCAGGTCATGACAAACCACCACCAGCGTCCGGCCCTGGGCGTGCCAGCTGTGCAGGTGTTGCCAGAGCAAGGTCTGGCCCGCTTCGTCGAGGGCGGCGTGGGGTTCGTCCAGGAGCAGCAGAGGCGCTTCGGTCAGGCTCAGTCTGGCCAGCAGCGCGCGCTGTAATTCCCCACCGGAAAGGGCCATCAACGGGCGACTTTCCAGACCACTCAAATGCCAGTCTTCGAGCACCGCCTGCAGTTTTTCTGCCCTGGCCCTGGCGGGTTCACGCTTGCCCCAGAAGCCTGCGGCCACCAGCGCTTCGAGGCTGATGGGGAACTGGCGATCGAGGTGTTGCTGTTGCGGCAGAAACGAAAAGCCGCCCCGTTTGGGCGCCGCCAGATCGACCTTGCCGGCCAAGGGCTTTTGCAGCCCAGCCAGGACTTTCAGCAGGCTGCTCTTGCCCGAACCGTTGGCGCCGATGATGGCGCTCAGGCTGCCGCTGGGCAGGTGCAGGTCCAGGGCTGGAGTCAGGGGTTGGCCCGGCGCGCCCCAGCGCAAACCTCGGCAGCGGATCATCAGGCCTCCCAGTTCCAGCGGCTTTGTGCCACGGCGTCGTGGGCGTGCAGGCTTTCCGCATGCACGACCCGCAGTTGGAAGGCGTTGACCCCGGGGGAGCGACGCAGGGCCAGATTCAACCGGCGGGCGGCGTCTTCGCAGAACATCAGGTTTTGTCCGTTGGCCAGGGCGAAGGCCTGTTCATCGGCGCGTTTGACCGCCGTTTGCACGGCGGTGCCCAGGGCGTTTTCCGCGTCGTTGATCAGTGCAATCAACGGCAGTTCGTCGAGGAAGTCGTCCAGGCGCAGATGCAGTTCGGCGTTGCTGCGTTGGCTATGGGGCGTGGCGACTATGCCTTGGGTCGAGCCCAGCCAGGCCAGGATCTCGGCGTGCTGCAATGACCGGTTGGCGAAATCGTCGACGAATTGCTGTTGGATCAACTGACGGGACAGGGCGGCCGAGCAAGGACAGGTGGAGGAATAAGGCACGACGATTTTTAGTTCCACGTGGAACATCGCGTTTTTCAGCCGTGCTTCGATGCTCAACGGATAGCTCTTCCAACCGGCCAAAGGGCTGACCAAGGCCGGGCGTTTGAGCAGCAGATCGAAGTGCAGGCGCAGGTAGGCGCTGTTGGCCAGCCCTTCGTGACTGTCGAGAAAGCGCTGTAGCACTTGGCGCAGTAGAGCAGGCGTGAGGTTGTCCTGTTCGAGCATTTCCAGGGCCAGGTACAGTCGCGACATATGAATGCCTCGCGCCTCGCCGTCGTCGAGGCTGACTCCGGCGTCCGCTTTGGCAGCGATCCGTTGGCTGTCCATCAGTACAGGTAAGGCAATGCCGCACATGCCCACCCATTCCAGGGGCAAGGCTTGGCGTGAGGCCTGCGCGGCGATATCCGGCAGAGTCAGCGCGTTCATGAACAGGTCCGTCGTTAGGAATATTTCTGCATGTTATATTATAACAATACATCCGATGAAACATTTTTCCTCGGCGGTTCTCTGGCCTGTTCTTGTGAGTACGGACGCTCCCTCATCTGCGGTATTTGTCATGCACAGACGTCAATTGCTCAACCTGCTGTTGGCCGGCACGGCCCTGATGTTGCCCTGGGCTGTTTCTGCCGCGCAGATCCGTAATGCGCGGCTGTGGAAAGACGCCGACAAGCTGCGGCTGGTGCTCGATCTGAGTGGCCCGGTGCAGTACAAGACCTTCACTCTGAGCGCACCGGAGCGCTTGATCATCGATTTGAACGGCGCTCGCCTGAGTGGCGATTTCAGTCAGTTGCCCCTGGCCCGTACGGTGATCCGCGCGATCCGCTCCGGGCATTTTGGCCAGGGCGATACACGGATCGTCCTCGACCTGAATGAGCCGGTGCAGCTCAACAGCTTTCTCCTGCCGCCCCAGGATGGGCAGGGCCACCGACTGGTGCTGGACCTGTCTGCGGCCGGCAAGGTGCCGTTGCAGATCGCCGCGGCCGCTGCGCCCCTGGCCCAGCCCGAGGCGTCGCCGGGCAAGCCTCATCCCAAGCGCGACATCATCGTGGTGGTGGACCCTGGCCACGGTGGCAAGGACCCCGGCGCCGTGGGGGCCAAGGGTGAGCGAGAGAAGGATGTGGTGCTGTCCATCGCCCGGTTGCTGGCCAAGCGGCTCAAGCGCGAGAAGGGCTTTGCCGTGAAGCTGGTGCGCAACGACGACTTCTTCGTGCCGCTGCGCAAGCGGGTGGAGATCGCCCGCAAGCACAAGGCCGACATGTTCATCTCGGTGCACGCCGATGCGGCACCGCGCCTTAGCGCCTCCGGTGCCTCGGTGTATGCCTTGTCCGAAGGCGGGGCGACTTCGGCCACTGCGCGCTTCATGGCCCAGCGGGAAAACGATGCCGACCTGCTGGGGGCCAGCAGCCTGCTCAATCTCAAGGACAAGGACCCGATGCTGGCAGGGGTGATTCTCGACATGTCGATGAACGCCACCATTGCCGCCAGCCTGCAGCTAGGGGGCACGGTGCTGGACAGCCTGTCGGGGATCACCACCCTGCACCAGAAGCGCGTGGAACAGGCCGGCTTCGCGGTGCTCAAGTCGCCGGACGTGCCATCGATCCTGGTGGAAACCGGCTTCATCTCCAATCGCCGCGACAGCCAGCAACTGGTCACCACGCGGCATCAGCAGGCGATTGCCGACGGCCTGTTCCAGGGTTTGCAGCGCTACTTCGAAAAGAACCCGCCGGGCAACAGCTATCTGGCCTGGCTCCAGGAAACAAAGAACAGCCGCACCGTATAGGAGCCGGCTAAGAGGCCGTTGGATTGTGCGTCGCCCTGACGGTCGCGTTCGCTGGCAAGCCAGCTCCTACAGCCACCAGCGCCTGCACCTGGCGCGCTGTGGGTGCCTCTAGCAACCGCTGATGCGGCTGCAGGTGAACTTGGCGCTGCTGCCGCCAGAACTGGAGAAGCGATTGCGGGTGGTCCAGCCCACGCGCTGGCTGTAGCCCACCCAGGCTTCACCATCGGAGGCCAGGCCGGTGAAGAAGGTCAGTTGCCCGTAGCGACTGTTGGTCTGCGCCCAGTAGCGTTTGCCGATCACCTCGAACCCGCGCAAGTAAGTCGTGCTGCCCGCCGTGGCGACGCTGTAGGCGTTGCCCAAGGGATCGACGCAGGCCAGCAGGGTGGCGCTGCGGGTGCAGGTGGCCAAGGTACTGGGCATGGCGGCTGTGGCGTGGCCGGCCAGCAGCAGGCTTGAAAGCAGGGTGGGCAGGACAAGGCGCATGGCAGTTCTCGTGGCGACAGGGGCGCAGCATTGCGCCCTTCGTCGTGGTGGGCAAGGGAGTATTGGCTAATCTGCATTGTTATAATATAACATAAAATAAAGCCTGACCCGTGACCCCCGCCATGACTGAACAAGAGCTCCTCGCCGAACCCTCGGCGCATTACATGAACGACGCCCAGCAGGGCTTCTTCCGCGATCTGCTGCTGGCCCAGCGCAGCGAATTGCAGGAGCGCATTGCCGCTGAGTTCGACCAACTGCGCGAGCAGGAACCCCACAGCGACCCCGCCGATATCGGCAGCGCCGAAGAGCAGCGGCAATGGCAACTGCGCCTGCTGGAGCGGGAAAAGAAGCTCCTGGACAAGATCGACGAGGCCCTTGAGCGCCTGGCCCGCGGCGAGTACGGCTGGTGCCGCGACACCGGCGAGCCCATCGGCCTGCAGCGCCTGCTGCTGCGGCCCACCGCCACCTTGTGTATCGAAGCCAAAGAACGCCAAGAGCTGCGCGAACGCCACCAACGGGCGCTTTGACCCAGCCGCGAACCTGATGAGGAACCCCCATGACCGAGCGTCTTCCCGTTACCGTGCTGTCCGGCTTTCTTGGCGCGGGCAAAAGCACCCTGCTCAATCACGTCCTGCGCAACCGCGACAACCTGCGGGTAGCGGTGATCGTCAACGACATGAGCGAAATCAACATCGACGGCAGCGAGGTGCAGCGCGATGTCAGCCTCAACCGCGCTGAAGAGAAGCTGGTGGAGATGAGCAACGGCTGCATCTGCTGCACCCTGCGCGAAGACCTGCTGGAGGAAGTGGGCAAGCTGGCCCGCGACGGGCGCTTCGACTACCTGCTGATCGAGTCCACCGGGATCTCCGAGCCGCTGCCGGTGGCAGAAACCTTCACCTTTCGCGATGAGGCCGGGCAGAGCCTGGCGGACATCGCCCGCCTCGACACCATGGTGACTGTGGTCGATGGCATGAACTTCCTGCTGGATTACCAGGCGGCGGAAAGCCTCGCCAGTCGCGGTGAAACCCTGGGCGAGGAAGACGAGCGTTCGATCACCGACCTGCTGATCGAGCAGGTGGAGTTTGCCGATGTGATCCTGGTCAGCAAGATCGACCTGATCAGCAGCGCCGAGCGCCAGGAGCTGATGGCGATCCTGGCGCGGCTCAACGCCCAGGCAGAGATCATCCCCATGGTCATGGGCCAGGTGCCCTTGGCCAAGATCCTCAATACCGGGCGCTTCGACTTTGAACGCGCGGCCCAGGCGCCGGGCTGGCTGCAGGAGTTGCGCGGCGAGCACGTACCGGAAACCCAGGAGTACGGAATTGCTTCAACCGCCTATCGGGCGCGGCGCCCCTTTCATCCGCAGCGCTTCTTCAACTTCATCAACCGGCCCTGGGTCAACGGCAAGCTGCTGCGCTCCAAAGGCTTCTTCTGGCTGGCCAGCAAGTACCAGGAAGCGGGCAGCTGGTCCCAGGCCGGTGGCTTGATGCGCCACGGTTTTGCCGGGCGCTGGTGGCGCTTCGTGCCCAAGCAGCAATGGCCCCAGGACGAGGAAAGCATGGCGGCGATCCTGCACAACTGGACCCCGGCCACGGGCGACTGTCGCCAGGAGCTGGTGTTCATCGGTCAGAACATCGACTTCACCCGGCTCTGTGCCGAGCTCGACCTGTGCTTGCTGGATGACGATGAAATGGCCCTGGGTGTCGAGGGCTGGAGCCTGATGACCGACCCTTTCGGTGCCTGGCATGAAGAGGAGGCGGCCTGATGCTGACCCTGAGTTCCCCGGTGACTCCACTGAGCATTCCATTGGCGGCCAGGAGCTTGCTGCTGCCTTGTGCGGTGCCGCTGGTTTCCCGGCGCGTGGCCATTGGCCCGACCCCGGCGGTCCTGGCCGAGGTGCTGGACGATGAGGTCAACCTCGGCCTCTGGCAGCGCCAGTTGCCGGCGCACATCGAGGACTTCGGCCAGTTGCTGTTGTCCCTCAACGAGCCCTTGGCCGAGTCCCTGTCCCTGGAACTGCCGGATGAGGATTGCCTACCGAACCTGCGGGGCCTGGCCTCGCGCTTCAGCGACTTGCACGGTTATGACGGCTTTATCGCCGACGTTTCCTGGCTGGTCAGCGCCTTTGCCTGCCTGTTGGGCGCCAAGCGCGTGGGCTTGCGCTTGCGGGTGCTGGACAAGGCCATGTGCCCGCGCTTTCACGTCGACCATGTGCCCGTGCGCCTGATCACCACCTATGCCGGGATTGGCAGCCAGTGGTTGCGCGAGGGGGCGATGGACCGTCGACAACTGGGACAGGCCAGTGCTGAACCCCGAGATCCGGCGCTGATCCAGCAGATCGGCAGCGGTGAGGTGGCGCTGTTCAAGGGCGAGAAGTGGCACGGCAACGAAGGTTTCGGCCTGATCCACCGCTCGCCGCAACTGGCGTCGGGGGAGCGCCGGCTGATCCTTACCCTTGATTGGCTGGGTTGAGCCAGGCGTGTAGCCGCTGCCGAGCCTGCGAGGCTGCGCCAAGGTCCGCAGGACCTTCAGTGCGCTCAAGAACGGCGTCTGCTGCGGCGTCGTTCTTGAGCGCGCGGATTTTCGCCCTGCACGGGAAGGGCGTAGCATCACCTCACAGGCTTTCCGGACCCCCCTTCCCATGCTGCAGAACATTCCTACCCATGTGATCGCCGGCCCCCTGGGGGCCGGCAAGACCAGCCTGATCCGTCATCTGCTGAGCCAGCGCCCGGCCCATGAGCGCTGGGCGGTGCTGATCAATGAGTTCGGCCAGATCGGCCTGGACGCGGCCTTGCTGACTCGGGATGACGATGGCATCGCCCTCGGCGAAGTGGCCGGCGGCTGTCTGTGCTGCGTCAACGGCGCACCGTTTCAGGTGGGCTTGGGGCGCCTGCTGCGCAAGGCCAAGCCGGATCGTCTGTTCATCGAGCCTTCCGGCCTCGGTCACCCGGCGCAATTGCTCAAGCAACTGAGCGTCGCGCCCTGGCAAGGGGTGCTGGCGTTGCAGCCCTGTGTGCTGGTGCTCGACGCCCAGGCCCTGGCGGCCGGCAAGCCGCTGCCCCAGGCCCAGCAGGACGCCCTGTCCAGCGCCGGCTTGTTGGTGTTGAACAAGGACGAACTGCTCAGCGACAGCGATCGGCTGCGGGTGCTGGAGCAGTTGCCGGACCTGCCCTTGTTCTGGACGCGCCACGCCGCCTTGCCCCTGGCCGAGCTACCGGGCCTGGAGGTCAGCGCCGGGGCGACGCTGGAGCACCTGGATGTTCCCCAGGGCCTGGCACAGTTACCGGCGGTGTGGAGCGATCCGGCGTTGCCGATCTGCCTCAGTCAGTCTCAGGAGGAGGGCTGGAGCATCGGCTGGCGCTGGCACCCGAGCCAGCAGTTCGACCTGACCCGGGTCGATCACTGGCTGCAGAACCTCGACTGGCGTCGGGCCAAACTGGTGATCCACAGCGATGAGGGCTGGCGCTCGGGCAATGGCTTGGATAATTCACCGCTGAGCTGGCTGCCCAGCGAATGGCGACGGGATTCGCGCCTGGAGTTGATTTTCAGTGCCCCTCAGGACATGGCCGCCCTGCAAGCCAGCCTCAGCGCTTGCCGCCTGTAGGCGCAGGCTTGCCTGCGCCTCTCACGGCTTGAACTTGCGATGCTCTTCGCGCCACTGACTCAGCTCGATCACCTCGGCGCTGGGCAACGGCTCTTTCACTTCGAATGGATAGGGTGCCAGCTCGATGTGCGCGCTGTGGGCTCCGAACTGAGTGATGGTTCCGGCGTGGCGGGTTTCGCCAGTCACGGTGAATTCGAAGTTGTAGATTCGCGCCAGGCGCCGACGGCCGTTGGCGTCCTTGACCAAACCGATGCGCTTGAGTGCGACGTTGCCGTCCAGCAGCTCGATGTCGAGCCGTGCACAGTGCTGCTTGACCCGCGCCAGCGCCCGTTCCCGCAGGCCGTGGTTGTGCCATAGCCAGGCGGCGCCGGTCGCCAGCAGCATCAGCACAAAAATGTTTCCAAGGGTCAGCATGAAGGTTTGCTCCAACGAAGTGGCGTCAGCTTAACTGCGTCTCCGGTCTGTCGTACAGGCTGCGTTTAGTCGCATACTGCGCGGCTTGAATTCCACCGGTTTTATGGAAAATCCTGCATGAAACGTACGCCCCACCTGCTTGCGATCCAGTCCCATGTGGTTTTCGGCCACGCCGGTAACAGTGCTGCGGTGTTTCCCATGCAGCGGGTCGGGGTGAATGTCTGGCCCCTGAATACCGTACAGTTCTCCAACCACACTCAGTATGGTCACTGGGCCGGAGAAGTGTTGGCGCCCCAGCAGATTCCCGAGCTGGTGGAAGGTATCGCCGCCATCGGCGAGTTGGGCAACTGCGATGCGATTCTCTCCGGTTACCTGGGCAGCGCGGCCCAGGGCCGGGCGATTCTCAGTGGCGTGGCGCGGATCAAGGCGACCAACCCCAAGGCCTTGTACCTGTGCGACCCGGTGATGGGCCATCCGGAGAAGGGCTGCAGCGTGCCGGCGGAAGTCAGCGACTTTCTGCTGGATGAAGCGGTGGCCATGGCGGATTTTCTCTGCCCCAACCAGCTGGAACTGGACAGCTTCTGCGGGCGCAAGCCGCAATCGTTGTTCGATTGCCTGGGCATGGCCCGCTCGCTGCTGGAGAAGGGCCCCAAGGCGGTGCTGGTCAAGCACCTGGACTACCCGGGCAAGTTGGCGGAAGGCTTCGAGATGCTGCTGGTGACCGCCGAGGGCAGCTGGCACCTGCGGCGTCCGCTGCTGGCGTTCCCGCGCCAGCCGGTGGGAGTGGGCGACCTGACGTCGGGTCTGTTCCTGGCCCGGGTGCTGTTGGGTGACAGCCTGGTAGCGGCGTTCGAATTCACCGCCGCGGCGGTGCATGAAGTGCTGCTGGAAACCCAGGCCTGCGCCAGCTACGAGCTGGAGCTGGTGCGGGCCCAGGATCGCATCGCCCATCCGCGGGTGCGGTTCGAGGCCACGCCGATCGGCTTCTGATGGCGACCGGCGTTCAGTGACTCAGGCCTGCTCGGAGAATTGCACCGTCGGCGCCGGCTGACGGAAGCCCCGGGTGTGTACGCCCAGGTACGCCAGGCCCAAGGCGAACCAGGCCAGGCCAATCCCCAGGGTCAGGGCCGAGAGGCTGGTCCACAGCCAGACGATCAGGCCGAAGCCGATCAACGGCAGCAGGCCGTACTGCAGCAGTCGCGCCCCCGTGCGCGGCTGCCCCTGTCCCAGGTGACTCTTGATCACCGCCAGGTTGACCACCGAGAACGCCACCAGCGCGCCGAAGCTGATCATCGACGCCAGGGTGGTGAGGTCGATGACTACTGCCAGCAAGGACACCAGCGACACCAGGACAATGGCGATCACCGGGGTCTTGTAGCGCTCGGACAGGGTGCCGAACACTCGCCGTGGCAAGATGCCGTCGCGGCCCATGCTGAACAGGATGCGCGACACCGAGGCCTGTGACGCCAGGGCCGAACCGGCAGCGCCAGCGACATAGGTGGCAGTGAAGAACATCTCCAGGAAACGTCCGCCGGCGTGCAGCATCACCTCGCTGGCTGCCGAATCGGCGTCCTTGAAGCTGCTGCCGGGGAAGGCCAGCTGGCTGGTCATGGCCAACAGGATGAACAGCAGGCCCGCGCCCAGGGTGGTGATGACAATGGCCCGGGGAATGTCCCGGCGTGGGTCGCGGGTTTCCTCGGCCAGGGTCGATACCGCGTCAAAGCCGAGGAACGACAGGCACAGCACCGCCGCTCCGGCCATTAATGGCAACAGTCCGCTCTGGCTGCCGTCGCCGACCCAGGGCGCGCTCAGGTCCAGGCTCTCGGCCCCGGCCAACTGGCGAATCACCAGGGCCACGAACACCACCACGAACACCATCTGCGCGCAGACGATCAGGTTGCTCATGCTCGATACCGAACCGATGCCGCGAATGTTCAGCAGCGTCACCAGGCTGATGGTCGCCACCACAAAGACCCAGGCTGGCACGGCGGGAAAGGCCAGGTTGAGAAACAGGCCGATCACCAGGTAGTTGATCATTGGTAGAAACAGGTAATCCAGCAGCAGCGACCAGCCGGCAAGAAAGCCGATGCCCGGTCCGAAACTGAGGCTGGCGTAGGAATAGGCCGAGCCGGCAATCGGGTACTTCCTGACCATGACGCTGTAGGACAGGGCGGTGAAGAGCATGGCCAACAGGGTGATCACGTACGCGGCGGCGGTACGCCCGCCGGTGATCTGGGTGACCACGCCGTAGGTGGTGAAGACGGTCAGCGGGACCATGTACACCAGGCCAAAGAACACCAGGGCCGGCAGCCCGAGGATGCGGCGCAGGGAGGTGCCCTGGGCACTGTGGGTGAAATCGCTGGGGGCGAGGGTGGGATTGTCGGAGAGAGTATTGGCGCTGGGCATTGTTATTGTTCTCACGCGTTCGTGGGTTCGAAGGCTCCCCAAACGGGGAGTGCGCTTGTGCCTTGCCCAACGATTCTGGCAGCGGTGCCCCTGGGGCATAACTCTCTATGTGGTCAAAAAGGGATGGATGTGGCCATTCGGGATGACCGCAGAAGACTGCCTGGAGCAGTGGAGGGAGAGGGGGCGAGTGCGCAAGGCTTTGCAGGGGCGTGGCGAGGGGACCGTCCGTGGTCCTGCTGAATCAGCGTATCTGTCTGAGGATCAAGGGCCGTCGGCCTTGATTTCCTGGTAGCGCTTTTCCAGCTCCTGGCGGATCTGCCGACGCTGCTGGGCCTGGATATAGCGGCGCTTGCCGTCGGCGGTCTCGGGCTGCAGCGGTGGCACCTGGGCCGGTTTGCGTTGGTCGTCCACCGCCACCATGGTGAAGAAGCAGCTGTTGGTGTGGCGCACCGAGCGCTCGCGGATGTTCTCGGTCACCACCTTGATACCCACCTCCATGGAGGTGTTGCCGGTGTAGTTGACCGAGGCCAGGAAGGTCACCAGTTCGCCGACATGCACCGGCTCGCGGAAGATCACCTGGTCCACCGACAAGGTCACTACGTAGCGGCCGGCATAACGGCTGGCGCAGGCATAGGCGACTTCGTCGAGGTACTTGAGCAGGGTGCCGCCGTGGACATTGCCAGAGAAATTGGCCATGTCAGGGGTCATCAATACCGTCATCGACAGCTGGGCGTTTCCGGGTTCCATAGCACACTCACGGTTCAAGGCAGGGGTTGCTGGAGCACCTCTGCGGGTGCTGGTTTCAAGGATTTTCAAACCATCGATAACGGGACGCCGGGCCGCGTCGTGCCGTCACGCTCCGGTGGATCTGTTTCCTAATATTGCATCGCCTTTCTGCCAGAAGTCCCGGTGTTAACCTGAAAAACACCCGTTCCAGGGCTTTTTCCGATCATATTTTGGATATTTCTTTGTACTGATCAGATTTTTCTTTTTAGGCGATCTGCGCCGCCCAGCGTTCAAGGAGAACCCCGTCCATGCATGCCATCAGCTTCATTCAGGACTTGGCCGTGATCATGCTGGTCGCAGGTGTAGTGACCATTCTCTTTCATCGATTCAAGCAACCGGTGGTGCTGGGCTACATCGTCGCTGGCTTCATCATCGGTCCCCACACACCGCCGTTCGGCCTGATCCACGACGAACAGACCATCAAGACCCTGGCCGAGCTTGGGGTGATTTTCCTGATGTTCTGCCTGGGGCTGGAATTCAGCCTGCGCAAGCTGTTCAAGGTGGGCGCCACGGCGTTTATCGCGGCGTTCCTGGAAATCGTCCTGATGATCTGGATCGGCTACGAGATCGGTCGCTGGTTCGATTGGAGCACCATGGATTCGCTGTTCCTCGGAGCGATCCTGGCCATTTCCTCCACCACCATCATCGTCAAGGCGCTCAACGACCTGAAGATGAAGAACGAGCGCTTCGCCCAGCTGATCTTCGGTGTGTTGATCGTCGAAGACATTCTCGGCATCGGCATCATAGCCTTGCTGTCGAGTATTGCGGTCAGTGGCACCGTGAGTTCCGGCGATGTGTTCTCCACCGTCGGCAAGCTTTCGCTGTTCATGATCGTGGCGCTGGTGATCGGCATTCTGCTGGTGCCGCGCCTCTTGGCCTACGTGGCCAGGTTCGACAGCAACGAGATGCTGCTGATCACGGTGCTGGGGCTGTGCTTCGGCTTCTGCCTGCTGGTGGTGAAGCTGGAGTACAGCATGGTCCTGGGCGCCTTCCTGATCGGCGCGATCATGGCCGAGTCCCGTCAGTTGCTGAAGATCGAACGGCTGATCGAGCCGGTTCGTGACCTGTTCAGTGCCATCTTCTTTGTCGCCATCGGTCTGATGATCGACCCGCAGATCCTTCTGCAATACGCCTGGCCCATCGCCGTGATCAGCGTGGCAGTGGTGCTGGGCAAGATGCTGTCCTGCGGCATGGGCGCCTTTATCGCGGGTAACGATGGACGGACCTCGTTGCGAGTCGGGATGGGCCTGTCACAGATTGGCGAATTTTCGTTCATCATCGCCGCCCTGGGCATGACCCTGCAGGTCACCAGCGATTTTCTCTATCCGGTCGCGGTTGCCGTGTCGGCGATCACCACCTTGCTCACGCCTTATCTGATTCGCGCGGCCGATCCTTTGTCGCACAAGCTGGCTGGAGTCCTGCCTCAACGCCTGAGCCGGGTGCTGGGCATGTATGGGGAGTGGTTGCGCAGTATCCAGCCTCAGGGGGAGGGCGCATTGCTGGCGTCGATGATCCGCAAGATCCTGCTGCAAGTGGGGGTGAATCTGGCGCTGGTGGTGGCGATCTTCTTTTCCGGCGGCTATTTCGCCAAGCGCATCGGCACTTATCTGGAGGAATGGGTCAGTGATCCTAGCTGGCAGAAGGCGCTGATCTGGGGCGCAGCGTTGCTGCTGTCCCTGCCATTCCTGATTGCCGCCTACCGCAAGCTCAAGGCGCTGTCGATGCTGCTGGCGGAGATGGGGGTCAAGGCGGAAATGGCCGGGCGTCATACCCAGCGAGTGCGTCGGGTGATCGCCGAGGTGATTCCGATCCTGTCGCTACTGGTGATCTTTCTGCTGTTGGCGGCGCTGTCGTCGAGCATCCTGCCGACCCTGGAGTTGCTGGTACTGATTGCCGTGGTGGCGGCGGTGGTGGCCGCGGTGTTGTGGCGCTGGTTCATCCGCGTGCACACGCGGATGCAGGTGGCGCTGATCGAAACCCTCGATCACAGCAAGGACAACGGCGGACATTGACCTTGCCGCTCGCCAGCAGGGCGCTGGCGAGCCGGTTGCAACGGCGGGGGCTCAGCTTTCCAGCCAAACGTCCCGCGCCCAGTGCCACACCGATTCCCAGGACTCTTCGGTGATCAGCTCTTCTTCGCCGGACCACAGCACCACGGTGCCGTCTTCTTCGACGCAGTAGTAGTCGTCGCCGTCCTGGCAGATCGGGATCAGCTCACGAGGCACGCCCAGGTCCCAGGCGGTCGCGGCCACTTCCGGCAGGTAGGTGTGGGATTGCGGGTCGGTGACGGTGACCGGTTCCAGGCTGCCGTAAACCACGTCGCTGACCGTCAACAGGAACTCTTTGAAGACGAACGGGATATTGATGAACAGCTGTTCTTCAATTTCCACCAGTTGGTCTTCGTCCGGCAGTTCCAGGGGGACGGGTACCGGTTCGTTGGCTTCTCGGAGTTGTTCGATGACTTCTTCCACGGCCTGGGTCCTCTTTGCTCTATGGCGCGGTTGTTTGACGGCGGTTTATACAGTAGCTCGCTATAAGTGCAATCGTGAAATGCAAAACCCCGACCTGAGTCGGGGTTTTGCCTTACAGCTGTGACAGCAGAATGAATCAGCCGTTCTGGCGGATACCTGCCACCAGCCATGGCTGGTTGTCGCCCTGGGCGCGTTCCATGTTCCAGCTTTCGCTGAACACTTCGCCCTGGTCGAAGCGCGAGGTCTTCGATACACCGCTGAAGGTCAGGGTGGCGATGGTCTTGTCGGCACGGTCATCCACGCCTTCCAGCTGCACTTGCAGGTTGTCGATGTAGGTGGACTGGAAGCCGTCGCCCAGATCGGCACGTTCCTGTTTCAGGAACTGCAGCATCTGCGGGGTGACGAACTCGGCAATCTTGTCCATTTCGTTGGCGTCCCAGTGTTGCTGCAGGGACTGGAAGTGATTGCGCGCCGCTTCAATGAAGCGCTCTTCGTTGAACCAGGCCGGAGCGTTGATCACCGGACGC
This sequence comes from Pseudomonas sp. 50_B, assembly GCF_017491625.1. Classification (NCBI taxonomy): domain Bacteria; kingdom Pseudomonadati; phylum Pseudomonadota; class Gammaproteobacteria; order Pseudomonadales; family Pseudomonadaceae; genus Pseudomonas; species Pseudomonas sp. 50_B. Next base: position 186,269 of record NZ_JAFGYX010000001.1, read on the forward strand.
GCGGCAGGGGCTGCTGAGCCACCGAAGATCGAACCGCCAGCCGGTTGCTGAGGCTCGAACGCTTCACGCTGCATCGGTGCGTGACCCGCTGGAGCGAACTGCTCCTGCTGCTTGCGACGGCGAGCGGCGATAAAGCGGAAGATCACAAAGGCGATGACCGCCATGATCAGGATGTCGAAGATCTGCATGCCCTGGAAGCCGTCACCCATGAACATGGAGGCCAGCAGGCCACCGGCTGCGATGCCGGCCAGAGGGCCGAGCCAGCGCGAAGCACCACCGGCCTTGGCCGCGGCACCTGCGGCTCCGGCTGCGCCAGCGGTGGCGGCAGCGGCAGGCGCGCCCGGAGTGGTTGGCGCCGCCTGGCGAGTCTGGTGGGTCGGGGCAGCGCCGGCGCTTTTGCCGCCGCCGAAGCGCTTGGCGTTGGCGTCGAGGCTCATCGTCAGGCCGATGCACAGCGCCATGGCGATGCTAAGAAAACGTTTCATAAAGGGGGTTCCCATTTGTGGATGGCACGCGCGCCATATTGCACAGGTGAAGTGTCAGTAGCGAGCGGCATAATGTTTCGGGCTTTTGCCTGACAGGCTCGGTTCAGCTCCGTTCGCCGGCATGCTCGCCGATAGGTTTTTTGTCCTCAAGGACGCGGCTTTGGTTCAATTGCGTCGCCGTTCAGCGACGCAGTGCCAGGAGCACGACGCCGGCGGTGATCAGGCCGATTCCGCCCCACTGGCGCAGATCGAGTTTCTCGCCCAGCAGGGCCACGCCGATGACTGCGACCAACACCACGCTGAGCTTGTCCGCCGGCGCCACCAGAGAGACCGGGCCGAGTTTCAGGGCGCGGAAGTAGCACAGCCAGGAGGCCCCGGTGGCCAGTCCCGACAGCAGCAGGAACAGATAGCTCCTGGTGGAAATCGATCCCAGGGACTGATATTGGCCCGTTGCGTACAAAATCAAGGCCAGGCTGACCAGGACCACCACGGTGCGCAGCAGGGTGGCGAAGTCTGAATTGACGTTTTCTATCCCGACTTTGGCGAAGATCGCCGTCAAAGCGGCGAAAGTTGCCGAGAGCAGCGCCCAGAATGTCCACGAGGAAAAAAAGCCTGAACCCATGTTCGCGCTGCCTTTTCTGCACTGACCTGGCGGAGCCGGCTTGCTGGCGAAGAGGTGGTGCGCCAGTGAGCTTCACCGGCAAGCCGGCGCCTAGGGTCGGGTTAGATGGCTTCCAGCTTGGCGTAGCCGAGCATCAGCCATTTGCTGCCTTCGCTGAAGTTGACCTGGACCCGGGCCTGGGCACCGGCGCCTTCGAAGTTGAGGATCACCCCGTCGCCGAACACCGAGTGCCGCACCGCCTGGCCCAGGCTCAAGCCGATGTCCGGAATCTCGCTGCCGCCGAACAGGCTGCTGGTGCTCTGCGACTGGCCACCGCCGAAAGGCCGGCTGACGCTGTTGGACAGGCGCACTTCCTGAATCAGCCCCTTGGGCACTTCGCGGACGAAGCGCGACACCTTGTTGTAGGTTTCGCTGCCGTACAGGCGACGGGTTTCCGCATAGGTCATCACCAGGTTCTGCATCGCCCGGGTGATGCCGACGTAGGCCAGGCGGCGTTCTTCCTCAAGGCGGCCGGGTTCTTCCAGGCTCATCTTGTGCGGGAACAGGCCTTCTTCCATGCCCACCAGGAACACGTAGGGGAACTCCAGGCCCTTGGCGCTGTGCAGGGTCATCAGTTGCACGCTGTCTTCGTGCTCGTCGGCCTGGGTATCGCCGGCTTCCAGGGACGCGTGGCCGAGGAAGGCCGCCAGCGGCGTCAGGTCCTCGTCTTCTTCGGTGTTCTCGAAGTTGCGCGCGGCGCTCACCAGTTCCTCAAGGTTTTCCACCCGGGCCTGGCCTTTCTCGCCTTTTTCCGCTTCGTGGTAGGCGATCAGCCCTGACTGCTCGATCACCGTCTGGGTCATCAGGTGCAGGGGCATTTCCAGGGTCTTGGCCGCCAGGTTCTCGATCAGCTCGATAAAGGCCCCGAGGGCGCCGGCCGCACGACCGGTGAGGCCTTTATTGGCCACCAGTTGGCGCATGGCTTCCCACATCGACACATCGCTGTGGCGCGCGTGCTCGCGGATGGCTTCGACGGTCTTTTCGCCGATGCCCCGGGCTGGAACGTTGATCACCCGTTCCAGGGCTGCGTCGTTGCCCCGGCCTTCCAGCAAGCGCAGGTAAGCCATGGCGTTCTTGATCTCGGCCCGTTCGAAGAAGCGCTGACCGCCATAGATGCGGTACGGAATGCGCTCGCGCAGCAGGGCTTCTTCCAGCACCCGGGACTGGGCGTTGGAGCGGTAGAGAATGGCGATGTCGCTGCGGGCCAGGCCGGTTTTCAGCGCGCTCTCGATGGTTTCCACGACATAGCGGGCTTCATCGTGCTCGTTGAAGGCGGCGTACAGGTTGATGGCTTCGCCGTCGCCGCCGTCGGTCCACAGTTCCTTGCCCAGGCGTCCGGTGTTGTTGGCGATCAGGGCGTTGGCGGCCTTGAGGATGCCGGCGGTGGAGCGGTAGTTCTGCTCCAGGCGGATCACTTCGGTGTCCGGGAAGTCGGCGGAATACTGATGGATGTTCTCGATCTTCGCTCCACGCCAGCCGTAGATCGACTGGTCGTCGTCGCCCACCACCATCAGGCTGTCGCCCCCCTGGGCCAGCAGCCGCAGCCAGGCGTATTGCACGGCGTTGGTGTCTTGGAACTCGTCCACCAGCACATGGCGGAAGCGCTTCTGGTAGTGCGCCAGCAGGCCCGGGTGGTCGCGCCACAAGTCCAGGGCGCGCAGCAGCAGTTCGGAGAAATCGATGACTCCGGCGCGCTGGCAGGCGGCCTCATAGGCCTCATAGATGCCGCGCATGGTGGCCAGGAAAAGATCGCCGCTGGCCTGGATGTGTTGCGGGCGCAGGCCTTCGTCTTTCTGTCCGTTGATGAACCACTGGGCCTGACGGGCCGGCCAGCGCTGCTCATCCAGGCCCAGCTCGCGGATCACCCGCTTGACCAGGCGTTGCTGGTCGTCGCTGTCGAGAATCTGGAAGGTCTGGCTCAGGCCGGCTTCCTGCCAGTGGGCTCGCAGCAGGCGGTGCGCCAGGCCGTGGAAGGTGCCGACCCACATGCCCGCCGGGTTGATGCCCAGCAATTGCTCGATGCGGTGGCGCATCTCGGCGGCGGCCTTGTTGGTGAAGGTCACCGACAGGATCGAGTGGGGCGAGGCGTTCTCGACCTGGATCAACCAGGCGATACGGTGCACCAGCACACGGGTTTTGCCGGAGCCAGCACCGGCCAGGACCAACTGACGACCCACGGAGGCAGCTACGGCCTGGCGTTGGGCATCGTTGAGGGAGTTCAACAGGAGGGAGAGATCATCGCGCATCGGGGCATTCTAGGGGGCCGCGTCACCCCGGGCAAACCCGGCATTGCATTAGCCGATAAAACAACGGCCGGGGACGACCGGTTGGTCACAGGCCGCAGCCATTGGTGTCTCGCGCGCGCGCACTTGCACGGCGGATTACGGCGGGATTTGTTTTATCGATTTTATGATCCAGAGCAGTTTGGCTCGAGCTTGTGCTTGTGTATGCTCCGCCGACGTTTCGGGCTCTACATTATAAGAATACTGCCTATGACACTTAACCCCGACCCGTCCGGGCCCTTCATGGCGCCGGGGGGCATCCGCCAGCATTACGCCGTCGAGATGGCAGTGGAGCGTACGCGCCTGCTGTATCAGGGCTCGCTGCTGCCGACCCTTTTCATGCTGCTCAACGGTCTGGTGTGCACCTGGTTGCTCTGGAGTCCGGCGCGCTATCTGTTGCTCAGCGTGTGGATGGTCTGGCTGCTGGCCCTGGTGGCCTTGCGGGTGATCCAGGTGGCGGCGTTCGACTCGGCGATTCCCAGTCGCCAGGCGCAGCCCATCTGGCAGCGCATGTTTCTTCTGGGGTCGGCGGTCAGTGGCCTGACCCTGGCCTGCGCCGGCATCGCCCTGGTGCCCACCGACAGCTTTTTGCAGCAGGCCTGGGTTTTCGGCCTGATCGGCGCGGCGATTCTTTCCGCCAGCGTGGCCTACGCGGTCAGCCTGCAGGCCTTTCTCTCCTTCACATTGCCCTGCCTGTTGCCGGCCATCGCCTATCTGTTCTGGGGCGGAGACGATCAGCAGCGCGGCTGGGGCTGGCTTGGGCTGATTCTCCTGGTATCCCTGAGCGTGGTGGCCTGGCAGGTCAACCGCCTGATTCAGCGAGGCCTGTTGCGGCGCTTTCAGAATCAGGCGCTGATCGAGCATCTGCAGGATGCCCAGAGCCGCGGCAGCCAGCTCAACCGCGAGCTGGCCCGTGAGATCGAACAGCGCCGACGGGCCGAAGAACAATTGCGTGAAGCCCAGGCGGGACTGGAGCAGCGGGTGGCCCAGCGCAGCCTGGAGCTGGACCAGGCCAACCAGGCCCTGAGCAAGAGCGAGGCGCGCCTGGCCCTGGCCCTGAATGCCAGCGAGCTGGGACTTTGGGACTGGAACCTGCAGACCGACGAAATCCATCACACCCAGATCAAGGAACTGTTTGGCCTGGAACCCGAAGACGTCACCGCGATGCTCAGCCATCTCAAGCCGCGCCTGCACCCCGAGGATTTGCCGCTGCTCAAACGTGCCCTGGTGGAGCATCTCAAGGGCCGCAGCGAGGATTACCAGGTGGAGTACCGGGTGCGTCATGGCGATGGCCATTGGGTGTGGATCGAGGACCGGGGCAGGGCGGTGGAGCGCAGTCCTGGTGGAAGGGTGTTGCGCATGGTGGGCACGCGGCGGGATATCAGCGCCGACAAGGAAGTGGAGGTGCAGCGCAATCTGGCGGCGACAGTGTTCGAGGCGGCCAGTGAAGGCATCGTCATCCTCGACCCCGAGTACGCCCTGATCGCTGCCAATCAGGCCTTCAGCCAGGTCACGGGCTATCAGATCGAGGACATGCTCGGGCGCAATGTGGTGGAACTGTCCTGTAGCCGCGATGCCCGCCGGCATTACCCGTTGATTCATCAGGCCCTGGAGCAACACGGCAGTTGGCAGGGCGAGCTGGTGGAGACCCGCAAGAACGGCGAGCTCTATCCGCAATGGCTGCAATTGAATGTCGTGCGGGATAAACGAGGGAAAATCCGCCACATCGTGGGCTTCTTCGCCGATCTATCGGCTCGGCGCGAGTCCGAGGAGCGCATGCGCTACCTCACTCACTACGATGAACTCACCGGGCTGGCCAACCGTTCCCTGTTTCGCGAGCGCCTGGGCGAGGCCCACCAACGGGTACGCCAGGGCGGCCGCAGCCTGGCCTTGCTGCACATCAATCTGGATCGCTTCAAGTTGCTCAACGACAGCCTCGGCCATGAAGTGGCCGACCAGTTGCTGCAGAAGATGTCCAGACGACTGGTCAATGCCCTGCCGGAGGCCGACACCATCGCCCGGCTGTCCGGGGATGAGTTCGCTGTGTTGTTCGACGCCTACGGCAGCCTGTCGAGCCTGACGCGGGTGGCGACCCGGCTGCTGAGCAAGCTGCGCCTGCCGATCACCGTCGATGGCCATGAATTGGTGGTCAGCGCCTCCATGGGCATCAGCATGCTGCCGGACAGCGCCCGGGAGATTGCGGCTTTGGTCAGTCAGGCGAACATGGCCATGGCCCACGCCAAGCACCTGGGCGGCAACAACTTCCAGTTCTACACCGAGAGCCTGCAGGCCAGCACTCTGGAGCGTCTGCAACTGGAGAACCAGCTGCGCAAGGCCATCGAAGAAGGCCAGTTGATGGTGTTCTACCAACCCAAGCTGTGCCTGGCCACGGGCCTGCTGAATGCTGCCGAAGCCCTGGTGCGCTGGGATCACCCGACCATGGGCCGGGTGCCGCCGGGGGACTTCATCGGCCTGGCGGAAGAGACCGGGCTGATCGGGCCCATCGGCGAGTTTGTGTTGCGTCAGGCCTGCCGCCAAGCCTGCGACTGGCAGCGCCAGGGGCTGGAGCCGATTCGGGTGTCGGTCAACCTGTCGGTGTATCAACTGCGCCAAGGCAAGCTGGTGAGCCTGGTGCGCCAGGTATTGGAAGAAACCGGCCTGGAGCCGCATTTCCTCGAGCTGGAACTGACTGAAAGCCAGCTCCTGGACAGCGTCGAGCACATCATCGCGACCTTCCAGCAACTGCGTGATCTGGGAGTGAAGCTGGCCATCGATGACTTCGGCACGGGTTACTCGTCCCTGAGCTACCTCAAGCGCATTCCGGTGGACTACGTGAAGATCGACCAGGCCTTTATCCGTGGCCTTGCCGAAGGTGGCGAGGATGCGGCGATTACCCGGGCAATCATTGCCATGGCGCACGGGCTGTCGCTGAAAGTGGTGGCCGAGGGGGTCGAGGACCCGGCGCAGTTGACCTTCCTGCGGGCCGAACACTGCGATGAAGTGCAGGGCTACCTGATCAGTCGTCCGGTGAATGCCGAAGCGCTCGCGCAGCTGTTGCAGGCCCAGTCTCGCTAGTGGGCGGCGACGCCAGCCACAACGGCTACATAAGTCGTACCCGGCTGAAAATGGGGGGCAGGCCGGCAAATTGATGATGCATTGAACAGGCAAAAAGACGATTCCTGTAGTATAACTACAAGCTTGCTACATCCCCGGCGTCAGCCAATAACAATGAGTCCAGCCCTTTGAACCTGTTGCAGCACATCGCCCAGTCACGTCATTTGTTACGCAAATCGGAACTCAAGGTCGCCGATCACGTGCTCCTTGATCCTGCGGCCGTGATGCACAGTTCCATGGCGGACCTGGCCCACAGCGTGGGCATCAGCGAACCGACCATCGTGCGTTTCTGCCGGGCCATCGGTTGCTCCGGTTTTCAGGACCTGAAGCTCAAGTTGGCTCAGAGCCTCGCCGCCGGTGCCAGCTTTGGCCAGTTCGCGATCCATGAAGACGATTCTGTCGCTGACTACAGCCTGAAGATCTTCGACACCACCCTGCACACCCTGATGGAAGTGCGCGAGAAGCTCGATCCGGTGGCCCTGCAGCAGGCGGTGACTGCCATGTCCCAGGCCCAGCGCGTGGAGTTCTACGGCTTTGGCGCGTCTGGCGCGGTGGCGGCGGATGCCCAGCACAAGTTCTTTCGCCTGCTGCTGACTGCGGCGGCCTATTCCGACCCGCACATGCAGGCGATGTCGGCGGTGACCTTGAAGCCTACCGACGTGGCCATCTGTATTTCTCAGTCCGGGCGCTCCAAAGACCTGCTGATCACCGCCAACCTGGTGCGTGAAAGCGGCGCCTCGCTGATCACCCTGTGCCCGAGCCAGACGCCGTTGGCCGAGCTGTCCACGGTCAACCTGGCCATCGATGTGCACGAAGACACCGAGATCTACACCCCGCTGACCTCGCGTATCGCCCACCTGGTGGTGATCGACGTGCTGGCCATGGGCGTGGCCATGGCCCGCGGGCCGAGCCTGGTGAACCACCTCAAGAGCGTCAAGCGCAGCCTTCGCAGCCTGCGTCTGTCGCCCAAGTCGGTCAAAGCCCTGGACGATTGATTCCTGGAGAGGGGCGAATGTTCATCGTCCTGTAACCGACCCGCCGCCAAACCGTAACCGCCGACGTCCATCGTGAAGCTCCCGTACTCGCATTGGGAGACTCGAAATGGCCCGGCCTTACGAAGAGAGCAACAGCGCAGTCAAGACCCGTCGTCAGCAGGAAGATCAGCGCCGCATGGAATTTCGTCGTGCGATCGAACACCGCTTCGAGCTGCGTCAGTTGCAGCAGCAAATCAACGATTACCCCGAGCTTGAGGCCGTTAATTACTGGCAGGCGGCACCCGCGGCTTCCCGTCGAAGCGTTCAACCAGCCCGCTGATCTGCACGCGTTCGCTGCGGATGAATCCCAGGAACGCATGCGCTACCGGTGACAGGCGTTTGGCTTTGGCCTGCACCAGGCACCAGCTGCGAAGCAATGGCAGCTCTTCGACCGGCAACTCGATCAAGCCGCCGGTCGCCAACTCAAGGTTCAGGGCGTGGCGCGTCAGCAAGGCCACGCCCAGACCCGCCCGCACGCACTCGCGCTGAGCTTCCGCCGACGACACTTCGAGGATCTGGGTGAAGTGCACGCGCTTCTCCTTGAAGTATTCCTCGCAGGCCAGGCGGGTGCCCGAGCCGGGCTCGCGCAGCACCAGGGTGTAGGGCTCCAGGTCCTGCAGGCGCAGCGGACCCATGTGGCTCAGGGGATGATCCGGCGGCGCCACGGCGACGATGGGGTTGTTGAGGAAGGGCAGGAACTCCAGCTCCATGTCCTGGGGCACCATGGACATGATCACCAGGTCATCGCGGTTGTCCGAGAGGCGGCGGATCACCTGGGAGCGGTTGACCACCGTCAGTTGCAGGTGGACTTCCGGATGCTGGCGCTTGAAGGCGGCGAACAGGTGCGGGACGAAGTATTTGGCGCTGGATTCCACCGCCAGCTTGAGCTGGCCCTGCAGTGAGCCCTGCATGTCCGAGAGCTGCATGTCGAGGTTTTCCAGGCGCCCGAAGATGTCCCGGCTGGCCCGTTGCAGGGCCTCGGCGGCTTCGGTCATGTAGAGCTTCTTGCCGACGTAATCGAACAGCGGCTGGCCGATCAGCTCCTCCAGCTGACGGATCTGCAGGCTGACCGCGGGCTGGGTGAGATTCATTTCATCGGCGGCGCGGCTGTAGGAGCGTAGATCGCAGACTTCATTGAAAATCTGCAACTGACGTAATGTCAGTCTCATCAAGGACTTACGCATTTTTCAGTGCTCGCGCCAAGGGCTGGTAGCACAACTATAAGTCTTTACTTATGCCCAACCCAATAATTATTGATTTTTGTTAATCCCTCTGCAGAGCTAGTGTGACGCGGCGACTGACTTGAAACATTTGGTCACGCGCCGACTCGGTCTAGCGGGTCGTTTGTTCCAACGGCTCAAGGGAACCTCCAAGTGATAAAAAAGATCCTGATCGCCAACCGTGGTGAGATCGCCGTACGAATCGTGCGTGCCTGCGCCGAGATGGGCATCCGTTCGGTAGCGATCTTCTCCGACGCTGATCGCCATGCCCTGCATGTAAAGCGTGCGGATGAGGCCCACAGCATTGGCGCCGAGCCGCTGGCCGGCTACCTGAACCCCCGCAAGCTGGTGAACCTGGCGGTGGAAACCGGCTGTGATGCCTTGCATCCCGGCTATGGTTTTCTTTCGGAAAACGCCGAACTGGCGGACATCTGCGCCGAACGTGGCATCAAATTCATCGGCCCGTCGGCGGAAGTCATCCGCCGCATGGGCGACAAGACTGAAGCCCGCCGCAGCATGATCAAGGCCGGCGTGCCGGTGACCCCGGGTACCGAAGGCAACGTCGCGGATATCCATGAAGCCCTGACTGAGGGCGACCGCATCGGCTACCCGGTGATGCTCAAGGCCACCTCCGGTGGTGGCGGCCGCGGCATTCGTCGCTGCAACAGCCGTGAAGAGCTGGAGCAGGCGTTCCCCCGAGTGATTTCCGAAGCCACCAAGGCCTTCGGTTCGGCGGAAGTGTTCCTGGAAAAATGCATCGTCAATCCCAAGCACATCGAAGCGCAGATCCTCGGCGACAGCTTTGGCAACGTGGTGCACCTGTTCGAGCGCGACTGCTCGATCCAGCGCCGTAACCAGAAGCTCATCGAGATCGCCCCGAGCCCGCAGTTGACCCCGGAACAGCGCGCCTACATCGGCGACCTGTCGGTGCGCGCGGCCAAGGCCGTGGGCTACGAGAACGCCGGCACCGTGGAGTTCCTGCTCGCCGAGGGCGAGGTGTACTTCATGGAGATGAACACCCGGGTGCAGGTGGAGCACACCATCACCGAGGAGATCACCGGCATCGACATCGTTCGCGAGCAGATCCGCATCGCCTCGGGCCTGCCACTGTCGGTGAAGCAGGAAGACATCCACCACCGTGGTTTTGCCCTGCAGTTCCGGATCAACGCCGAGGACCCGAAGAACAACTTCCTGCCCAGCTTCGGCAAGATCACCCGTTACTACGCCCCCGGCGGACCCGGCGTGCGCACCGACACGGCGATCTACACCGGCTACACCATTCCGCCGTTCTACGACTCCATGTGCCTGAAGCTGGTGGTCTGGGCGCTGACCTGGGAAGAGGCGATGGACCGTGGCCTGCGCGCCCTCGACGACATGCGTCTGCAAGGGGTCAAGACCACCGCCGCCTACTACCAGGAAATCCTGCGTAACCCGGAATTCCGTAGCGGTCAGTTCAATACCAGCTTCGTTGAAAGCCATCCGGAACTGACCAACTACTCGATCAAGCGCAAACCCGAAGAGCTGGCCCTGGCCATCGCCGCCGCCATCGCCGCCCACGCAGGCCTGTGAGGAATAAAACAATGTCCAAGAAGATTCATGTAACCGACACCATCCTGCGCGACGCCCACCAATCGCTGCTGGCGACTCGCATGCGCACCGAAGACATGCTGCCGATCTGCGACAAGCTCGACAAAGTCGGCTACTGGTCCCTGGAAGTCTGGGGCGGCGCGACCTTCGACGCCTGCGTGCGCTTCCTCAAGGAAGACCCCTGGGAGCGCCTGCGCCAATTGCGCGCGGCGCTGCCCAACACCCGTCTGCAGATGCTCCTGCGTGGCCAGAACCTGCTGGGCTACCGCCACTACAGCGACGACGTGGTCAAAGCCTTCGTGGCCAAGGCCGCGGTCAATGGCATCGACGTGTTCCGCATCTTCGACGCCATGAACGACGTGCGTAACCTGCGGGTCGCCATCGAGGCGGTGAAGGCCGCCGGTAAGCACGCCCAGGGCACCATCGCCTACACCACCAGCCCGGTGCACACCATCGAGGCCTTCGTGGCCCAGGCCAAGCAGATGGAAGCCATGGGCTGCGACTCCATCGCCATCAAGGACATGGCTGGCCTGCTGACCCCTTATGCCACCGGCGAGCTGGTCAAGGCGCTGAAGGCCGAGCTGTCGCTGCCGGTGTTCATCCACTCCCACGACACCGCCGGCCTGGCTGCCATGTGCCAGCTCAAGGCCATCGAGAACGGCGCCGACCATATCGACACCGCCATCTCCAGCTTCGCCTGGGGCACCAGCCACCCGGGCACCGAGTCCATGGTCGCGGCCCTTAAAGGCAGCGAGTTCGACACCGGCCTGGACCTGGAGCTGCTGCAAGAGATCGGCCTGTACTTCTACGCCGTGCGCAAGAAGTACCACCAGTTCGAAAGCGAATTCACCGCGGTCGATACCCGGGTGCAAGTCAACCAGGTGCCGGGCGGGATGATTTCCAACCTGGCCAACCAGTTGAAAGAGCAGGGCGCGCTGAACCGCATGGGCGAAGTGCTGGCCGAGATCCCGCGGGTGCGTCACGACCTGGGCTACCCGCCGCTGGTGACCCCGACCTCGCAGATCGTCGGCACCCAGGCGTTCTTCAACGTCCTGGCCGGCGAGCGCTACAAGACCATCACCAACGAAGTGAAGCTCTACCTGCAGGGCGGCTACGGCAAGGCCCCGGGTCAGGTGGACGAAAACCTGCGGCGCCAGGCCATCGGCAGCGAGGACGTGATCGATGTGCGTCCGGCCGACCTGCTGAAACCGGAAATGACCAAGCTGCGCGGCGAAATCGGTGCCCTGGCGCATTCCGAGGAAGACGTGCTGACCTACGCCATGTTCCCGGACATCGGGCGCAAATTCCTCGAAGAGCGTGAGGCCGGCACCCTGGTTCCGGAAGCGTTGCTGCCGATCCCCGAAGCCGGTGGCGTCAGCAAGCCGGGCGGTGAAGGCGTGCCTACCGAGTTCGTCATCGATGTCCACGGCGAAACCTACCGCGTCGACATCACTGGCGTCGGGGTCAAGGCCGAAGGCAAGCGCCACTTCTACCTGTCCATCGACGGCATGCCGGAAGAAGTGGTGTTCGAGCCACTCAACGAGTTCGTCGGCGGCGGCACCAGCAAGCGCAAACAGGCCAGCGCCCCGGGCCATGTCAGCACCACCATGCCGGGCAACATCGTCGATGTGCTGGTCAAGGAAGGCGACGTGGTCAAGGAAGGTCAGGCGGTGCTGATCACCGAGGCCATGAAGATGGAAACCGAAGTCCAGGCGGCCGTCGCCGGCAAGGTCGTGGCGATCCACGTGGCCAAGGGCGACCGGGTCAACCCGGGCGAAATCCTCATCGAAATCGAGGGCTGAGTTCAGGCCCTCATCTGCAACGGTTTACCTCGGGGGAGCTACGGCTCCCCTTTTTTTGGCTTTTTTGAAGTGTCATTTAATGCATTTTATCCAGCCAATAGTTCATTGAAATGTATTTAGATGCACTTATTGGCTCGGAGGCTTGGAATAACTGCAATATAATGCACGGATGATTGAGGCGGAGTCTCTATACACGTGCAGCAAATGACAGGTACCCCAATGCTCCGGCTGACGTTGCAGCTCTACGGCGCAGGGGCGTGGACCGATGCCATGACCCTGAGTTTCGACAACCCCGAAGCGGGCTTTGCCAGCCCTTGCAGCTTTGGTTATGTCCCGCAGTATCTGGTGGACAACCTGGACGCGGTTGCCAGCCCGCTGAGCCGCTCGGTCAGTGCGCAGATACCCTTGGGCTGGGAGCCCTGGCGAGAAGACCGGGCGCCGGCCTTTCTTTATGACCTGGTCGCCACGCCGGCGGCGCGCCGCTTTTTGCTGCGGCAGATCGGCCATGAGCGGCCCGATGGCATGGGCAGCGAGTTGTTCCTCCTGGCCCGAAGCACCGCGGCGCCCATTGGCCATCTGCGGATCAAGGAGTCCCTGGCAGGGCTGCACAGGCGTCCGGCCCTGGACTTCACCCGGGAGCAGGTGGTGACCCTGGATAACCGTTTTCTGGAATACGCCCATGAGCAGGCGGCGGCTTTTGGTGGCACGGCGAGCATCGGCGACGAAGCGCCCAAGCTGTTGCTGACGGAAAACCGCGAGGGCTTGTTGTACCCCGATGCGTTGCTCGATGACGCTTGTGCAGCGCGTCACTGGTGGGTGAAGTTTCCCCGTAACCCGGCTTCGCCGACTGCCTGCGACATTCTCAGAAGCGAGTTCCATTACTACCGGGCGCTGCAGCAGCTGGGTATCGAGACCTTCCCGGCGCCTGGGCTGGCGCTGGAAGAGGGGCGGCGGCCAAGCCTGTGGATGCAGCGTTTTGACCGTCGGCTAACGCCCGCCGGAGTCGAGCGTCTGGCGGTGGAGTCGATCTATTCCCTGGCCGCTCTGGTGGGCCATGGCCAGGGCATGCGCCATACCGAGGTCCTGGGGATTCTCGCCGAACTGTGGCGCGCCACCGGCCAGGAGGCGTCGATCCCTGAACTGGTGGCGGACTACCTGCGGCGCGACCTGCTCAACAGGATTCTCGGCAACACGGACAATCATGGCCGCACGCTTGCGGTGGTTCGCACGGATACAGAGGTGCGCCTGGCCCCGATCCATGACCTGGCGCCCAAGGTCATGGATGACCAGGGGATTGCCCGCACCACCAAATGGCCCGGACGCATGGAAGTAGCCGGTGAGGTCGACTGGCGCCTGGTGTGCGCCAGCCTCAAGCCGCTGCTCGACCCCGAGGCCGCCCTCACGCGCCTGCGCGCAGACGCCGAACAACTGCGGGCCCTGCCGGACCTGCTGAGTGCCGGCGGCCTGCCCGAAGCCACCTTCAATCATCCGCGCATTCACCTGCGCCACCTGGACCGACGCCTGCAGGAGTGGGGATTGCGATGAACATGACGCTGGAAGAGCGCGGGGCCTTGATCGACCACATCCAGCAGGAGCTGGCGGGCGGTCGCTTGTCGCTTGGCGACGCGGTCAAGCGCCTGCGCACTGAAGTCACTGGGCTGCATCAGAGCCAGTTCGCCAGGATGTGCCGGATTTCCCTGCGCACCCTGATCCACATCGAACACGGTGACGGCAACCCGACCCTCAAGTCATTGACGGCGGTGTTCAAGCCATTCGGCCTGCAGATGGGGGTGGTGAAGGTGCAGAAGACCAGCCGCGCCCGTTCGCTGCTCGATGAACTTGAGCACTCGGCAAGAAGCCCGGTTATTCCCGGGCCTTCGACGCTTGCCTGAGCCTTAGCCGCGTTTGGCGTAGCCCTTGCCGTAATGCTTTTCCATCCGTGCCTGGATCAGTTCCAGGCCGATGGACAGCAGCCAGTAGATCAGCGCCGCGGTGCTGAGCATCTCGATGTAGCGGTAGCTGGAGCGGCCATAGGACTGGGCCAGGAACATCACTTCCCAGACCCCCATCACCGAGATCAGCGACGAGTCCTTGAGCATCGAGATGAACTGGTTGGTGGCCGGCGGAATGATGGTGCGCATGGCCTGGGGCAGGGTCACCTGCCAGAAGATCACGCTGTCACTCATGCCCAGGGCCAGGGCCGCCTGGCGTTGGCCGTGGGGCACGCCAAGGATGCCGGCACGGAAAATCTCGCTGAGGTAGGCGCCGTAGTTCAGCGACAGGGCGATGATCCCGGCGGTAATGGCGCCCGGCACCACCCCCAGTTGCGGCAGGCCGAGGTAGATCAGCAGGATCTGGATCAGCAGCGGCGTACCGCGAAAGAACGAGGCATAGAAGCTGGCGATGCCGAAGGCCACGGCGCTGGAAGACAGGCGCGCCAGGGCGGTGACAAAGCCCAGCAGCGACGAGGCGACGATGGAGCAGGCGCAGAGGAACAGGGTCAGCGCCGCGCCCTGGAGAAAGCCGCTGGGGGACAGGTGCAGGCCCAGCAGGTTCGGCAGCTTGTCGAGGATGATCGAGAACTTCAGGTCGAAGCTCAGGAAGAAGCTGGCGAACAGCACCAGCAACGCCACCCAGGTCAGGTACAGACGAGTGCGAAAGCCCAGCAGACGCTTGAGCAGCGGTTCAGCCACCGGTTGCGGTGGCTGAGGCGGTGGCGTGTAGGCAGTCATTGGCTGATATCGGCGCCGATCCATTTCTGCGACAGCTTGCTCAGGGTGCCGTCTTGCTTCAGCTGGGCGAAGACCTCACGCACCTTGGCGTTCCACTGGGCATCGCCTTTCTCGATGGCCACCGAGTTGGGCTCGGCGTACAGCGCCTCGCCGGCCAGCTTGAAGCGCGCATCCTGGGTCAGCCGTGGCTGGGCGGTGACCAGGTTGGTGAGGATCGCATCCAGGCGCACGCCCGGTCCCAGGCCGAGGTCCTGGAAGGCCACGTTGTCGGTGTCGTAGGGGGCGATCTGTACGTTCTCGAAGGGATATTGCAGGTGGGTGTCTTCAGCGCCTTCGATCACCAGGCTCTTGTTCAGGTAGCTCTCGTAGCTGGAGGCGGCGGTCAGGCCGACCTTCTTGTCGCTCAGGTCCTTGGCGCTATGGATACGATCATCCTTGGCGTTGACCACAATCACCGCCGGCGAGGCGTAGTACTGCACCGGGAAGTCGAAGACTTCGGCGCGAGCCTTGCTCGGGGTCATGGAGCAGATGCAGATGTCGTAGCGTCCGCTCCAGCGTCCCGCGGCGATCACATCCCAGGACGGGGTTTCCAGGCGCAGCTTGACGCCGAGCTTGTCGGCCACGGCCTTGGCCACGTCGACATCGAAGCCGTCCAGCTGGTTCTGGTCATTGAGGAACGAGAAGGGCGGGTAGCTTTCCATCAGCACCCCGACCAGCTCCTTTTTCTGCTCGATACGCTCCAGGGTGGCGCCGGCGAAGGCTTGGGAAGAGGCGGTAAGCAGGGTCAGGCCGAGGGCCAGCAGCGGTTTGAAATTCATCGGAATCCTGACTGAAAAAGAGTTGTTATTAACCGAATGGTGCGTATTTAATAGTTATAAGAACGACTCCGGTAGTGAGTTATTTTCATAAGCATATGAGTAAAAAGCATATGGGCGCAGGTAGCACGGTAATTCTGGATGGCGGTATGGGTCGTGAGTTGCAGCGCCGTGGTGCGCCGTTCCGGCAGCCCGAGTGGTCAGCCCTGGCGTTGAGCGAGGACCCCCAGGCGGTGGAGGCGGTGCATGCGGCCTATATCGCCAGCGGTTCCAACGTGATCACCAGCAACAGCTACGCCGTGGTGCCGTTCCACATCGGTGAAGAGCGCTTTGCCGCCGAAGGCCAGGCCCTAGCGGCCCTGGCCGGTGAGCTGGCGCGCCGCGCAGTAGAGGCCTCAGGCAAGCCGGTGCGAGTGGCGGGTTCGTTGCCGCCGCTATTTGGCTCCTATCGCCCGGACCTGTTCGATGCGTCCCGGGTCGAGGAAGTGCTGAGCCCGCTGGTTAAGGGGCTGGCGCCTTTCGTGGACCTGTGGCTCGCAGAAACCCAAAGCTCGATCGCCGAGGCGCGGGCCATCCACGCCGGACTGCCCAAGGATGGCAAGCCGTTCTGGCTGTCCTTCACCCTCAAGGACGAAGAGGTCGATGAAGTGCCGCGCCTGCGTTCCGGCGAGCCGGTGACTGAAGCGGCGGCGGTGGCGGCGCAGTTGGGCGTGCAGACCCTGCTGTTCAACTGCAGCCAGCCGGAGGTGATTGGTGCGGCAGTGGATGCCGCTCGCGAGACCTTCGAGCGCCTGGGGGTGCAGATCCATATCGGCGTGTACGCCAACGCCTTCCCGCCGCAGCCCGAGGATGCCACCGCCAACGACGGCCTGTGCCCCCTGCGCGAAGACCTGGACCCGCCGGGTTATCTGCAATGGGTGGCGGACTGGCACCAGCGCGGTGCCAGCCATGTCGGCGGTTGCTGCGGCATTGGGCCGGAGCATATTGCGGTGCTGGCGCAGAAACTGGGCTGACCCCGTAGCCGCTGCCGCAGGCTGCGCCAAGGTCCGCAGGACCTTCCGAGGCCTTCAACGGCGGCGCCCGCTGCGTCGGATGCCGCCCAGCCCGTTCGCAGCCTGCGGCAGCGGCTACAGGTCTTCTACCAGGCCGGGCTCACCGCCCCCTTGTAGGCGCCGGCTTGCCGGCGAAAACCACGGTTACCCGCGACACTCCGCCAGCGACTTGAGCTGCCCCGCGCCGCTCTGGTTCTCATCGCTGAGCCATTGTTCGAAGCCCTTGGCGATCGCCGGCCATTCCCCGTCCAGGATCGAGAACCACGCGGTATCGCGGTTCTGCCCCTTGGCCACCATGTGCTGGCGAAACACCCCCTCGAAGCTGAAACCCAAACGCTCGGCGGCATAGCGCGAGCGGGCGTTGTCGTTGTTGCACTTCCACTCCAGGCGTCGGTAGCCCAGGGCGAAAGCTTCCTTGGCCAGCAGGTACACCGCCTCGGTGCTCTTGGGCGAGCGCTGCATCGGTGCGCCGAAGGTGACGTGGCCGATCTCGATGCGGCCCTGGGCCGGGACGATGGACATCAGGCTGATCAGGCCCTGGGCCTGGCCACTGGCGCGGTCGATCACGGTGAAGAAATACGGGTCACTGGCAAGGGCGTGGTTAGCGAGCCAGGCATCGAACGCCGCACGCTCGGGGAAGGGGCCATAAGGCAGGTAGTTCCACAGTACGGGGTCTGCGTCCGGGCCTTGCAGCACCTGGAACAGCTCGTCGCCATGGCGCGCCGGGTCGAGCCTTTGCAAACGGATGAAGCGCCCTTCAAGCAGGGTGGCCGAAGGGGCGGGAACGCCTTTCCAGTCGGCGAGAGAAATCGACATGCAGTGGCTCCTTGCGGGTTCAGAGGGGTTTGCGGAACTGGATAAAGCCCGGGCGCTCGGCGATGCGCTCGTAGAGCTGGATGGCCGTGGCATTGGTTTCGTGGGTCAGCCAATGCACCTTGGCGCAGCCGTCCTGTTTCGCCTGGGCGTAGACGAACTCGATCAGCTGGCGGCCGACGCCGGTGCCGCGCTGGTCCGGGGTCACCAGCAGGTCTTGCAGGTAGCAGGCGTTCTCGATGCTCCAGTTGGAGCGGTGGTAGATGAAATGCACCAGGCCCACGGCGCGCTCGCCGTCCCAGGCCAGGGCCGCGTGGGTCGGTTCGCGGGCATCGAGGAAGCGCTGCCAGGTGCTCTGGGTCACGGCGTCCGCCAGTTCGGTTTCGTAGAAGCGCAGGTAGGCCTGCCACAACGGCAGCCAGGCGGCGTGGTCGGCGGTGGTAACCGGGCGGATCTGGATCTGGCTCATGAAAGCTCCTTTATTGTTCTGGGCGGGCACTCAGCCCATCAGTTGCGACAGGTGTTGGTCACGCGGGTCGGCGCTGGCCGCCAGACCGTCGCGGACCCCGGCGATATCTTCGGCATTGCGGTTCTGGCTGAGCTTGCGCTTGCCCTCCAGGCGCTGGATCGGCAGGGCGAAACCGACAATCGCTTTGAGCATGCCGTCGATGTAGTCGGCCGGGGCATCGGCCACTTTCCACGGCTGCGGGCGACCGGCCTCGTGACGTTCGGTCAGGCCCTCGACCACCTGCAGCAACCGCTGCGGGTCGGTGAAGACCTCCGGCTGGCCATAGGCGTGCACCGCCACGTAGTTCCAGGTGGGCACCACTTTGCCGTGTTCGGCCTTGCTCGGATAGAACGAAGGGCTGATATAGGCATCCTCGCCCATGAAGATCAGCAACGCTTCGGCGCCACTGGCGAGCTCGGCGCACTGTGGGTTGGCCTTGGCCAAGTGTCCGTAGAGGGTGCCATTGGCCCCCTGTTCGGGGTCCAGCAGCAGTGGTACGTGGCTAGCCTGCAGGCCCAGGGCGCCCCAGGTCACCAGGGTCGCCAGGCGGCTGTGTTGGATCACGTCCTGCAGGCGGGGGAGGTCTTCATCGACGAAAGCGCGCGGTAGGTACATGGAAAAAATCCTTGGCGAGTGGCTGCATCCTAGGCAGGCTAATGGTTCGTTGTAAGAGCCATCTTTGGTCTATTTTATGGGTCCAATCCCTGGGGCGCCTCGATGAACAGTGCTTTGCCTCCGCTGTCTTTCAACCCTGCCGGGATCGAGCTGGATCGCCGCCAGGGCCTCAGCCGCCAGCTGTACCAGGCTCTGCGCCTGCGGGTGCTGGACGGGCGCCTCGCCAGCGGCACGCGCTTGCCGGCCAGCCGTGATCTGGCGGCGGCATTGGGGATTTCCCGCAACAGCGTGGTGCGCGCCTATGACCAGCTGTATGCCGAGGGTTTTATCGAAGGCCGGGTCGGCGATGGCACCTACGTGGCCCAATTGCCAGAAACCCGCTTACCCATCAAAAAACTATCCACAAAAGTATCCACAGGGTTGTCAACAGGCTTACCCACAGGTTTATCCACAAAATCGACAGAAATAACTGGTGATGCATCCAGTAAAGTTATCCACAGCAGTGGTGTGCAGCGCCTGCAAAAGCATCATCTGAGCACGCCACCCAGTGGCCCGCCGCGGGCTTTCCGGGTCGGCGTGCCGGCTTTCGATCTGTTCCCGTTCGAGGTCTGGGCCAAGCTGAATGCGGCTTTCTGGCGCAGGCCGGACCTGCACCAGCTGTGCTACGGCGATTCCGCTGGCGATTCGCGACTGCGCAGCCTGATCGCCGCTTACCTGCGCAGTGCCCGTGGGCTGCAATGCAGCGCTGAACAAATTGTGATCACCAGTGGCGCGCAACAGGGCATCAGCCTTTGTGCACAGCTGCTGGTGGAGCCCGGCGACAGCGTGGCTGTGGAAAACCCCGGCTATCGGGCGGCCGGTCACGCCTTCGCCGTGGCCGGGGCGCAGTTGCAGGGCGTGGCGGTGGACCAGGAGGGCATCGACTGCCGTCAGCTGGAGCAGTTGCCCACCTGCCGCCTGGCCTATGTCACCCCGTCCCACCAGTACCCCACCGGGGTGATCATGAGCCTGGCCCGGCGCCTGGAGCTGCTGGCCTGGGCCGAGCGCAGCGGCGGCTGGATCGTCGAGGACGACTACGACGGCGAGTACCGCTACAGCGGCGCGCCCCTGGCCCCCCTGGCGGCGCTGGACCGGCAGGGCCGGGTGATCTACGTCGGCACCTTCGGCAAGGTGGCGTTCCCGGCCTTGCGCCTGGGTTACCTGGTGCTGCCGCCGAATCTGGTGCAGGCCTTCGCCCAGCGTCGGGCGGTGGACGTGCGCCACTCCGAGGTCAGCACCCAGGCGGTGATGGCCGAGTTCATGGCCGCCGGGCATTTCCAGCGGCATATCCGGCGCATGCGCCGGGCCGCCCTGAGCCGGCGCAACACCTTGCTCGCCGGCTGGCCCGAGGCGATCCCAGGCGTCGGACCGCTGCCCACGGTGGCCGCCGGGTTGCACCTGACAGTGCGCGTGGACAGCCTGGCCCGGGAGCAGCAACTGCTGGAGCAGGCGGCCAGTGTCGATGTCGAGGTGAACGGCTTGAGCACTTACTGGTTGCCGGAAACCCGGTTGCCCGAGGACCAACGGGCTGGGCTGGTGCTGGGCTTCGCCGCGGTGCCTGAGGCCGATATCCAGGCCGCCCTGGGCCGCCTGCGTCAGGCCTGGCGGGTCTGACGGGGTATACTCGCGGGCCTTTTCCTGCCCGAGAGCCCTCATGAGCCAGACCCTCTCCCTGGCGCCTGAACGCAAGTTCGGCGCTCCGCTGTTCGCCTTGTTGCTCCTGGTGGGCGGTGCCCTGTTCCTGCAGACCCAGGTGGGGGCGCGACAGGTGCTGCTGTTACTGCTGGGTGCCGCCCTGGGGCTCACCCTGTACCACGCCGCCTTCGGTTTCACCTCGGCCTGGCGGGTGTTTATCCGCGATCGGCGCGGTGCTGGCCTGCGCGCGCAGATGGTCATGCTGGCCATGGCGGTGTTGCTGTTCTTCCCGGCGTTGGGGGCGGGCAGCCTGTTCGGCCAGCCGGTGGTGGGGCTGGTGGCGCCGGCCGGGGTGTCGGTGATCTTCGGTGCCTTCATTTTCGGCATCGGCATGCAACTGGGGGGCGGTTGCGCCTCGGGCACCCTGTTCACCGTCGGCGGCGGCAATGCGCGAATGCTGGTGACCCTGGCGTTCTTCATCTGCGGCTCGCTGATTGCCACCCATCATGTGGACTGGTGGTTTGCCTTGCCGTCGCTGCCACCGATCTCCATCGTCCAGAGCTTCGGCGTCGGCCCGGCCCTGGGCTTGAGCCTGTGCCTGTTCGCGCTGATCGCCTTGCTCACCCAGAGCCTGGAAAAACGCCGCTACGGCAGCCTCGAAGCCCCGGTCGCCAGCCAGCACCAGGGCTGGCGCCGCCTGCTGCGCGGCCCCTGGCCGCTGGTCTGGGGCGCGGTGGCCCTGGCGTTGCTCAACTTCGCCACCCTGGCCCTGGCCGGGCGCCCGTGGGGCATCACCTCGGCCTTTGCCCTGTGGGGCGCGAAAGTCGCCAGTGGCTTGGGCGTGGACGTGGGCAGTTGGGTGTTCTGGCAGGGCGCGGCAAACGCCAAGGCCCTGGCGGCCCCGGTGTGGCAGGACATCACCAGCGTCATGGACATCGGCATCGTCCTGGGGGCCTTGCTGGCAGCGGGACTGGCGGGACGTTTTGCCCCCAACCTGAGAATCCCCACCCGTTCCCTGGTGGCGGCGGTGATTGGCGGGCTGCTGCTGGGCTACGGTTCGCGCCTGGCCTATGGCTGCAACATCGGCGCCTACTTCAGCGGCATCGCCTCCGGCAGCCTGCATGGCTGGCTGTGGCTGGTGGCGGCCTTTATCGGCAACGGCGTCGGCGTGCGTCTGCGGCCCTGGTTCTTCGCCGAAGAGCGCAGCCCCCAAGGCCTCAGCGGCTGCTAACCACTTTTCGTGGCGAGGGAGCTTGCTCCCGCTCGCCGCGCAGCGCTCGTAACGCCGACGGTTGCGGTGTATCAGGCAGAACCGGGAAACCGCTCTTGGGCTTGCTGCGCAATTCAGCGCGAGCAAGCTCGCTCGCCACAGGGCGCGCGGTTCCCGTCCTGGATGAGGGTCAGGTACCGGACTTGATCTTGGTCCAGGCCCGGGTCCGCGCCCGCTCTGCATCACGGGGCAGCGGTTGCAGGGTGTACAGGGTGCTCATCGCCGCTTCCGTCGGATACAGGTTGGGGTTGTTGCGGATCGAAGGGTCCACCAGTCCGGTGGCGTCCTTGTTCGGGTTGGGGTAACCGACAAAGTCGCTGACCGGGGCGATCACCTGGGGTTGCAGCAGGTAGTTGATGAAGGTGTAGGCATCTTCCGGGTTCTTGGCGCCTTTAGGGACCGCCAGCATGTCGAACCAGATCGGCGCGCCTTCCTTGGGCAGGCGCATGTCCACGGTCACGCCGTTCTTGGCTTCCTTGGCGCGGTTGGCGGCCTGGGAGAAGCTCCCCGAATAGCCCACGGCCACGCAGATGTCGCCGTTGGCGATATCGGCCATGTACTTGGACGAATGGAAGTAGGTGATGTACGGCCGGATCTTCATCAGCAGCGCTTCAGCTTTCTCGTAGTCCGCCGGCTTCTTGCTGTTGGGGTCCAGGCCCAGGTGCTGCAGGGCCAGGGGCAGGATCTCCGAAGGCGAATCCAGCAGGGCCACGCCGCACTGCTTGAGCTTGCTGATGTTCTCTTCCTTGAAGATCAGGTCCCAGCTGTCCACTGGCGCCTTGTCGCCCAGGGCGGCCTTGACCTTGTCCGGGTTGAAGCCGATCAGGATGGTGCCGTACATGTAGGGCACGGCGAACTGGTTGCCCGGGTCGTTGGCCTCGATCAGCTTCATCAGCTTGGGGTCCAGGTGGTTCCAGTTGGGCAGCTTGCTGCGGTCCAGGGGCTGGAACACCCCGGCCTCGATCTGCTTGGCCAGGAACACGTTGGACGGCACCACCACGTCATACCCGGAGTTGCCGGTCAGCAGCTTGGCTTCCAGGGCTTCGTTGGTGTCGAAGATGTCGTAGACCAGCTTCACCTGACTGTTCTGCGCCTTGAAATCTTCCAGGGCCTTGGGGGTGATGTAGTCGAACCAGTTGTACACCCGCAGCGTGCGCTCCTCGGCGTGGGCGGCGGTGCCCAGCAGGCTGGCGCACAGGGCGGGAACCATTAAGCGTTTGAGTCTTTGCATGATGCGAGTCCCTCACTGGGCGCTTTGAAAACCTTCGAGAACGTTCACGGCGTTGATGCCGATTTCCTCTACCGCGTAACCGCCTTCCATGACGAACAGCGTCGGCTTGCCGAGGGCGGCGATGCGCTTGCCCATGGCCAGGTAATCCGGGCTGTCGAGTTTGAATTGCGAGATCGGGTCGTCCTTGAAAGTGTCCACGCCCAGGGACACCACGATGATGTCGGCGTCATAGCTGTGGATCTGGTTGCAGGCCTGCTCCAGGGCTGCGCTCCACACATCCCAGCCGCTGCCGGCGGCCAGCGGGTAGTTGAAGTTGAAGCCTTCCCCGGCGCCTTCGCCGCTTTCGTCGGCATAGCCCAGGAAGAACGGGAACTCGGCTTCCGGGTGGCCGTGGATCGAGGTGAAGAGCACGTCGCTGCGTGCGTAGAAGATCGACTGGGTGCCGTTGCCGTGGTGGTAGTCGACGTCGAGGATCGCGACTTTCTTGCGGCCCTGGTCGAGGAAGGCCTGGGCGGCGATGGCCGCGTTGTTCAGGTAGCAGTAGCCGCCCATCAGATCGCTGGCGGCGTGGTGTCCTGGTGGCCGGCACAGGGCAAAGGCACTGCGGGCACCGCGCTGGATCACCGCCTGGGCGGTGAGGGCCACTTGCGCCGCGCTGTAGGCCGCCTGCCAGGTGCCGGCGGTGATCGGCGCGCCGCCGTCGAAGCTGTAGTAGCCGAGCTGGCCATGGAGGCTGGTGGGAATCACGCTGCGCAGGGTGCGCGCCGGCCAGGTGTAGGGCAGCAGGTCGCCGTCGATGCCCTGTGCCGCCCAGCGCTCCCAGGCGCCTTTGAAGAAGTCCAGGTAGGCCCGGCTGTGGACACGTTCGATGGGTCCCAGGCCGAAGTCCTTGGGCGCCTCTACCGGGCCAAGGTTGCGGTACTTCACCCGGTCCAGCACATGGTCGGCCCGGGAAGGCATTTCAAAGCAGGGCATCAATTGCCCGTCGATAAGTTCACAACGGCCGTGGTGCAGGTGGTGATCGTCCGAGTAGATCGTCAGCATTTTCTTGTTCTCCGCAGGCTGATTCGGTGGATCACAGTCTTGCGGGGCGCGGGGTTTCGGAGAACGGCAGGAGCGGCCAAAAGGGGATTTATCTGGCCAAAGTGTTTGACCGAAATTCGCCCCTTAAAGAGGCGCGGCGCCCCATTGCGGGGCGCCACGGGGTTCAGCCGGCCGGCGGGGCGGGAACGTAGCGCTGCAGCACTCTGAGCATGTCCTCGCGTTTGTTCCGGGCGATGGCTTCCAGCAACAGCGCGTAGCCCTTTTTCTCGCAGTGCTGGCCGACATTGGGATCGGCGCCTTTTTCCAGCAGAAGGGTGAACAGCTCCAGGGTGTCCTGCTGGCTGACGTAGGGCGCCTTGTCGTCGGCGGAAGTCTTGTCGGCCACCAGGGTCAGCAGGCTCTCGCCGACGGGCTGGTTGTAGCAGGTGCCACGGCCGTAGCTCAGATTGAGGTTGGCACCAGCGGCTATCAGTTGTCGTACGGCTTCGTAGTTGTTGCCCGAGAACGCCCGATACAGCGCGGTTTCACCATTGTCGGTTCTGCGCCGGTCGAGGTTTTGCGGGTGTTGCAGCAGCCAAGTGAAGCCTTGCAGGCTGCGCTTGTTCTCGGCCATCTGCATCAGGGGCGTCTGGCCCTGGCTGTCGGGCTCGTCGAGGGCGACGCCAGCGTCGATGAGGAATTTCAGGCGCCCGCCCAGGCTCAGGTCGGGGCTGTCGCCCAGATCGCGGCGCATGGCCAGGGTCGCCAGGGTGGTCCAGTTGTACAGGCCGCTGGTGTGGGCGCCGTGCTCCAGCAGCAGACGGGCGATGTCCAGGCGCGGGGCGTCCAGGGCATGCAGCAAGGCGCTGCGACCATCGTCGGCCATGACCTCGCCGCTGATGCCACTGGCCAGCAGGCGCTGCACTTCGGCCAGATCGCCGGCATCCACCGCGTCCACCAGCGGCCAGAAGCCCTGGCACGCCTGTGGGTTGGCGGCGTTCAGGCCCAGGCGCTGCAGGACCCGGGGCGGGATGCTCATCTGGCGTTTCAGGCGCAGGCCGCAATACACCCGGTAACCCTCGATGGCCCGGCCCTGGTGGATGTTGTCCTGCGTGCGTTGTTGGTAGATCGCCCAGTCCAGGTCCGCCAGGTTGAGGTAGGTCGGCATGCGCCCGGGGTCACGGCGCAGCACTTCCTTGAGCCAGGGGCGGGCGGTTCTCAGGTGCCCGGCTTCGCTGGTCCAGTAGGCGATGTCGTTGAGCAGGCCGGCGTATTCACGGCGCTCGGTGGCGATGCTGCGAAAGTCACGGGTGACGAAGAAGTCCTCCACCCGGTTGATGCCCGGTTGCTTGTCCTTGGCGGTGCGCAGTTGTTCGTGCAGCGCGCGGAATTCTTTCCAGATGCTGTCCGGGTTCGAGGCTGGCGCTGGCACAAAGGCGTTGACGGTGATCGGCCCGCTGCCTTGGGTGAAAGGGCGGAACCACGGCGGGAATGTCTCCAGGGCCTGCAACCACTGGCGCCCGGTTTCATCGCTGATGGGTTGCAGCGGGGTGAACTCCATCTGGGTCAGGTCCCGGCGGTGACTGATCGCCAGCAGCGGGCGCTGCGGATCGCGCTGGTCGATCAGCAGGTAGCGTCGGCTGAGTTGCCAATCGCTGGGCTCCTGGCACTTGAAGTCGAGCGAGGTCAGGGTGATGCCGGTGTCCAGGGTATTGCTCGTGGGCCAGTTGTCGGCGACTGGCACCGGATACTCCGGGGCCGCACAGGCCCGCAGTTCTTCGGGGCTGAACAGGGCCATGGGCGGCGATTTGTAGACCCGCTGCTGGTACTTCAGGTCCTGATAGGCGTTGAGGTAGAACAGCCCGCGGTACTGGGTCAGGATGATCCGCGCCGGCACTCGCTCCAGGCCCGGCACGGGGAACGGCTTGAGCTGCAGGGTGGCGGTTTCCGGGTAGTCGATGACGAAGTAGCGAGCCATTCCCGACCATTTGATCGCGCCCAGGTCCAGGTCGAAGGCCTGGGCGGCGGGTGCGCCAGCCAGCAGCGCCAGTGCCAGGCCGAGCCCGCGAATGCCGATGCGCCGGGCGATGGCGGTCAATAGGTTCACGTGTGCAGTCCCTTGCCGGTAGAAAGCTCGGCAATGTAATGCAATCGGCGCCGTTGTGCCGGGCTTTGTTTCAGGGGGCTCAGCGGGTTCGGCGCCACGCCTCAAAGGCGAAACGCCGTCGCCGGCGGTGGCGGCGCAAAGCTTTGCAGCACCTTGAGCATGTCGTCGCGCTTGCGTCGGGCCATGATCTCCAGCAGCCAGGTGTAGCCGTTGTTCTTGCAGTAGCGGCCGAGGTTGGGGTCGGCGCCTTTTTCCAGCAGCAGGGTGAACATGTCCAGGCTCTCTTGCTGGCTGACCCAGGGATTGATGACCTCGGGCGA
Organism: Pseudomonas sp. 50_B; assembly: GCF_017491625.1. Taxonomy (NCBI): domain Bacteria; kingdom Pseudomonadati; phylum Pseudomonadota; class Gammaproteobacteria; order Pseudomonadales; family Pseudomonadaceae; genus Pseudomonas; species Pseudomonas sp. 50_B. Next base: position 212,614 of record NZ_JAFGYX010000001.1, read on the forward strand.
GCCCTGTTCGGCGACGATCATCAGCAGGCTTTCGCGAATCGGCTGCTGTGCGCAGGAATCGCGGCCGTAGCTCAGGTTGAGGTTGGCGCCGGCTTCCACCAGTTGCCGGGCGGCGGCGTAGTTGCCGCCCTTGAGCGCCAGGAACAGCGCGGTTACCGCGTCTGGCCCGCTGCGCTTGTCGAGGTCCTGGGGGTGTTGCAGCAGCCAGTTGAAGCGCTCGATGTCCTCGCGGTTTTTCGCCATTTCCTGCAGCGCGGTGCCGCCCTGGGCATCCTGCTCATCGATGGCGGCACCGGCCTGCAGCAGGAAGTTCAGGCGCTTGGCCTGGTTCAGGTCGGGGTTGTCCTTGAGGTCGCGGCGCATGGCCAGGACCACCTGGGTGCGGCCGTTGTACTGGCCATCGGGGCGGGCGCCATGGGCCAGCAACAGCCGGGCGATGTCCAGGTCGGGCTTGTCCAGGGCGTGCAACAGCGCCGGGCGCCCATCGGCGGCGATCACGTCGCCACTCAGGCCCTTCTCCAGCAGGCGCCGGACTTCGCCCGCGTCACCCTGGTCCACCGCTGTCACCAGCGGCCAGGCGCTTTGGCAGGCCGGTTCGCTGGGGGCCTCAAGGCCCAGGCGCTGGGTGACCCTGGCGGGGACCCCAAGCTGGCGTTGCAGGCGTAGCCCGCAATACAGCCGATAGTTCTCCATGGCCCGGCCCCGGTGCCGGGTGTCTGCGGGCTGCTGTTGGTACAGGCGCCAATCCAGGTCCGCCAGATTGAGGTAGGTCGGCATGCGCCCAGGGTCGCGACGCAGCACGTACGCCAGCCACGGTCGGGCGCTCTGCAACTGGCCGGCCTCGGTGGCCCAATAGGCGATGTCGTTGAGCAGGCCCGGGTAGGTACTGCGCTCGGGGGCGATCGCGCGAAAGTCATGACGGCTGAAGAACTCTTCCACCCGGGCGATGCCCGGAGCCTTGTCTTTGGCATCGCGCAATTGCGTGTGCAGCTGGCGAAATTCTGTCCAGACCTGCTCCGCGCTGGGCGGCGGCGCATAGGGCTTGACGCGCAGCTGGCCGCTGCTGGCGTCAAAGGGTTCCAGCAGCTTCGGGTACTTCTGCAGGGCTTGCAGCCATTGCTGCTGCAGTTCGGGGGTGATCGGTTGCTGCGGGGTGAAGTCGATTTGTGCCTCGCCCTGGCGCTGACCGATGGCCAGCAACGGCCGCTGGGGATCGCGGCTGTCCACCAGCAGATAGCGATTGCTCAACTCCCAGCCTGGGCTCTGGCAGTCGAAACTCAGTTTGGTCAGGCTCAGGGCGGATGCCAGCTGCTTGCTCGACGGCCAGTTGTCCGTGGCCCCAACGGGTCGCTGCTCGGGCACGCAGGCCTGTAGTTCCTGGGCGTTGAACAGCGGCAGGGGCGGCGACTTGTAGACTCGCTGCCGGTACTGCCCATCCGCATAGCCATTGAGATAGAACAGGCCGTGGTATTGGCTGAGGATCACTCGGGCCGGCGCCTGGGCCAGCCCGGGCAGGGCAAAGGGTTCGAGTTGCAGCGTGGCGGTTTCCGGATCGTCCAGGAGGATGTCGCTCTGCATTTCCCACCAGCGGATTTGGGACAGCTCGAAGGCCTGGGCGAGGGGGAGGCCGGCTAGCAGCACCAGCGCCAGGCACCCCCCGCGAATACCGATGCGCCGGGCGATGGCGCCTGTGATTGGGTTCAAGCTTGCAGTCCCTTGCCGGTTTCAAAGCTCGGCAATGTAATGCAATCGGCGTCTTTATGCCGGGGTTTGTCTCAGGGCCGGAACTGGCTCGGCGCCACACCGCTCCAGCGGATGAAGGCATGGCGAAAGCTCGCGGTCTCGCTGAAGCCCAGGGCTTCGGCAATCCGGTAGATGGGCATCTGGTCTTCGCAGAGCATTTGCTTGGCCCGCTCGAAGCGCAGCTCGTCCAGCAGCTCCTGATAGCTGCAGCCCAGGTCGCGCAGGTGGCGGCGCAGGGTCCGGGCCGAGCAGTTCATCTGTTCCGCCAGCCCTTCCAGCCCCGGCGCGGCGTCCAGTTGCGCTGCCAGCAGCTGGCGGATGCGCCCGAGCCAGGCCTGGCGCCCGGTGAACTCGGTGTTCTGTTTGCGGCAACGCTCGGCCATGGCCTGGTGGGTGATGGCATCCGCCAGGGGCAGGGGGTGTTCGAGCCATTGCTGGTCGAAGGCGAAGGCGTTGCTGCGGGCGTTGAACTGCAGCGGACAGTCGAAGGCTTCGCGGTAGCGCTGTTGATAGTCCGGTGCCGGGTAATCGAAGCGCGCCCCCAGCAGCGGCAGGGGGTGGCCCAGCAAGTCGTCGCAGATGACCTTCAGCGACACCAGGCAGAACTCGGTATTGAACGCCGCCAGGGCCGGGCTTTCGCGGTAGCCGGCGGCGGTGAACCAGATGCGCGGGCCGTCGGCTTCCAGGCTCAGTTCGAAAAGTGTTCCCAACAGCGCCGGATAGCGCATGGCCAGGCGCAAAGCGTCACCTAAGGTGGCACTGGTGAGCAGGGCATAGCCGAGCATGCCGTAGGAGGAAACGTGCATGCGCCGGCCCAGTTCCAGGCCGATATCCCGTTGCAGGGCCACGGCATTGGCGCACACCAGCATCTCTTGATTGGTGGTGATGCGGGTGTCGGCGCGGCTCAGGTCGGCGGGGTTTATCCCGCTGCCGGCCAACAGGGCTTCACTGTCCTGGCCCTGTTCCTTGAAGGTGTTGAGCACCAGGGAAACGGCGTTGAGGGTGGTGAGGTGCGAGTGCAGCATGCGCAGATTCCAGCCAGGGGAAGACCCTTAATCGGAGCAAGTTGCATGCCGCCCGCGATCAGACCTGCGGTTTGCCGGCCCGCTGCATGGGGCATTCCGAGCGTTGTGTGGCTAGTGACTTGGCGCTTGATTGGTGCAACCTGCCTGCCATTCATCGCCTGAAGTGGCGGTGCAGCAACCTCGATAAAGGACTATGTATGACCCTCATCCCTGCGCGTTCCCTGCTTCTGGTCTCCGGCTTGCTCCTGAGTTCGCTGTGCCTGGCCGAGGCTGAGCCAGGCAGCGAAAGCACCATCAAGGACTCTGCCAAGTCAGCCGTCTCATCAGCCATTTCGGCAGGCAAGAACCTCTTGGGCGGCGTCAGCGAAGGTGTGCTCGATGGTCGCCAATCGGCGCAAGGCGTCGACGGTGCCTCGATCATTTCCTCCCGTGAGCAAATGAAAGGCCGCGTCGATGTCCAGGTATTGAAAACCGAAGCCGTCGGCGACAGCTTCAACGTCACTCTGGGTTTCAAGAACAGCAGCGACAGCCAGTTGCGACTGATCAACCTCAAGCAGACCGGCGCCCTGCTGGCGATCGACCAGGACGGTTACGCCAACAATCTGACTGTCAGCCTCGACAACCCGGACGAAGTCACCATCCCGGCCAAGGCGGCAGTGCGGCAGAAGTTCGTGTTTGAAGGGCCGATCGAGAGCTCGAGTTCGGTGCGGGTCTGGGGCCAGGATTACGCGGTCAAAAAGTAACCTGACAGCCACCCTCTGCTCGTCGTCGAGCCGGCAGCTACCGCAGTAGCCACCGGCTCCCGAGCGCGAGCTTCAGCTCAACTCGCCACACAGATCGAGTTCGACCAGGCGCCGCACTTCGGCGCTTTCCAGCCCGGCACCGAGCAGCGCATTGAGCTTGCCGAACGCCGCTTCGCGAGTCATGCCGCCACCGGACAGCACGCCCACGCCGCGCAGGCGGCTGCCGGCTTCGTAGATGTCCAGATCCACACCGCCTTCATGGCACTGGGTCACCGCCACCACGACGATGCCTTGCTCCTGTGCGCGCTTGAGGCTGGCCAGGAACGCCGGGTTGTCGCTGGGCCCGGTGCCGCTGCCGAAGCATTCCAGGACCAGGGCCTGGATGCCGCTGTCGAGCACGCCGTCCAGCAGCTCGGCGCCGATGCCGGGGAACAGCGGCAACACACCGACCTTGGCCAGTTGCTTGGCCTGGCGGTAGTCCAGCGCAGCAGGAAGCGCTTCGGCCTTGGCGCCGCCGCCATTGCGTTGCAGGGCGGCGAACGGGTGACGGCCGAAACTGCGGATTTTCGCGCAGCGGGTCGGCGCCAGCAGCTCGCCGTGGAAGTACAGGTGCACCCCCGGTGCCAGGCCCTGGCCCAGGGCCAACAGGGCGCCACTGAGGTTTTCCCAGGCGTCGCTGTCAGGCACACCGGCCGGCAGCATCGAGCCGGTGAACAGCACCCGCGCCGGCAGCCCCAGCAACTGGAAGCTCATGGCGGCGGCGCTGTAGGCCAGGGTGTCGGTGCCATGGAGGATCAGCACGCTGTCGCAACCCTGATCCACGGCTTCGACCACCGCTGCACGCAGGCGCTGCCAGTAGTCGGGGGTCATGTTGGCGCTGTCGATCAGCGGCGCCATCTCGCGAAAGCGCCAGGCCGGCACCACCAGTTCGGGCTGGCTGTCGAGGTAGGCGCGCATGCGCACGTCGAAACCGGACGCCGGGGCCAGGCCGTCGGCGCTGGCCTGCATGCCGATGGTGCCACCGGTGTAGAGCACCATGACGTGCTGGGCGGCAGGGTAGGTCGAAGGGTTCATGGGATTCTCCGAAACGGTGAGTTCCTGTGGGAGCGGGCAAGCCCGCTCGCACATTTATCGCACTGTAACCGACGGGTGCAGAGGATGCGCCCGTCGTTCACCCGTCAGCGTTGCGCTGCGGGCACGCCTTGCGGCTCGGCCTGGGTGACGGCCGAAGATTCGGCAGGCCAGGCCTTCAGGTCCAGGTCCAGATCGGCGAACTTGCGCGAGTCGAACACCGGCTGGTCGACACCGGCGCGGCGCTGCTCGTCGTAGTCGCGCATCACCCGCAGGCCGACCTTGAACAGCATGGCCAGGGCCACCAGGTTGACGAAGGCCAGGCAGGTCATGGTGATGTCGGCGAAGGCGAACACGGTTGTAAGGTCCTGCATCGAACCCCAGACCACCAGCGCCAGCACCAGGCCGCGGAACAGCATCAACACAGTGCGGTTGCGGGTGAGGAACTGCAGGCTGTTCTCGCCCAGGTAGTAGTTGTAGAGGATGCAGGTGAAGACGAACAACGACAGCGCGACACTGACGAACAGGCGGCCCCAGTCACCGACCACGGCGGCCAGCGAGTTCTGGGTCAGGACGATGCCGTCGCCTTCGAAGCCCGGGGTGTAGAAGCCCGACAGCAGGATCAGCAGCGCGGTGCAGGTGCAGATCACGAAGGTGTCGAGGAACACGCTGAAGGCCTGGACCACGCCCTGGGCGCCCGGGTGCTTCACGGCGGCCACGGCGGCCACGTTCGGCGCGCTGCCCAGGCCCGCTTCGTTGGCGAACACGCCACGTTTCACGCCCATGACGATGGCGCTGCCCAGCAGGCCAGCGAAGGCCGGGTCGAGGCCGAAGGCGCTCTTGATGATGGTTTCCAGCATGGCCGGCACGTGTTCGATCTGGGTGCCGATCACGTACAGGGTCACGGCGATGTAGGCCAGGGTCTTGATCGGGACCAGCAGGTCGGACACCGCGGCGATGCGCTTGATGCCGCCGATGAAGGTGATGGCCAGCAGCACCGCCAGGACGATGCCAGTGTGGCGTGGGTCAAAGGCAAAGGCGTCCTGCAGCGAGTGCGTCACGGTGTAGGACTGCAGGCCGATGAAGGCGAAGCCGTAGGTGACCAGCAGCAGGATCGAGAACACCACCGCCATGCCCTTGAGCTTCAGGCCGTGCTGGATGTAGTAGGCCGGGCCGCCGCGGTACAGGCCGTCGCCGTCGGCGCGCTTGTAGACCTGGGCCAGGGTGCACTCGAAGAAGCTGCTGGACATGCCGACCAGCGCGGTCACCCACATCCAGAACACCGCGCCAGGGCCGCCCAGGGTCACGGCGATGCCGACGCCGGCGATGTTGCCCGCGCCGACCCGGCCAGCGAGGCTGAGCATCAGCGCCTGGAACGAGCTGAGCTGGCCGCCGCTGCTTTTCAGGCTGTCGCGGAACACCGCGAACATATGGAGGAAGTGGCGCAATTGAACGAAACGCGAGCGGATCGTGAAGTAGCTGCCGAGCCCGACAATGAGCACGATCAGCACTTTCCCTGAGAGGAAGTCGTTGATGACTTCGAGCATGGATTATTCCTCGCTGTTTTTTGTGTAGGCAAAAGCAGAACGGACGGAAACATTCAGTTACACCGCTGATTGCACGCACGGCAAGGCGGTGGGGCGAGCGTTCGTCCCGGTTCTATATTTCGCGGGTTGTTATTAGTTCGGGTTTCCCGTGGGGTTGAGCCTCGTTACCGACGGCTGTCCACGTGAAGAGGGGGCGCACTATACCGGTGCGCGGGCTCGCCGTCTGCATGTTGCGTGTCGAGCCGAGGAACGGCAGTGCCGGCGGTGGGCTGAAACGGTTCTTGTCCTGCCCGGAAAATCCCGCGAACAGAGGCTCCAAGGGGCCCGTATCATCCCCGCGATACCGTTGCCAACCGTAGGAGCTGGCTGGCCAGCGAAGGGGGCCGCTTGAGCGGTGTCCGTCTTGAAGCCCTGTTCGCCGGCCAGCCGGCTTCTACGGAGCGTGGGATCAGAAGTAGTAGCCGATGTTGATATTGGTCCGGTAATACCACTGGTTGCTGCCGCTGGAGGTGGTGCTGGTGAAGCCGCTGCCATTCTCGGCACCGCCGTAAGGGTTGGCGTTCCTGGCCCAGGTCAGGTCCAGCCAGGCCATCACCGGCAGTGCCAGGAACTGCGCGCCAACGGTGTACATCTGCGAGTCGTCCCAACCTTGTTGGTCTTTGCGCATGTGGCTGTAGTCGTTGTACAGCTTGATCCGCTTGAGTTGCCCAAGCCCAGGAGTGTCGATGTCGTACCCCAGGTTCAGCGAGGCCACGCTGGCCCGGGAGGCGATCAGGTAGGCCGGGGTCAGGCCGTTGCCGCCCATCAACACCGAATGCTTGCTGACGCCATTGGGGTTTTGCGGGTCGAACTGGTAGCGGATGGCCTGGCTGGTCAGGGTCCAGGGACCATGATTGATCACCGCGTGCAGCCCCGCGGCCCAGTAGTCGCCGTTGTCCCGGGTGCTGGCGTTGTACAGCTGGGCGGTGGCGAGCGACACGCCAAGCTCGGTCTTCCAGTCGTCGACGCTGAAGGTCCTGGCCAGCCGGGCGTTGACCTGGTTGCGTTTTTCGTTGTCTTGGCGCGATTGCACGGCGGCGATGGCATTGTCCTTGAGGTCGACGTAGCGGCCGACCTCTGGTGAGAAACGAAGGTCACTGGGCAGCATCCGCGGGAAGTACGCCAGTTGCACATCCCAGCCTTGGTCCTTGTGGCTGTACTTCAAGCCACTGGCGCTGCTGGAGCCGTAGCCGAGAAAAAACGGGATGTGATAGCTCCAGCCGAATTGCGGGTAGGGCTCCAGGCCAAAGGGTTTGAAGGGCGCTCCCAGTTGCAGGGTCGATTGACTGTTCAGCCGATAGCCGACGAAGCCCCGGTCGATGGCGCGCTTGCCGTCATCCTGGAACCAGTAGCCCAGGTCGCCATAGAACTGTTTGTGGCTGGCCTGGATATCCAGGCGGAAGGTGTCGAACAGCAGGCGGCCGTTGTTTTCCGTGGTCTGCCAATGCTCGTCGCGATAATTCAGGCGCAGGGCGCCGCCGATGTCCAGGCTGCTGTCGCCGTCCGTGCTGCGCCAGGAAACATGCGGGAATGGCTTGTTGGCGGCGTTGGCGCGCACCGGTTCGGAAGGCACCGGTTCAACGGCGAAACCGGCGCAACTGATCACTAGCAGGCTGGCACCCAGAGCGTGACGCTTCATCTTGATCTCCTCCTTAATGAATTGAGGAGGGCAAGAGCAGAAACCATGCCAGTCGCCACGCTGTTTTATTATGAGAAAATACTTTTAAATCAATGGTTTATATGAGAAACAAGGCTCCCTTGTACAACCCTTGGAACAGCGGGTTACAGAGGTAACAGGGGGCCTTGCCCGGTGCGTCTTTATTGCACCTTGGGGGTATTACGCGGGCAGGGTGTTTTATGGGCGAACCGATGAGCGGCGTGATCAGGAGCCGGGCTGCCGGCAAAGAGGCGGGCAAAAAAGGCCGATCCCCAGGACCGGCCCCAATTCCTGCAACAGCGAGGTTTACAGATCCAGCACCAGGCGCTGGCTCTTGCAGCCTGAGACACAGACCATCATCGAACGGTTGGCCGCCCGTTCGGCCTTGCTCAGGACCCCGTCGCGGTGGTCAACCTCGCCTTCCAGGACCCGGGTCTCGCAGGAGCCGCAAACCCCTTCGCGGCAGCTGTGGTCGATGTCGCAACCGGCCTCCAGCAGCACCTGTAACAGGCTCAGGCCTGGGGCCACTGCCAGGGTCCGTCCCGACCTTTTCAGCTCCACGCTGTAGTGGCTCCGGGCGTCGGCGCTGGCCGCGATTTCGCCGGCGCTGAAGCGCTCGACATGGCTGTGAACGTAGCCCAGGCGTTCACAGGTGCTTTCAAAGGCATCGAGCATCGGCGTCGGGCCACAGCAATAGAAATGGGTGTCGCCGGGGTAGCCGGTCAGGTAGTCCCCCAGATCCGGCGGCAGGCCCTGCTCGTCGTTGAAGTGGTAACGCACCGGGGCTCCGAGGCTGTCGAGGCTGGCCACCAGCGCCGCTTCCTGGCGCGAGCGGGCGCAGTAGATCAGCTCGGCGGATTTTCCCAGGGCCAGCAGTTGGCGGAACATGCAGTAGATCGGCGTGATGCCGATGCCGCCGGCTACCAGCACGCTGTGCTCGGCAGCCAGATCGAGGGCAAAGTTGTTACGCGGCGCCGAGATCGACAACGCCATGCCCACCCGCAGCTGGCTATGGACGTACTCCGAGCCGCCGCGACTGTTGCGATCACGCAGGATGCCCACCCGGTAATGCCCCGGATCGCCAGGGGCATTGAGCAGCGAATAGCTGCGCACCAGGCCGTTGGCCAGGTGCAAATCGATATGGGCGCCGGCCTCGAAGTCCGGGAACCGGGTGTCGCCCAAGGGCCGCAGTTCGACGCTGATGATGCCCTCGGCTTCATAGTGCAGGCTTTGCACACGGGCCTTGAGGAGCGGGGATGTGCCCATCATTCACCTCTTTCAAGACAGCGCCGGCAGGGGTCGAGCCGACCCCTGCCGGTCAGGTTCACGCCAGTTGCTTGGCGTCGATCAGTTCCAGCTGGGCCTTGGCGGCGTTCTTCAAGTAGCGCCGCAGGCGCACCACTCCCAGGTCGTGCTGGTAGAGGTTCTCCCGCTGGTTGGCGTCAGCCTCCATGAACTCCAGCAGCACCCGGTCCTGCTCCAGCACTGCCCAGTGACGCGCTTCCAGGCGGTTCTTGTAGAGGAACCGCCAGGTGTCGCGCTGCCAGCCGGTCAGCGGCCGGCAGCGCCAGTGGAACACCGCCGCCAGGGCGCGACTGCTGGGGGTGTAACTGCCGATGATGGTGAAGTTGCCTCCCGGGCCGCCGGTTTTCGGGTAGGGAATTTCCAGGCGCAGCCAGTGGCAGCCGTTGTCGAGGAATTCGGTCCAGTCGAAGTTGACCCCGCGTTGGCCTTCCTTCTCGAAGAAAAAGCCCTGGTCGGTGTCGCGGGTGACGAAGCGCGCGGTGGCCTCGCCTTCGCTCATCGAGTGGGACATCTTGTGCAGATAGGTGCCGTGCATCGGGTCCATGACGTTGTCCAGCACATAGCGGTAGTCGCCTTGCCACTCGGTGTAGCAGAGGAAGTGGCTCCATTCGGGATCAGTCAGTTGCTCCGGCAGCACCAACTCCGGCGCCTGCTCCAGATGGGGATCGCTGGCGTTGAACAGGAAGATCGCCCCGGCCGCTTCACGGGTATGGAACATCCGCGTCGGCCGGCTGCCTTCAAGCTTGCACCCGGGGCTGCCGGGCACCTTGAGCACGGTGCCGTCGCAGCGCACTTCGATGCCGTGATAAGGGCATTGCAGGCGATCGCCCAGCACCGGGCCCTGGGACAGCGGCGCGCCACGGTGCGGGCAGTGGTCCTCCAGGGCATGGACGCGGCCATCGTTGTCGCGCCACAGGGCGATCTTGTAGCCCAGGCGGCGGATGGACACGGGCTTGTCCCCCAGGTGCTCCGACGGCAGCACGGGAAACCACAGGTCTTTCAGGCCATTGGCCAGGTGTTGCTCAACAGGATCGACGGTCAGTTGCAGGTTCATTTCTTATTGTCCTCCGACGGGTCATTCGCCCAATCGAGCCATGAGGGTTTTATAGGCATCCGCTGTCCACTTGCCATGGGTCAGCGGGCAGGGTGGGCCTGCCTGGTCGAGGTGCGCCAGCAGGGCCGGCAGTTCGCTGATGCCGTTGCCGAAGGCACGTTCGATGGCGTCGCCCAGCAGATCCTCGAAGGGCGTACTGGGACGTTTACGAGCCTGATGCGGCTCCAGATAGGGTGCGCGGGCGGTCATGTCATGGGTCTCCTTTACGGGGGCTGCTCAGGCTTTGGGTTTATCAGTGAGAAATTTGCCCTGGGGCGCCTCGACGTGTGGCTGGCGCCGGGTGTGGCCGTCGATGCCACCGGCAATCGCCCATTCGGCGAACACCGTGGGCCCGGGCTCGAAGCTGCGGGGCTGCCATTGCCCGGTCAGTTGGTCCTCGTCGGCGTAGTACTCCACCAGGGCCCCGGCGGGGTTCTTGAAGTACCAGAAGAACGCCGACGACACCGGGTGCCGGCCCGGGCCGATTTCCGTGCTCCAGCCGCAACGGGAAATGTGCATGCCGCCGCCAAACACCTCGTGCACATCGCGCACGGTGAAGGCCACATGGTTGAGTCCGGCCCGCGGCGCCGGCAGTTGCAGCATGAACAGGTCGTGATGGCCGCCTTCCTCGGCGCTGCGCAAAAAGGCCCCACGATCCGGGTAGCGGTCCGAGGCCTGGAAGTCGAAGCGCTCGCTGTAGAAGGCTTCGCAGGCGTTCACGTCCTTGACGAAAAACACCACGTGGCCGACCTCGATCGGTGTGGCGCGTTCGTAGATCGGCGCCGGCTTGTTGATCCGGCCCTTGGTCTGCCAGGTGTTGTGGCCACTGCACTCGATGTCCAGGGCGCGCTTGCGGGTCACCTGCAAGCGGATGGCCAGACCGTTGGGGTCGGTGCAGCCGATATACCCGTCGGCTTCGACGAAACCCGGGTCGCTGGCGATGCGCTGGCGGTACAACGCCAGGTCGGCGGCGTTTTCCACGCCCCAGACCACTTCGCGCACCGTGGAACCAGCTTCGATCGCCGGCGGCAGGCCGGGACGGTTCAGGTCCGCCAGCACCACGCGACAGCCGTTGAGGGTTTCAAAGACCACCTCATCCGCCCGGGCGCTGACCTGCTGCAGGCCCCAGTCGCGGAAAAACCGCACGCAGGTGTCGAGGTCCTCGACGCCGTAAGTGACTTCATCAATGCCCAGAACACTCATTGCGCTACCTCGTTGCCCAGACCGGCCCAGGCCAGTGGTTGTGAATTCATGCCCCAGTAGAGGCTCTTCTGTTCCATGTACTGCAGGATCCCCAGGCGGCCCTTTTCCCGGCCCAGGCCGCTGTCGCGCCAGCCGCCGAAGGGGGTGGAAATCGAGAACTGTTTGTAGGTGTTGATCCACACCGTGCCGGCCTGGAGCTTGCGGCCCAGGGCCCAGGCGCGCTTGTAGTCGCGGCTCCAGATCCCGGCCGCGAGGGCATACAGGCTGTCGTTGGCCTGTTCCAGCAACTGCGCTTCATCCTCGAAGGGCAGGGCCACCAGCACTGGGCCGAAGATCTCTTCCTGGCACACCTGCTGCCGGTTGTGCAGGCCTTCGAGGATGGTCGGCGGGTAGTAGAAGCCACGCTCGTAGGCCGCTCCCGCCAGGCGTTCTCCGCCCAGGCGCAGGCAGCCGCCAGCGGCCAGGCCCAGGGCCACATAACGCTCCACCGACTGGCGATGCTCGGCGCTGATCAACGGCCCCATCTGGGTGCGCTCGTGCGCCGGGTCGCCGACCCGCAGCCGGCTCGCCGCGTCCACCAGCCGGTCCATGAACGGCTGGTACAGGCGCCGGGCGACAAACAGCCGCGACCCGGCGATACAGGCCTCGCCCGAGGAACTGAAGATGCCGTACAACACCCCGGCCACGGCGTGGTCAAGGTCGGCGTCGTCGAGCACGATGGTCGGCGACTTGCCGCCCAGCTCCAGGGACACCGGCATCATCTTGTCGGCGGCGATGTGGGCGATGTGCTTGCCAGTGCGGGTGCCACCGGTGAACGAGACCTTTTTCACCAGTGGGTGGCGGGTCAGGGCGTCCCCCAGCAGCGAGCCCTTGCCCGGCAGGACGCTGACCAGCCCCTTGGGCAGCCCGGCGTCGTCACAGATGCGCGCCAGCTGCAGGGCCAGCAGCGGGGTGATTTCCGCCGGTTTGACCACCACCGCATTGCCGGCCGCCAGGGCCGGCGCGATCTTCTGCGCCTCACTGGCGATGGGCGAATTCCAGGGGGTGATCGCGGCGATCACGCCCATGGGTTCGTAGACGCTCAGGCTGACGAAATCCCCCCGGGATGGGGTGATGGTTTCTTCCAGGGTTTCGCAGGCGGCGGCGAAGAACTGAAAGGTCGCAGCCGCACTGGCCACCAGAGCCCGGGTTTCATTGATCGGCTTGCCGTTGTCCTGGCGTTGCAACTGCGCCAGCTCCTCGCTGCGCTCACGGATCAGCCCGGCGATGCGCAGCAGCACCGCCGCCCGCTCATGGGGTTTGCGCTGGGCCCAGCCGCTGTGCAGAAACGCCTGGTGGGCGCCCTGCACCGCCTCCTCGACATCCTGCAGATCGGCGGCATTGAGCCAGGCCACCACCTCGTTGGTGGCGGGGTAGCGGCTGGCATAGCGGGCTCCACGGCCCAGGCGCCAATCACCGGCAATGCAAATGGGTAACGACTGCTCGACGTTCATAAAAACCTCAGCTGCAAGCTGCAAGCTGCAAGCCGCAAGCTACAAGTGACGGCAAGAGCGCTGCGTGCGCTTTGACTTGCCGCTTGTAGCTCAACGCTTGGCGCTGCTCTTACTCATATGGATAGGCCGTGGGCGTGGTTGCCCAGGGCCCGGATCACGCTGTAGACGGTCAGTGCCGACGTCTTGGGATTGGCCGCCAACGGCTTGCCCCGCAGGCTCAGTTCAAAGCCGCCAAAGGCACCTCGGGCCTGGAACTGGTGGACGTTCTCGTCACTGTGGGGGTCGGCGATCAGCGTCACCCGGGTTCGGTCCAGGCCGATCCCGGCCAGGGACAGGGTGGCGGCGACGTTGGCGTTCCTCGGGTACAGCCGCGCGGCTTCCCGGGCGCTGCCCTGGAAAATCACCGTGGCTTGGCTGATGCGCTCCAGGTCGCAGGCCTGTTCGCCAGGGGTGTTTTTCCAGGCCCGGGCCGGTTTGCGCCCGGTGTAGTCCACCGAGTCCAGGCCGCCGACCTTGGCCGCCGACAGCGCGTCGATGCCGCCGATGGCCCCCGGCAGCAGCTCGATACGGGTTCGGCCGCGCTCGGCCGCGGCTTCCAGGCGCTCCACCAGGCCCGGCTGCGAGAGCGCGCCCACCGAGACGATCAGGCAGGCGATGCCCCGTTCCAGCGCGGGCAGTACGTGTTCCTCCAGGGCCTGGTGGCCGGCGCATTCCAGCAGCAGGTCGGGCCGAGCCTCGGCTGGCAGGGCGCTGAGCACCTGGGGTGGATGCTGGAAGCGGGCCAGGCGCTGACGGGCGGCGGCTTCGGAGCCGGGCGAAACGATTACCCGGTCCACCCGCAGTTGCCGGTCCTGTTCCAGCAGTTCCAGTACGCCGAGGCCAATGGCCCCGCAGCCGATCATGGTGATGTGCAACATGGCGCATTCCTCAGGCATTGGCTTTCTGGGCTTGGGTTTCGCTGTTGGGCGGCCCGGCGAACGCGGTGGCGAAGTTGCCGACGCTGAGCATGTCCACCTCCAGCAGGAAGGGGCCGGGCTCGCTCTGGGCGCGGTCCAGCAGGGCGCCGAAATCCTTGAGGTCGCTGACCCGGCCGTGACGCAGGCCAATGGATTCGGCGAGCTTGCTGTAGTCCGGTGTGTGCAGGTCGACGTAGCAGTGACGGCTGCCGTAGACCGCGTCCTGGATGTTGCGGATGACCCCGTAGCGCTGGTCGTTCATCAGCAGGATCACCAGGTTGACGCGCTCCTGGACCAGGGTCGCCAGCTCACCCAGGTTGAGGATGAAACCGCCGTCGCCGGCCAGGGCAAAGACCTTGCGCTGCGGCGCATTGACCGCTGCGGCAACGGCGGCGCCGATGCCCATGGCCAGGCCCTGGCCGATACCGCCGCCCAGGGCGTGGATGCCGCAGCGCGGGTGATAGAGGGTCAGCAGGCGGTTGCCCCAGAGGCTGTTGGACAGGGTCACGTCGCGCACCCAGGTGAAGTCGCGGCCAGTGTGGGTCTGCAACTGCTCGACCATGGCCGAGTAGGGCCCCAGGTCCGCCAGCAACTGCTGGCGCGAGGCGGCGCGCACCGCCTTGAGTTCAGCGAGGAACTCCGGGTCGCCGTGCAGGCGTCCTTCAAGGCGGTCGGCCAGGCCTTCCAGGGCCAGGGCGGCATCGCCACAGACAAACAGCTCGCTGGGGTAGCTGCGGCCTTCGATGGCCGGGTTGGCGTCGATGCGCAACGTGTTGTGGGGCAGCTTCAGGCTGTACTTGAAGGTCTCGTTGCTGCGCAGGCGTGAGCCGGCGATCAGCAGCGCGTCGCAGCTTTGCAGGAACTGCTCGACCTGTTTGTTCTGCGAGAAGGCGCCAAGGCAGCGTTCATCGTCCTCGTTGACCACGCCCCGGCCCTGGGTCGAGGTGATGATCCCCAGCCCCAGGTCCATCAAGCGCTTGACCTGAGGCCCGGCGTGCCGCGCCCCGCCGCCCAGCCAGAGCAGCGGCCGACGGGCTTGCGCCAGGCGTTCGGCCAGTTGGTCCAGGGCCTCGGCGGCGGGCACCGCCACGGCCACTGGCAAGGGCGAGAGGTCCGTGGGCATGGGGATCAGGGTCGACTGGATGTCGATGGGGATTTCCACACTCACCGGCCCGCTGGGCGCGGTCAGGGCGGTCTGCACCGCCAGCTTCAGGGTACTCAGGGCGGTTTCCACGCTGCGCACCCGGAAGGCCGCTTTGGACACCGCCTTGAGCATGCTCAGCTGGTCCCGGGCTTCGTGGATGTAGGCCAGTTCCTGGTCCAGGTAGGGGGTTTCGATCTGCCCGGTCAGGTGCAGCAAGGGCGTGCCGGCGGTCAAGGCTTCGACCAGGGCGCCGGCAGCATTGCCTGCCGCGGTGCCGGTGGAGGTCAGGCACACCCCCAGGCCGCCGCTGGCCCGGGCATAGGCGTCGGCCATGTTGGCCGCCCCGGCTTCGCCCCGGGCCATGACGAAGCGGATATTGCCGCGCACCGCGAAGGCATCGAGGATCGGCATGTTGTGGATCGAGATCACGCCAAAGGCGGCCTTGACGTCGCACTGTTCGAGAAAGGCGGTGATGACCGCTCCGACGGTGACCATTGGTTCATTACGCATGGCGGCAGAGGCCTCCGGAAACATCGATATGGCTGCCCGTGGTGTAAGCGCTTAGAGGCGAGGCCAGGAACAGGATGGCTTGAGCTGCCTCGATCGGCAGGCCCAGGCGTCCCAGGGGAATCTGTTTGCGCTGGGCCAGTTGGGCGGTCCACTGCATCCAGTCGAGGTGGCGCTCCTCCCGGGCTTCGAAGCGCCGGCGCCATTGCCCAGACTCCACCAGGCCCAAGAGGATGCCGTTGACCCGGATGCCATCGGCGGCGAACTCGCTGGCCAATGAGCGCACCAGATTCAGCACCCCGGCGCGGGCCGCGGACGTGGCCACCATGTGTGGTTCTGGCTGGCGCGCCAGCAGCGAGTTGACGCAGACGATTGCCGCTGCGGGCTGGCCATCGAGCTGGGGCTTGAAGGCGTGCACCGGGTTGATCACCGAGAACAACTTGAGGTTGAACTCTTCGCTCCAGGCCGCGGCGCTGGTGTCGGCGAAGGTCGACACCCGGCCTTGCCCGGCGTTGTTGACCAGTACGCTGGCCGGGCCCAGGGCTTTCAGGCTGGCGCTGGCGAAGGCCTCCATGGCGTCGGCATCGAGCACATCGCAGACCCGCGCCAGCAGCTGCGCCTCGGGGAAACGTTCGCGCAGGCTGTGTTCCGCCGCTTGCAGGCGGCCCGGATCGCGGCCACAGAAGGCCACCTTGGCGCCAGCCTGCAGCAGCAGTTCGACGCAGGCCAGGCCGATGCCCGAGGAGCCGCCAGTGACGATGGCCGTGCGGCCTTGCAGTTGATAAAGGCTCATTTCAATCCCTCATCAAGGCGGTGACCCGCGGCAGCCCGTTGTGGGCGGCGCTGTTGTAGTTGAGCAGGCGCGACAGCTCGTCGGCGCTGCGGCGTACCTGCAGCAGCAGTTCGTTGTAGTTGATGTGGCCGACCTGGGCGGTGGCGATGGTCACTCCCAAGGCGGCGACGATGCTGCCGCTCTGATCACGCACCGGGGCCGCCACCGTGGAAATGCTCGGCTCGAAGAACCCTTCGCCGCTGACAAAGCCGCGCTGGCGGTCGGCCTGGACCATGTCGAACAGCGCCATCACGGTGTTTGGCGTGCTGGGGGAGTGCTGTTCCAGGTGTTCCTCCGGGTACAGCTCGCGCAGCTCGGCCAGGGACAAATCCCCCAGCAGCACGCGGCCGAGCACCGTGGCGTGGGCCGGCAGGCGGGTGCCGACACTGACCGCGCTGGAGAACACCGAAGGTGGCGAAACCTTGGCCACGTAGACGATCGAGCGACCGTCGCGCACCACCAGGTTGCTCGGGTAGTTGAGGCGGTCGCACAGCCGCGCCAGCAGTGGCTGGCCCAGCTCGGTGAGCTCCAGCGACGCCAGGTATTCGAAGCCCAGGCGCAGCACCGACATGCCCAGGCGGTATTCATTGCCGCTGCGGGTGACGAAACCCATGGTTTCCAGGGTGGTCAGCAGACGGAAGATGGTCGAGCGCGGCAGGGCCAGGCGCCGGGCCAGCTCCGGGGCAGTGAGGGTGCGGTTGCTGCGGCTGAACTCGCACAGCAGCAACAGGCCCCGTTCCAGGCCCGGGACTATGTATTTGTCCTGAGGGTCCTTCAGCGGATCGGCGTCGTTCATAGGGGTCTACCTGTCAGGGATTCTTCGATGGCGCAGGCCAGGCGGCCCGCCACCACCAGCGGTTGTTCGACGGGGCTGGCGTGGCCCGCGTCGGCGATCAGGTTGAAGCGCGCGCCCAGCGCCTTGGCCAGGGTCCGGCAACCCTCGGCCGGGGTGATGCGGTCGGCTGCGCCGCAATGCACTTCGCAGGGCATGCCGGGTGGGCCATGGCGCAGCAGATCGTCGCCGCACAGCAGCTCGATGGCCTGGCGATACCCGGCAGGGTTCAGCCGCGCCATGTTCCAGCGCACCCAGGCCAGGGCCTGGGGCGTGGCGGAGGGCGAGAGCATCTGGGCGCTGCGCTGTTCGGCCAGGCCGGCGATGCCCAGGCGCTCTAGCGTGTCCAGGCGTTGTTGACGCACCTGCCGGCCCTGCTCGGCCAGCGCTGGCGCGCCGTAGCCCCGGGCCGGGCTGATCAGCAGCAAGCGGCTGACCCGCCGGGCCTGGGTGCTGCGAGCCAGGGCCAGGGCCGGCAACGCGCCCAGGGAGTGCCCCACCAGCACGCATTGCTCGATCTGCAGCGCATCGAGCATCTGCAGCAGCCGGGCGGCGTAGTGCTCGGCTTTCGGCGCGGGGGGTTCCAGCGGGCTGGAGTCACCGTAGCCGGGCGCGTCCCAGGCAATGACCCGGGCCTTGGGCGCCAGGTGCTGTGCGACTTCCAGCCAGGAGGCCGCCCCGGAGCCGATGCCGTGCAGCAGCACCAGCGCCGGCCCCGCGCCGCCTTCACGCAGGGCCTGGCGGCCACCGCTGGCCGTCACCAGGCGCTGGGGAAAGTCCCGGGCCAGCTGGGCTTTCAGGTCTGCCGTCGCTGCCGGTTGAGAGAGGCCTGGGAACATGGCCTTACCCGCGCTTGATCGAAGCCAGAGGGTGCTCTGGCGGGTAAGTCGGGGTGATCGGCTTCTTCGCGCCGAGCATCACGCACATCAGCGCGTCTTCATCGCCGATGTTGATCTCCTCGCGGTACACCCCCGGTGGCACCGACACCAGGTCACGTTCGTTGAGGATGGTTTCAAAGCGCTCGCCGTCCTTTTCCAGCACCAGCTTGAGCCTGCCGCGCAGGACGAAGAACACTTCCTCCACATCAATGTGCAGGTGCGACGGGCCTTCGTGGCCGGCGGGGATGACCATGGTGGAAAAGGTGAAGTGCTCGGCCGGGACGGTGTTGCTGTCGTTGCTGACCCCGGTGCCGCCGGTGCCGATGTAGCGCATCTGCGCGCGGCGGTACTTGGGGTCGTAGTCGGCCTGGAACTTCAGCGCATCCCAGTCGTACTGGCGGGTTGCGTAGCGGGCGATGCGCGTGTTCATCCAGCTTTCCAGGCTGGCCCCGGCCGGGCGTTCCCAGCTTTTGGCTTGCGAGTTGGCGGATAGATCGGTCATGGCAGTCTCCATTCAGGGCATGACGAACCCGCCGTTGACCGGCAGGGTTTGTCCAGTGATGAAACGGGCAAGGTCGGACAGGGCGAACAGCACCGCGCCGCTGACGTCCTCGGGCAGTTGCGGGCGTTGCAGGGCGCGCTGTTCCAGGTACAGGCGATGGCGCGCCTCGGGTACGTAGGCGGTGGCTTCCACTTGCACCAGGCCCGGGGCGATGGCGTTGACGGTGATCCCGTCGCCGCCCAGCTCCCGCGCCAGGCTGCGGGTCATGGCGATGATCGCGCCCTTGCTGGCGACATAGGCCAACAGGTTCGGCGCGCCCCACAGCGGCGTGTCCGAGGCCAGGTTGACGATGGCCCCGCGCCCGCTGGCGCGCAGGGCCGGCAGGCAGCCCTTGGTCATCAGCCAGGTGCCGCGCACGTTGACCTGCATCACCTGATCCCAGGTTTCCAGGGTCAGTTGCTCGCAGCTCTTGCCCCCGGAATGGGTTATCGAGGCGTTGTTCACCAGGCCGTCGAGGCCACCCAGCAGCTCCACGGCGGCGTTGATACAAGCGTCGATGGCGTCGGGGTTCGCCAAGTCCAGGCTCAGGGCGCGGACATCCAGGCCCTGGTGGCGCAGGTCGACGGCGGCCTGTTGCACCCGCTGCTCCAGCACATCGGCAATCACCACCCGGGCTCCGGCGCGGGCGATGGCTTCGGCGAAGGCGTAGCCCAGGCCACGGGCGCCACCGGTAATCAGGACCCGACGGTCCCGCAGCAGATCGTTTGGGGTGTTCATCATTGGCTACTCAACATGGCTTTGGGCAGGTAGTGCAGGACGCGTTTTTCCGCCCAGACCACGGCGCCGTAGGCGATCACCCCGATCAGCGTCAGCATGACGATGGCGACGAACACCCCGGCGGTGTTGCCCTGGCCCTCGGCGTCCACCAGGAGGAAGCCCAGGCCCTGGTTGCCGCCCACCAGCTCGCCCACCGTGACCCCGATCACCGCCAGGGTCGAGGCGATGCGCAGGCCGGAGAACAGCGCGGCCATGGCCGAGGGAAACTCCACCAGGCGGAAGATCTGCCAGCGGCTGGCGCTCATGGTGCGCACCAGATTGATCATGTCCGGGTCCACGGTGCGGATCGCCGACAGCACGTTGATCATCACCGGGAAGAACACGATCAGGATGGCGATCAGGATCTTCGGGTAGACGGTGTAGCCCAGCCACATCACGAACAGCGGGGCGAAGGCCACCTTCGGCGCGATCTGCAAGGCCAGGATGTAGGGCGAGAGCACCGCCTCGGCGGTGGGCGACAGGCCCAGGGACACGCCGATGGTCAGGCCCAGGAAGGCGCCGAGGGCGAAGCCGACGATGATTTCCAGGGCGGTGACCAGGGTGTGCTGCCAGAGGTTGCCGGTCTGCCACATGACCAGGCTTTCCTGGGCCACGCGGCTGAGCTTGGGCATGACAAATTCCGGCATGCCCAGCAGGCCCGGGCCCCACTGCCAGAGCAGCAGGAACACCAGCAGCAGCGCGGCGCTGCCGAGCACGGAGTGATTGAGGGTTTTCATCCGGGGTTGTACCTCGCGAGGGGCGGCGCTCATTGCGCAGCCACCGGGCTGTCGATGAACTGGTTGGTGTAGAGGTCGTCGAGCCTGGGTTCCTGGCTGACGATGCCTTCGCTGACATAGAACTGGCGCACCTGCTCCAGGCGCTGGGGATCGATGCGCCCCAGCACCTGTTGACCGGCATAGACGTGCTCGACATAGAGCTTGAAGATCCGCTCCAGAGCATCCTCCTTGCCGGCGTAGGCCGGTACTGCCTGGGCGAAGGTCAGGGCCGCGGCGCGCGGGTCCTGGATGATGTCGCGCATGCCTTGCAGGGTGGCCTGGACCACCCCGCGCACCAGTTCCGGCTGGTCGCGGATCGCCGTGTCGGAGGCGAGGATCGCCTGGGCCATGCTTTCGAAGATCTGTTCCCGGGGAATCAGTTGCACCTTGATCCCGGCGTCCTCGGCATTGATCACCCAGTCCGGCACCGCGGCCATGGCCTGGGCCTTGCCGGCGGAAAACAGCTGCCAGACCCCGGACGGGCCAGCGGCCTGGATGTCCACATCGCTCTTGCTCAGGCCGGCTTTGCGCAGGGAGGCAAGCAGCGCGTAGTAGGTGGTGTCCGAGTAGGACATCACGGTCAGGGTCTTGCCCTTGAGGTCGCCGATGGCCTTGATCCCGGCGTTTTGCGGTGTGGCGATCAGGGTCACCCCGCCGGCCCCCAGCAGTGCCACCGCGCGCACCGGAATGCCATTGGCCCGGACCACGATCGGGGTGTCGCCGATGGCGCCGCCCATCAGCGCGTTGCCGGCGCCGATCTGCTTGGCCACGTCGACCCCGCCCTTGGCGGCGATAAAGGTCAGGTTGAGGTTGCGGGCGGCGTAGTAGCCCTTTTCCTTGGCGATGATCCACGGCGCGAACGCCGGCAGGTTGGGTGGCGCCGGCAGCAGGTAGGTGACCTCCTGCGGGGCGGCCAGCGCGCCCTGCGCCAGGGTCAGGCCGAGGGCGACAGTAGCGGTGCGGCCGAGTCTTTGAAGCAGCGACTTGAGCATGGGTACTCCTGAATCGGTTGCGGCCTGAGGGCCTTGATCAATGCAGTTCGAGGTCCTGGCCGACTTGCAGCAGCTCCATCAGACGCCCCACCAGCGGGCCGATCTCCGGCAACTTGCGGCGCTCCAGAGGGTTGTCCCGCAGGGGCAGGTCGACGCTGATTTCCTCGACGATGGTTCCCGGGCGGGCGCTCATGACCAGCAGCCGGTCGGACATGGCGATGGCTTCCACCAGGTCGTGGGTGATGAACAGCGCGGTCTTCCCGGTGTCGGCCAGCATCCGCGCCATGTCCTGTTGCAGGATCATCTTGGTCTGGGCGTCGAGGGCCGAGAACGGCTCGTCGAGGAATAGCACCTGGGGGTCGATGGCCAGGGTCCGGGCCAGGGCGGCGCGCTGGCGCATGCCGCCGGACAGCTGGAACGGGTAGTGCTCGGTGAAGCCCTTGAGGTGGCAGCGTTCGAGCAAGTCATTGGCCACTGCTTCCCGGGCGCTGGCCGCCACGCCCTGGATCTCCAGGCCCAGCTCGACGTTACGGCGAATGCTGCGCCAGGGCATCAGCAGGTCTTTTTGCAGCATGAAGGCCACCCGGCGCACCGGCCCGGTCACCGCCTCGCCGCCCACCAGCACCTGGCCTTCGCTGGGCAGGTATAGGCCCGAGCCCATATTGAGCAGGGTGCTCTTGCCACAGCCGGAAGGGCCGATGATCGACACCACCTCGCCGCGGCGGATCTTGAAACTCACGTCACGAATGGCAAAAGGCGCGCTGGACTGACCCTTGCTCGGAAAACACTTACCGACTTTGCGAAATTCGATTTCAGTCGGTGCCAACTCTTCCTGAGGAACAGGGGTATTCCATTGCGGCACGACGGCGTACATCTCTTTCACAGCCATTGGGATAGTTCTCAAGTCTGTTTTATAGGTGATACGTCGTTTAGTGCATGAACAATGCCAGTGAATTTAAGATCTGGTTTTAAGTTATAAAAATCGTTATTAATCAGTTACTTGTAATAAGTAATTTGATTTTTGCTGTGTTTTATATATGAAACGATGTTTATTATCTGGCACGAAACTGCCCAACACTTGGAAGTGGCCTGGGAAGTTGCGAGAGAAGAAGGCTTTGCGGGTAACGGGAAAAACGCGATAAATGCCTTGTTTGTTTTATATATGAAACATGGCACGCGCCAGTCAGCGGCTCTTCATATAAGAGCAGCGGCACCGCAATGATCTATTGCCGAAAGTATCGGGGTGCAAGACGTATCGGGTTACAGCCAGAAGGTTTCATGCCGCTCCTGGAAGTTGTGTATTTCACCCTGTTCCAGCAACTGGCGAATCCACGGCCCCAGCAGATCCAGCGAGCTGTCCAGAGGCGTGGGCCGCTGCCAGCGCAGCGGCACCCGGGCAAAGCGTTGCTGGTTGGCGCTGACGTTCTCCAGGATCTGCCGGTCCTGCTTGAGGATCACCTTGAACAGCGGCTGCAGCACGCCGCGTTTGAGCCAGCCCGGCAGGCGGCCCTGGGCTGTGGCGATGCGGGCGAACAGCCGCAACTGGCCCTCGGCGGCCGGGCTCAGCCAGGCGCTCACCAGCAGGTTGAGCCGGCCCTGGCGGTCGCGGTATTCGATTTCCGCCAGCCCCGGCAGACGAAAGCGCCCCATGCTCAGGCCGCGTTCGCCTTCGAACAGCCGGGAAATCAGCCCGGATTGGGTGCCTTCTTCGCTGTACTGCGCTTCAACCCCGTCTTCGAGCCGATGCACCCAGGCGCGAATGCGCTGGCGCTGGCGATCGTGGCGAATCCAGCCGGCGTGCACGAAGTGGGTGTGGAAACCGTCGAGGAAGTTCTCCGCGGCGTCCTGCAAGCTGCACTGCACCCGGTCGCTGATCCAGAACACATCCAGGGCCTGGGCCTGTTCGGCGGCGGCTACTGGCGGCTCATCCGGCCGCTCGCTGGCAAGGCTGGCCCACACCAGCCCCTGGGCTTCGCAGCTGTGCAGCGGCTGCAGCAAGGGCTGGCTGCAACGCTGCTGCTCCAGCCCGGGCAGTTGAGTACAACGGCCCTGGGGATCGAAGCGCCAGCCGTGGTAGGGGCACTGGATCTGCCCGTCGCGCACCCGGCCGGCGCTCAGCGGCGCAAAGCGATGGGGGCAGCGGTCCGGTAATACGGCAGGGGCGCCCTCGGCGTCGCGAAACAGCACCAGCGGCACGCCGTGCAGGGTGCAGGCCAGGGGCTGCTTGTGCAGTTGCCGGCTGAGGGCGACGGGCCACCAGCCCGAGTGACTGTTCACAGTTTGAGCTTCCTCATCAGCGGTACGCCGATCCGTTGCAGCAGCATCCCCATCAGTTGCCACACCAGCCTGCGCGGCCAGGGCAGGTGGGCGACGTGGATCAGGCTGTATTCGATTTCGGGCTGGCCGCCACGCAGGCGCTTGAAGGCGGCGGCGCCGGAGCTGAAGTTGAGCACCTGACGGCGGTTCACCGCTTCTTGCAGGCACAGCCTTGTCAGTTGCCGGTACAGCCCGGCGCGCTGGGGCAGGGCGGTGTCGTAGCCAACGATGGGGGTGCTGATCAGCGCGCTGTTGGCGAACCAGCCCAGGGCGCCGTCGATGCGGCCTTCGGCGTTGCGCAGGGCGCGCACTTGCAGCCAGCCTTCGGCCTGCCCGCGTTGCAGCCATTGGGCGCTGTAGTGGGGGTTGAGGCGGCTGTATTTATCCAGGTACAGCAGGTTGTACAGCTGCTCGATGCGCTGGAAGTCGGCTTCGTTCAGCTGGCTGCCGGGCACCACTGTATAGGGGCTGCGACGCAGCAAGGTGGCGTCCAGACGAGTGTTGTGGTGGCGCAGGAAGGCTGAATTTTCGCCCTCGCGGCCGTCGAACAGGTACACCTGGCGGCTGGGAATCGCCAGGTAGCCCAGGGCTTGCAGGCGCTTGCGCAGGGCGCGGTTGCTGAAGTCGTTGAGCGAGCGAAAGCCAAAGCCGTGGTCGGGAAACGCCCGGCGCAGCAGCTCGGTGATTGCCGGCAAGTCCGCGCCGTCCCAGTCGGCCGGGTACAGGTTGGTGGACAGCAGCCAGTTGTTGACCTGCACCAGCCGGTCGACCTTGGCCGCGCTCAGCAGCCGGTCTACGCCCTGGGTCAGCAGCCTCAGCGGCCGGGCCAGCCAGGGCCGTTTCAGGCGCTGCAGTTCTTCCCGGGCATAGCCGCTGTAGGCGGTTTGCGGCGACACCACGTAGCAGTTATCCACAGGGTCGTGGCCGTGGTTGATGCTCACCGGGAACTGATGATGGCCGGTGTCCAGCAGGGCCAGGGCGGTGCTGACGTTGCCGATCAGCGCGCCGCCGGCGCAGGTGCGCACGTACTGCCGGGCGTGGCTGTCGTCGGCGCTCGTGGGCTCAAGGGCCAGTTGCTCGGGCATCCACAGCTTCATCGGCGCGTTGCCCCCAGGGGCTGGCCGTTCCATTCGATATCGGCGGTGGAGGCGGCCAGCAGCCCGCAGCGGCGGGTCAGGGCGCGGCCGATGATCTCGCTCAGGCTCAGCAGCTGGGCGGTCAGCGGGCCACGGTCGCCGTCCTGGACGATCACGTCTCGGGCTTGCCGGTAGTCGTGCCAGAACGCCCGGCTCAAGGCCCGTTGCGGCGCGGCCAGAAGCAGCATGGCCAGGGCGATCATCCTGGGTTCCAGGGTCGCCTCCAGCGCAGCGCCGGCTTCGCTGCCCAGCGCCGCTACCAACGGCACACGCTGATCGTCGAACAGGTGCACGCCGCTGGTGGCCCTGGGGTTGCACTCCAGCACGTGGAAGCGGCCGTGCGGGTCCTCGATGAAGTCAAAACCCACCTGCCCGGTGTAGCCGGTGGCCCGGCCGAACTGCTCCAGGAAGGCGCGGATCGGCGCCGGGGCGCAGCTGTGAAAGTAGATTCCCGAGCCACGCCCGACCCGGTAGCGCGGCTGGTAGCTGCTGTGGGCGCGCAATTGGCCGTCCACCAGCACGCTGAAGCTGCAGTATTCCTGGCCGGGGACAAACTGCTGGGCCACCCAGGGCGCCTCGCTGCTGGGCCGGACTTTCGCCAGTTGCGCCGGGCTCGGGCGGATCAGGGTCTGGGAGGCGAAGCGCGAATAGGCCGGCTTGAACACCAGGGCGTCGTGCTCGGCGGCCAGGGCCTGCAACGCGGCCGGGTCATGCAGCACTCGGGTCGGCGGCGCGGCCACGTCCCAGCCCTGGGTCATGGCGGCGAAATCGCCCTTGTGGTGCAGGCGGTGCAGCAGCTCGAAATCGCTGGTGAACACCCGGCACAAAGGTCGCAGGCGCTCCAGGCCGTGGGCCAGGTAGAACACCTCTTCGCAGGTGGGCAGCAGCAGGTCGATGGCCTGTTGGCGGATGACCCCGGCCAGGGCCTCGATCCAGGCATCCGGGTCGTGGCGCGGCTCCGGCAGGCGCACGAAGTGCTCGGCGGCGCGGCTGAAGCGGCTCAGGGGCTGGGCCAGGGAATCGGCCACGGTCACCGTCCAGCCGGCTTGGCTGAAGGCCCGGGCCCACTCCAGGCAGGCCGGGGCCCGGGCGCCGAGAATCAATACACGCATGGCAGTCCCTCGGGTAGTTGCAGCATCAGCAGGCGGCGTCTTTTCGTCTGTGGCGGCGGCGCCTGCCAGTGGCCGAAGCTCAGCTGCGGCGCCTGCAGCCCCTGTTGCGCGCAGAGCTCGGCGAGGGCCTCGCTCAAGCGTTGGCACAGCCCGTGGTAGTCGCCCGAGGTGCGCAGGTTGACCTGCCAGAGCAGTCCGCGCTGGTGGATCTGGTATTCCTCAAGCGTCGCCCCGAGCATCAGCAGGGCCCGGCGCAACAGGTCGGGGTAGAGCGGTGCCAGCTGCTGGCCGTCGAGCCGCGGCAGCCAGAGGATCTCGTCGGCGCGGCCTTCCACGGCGGCGATGGCCCGTTCCGCGCGGCCACAGGGGCAGGGCGCGTCGGCCACTCGCAGGATGTCGTTGAGGCGATAACGCACGATCAGCTGCGTACGCCGGGAAAAGTCGGTGATGATCGGCTGAAAGCGCGTGCGCTCAGGGTCCAGCCACTGCGGCTCGATGTGCAGGTGGCTTTCATTCAGGTGCAGGGTGCCGGCCTCGCAGGTGTAGCCGAGGAAGCCTTCGCTGGCCTGATAGATCTGCCGGGGCTTGAGCCCGAAGGCCTGCTGTACCACCTCGGCGTCGGTAGTTTCCAGCACTTCGGCCACCGACAGAATGTGCCGGGGGCGGATCGTCAACTGCCCGGCCAGGGCCGCCTGGGCCAACCCGCGCAGCACCGTGGCCGGGGCCACCAGCACGTCCGGGTTCTGATGGTTGAGGCGTTGCAGGGAGGCGCTCAGGCCCAGGGTCAGGTCATGAAAGGCGAAGTCGATGCGGCGGCTGGCCAGGGTGGTGTACAGGCGGCTGTTGGCTCGCAGGAAGAAGGCGATGCGCAGCGGCGCCAGCCAGGGGCACAGCAGCCGGGGCAGCAGGGCCCGGGGCAGGGTCCGCGCCAGCAGGATGCCGGCCCAGCGTTGGCGTTCCACGCTGCTGACCAGGAAGACCCCCTGGGCCCCCGAGGTGCCGCTGGACAGGCCTACGGTGATGTCCCCCAGGGTCGGGCTGAAGTCCCGGGAACGCTCGGCCTGCAGGGCCACCGGTAATACTTGTTCCAGGCTCAGGGCGCGGGTGTTGTAGCCGGCGAAATCGCTCATCAGGCTGGCCTTGTCCATGATCGGCAAGCTGTGCAGGCCATCGTGGGTCAGCCCGTTGAAGCGCTGGCCACGGGGCATGACCCGCGCCATGAAGTGCTTGAGGCGTCGGGCCTGCCAGGCTTCCAGGCGCTCGCGGCGACGAAAGCGCAGGGCGTAGCGGCTGAACACGAAGGCGCCGATGCTGCGCAGGGTGCCCAGCAGGCGTTCACTGTTCATGGGCGAACGCCTCCCAGGCCTGGGTGCAATGGGACGGCAGCACCGCCACCGCCGGTTCGCGGCGGATCAGCTGGCCCAGGCCTCTGTAGGTGCGCACATATTGCTGACGGTCGGCGCTGGCAAACCACAGTGCCGGGGCGGCGGGCAGGCGTTCGGCGCGGCAGGCCGGCACCGACCAGCAGGCGTCGGCCACCAGGAACACCGGTCGGCCCTGGGCATCGGGGATGAACAGGCCCAGCTGGCCTTCGCTGTGCCCGGGCAACGGCACGCCGATCAGGCTGCCATCGCCGAACAGGTCCAGGCCCTGCTCGAAGGGTGCTATCCAGCTTGGCAGCGCACAGCTGGGGCTGGCTTCGGCCAGGCGCAGGCGGGCGCTGAAGTCGTCCGGCAGCAAGCCCGGCAGATGGCCGCCGAGGGTGGCGCGCCAACGCTGACCGCGCAGGCTGTCGATATGCCGGTAATCGGCTTCCAGGGCAATGAAACGCGCGTTGGCAAAGTCCCGCAGCCCGGCGATATGGTCGGCGTGGAAGTGGGAAATGATCACATGGCGGATATCCCCCGGGCCGATGCTCAGCTCATGCAACTGCGCCCCCAGCTGTTCGGCCACCGGCAACTGCACCGGCACCGCACTGCGGTACAGGCGCTCGGGCAGGGCGCGGGTGGCCTGGAAGAAGTGCTCGGCGTAGCCGGTGTCGTACAAAATCCAGCCGTGGTCCGGGTGCTGGATCAGCCCGCACAGGGCCGGAAACTGCACCGGCGCCAGGCGCCCGCCACGGTCGGCCATGCATTCCAGATGCTGGCACCAGCCGGCCCGGAGGATCTTCAAACTCACGCTGCGGCTCATGCTCGTTGCCTCTGTTGGGCCAGCCACCATTGGGCGTGCTGGGCGATGCCCTGGTCCTGGCTGATCACCGGGCGATAGCCCAGCTCGCGCTGGATGGCGCTGATGTCCAGGGTCTGACTGAAGGCCAGGACGCCGGCGCCGTAGCGGGTGATCAGGGGTTCGGCGCCGTTGCCCAGGCGCGCCTTGAGCTCCAGCAGGTGCGCCACGCCGTGCACCAGGGGCCAGGGCAGGCGGCGGGTGCGCAGCGGCAGCTGGAAGTGCTCGGCCATCTGTTGCAGCAGGTCCTTGAAGGCCAGCGGCGTGCCATTGCTCAGGTTGTAGACGCACAGCGGGCGCGGCAGGGGCCGGGTCAGGGCCAGCCACACCGCGTGCACCAGATTGTCGACGCAGGTCAGGTCCAGCTGGGCCCGACCGCCGCGCATCAGCGGAATCGCCCCGCGCTGCATCACCCGCAGCAGGCGCGGCATCAGGGTTGCGTCCCAGGGGCCGAACACCGCCCGGGGCCGCAGGATCACGCACTCGGGCAGCTTGGCGTCTGCCAGCAGGGTTTCGGCCTGGGCCTTGCTGCGGGCGTAGTCGTTCACCGGGTTTGGCAGCGGCTGGTCTTCGCGGATACCCAAGCGGTCGCTGAAGTCGAAGTACAGGCTCGGGGTGGAGATGTGCACCAGCCGCGGGATGCGGTTCTTGCCGCAGGCGTGGATCACCTCGGCGGTGGAGTCGAGGTTGGCCCGGGCAAACGCCTGGGGCGACCCCCAGGGTGACGACAGGGCGGCGCAATGCACGATGGCGTCATGCTCGCGGCTGGCGTCGGCCAGCAGGCGCTTGGCCAACGGGCTGCCGTGCTCCAGCGGCAGCCAGCGCACCGGCGCCGGGCTGTGGGCAATCACCTCGGCCGCCGCCTCGGGGTTGCGCCCGCTGAACTGTACCTCACAGCCTTCGGCGGCCAGCTTCCAGACCAGATGCCGACCGATAAAACCGGTACCGCCGGTGACCAGGATCTTCATCAGAACTCCAGGATCATGCCGCCGAGGGACAGGCCCGCGCCGGTGCCGATCAGCAGCAAGGTGTGTCCGCGTTGAATGCGCCCGTCGCGCACCGCGATGTCCAGGGCGGTGGGCAGCGAGGCCGCCACCTGATTGCCGTGCTGGGCAAAGATATCGATGACCTTGTCCGGCCCCAGGCTCAGGCGCTTGGCCGCATGCTGCATGGCCTGCTGGCTGGCTTGATGAGGGATCACCCAGTCGATTTGCCCAAGGGAGAGCCCGGCTTGCAGCAACAGATCGTCCATCAGGTCCGGCAGGTGTTTGGCCGCGAGACGGAACACGCCCTTGCCCTGCATGGCGAAGCTGGTCAGGGGCTCGAACGGCACGTCGATGCGCCGCGGATGAAAGCGCGAACCGCCGGCGGGGATCTGGCACAGCGCCGCGCCTTCGGCGTAGGTCTTCAGGCGCGAGGCGAGGAGCTTCTGCCCGCCATGGCCCGGGCCCAGCACCACCGCCGCCGCGCCGTCGCCGAAGATGCCGCAGACCTCCACCTGCTGCCAGTCCAGGCCGCAGGAAGCGATATCGGCGCACACCAGCAGCACGCGCCGGTAATGCCCGGCCTGGATCGGCCAGGACAAGGTATCCAGGGCGGCGATAAAGCCCAGGCAACTGGCGTTGATGTCCATGGCCGGAATGCCCGACTGCCCCAGGCCCAGCTCCCGTTGCAGCAGCGCGGCGTTGCAGGGCATGCCCTGGTCCTGGGTGCCGCTGGCGCAGACGATCAGGTCCAGCTGGCCAAGCTCCAGGCCGGCCGCCTGCAGGGCCTGGCGCGCGGCACGGGCGCCGAGGCTGGCGGCGGTGTCCGCAGGATCGGCGACGTGGCGCTGCTGCACCCCGCTGATGCGCGCCACGCTACCGGCTTCCAGGCCGAGCTGGCGGTCCAGCTCGGCACTGCTGACCACCCGCTGCGGCAGGGCGTGGCCGGTGCCGAGGATGGCCAGGGCGCGGGCCGGGCGGGGGGAGGACGCTGATGTGTGCATGCAAATTCCGTGTGTGGGGCGTCGGGGGAGGCTTGGTCAGGTGGCGGACGGCGCGACCGGGCATTGGCTCAGAAAGGCTTGCAGCCCTTGCTGATACTCCTCGGCGTCCATCAGTTCGCTGTGTTTGGCGATGCAGTAGCCCATGTTCTTGCGTTGCAGCTCGGCACAGGCCACGACGTAGAAATCGGGGGTTTCCCGCAAGTGAACAACCTGTTCCCAGGCCAGGCCGCTCTGCTTGCCCCGGGCCTTGCTCAGGCTGAAACCCTGGTCGTCGAAGCTCAGGTGGTAAGTGCCCTCGGCCGCCTTCAGCGGCGCGCGCAGGCGGGCTTCGATCAGGCGCTGGTTCACACCCTGCAAAGGCTTGCCGGGCTTGGCGTGATGGGCGGCGATACGGGCGTGCAGGTGGGTGAGCCAGCGCTTGGAAAAGCGCCACCAGAGCATGCTGAAAATCAGCACGAACACCAGCATGGCAATGACTTTTTCCGGGGTGAAACGCTGTTCGGGGAAATAGATCGCCAGGCCGCCGCCGATCAGGCAGAGGGTGAACATCAAGGGGCCGATCAGTCGGGTCTGCCAACGGGCGACGCTGGCCATGATCCGCGCCTGCTGCTGGTCCTGCCTGAGCATTTCCTGGGGCAGTTGTTCGGCGAGCCGGGCTTGGGTGTTGGCAGAGGTGATGCTGTAGTGCAATTCCATGGAGGAGCGAGTCCGAGGTCCGTGTTCGGTGAGGGCGGCAGTCTACCGACTTCTGAGCTGTGGGTAGCAGCGGCGTATGCACCCAGGTCGCCCCTCTGCTCAGGCGGGGAACTGCTCTGTATGCCGCTCTACCCACTGATACAGGCGTTCGTCCAATAGCGGCCGCTGTTGCTGGAAGTGATCCTGGCAGCGGTTGAAGAGCGGGTCCTGGTTGATGCGCATGGCCAGCTCGACGGGGCCTTCGCTTCCGCCATGGGCGGCTCGTAGCTGCTGCTGGCGCTGATCGGCCTGCTCCAGGGTGACCGCCAGGTCGTCCAGTTGCAGGAGCCTGAACTGAGCGATGGCCTGGGACAGGTGAAAGTGCAGGGCGCTGTCGAAACCTTCCCAGCCCTCGAAGGCCAGCCACTCGTGCAGGATCATGAAGCAGCGCGGTGCTGGGGGCAGTTGCTCCAGCGCTGCGAAATCCAGCCAGTACTGACGCGGCAATTGCTCGGCGGTTTCGATGGCCTGGGCGATCAGGTCCAGGGCCTGGCCCGGGTCCCGGTGATGTTTGCGCAGAATGCGCTGGGTCAGGGTGAAGCGCGCTTCTTCTATAGCGTGCAGGGCGCGGTTCAGGTCGTAAGCGGCGTTGAGCAAGTGCTCCCGGGCTTGCTCTTGGGGCAAGCCGGACTTTTCTACCAGCACTTGCAGCAGATCGGATTTGTACAGTTCGGCGGCTTGCTGCGGATTATTGGCGCAGCGGGCGAGCAGGGCCTGGGCGTGGCGCAGGCCGATGGGGATCAGGTGGCGTAGCTGTTGCAGAGCTTGGGTGTGCGTCGGGTCCATCGACAGGGTGCCTTGGTCGTCATTGCCGGTGGCGGCGGGAGGCTGATTATCCACCGTGCCGAGCAAAACCTGTAGCCGCTGCCGCAGGCTGCGAACGGCCCGAAGGGACGCGGGGTTCTCAAGGTCGCTGAAGGTCCTGCGGACCTTGTCGCAGCCTCGCGGGCTCGGCAGCGGCTACAGGTTGCGTCAGGGAGTGGGGCGGGCGCCGTCGAGCAGGGCATCCACCACGGCGCGGGCCATTTCCACGGAATGCACCATGGACCAGATCAGTCCGCGCTCGATGCCGCTGGCCCGTTCGGTGATTTCATCGGACACCTCTTCGGCGCATTTGAGCAGCAAGGAAACGTGCATCAGCGCGTCTTCGGCATTCACCTGGGGCTGTACGGCGAACAGCGGGTGGCCCTGGGCGTCGCGCAGGCCGAAGGGGCGATGGCGGGTGCCATTCAAGGCGGCCAGCAGGTTGGCGTTGGCGCGGTCCAGCTCCGGGTCGCGGCGTGGATGATCGGTTTGGAGAGGTGGGTCGGGGACGAGCTTTTTCATGACTGTCACTCACTCAGTAGTTAACGGACTGCCGAGCTCACTTCCACATGAGGGGTGGCAGTTGTGCGAGGGTGTGGAAGACCGGGACTGAGTAACCCAGCACACCCGAAGGTGTCCCGCGCACAACCGCCATAAAGCGATGCCAACGAAAATACGTCGAGCCATGCTCATGAGCGCTCATGCTTACTCAGGTCCGAACTTCCACATCCGGGCCGCTGATTTGGCAGCGGCACCGGGAGACTGCCTGATCGTTCGAAGGGGTACAAGGCGCTCAAAGGCGTGGGGGATTCTCTCGGATTTGCCCTACAAAACAAAGCGAAACGGCTCCGGCACTGGGCGGTATTCCCTGACAAATCGGGTGCTGGGTAGGGGGATAGGGGCTGTGTTGAATGTGCGAGTGGGGTCGGGCAGGCAGAGTGTGCTGGCAGGTTTTGCGGCCCCTTCGGTGCCGTTCGCAGCCTCGCGGGCTCGGCAGCGGCTACATAGAGGTTGCGGCCGCAGTTCAGGTTGGGGGTGTAGCCGCTGCCGCAGGCTGCGAACGGCCCGAAGGGACGCGGGGTTCTCAAGGTCGCTGAAGGTCCTGCGGACCTTGTCGCAGCCTCGCGGGCTCGGTAGCGGCTACAAAGAGGTGGCGGTCGCAGTTTAGGTTGGGGGGGTAGCCGCTGCCGCAGGCTGCGATCGGCCGCGCAGCGGGCGCGGCGATTTCAACAGCAGGCAAAAACAGCAGGCAAAAAAAAGGGCCTGGAGACGTATCTCCAAGCCCTCAAAAGGTGAGAGGTGTCTAGTCCCTCAACCTGGTGAGCGGTGTTGCATGTTTCGGGGGCGCGGCGGTTACGCTTTCAGCGGAACCAGGCGCGGGGCAATCATGTTTTCCGGACGCAGGATGTCGTCGAGCATGGCGTCGTCCAGCAGGCCTTCTTCGCGCACCAGTTCCAGTACGCCACGGCCACTTTCCAGGGCGATGCGGGCGATACGGGTGGCGTTTTCATAGCCGATGTACGGGTTCAGCGCGGTGACCAGGCCGATGGAGTGCTCCACCAGTTCGCGGCAACGGGTTTCGTTGGCGGTGATGCCGGTGATGCAGTGCTCGCGCAGCATGTCCATGGCGCGTTGCAGCAGGCGGATCGAGTCGAAGATCTTGAAGGCGATCAGCGGCTCCATCACGTTCAGTTGCAGCTGGCCGCCTTCGGCCGCGATGGTCAGGGCCAGGTCGTTGCCGATGATCTGGAACGCCACTTGGTTGACCGCTTCCGGGATCACCGGGTTGACCTTGCCAGGCATGATCGAGCTGCCGGGCTGACGCGCTGGCAGGTTGATTTCGTTGATGCCGGTGCGTGGGCCGCTGGACAGCAGGCGCAGGTCGTTGCAGATCTTCGACAGCTTGACCGCGGTGCGCTTGAGCATGCCGGAGAACAGCACGAAGGCGCCCATGTCGGAGGTGGCTTCGATCAGGTCGGCCGCCGGTACCAGCGGCTGGCCGCTGATGGTGGCCAGGCGTTGTACGGCCAGGGCCTGGTAGCGCGGGTCGGCGTTGATGCCGGTGCCGATGGCGGTGCCGCCCAGGTTGACTTCGGTCAGCACTTCCGGCGCCAGGGTCTTCAGGCGAGCCAGGTCTTCACCCAGGGTGGTGGCGAAGGCCTTGAATTCCTGGCCGAGGGTCATCGGCACGGCGTCTTGCAGCTGGGTACGGCCCATTTTCAGGACGTGGCTGAATTCTTCACCCTTGGCGGCGAACGACTGGATCAGGCTGTCGAGGCTGGCCAGCAGGGCGTCGTGACCCAGCAGCAGACCCAGGCGGATCGCGGTCGGGTAGGCGTCGTTGGTGGACTGCGCCATGTTCACGTCGTTGTTCGGGTGCAGGTACTGGTATTCGCCCTTGCTGTGGCCCATGGCCTCCAGCGCGATGTTGGCGATGACTTCGTTGGCATTCATGTTGGTGGAAGTGCCAGCGCCGCCTTGAATCATGTCCACCACGAACTCTTCGTGGAAGTCGCCGCGGATCAGGCGGGCACAGGCCTCGCTGATGGCCGCATGCTTGGCTTCGCTCAGATGACCCAGTTCGCGGTTGGCGTCAGCAGCTGCCTGCTTGACCATTGCCAGGGCCACGACCAGTTTTGGGTAGTGCGAAATCGGAACGCCGGAGAGGCGGAAGTTGTTCACCGCTCGCAGGGTCTGGATGCCGTAATACGCTTGAGCCGGTACTTCGAGTACGCCAAGCAGGTCTTTTTCTGTGCGGAAAGATGCAGCGGAGGACATGACGGAGATCATCTCGGTAGGGACCCGGTCTGTGCCGGGAACGCTGCGAATCCTAGGCCGAAGGGAATTTTTGGGCCAATGCTGTTAAACACTGGGCTATGCATATTCGGCATAATGCCGGTGTGACGCCGCTTTGCCGGCGAGCGTGTGACCTAAAATGGTGCGTGTCCGGGAGGACGTGATGAATCTGGAAAGCAAATGGCTCGAGGACTTCAGTGCCCTGGCCGCCACCCGCAGCTTTTCCCAGGCTGCCGAGCGACGTTTCGTGACCCAGCCGGCCTTCAGCCGGCGCATTCGCAGCCTGGAAGCGGCCCTGGGCCTGACCCTGGTCAACCGCTCGCGCACGCCGGTGGAACTGACGGCGGCGGGGCAGCTGTTCCTGGTCACCGCGCGCACCGTGGTCGAACAGCTCGGCGAGGTGGTGCGTCACCTGCATCATCTGGAAGGTGGCCAGGGCGAGGTGATGCAGGTGGCGGCGGCTCACTCCCTGGCGCTGGGCTTCTTCCCGCGCTGGATCGCGCAACTGCGCAATGAAGGGCTGAACATCGCCACGCGGCTGGTGGCCACCAACGTCGGCGATGCGGTGCACGCCCTGCGCGAAGGCGGCTGCGACCTGATGCTGGCCTTCTATGACCCGGACGCGGCCTTGCAGATGGACTCGGAAATCTTCCCCTCGCTGCACCTGGGGCACACCGAGATGCTCCCGGTGTGCGCTGCCGATGCCCAGGGCAAGCCGCTGTTCGATCTGGAAGGCGAGGCCAGTGTGCCGTTGCTGGCATACAGCGCCGGGGCCTTTCTCGGGCGTTCGGTGAACCTGCTGCTGCGCCAGCGCAACCTGCGTTTCACCACGGTTTATGAGACCGCCATGGCCGACAGCCTAAAGAGCATGGCGTTGGAAGGGCTGGGCATTGCCTGGGTGCCGCAATTGAGCGTGCGCGCCGAACTGGCCCGGGGTGAACTGGTGGTGTGCGGCGGCGCGCAATGGCATGTACCGCTGGAGATCCGCCTGTATCGCTGCGCCCTGGTGCGCAAGGCCAACGTGCGTTTGCTCTGGCGCAAGCTGGAAGGCGCCGCCGCACAAGCGACGGGCAACACATGAGCCTGTTGCCGGTGTTGCAGATCGCGAGGGATTTTCAGCGTCGGCAACGCCAGGCCCTGTAGCCGCGGCCGCAGGTTCGGGCCGCGTTCGGATGATCGGCACCGCAGTGGCCGCCACACCTGGCGCTGCGGAGTGTCTGAAGGATTGGGGATAGAGCTCTGGCGCCGGCTGCGCCGTCGTTCGCAGCCTGCGGCAGCGGCTACAGGGAATTGGTCAGGCTGCGAGGGGCTTTCAGTTCGGGGAGACTGACTTCAGAGTCAATAAAACCGGGGTTTTGCGCCGGAAATACTTTGTTCGACAGATGGTCGGCGAAAGTGCGTTTAGCGCGGCTTTTTCGGTATACTGCGCGGCCTTCGGCCGGTTCGTCCGGCCATAATTCGTACAGTCAAGCCACGCATTTTCGCGTGGCTTGTTGTTTTTGACGCGCCCGCGGGCGCCCAGAGAGAAGAGGCACGACGATGAGTGCACTGGTTGGCGTGATCATGGGCTCCAAGTCCGATTGGTCCACCCTTAGCCACACCGCCGATATGCTGGAAAAGCTCGGCATCCCTTACGAGGTGAAGGTGGTGTCCGCACACCGCACCCCGGACCTGCTGTTCCAGTACGCCGAAGAGGCTGAGGCGCGTGGCATCGAGGTGATCATCGCCGGTGCCGGCGGCGCGGCGCACTTGCCGGGCATGTGCGCGGCCAAGACCCACCTGCCGGTGCTGGGCGTGCCGGTGCAGTCGTCGATGCTCTCGGGCGTGGATTCGCTGCTGTCCATCGTGCAGATGCCCGCCGGCATCCCCGTGGCCACCCTGGCCATCGGCAAGGCCGGCGCGATCAACGCGGCCCTGCTCTCGGCGAGCATCCTGGGCGCCAAGCACCCGCAGTTCCATGCGGTGCTGAAAAAATTCCGTGCTGAACAGACAGACAGCGTCCTGGACAATCCAGACCCGCGCGTCGCCTGAGGTTGTTGACGATGAAGATCGGTGTAATCGGTGGCGGCCAGTTGGGCCGCATGTTGGCCCTGGCGGGGACTCCGCTGGGAATGAACTTCGCTTTTCTCGACCCGGCGCCGGATGCGTGTGCCGCTGCCCTGGGCGAACACCTGCGGGCCGACTACGGCGACCAGGACCACCTGCGCCAGCTGGCCGATGAAGTGGACCTGGTGACCTTCGAATTCGAGAGCGTGCCGGCGGAAACCGTGGCCTTCCTCTCGCAGTTCGTGCCGGTCTACCCGAGCGCCGAAGCCCTGCGCATCGCCCGTGATCGCTGGTTCGAGAAGAGCATGTTCAAGGACCTGGGGATTCCTACCCCGGAGTTTGCCGACATCCAGTCCCAGGCGGATCTCGACGCCGCCGTGGCGCGCATCGGCCTGCCGGCCGTGCTCAAGACCCGCACCCTGGGTTACGACGGCAAGGGCCAGAAGGTCCTGCGCAGCGCCGCCGACGTCGCAGGCACTTTCGCCGAACTGGGCAGCGTGCCTTGCCTGCTGGAAGGCTTCGTGCCGTTCACCGGTGAAGTCTCGCTGATCGCCGTGCGTGCCCGTGACGGTGAAACCCGTTTCTACCCGCTGGTGCACAACACCCACGACAGCGGCATCCTGCGCCTGTCGGTGGCCAGCAGTGATCACCCGCTGCAGGCCCTGGCCGAGGACTACTCCAGCCGCGTGCTCAAGCAGCTGGATTACGTCGGCGTGATGGCGTTCGAGTTCTTCGAAGTCGACGGCGGCCTCAAGGCCAACGAGATTGCCCCGCGGGTGCACAACTCCGGGCACTGGACCACCGAAGGCACCGAGTGCAGCCAGTTCGAAAACCACCTGCGGGCGGTAGCCGGTCTCCCTCTGGGTTCCACAGCCAAAGTCGGTGAGAGCGCCATGATCAACTTCATCGGCCAGGTGCCGCCGGTGGACAAGGTCATCGCCATCGACGACTGCCACCTGCATCACTACGGCAAGGCCTTCAAGGCCGGACGCAAGGTCGGCCACGCCAACCTGCGTTGCGCCGATCAGGCGACCCTGCAAGCGCAGATCCTCAAGGTGCAAGCGCTGATCGCCGAGTAACAAATCCTCCGGCTGGCGGGAACCTTCGTTTCCCGCCGTTCTCTGATAGCAGGATGCCAAAGTGCTGGCTAGGCTTTGGCTTGATCCCCCCTTACAGAGGAACAGCCATGGGCATTATTGGAACCATTTTCATCGGCTTGATCGTTGGTCTGCTGGCGCGTTTCCTCAAGCCGGGAGACGACAGCATGGGCTGGATCATGACCATCCTGCTGGGTATCGGCGGCTCGCTGGCGGCCACTTATGGCGGTCAGGCGCTGGGTATTTATCAGGCTGGCCAGGGCGCCGGTTTCATCGGTGCGCTGGTGGGCGCGGTCGTCCTGCTGGTGATCTACGGCTTCGTCAAGAAAAGCTGATTCCCCCCTGCAAGCCCCCTCTGCCGCTCGTGCCGAGGGGAGCCCTTTTCTTCATCTGAAACTTCAACGCAGCCGACGCTTTGGGCACTAGAATGCCCGGGTTTTTCCGTCCTTCCTTTTTGACCGAGCCACCCTCTCATGCGCCGTCTTCTATTGACCTTTGTTCTGCTGGGCTGCGGCCTGGCCCAGGCTGGCGAACTGCCGGAAACCGACTGGCTGGAGCTGATGCCCAAGTCGGACCAGAAAGCCCTGGAGCAGATGCCGGAAATCGACCACAACTCCCCCGAAGCCAATGGCACCTTCACCGAAAAGGGCGGCCTGAAGCAGAGCAAGGGCTTGCCGGCGGTGATGTATTCCACCAAGACCGTGCCGGCGATGAACGACAAGCAGATCCGCCTCGGCGGCTATCCGGTGCCGCTGGAGGCTGATGCCAAGGGGCGCAGCACGCTGTTCTTCCTGGTGCCGTACCCGGGCGCCTGCATCCACGTGCCGCCACCGCCGCCCAACCAGCTGGTGCTGGTGCGCTTTCCCAAGGGCGTGAAGCTGGAGGACATCTACACGCCGCTGTGGGTGACCGGCACCTTGAAGATCGAGTCGGTCAGCAATGACCTGGCCGACGCGGCCTACGCCCTGGATGCGGCGAAGGTGCGGGTGGTGCAGGAATCCGACCTGTAGCGGGACTGAGGGGATTAGCCAGGAATTTGGGGCCAGGAGGGCTGTTGTGGCGAGGGAGCTTGCTCCCGCTCGGGCGCGTAGCGGCCGCAAGACCTGAGTACGCGTTCTGCCTGACAGACCGCGGATTCAGGACT
The DNA here is from genome assembly GCF_017491625.1 of Pseudomonas sp. 50_B. Lineage (NCBI taxonomy): Bacteria > Pseudomonadati > Pseudomonadota > Gammaproteobacteria > Pseudomonadales > Pseudomonadaceae > Pseudomonas > Pseudomonas sp. 50_B. The sequence continues at coordinate 251,167 of NZ_JAFGYX010000001.1, forward strand.
TGGGAAGGCTGCGCCTTCCAGCGGGAGCAAGCTCCCTCGCCACGCCCAGCCTGAACACAGGACCCATCAGCGCAATCGTGGGTCAGAGCGGGGCGGCGCTGATGCTCACGCTCAGGGTGTGGCGGGCGCCAGGTGCCAGGGTGACGATGTCGTCCATCACGTTGGCGGTCTCGATGCACAGCATGCGCTGCCAGCCGTCGTTGGCCATGTCGCTGAACTGCGCGGCGCGGTCGATCCAGGGGTTCCAGATCACGGCGGTGCGTGAGCCTGCGCTGGTCAGGCGAATCCGTCGTTGCCAGTCCGGATCGACGATATCCAGCTGCGCCGGGACGTTCAGGTAGATGCGGTCGGTCTCGCCGCTAAAGTGCAAGGCGCCGCTCTGGACCTTGGTGGTCCAGTCTTCCAGGGTTTCGATGTAGTTCAGCCCGTCCAGGCCTTCGACCTGCACGTTGCGCACATCGCTGACCGCGAAATAGCTGTGCAGCGCCTGGCTGATGCTCACGCTTTCTGTGCTCAGGTTATGGCTGGTGAGGCTGATGTGCAGTTGCTCGTCGAGGCGGATGCTCAGGCTCGGTTCCACCTGATGGGGCCAGCCAGGAAAGCCGCCAGCGGGGCAGGGCAGGCGCAGCCGTACCAGCAAGCTGTCGCCGTCGCTTTCGATGCCTTGCAGTTCCCAGTCGCTGGCCCGCACCAGGCCGTGGGCCGGTGCCGGTTCAGCGCTTTGGCGCATGGCCTGCACGCTTTGCGGGTTGCGTGCAAAGTTGCCGAACCAGGGCCAGCACACCGGAACCCCGGCGCGGATGCTCTTGCCGGTCTTGAACTGCGCCTCGTCGTTGAGCCAGATCAGCGGCTGTTGCCCGGCTACTTGATAACTGAGGATGTGCGCGCCTTGCTGGGCCACCAGCAGTTCGGCATCACCGTGGCGGATGCGCCAGCAGTTCAGTTCATCCAGTTTCACCGTTTCAACGTGGGGCGTGGGCATGCTGCTGATCTCGTTAGAGTGGCTTGGGCGTTGTAGGAACCTAGCGCGCTCGGGGCGGAACCGAACGGGTGCGGCCGCTGCCGTCGATGGCGACGAACACGAACACTGCCTCGGTGACCTTGCGCCATTCGCTGGACAGCGGGTCGTCGCTCCACACTTCCACCATCATCTGGATCGAGCTGCGGCCGATCTCCAGGGTCTGGGTATAGAAGGACAGTTGCGCGCCCACCGCCACCGGCACCAGGAACGCCATGCGATCGATGGCCACGGTAGCGACTCGACCACCGGCGACGCGGCTGGCCATGGCAGTGCCCGCCAGGTCCATCTGCGCCACCAGCCAGCCGCCGAAAATATCGCCAAAGCCGTTGGTTTCCCGGGGCAAAGCGGTGATTTGCAGGGCCAGGTCGCCTTGCGGGATTGGATCTTCTTGTTCGAGTTCTATCATGCCGAGGGGCCTCTGACCCGTGACGCTTCATGGTGACTTCAGGTGAATAGCCGTCTTCAGGAAAAACGATTCAGCCCGAACACACTGCGTTCGTCACGTTCTTTCTAAGGCGTGCTAAAGGGAAACTCTGCGAAATCGACTGGCACTGTCCAGGGACTGGGGCGCGCAGCAGCGTTTTCGCACAGCAACCCTTGCCAGAAGCGGCTTTGCGCTTCGAGGTTTGCGAGTATATCGGTCGATAGACTCCGCGACGACCCACTCAGTTCGCAAATTTGTGAGTCATTTGTGCGCTGCTGTGTACGCATTCGAACAATTTGCTATCGTGCCGAACCTGCCAGGCCCCAACCAGCGCTGTTGTGGTTGCCGGAACCGACTAATAAGAGAAGCCCTTGCCATGACCACTGTGCCCTCGAGCGCCGCGCAGCCAGCGCAGCCCGCCCGTCCCTTGACCCGTAGTGATTACAAGACCCTGTCGCTGTCTGCCTTGGGCGGCGCGCTGGAGTTCTACGACTTCATCATCTTCGTGTTCTTCGCCACCGTGGTCGGCAAGCTGTTCTTCCCGGCGGACATGCCCGAGTGGCTGCGCCTGATGCAGACCTTCGGCATCTTCGCCGCCGGCTACCTGGCCCGTCCTCTGGGCGGGATCGTCATGGCGCACTTCGGCGACCTGCTGGGGCGCAAGAAGATGTTCACCCTGAGCATCTTCATGATGGCGGTGCCGACCCTGATCATGGGCCTCTTGCCGACCTACGCGCAGATTGGCCTATGGGCGCCGATCCTGCTGTTGCTGATGCGGGTAATCCAGGGCGCGGCCATCGGTGGTGAAGTGCCCGGCGCCTGGGTCTTTGTTTCCGAACACGTGCCTCAGCGGCATATCGGCTACGCCTGCGGCACCCTGACGGCGGGCCTGACCGCCGGGATTCTCCTGGGCTCGCTGGTGGCCACCGCCATCAATAGCATCTACACCCCGGTGGAAGTGGCCGACTACGCCTGGCGGATCCCGTTCCTGCTGGGCGGGGTGTTCGGCCTGTTCTCGGTGTACCTGCGCCGCCTGCTGCACGAAACCCCGGTGTTCGCCGAGCTGCAATTGCGCAAGGCCCTGGCCGAAGAGCTGCCCCTGCGTACCGTGCTGCGCGATCACCGTGGCGCCATTGTCATTTCCATGCTGCTGACCTGGCTGCTGTCCGCCGGGATCATCGTGGTGATCCTGATGACCCCGACGGTGCTGCAGACCGTCTATAAGTTCCCGGCCATCACCGCCCTGGAAGCCAACAGCCTGGCCATTGTGTTCCTGAGCCTGGGCTGCGTGATCTCCGGGGTTCTGGCGGATCGTTTCGGCGCTGGCAAGGTGTTCGTGTTCGGCAGTGCCTTGCTGTTGGCCACTTCCTGGACCTTCTATCACGGCTTGCTGGATAACCCGCAGTGGCTGTTCCCGATGTATGCCCTGACCGGCCTGTTTGTCGGCACCATCGGCGCGGTGCCTTATGTGATGGTCAAGGCGTTCCCGGCGGTGGTGCGTTTCAGTGGCCTGTCGTTTTCCTACAACCTGGCCTACGCGATCTTCGGTGGCCTGACGCCGATGGTGGTGACCTGGCTGCTCAAGGAAAGCCCGATGGGCCCGGCCTATTACGTTGCAATCATCTGCGGCATCGGCCTGCTGGTCGGCCTGTACCTGTGGGCCAAGGGCCGCTGATCGCCGCCAGCTTGTAGCCGCTGCCGCAGGCTGCGACAGGGCCGCAGGCCCTGCTGGGCGCTGAAGAGTGTCGCGACCCTGCGGGTCGGTCGCAGCCTTCGGCGGCGGCTACAGAGGTTTTTATCGCCGTATAAAGAAAGGCCAGCTTCCGTTCAGGAGTGCTGGCCTTTCATCTAATTGTCATATTCCGGACATAGAGTGTTCACACGGCCTACAGATACTTGGCCCCGACTTAACACACCCTATCTGCTAGGAGTAAGGCATGAAACTGAAGCGTTTGATGGCGGCAATGACCTTTGTCGCCGCTGGCGTTGCGACTGCCCACGCGGTTGCCGCTGTTGACCCTGCTATCCCGAGCTACACCAAGACCACTGGTGTGTCGGGCAACCTGTCCAGCGTCGGTTCCGATACTTTGGCGAACCTGATGACCCTGTGGGCCGAGAACTACAAAAAGGAATACCCGAACGTCAACATTCAGATTCAGGCCGCCGGCTCCGCCACCGCGCCACCGGCGCTGACCGAAGGCACCTCCAACCTGGGCCCGATGAGCCGCAAGATGAAGGACACCGAGCTGGCGGCCTTCGAGCAGAAGTACGGCTACAAGCCAACCGCTATCCCGGTGGCCGTGGACGCCCTGGCGGTGTTCGTGCACAAGGACAACCCGATCCAGCACCTGACCATGGAACAGGTCGACGCGATTTTCTCGTCCACCCGTCTGTGCGGCGCCAAGGCTGAGGTAAAAACCTGGGGCGACCTGGGTGTGAAGGGCGATCTGGCCAACAAGCCGGTGCAACTGTTCGGCCGTAACTCGGTATCCGGCACCTACGGCTACTTCAAGGAAGAAGCCCTGTGCAAAGGCGACTTCAAGCCTAACGTCAACGAGCAGCCAGGTTCGGCTTCGGTGGTGCAGTCCATCAGCTCCTCGCTGAACGGCATCGGCTACTCGGGCATCGGCTACAAGACCGCCAGCGTGAAGACCGTGGCCCTGGCCAAGAAAGGCAGCAGCGACTTCATCGAAGACACCGAAGAAAACGCCCTGAACGGCAAGTACCCGCTGTCGCGCTTCCTCTACGTCTACATCAACAAAGCCCCGAACAAGCCTCTGGCCCCGCTGGAAGCCGAGTTCGTGAAACTGGTCCTGTCCAAGCAGGGTCAGGAAGTAGTGGTCAAGGACGGCTACATCCCGCTGCCAGCCAAGGTGGCCGCCAAGGCCCTGGCTGACCTGGGCCTGAAAGAAGGCGCATAAGCCGCCGCAGAAGGTCCGGGCTCCCCGGACCTTCTCGTTTTCGTAGGAGCGGGCCGGGCGGCGCAAGCGCCCGCAAGGGCGACCCAGGCTCAAGGCCGGCTCGTCGGCCAGCCGGCTCCTGCAACCTCATTTTTCAACCCGCTGCCGGCTTTGCCATGTGGCGGATTTGCTGCGTCACTGCATTGTCATCTTTCTGTCATACAGGATCGCTAGGGTGTGCGCATGAATGATCTGGCCAATTCCCCCATGACTACGACTTCTCCCCCCAAGCGCATTGACTTCAATACGCCTGAACTGCAACGCAAGCGTCGCATTCGCGCGCTCAAAGACCGCCTGACCCGCTGGTACGTCCTTGTTGGCGGACTGGCGGTACTGGGTGCGATCACCCTGATCTTTTTCTTCCTCGCCTATGTCGTGGTGCCGCTGTTCCAGGGCGCCGACCTGACCGTCAAGGACCCGCTGACCCCGGCCTGGATGCAGGACGCCGGCAAGCCGCTGATGTTCTCCCTGGAAGAGCAGAACCAGGTCGGCATGCGTGTCTCCGACAAGGGCCAGGCGCTGTTCTTCGACATCGACAGCGGTGCCGAGCTGCGCAAGGTCGACCTGCCGATCCCGGCCGGCGCCAACGTGGTGTCCATCGGCAAGGACCAGCCCGGCAATCCGCTGGTGGTGGTCGGTCTGTCCAACGGTCAGGCCCTGGTGTTCCGCCACACCTACAAGGTCAGCTACCCGGACGGCAAGAAGACCATCTCACCGGCCATCGAGTACCCCTACGGCGACAGCCCGATCACCCTGAACGAGCAGGGTGGTGCCCTGGAGCACGTCAACCTCAACGCCACTGATTCGTCGCTGATCATCGCCGGTTCCACCGGTGCGCAACTGCATGTGCTGAAGCTGACCCGCGAAGAAAACATGATGACTGGCGAGGTCACCAGCGAGCAGAGCCGCATCGAACTGCCGCAGATGACCGAGGCGGTGAAGGCCATGTACATCGATCCGCGCCAGCAGTGGCTGTATGTGATCAATGGCCGGGCCCAGGCCGACGTGTTCAGCCTGCGGGACAAGAGCCTCAACGGTCGCTACAAACTGCTGGAAGACGCTGACACCGAAGTTACCGCCAGCACCCAGCTGGTGGGCGGCATCTCGCTGATCATCGGCACCTCCAAGGGTGGCCTGGCCCAGTGGTTCATGGCCCGCGACCCGGATGGCGAACTGCGCCTGAAGCAGATCCGCACCTTCCAGATGGGCACCGCGCCTATCGTTGAAATCACTGCCGAAGAGCGTCGCAAGGGCTTCGTTGCCCTGGACGCCGCCGGCAAGCTCGGGGTGTTCCACAGCACCGCCCACCGCACCCTGCTGGTGGATCAGGTGGTGGATGGCCAGGGCCTGTTCGGCCTGTCGCCACGGGCCAACCGGGTGATCGTCGAGGCCGGTGGCAAGCTGCAGCCGCTGCTGCTGGACAACCCGCACCCGGAAGTGTCCTGGAGCGCGCTGTGGAGCAAGGTCTGGTACGAGAACTACGACGAGCCTAAATACGTCTGGCAATCCACCGCGGCCAACACCGACTTCGAACCCAAGCTGAGCCTCTCGCCCCTGACCTTCGGCACTCTGAAGGCGGCGTTCTACGCCATGCTGCTGGCGGCACCATTGGCCGTGGCGGCAGCGATCTATACCGCCTACTTCATGGCCCCGGGCATGCGCCGCAAGGTCAAGCCGGTGATCGAGCTGATGGAAGCGATGCCCACGGTGATCCTCGGCTTCTTCGCCGGCCTGTTCCTGGCGCCCTATGTCGAAGGTCATCTACCGGGCATCTTCAGCCTCTTGATGTTGCTGCCAATCGGCATTCTGGTGGCCGGTTTCATCTTCAGCCGCCTACCGGAGTCGATCCGCCTGAAAGTGCCGGATGGTTGGGAAAGTGCGCTGCTGATTCCGGTGATCCTGTTCGTGGGCTGGTTGTCGCTGTACATGAGCCCGTTCATGGAAAACTGGTTCTTCGGCGGCGACATGCGCATGTGGATCTCCCACGACCTGGGGATCACCTACGACCAGCGCAACGCCCTGGTGGTCGGCCTGGCCATGGGTTTTGCGGTGATTCCGAACATCTACTCGATCGCCGAAGACGCCGTGTTCAGCGTGCCTCGCGGCCTGACCCTGGGCTCTCTGGCCCTGGGCGCCACGCCGTGGCAGACCATGACGCGGGTGGTGATCCTCACCGCCAGCCCGGGAATCTTCTCGGCACTGATGATCGGCATGGGCCGCGCCGTGGGCGAGACCATGATTGTGCTGATGGCCACCGGCAACACCCCGATCATGGAAATGAACCTGTTCGAAGGCCTGCGCACCCTGGCCGCCAACGTCGCGGTGGAAATGCCCGAATCGGAAGTCGGCGGCAGCCACTACCGCGTGCTGTTCCTCTCGGCGCTGGTGCTGCTGTTGTTCACCTTCGTCATGAACACCCTCGCAGAACTGATTCGTCAGCGTCTGCGCAAGAAATACTCGTCGCTTTAAGAAAGGTAGAAGTCTGTGAAACAGAACTCCCTAAAAGACTGGTTCAAGAGCGGCGCCCCGGGCGTCTGGATCAGCGGTGGCGCGGTGTCCATCGCGGTCATCATGACCATCGGCCTGCTGGCGGTGATCGCCGTGCGCGGCCTCGGCCACTTCTGGCCGGCCGACCTGGTGCACGCCAGCTATGACGTGCCGGGCCAGGCCAACCACCTGGTCATCGGTGAAGTGGTGCAGAAGGAAGAAGTGCCCCGGGCGCGCCTGAAGAGTGCCGGTTTGCCGGTGCCCGACCAGGGCCCGGAGTTCATGACCCGGGAGCTGATCAAGGTCGGCAACCGTGACCTGAACGGCAACGACTTCACCTGGATCGTCGGTGAGTGGCTGACCAACCAGAGCTACCCCAAGGAGCTGATGGCCATCGAGCGCCGTGAGTGGGGCAACTTCTACGGCTACCTGGTCAACGTCAAGGAAAGCGGCAAGGTGGTCGCCGAAGGCGAGGCCGCCTGGCCTGAGCTGCAAGCACGGATCAACCGCGTGAACCAACTGGCGGCCCAGCTCAAGAGCCTGGAGAAGTCCGACATCGGCGCGATCAACGCCGGTCTGGAGCGCCTCCGCCTGCACGGTCGCAAGCTGGAGCTGGAGGGCCGGATGAGCCCCGCCGCTCAAGCCGACATGGACGCCGAGCGGGCCGAACTCAATGCCCGTTACCAGGACATCGAAGCCCGGCTCAATGACCTGCACGCCCAGTTCAATCGCGACAGCCTGACCGCCCGCGATGCCAACGGCAAAGTGCTGGAGATCAGCCTGGGCAAGGTGGTGCACGCCTACCAGCCGAATGCCATGGGCACCTTCACCAAGATCGGTTTCTACTTCAGCAAGATCTGGGAATTCCTCAGCGACGACCCCCGTGAAGCCAACACCGAAGGCGGGATCTTCCCGGCGATTTTCGGCACCGTGATGATGACCCTGATCATGGCCATGATCGTCACCCCGTTCGGCGTACTGGCGGCGGTCTACCTGCGTGAATATGCCAAGCAGAACACCCTGACCCGGGTGATCCGCATCGCGGTGAACAACCTGGCAGGGGTTCCGGCCATCGTCTACGGCGTATTCGGCCTGGGCTTCTTCGTCTACGTGCTGGGCGGTTCCGTGGACCGGCTGTTCTTCCCCGAAGCTTTGCCGGCGCCGACCTTCGGCACCCCGGGCCTGCTCTGGGCTTCCCTGACCCTGGCGCTGCTGGCAGTGCCGGTGGTGATCGTGGCCACCGAGGAAGGCCTGGCGCGGATTCCCCGCACCGTGCGTGAAGGTTCCCTGGCCCTGGGCGCGACCAAGGCCGAGACCTTGTGGAAGATCGTCCTGCCGATGGCCAGCCCGGCGATGATGACCGGCATGATCCTCGCGGTGGCCCGTGCCGCCGGTGAAGTGGCGCCGCTGATGCTGGTGGGTGTGGTGAAACTGGCGCCGTCGCTGCCAGTGGACGGCAACTACCCGTACCTGCACCTGGACCAGAAGATCATGCACCTGGGCTTCCACATCTATGACGTCGGCTTCCAGAGCCCCAACGTCGAGGCGGCGCGGCCGCTGGTGTACGCCACCGCGCTGCTACTGGTGCTGGTGATCGCCGTGCTCAACCTGTCGGCCGTATGGATTCGCAACCACCTGCGCGAGAAGTACAAGGCGCTGGACAGCTAATCGGCTGGTTTCTACAGAACAGAATGATGTCACCGCAGGCCAGACGCCTGCGGTTCACGACAAACGAATTGGTAGCACAGGGAGCATCCCATGCAACACGAAGCACATACTCACGGCATCAACATGTCCGCCCTGGGCCGCGACAAGCAGAGCCTGAGCCTGGAACAAGAGACCGTGGCCATCGAAGTGCCCGGCCTGAGCCTGTTCTACGGCGAGAAACAGGCACTGTTCGATGTCAGCATGAACATCCCCAAGCAGCGTGTGACCGCTTTCATCGGCCCGTCCGGTTGCGGCAAGTCGACCTTGCTGCGGACCTTCAACCGCATGAACGACCTGGTGGACGGCTGCCGTGTAGAGGGTGCGATCAACCTTTACGGCAACAACATCTACCGCAAGGGCGAAGACGTGGCCGAGCTGCGTCGTCGAGTCGGCATGGTGTTCCAGAAGCCCAACCCGTTCCCCAAGACCATCTACGAAAACGTGGTCTACGGCCTGCGTATCCAGGGCATCAACAAAAAGCGTGTGCTCGACGAAGCCGTAGAGTGGGCGCTCAAGGGCGCGGCGCTGTGGGATGAGGTCAAGGACCGCCTGCACGAATCGGCCCTGGGCCTGTCCGGCGGCCAGCAACAGCGTCTGGTGATTGCCCGGACCATCGCCGTGGAACCGGAAGTGTTGCTGCTGGACGAACCCTGCTCGGCCCTGGACCCGATCTCGACCCTGAAGGTCGAAGAACTGATCTACGAGCTCAAATCCAAGTTCACCATCGTCATCGTGACCCACAACATGCAGCAGGCGGCGCGGGTTTCCGACTACACCGCGTTCATGTACATGGGCAAACTGGTGGAATTCGGCGATACCGATACGCTGTTCACCAATCCGGCGAAGAAGCAGACCGAAGACTACATCACCGGGCGTTACGGCTAGAAAGCAACTGCAAGCCGCACGCTTCAAGCGGCAAGTAACAGCAGTTCAACGCGACGAAACCTATCAACTGGCAGCTTGTAGCTTGCGGCTTACAGCTTTTGTGGAGCAGAACCATGATTTCGAAGGAAGGCCTCACCCACCACATCTCCGCGCAGTTCAATGCCGAGCTGGAAGAGGTGCGCAGCCACCTGCTGGCCATGGGCGGGCTGGTGGAGAAGCAAGTCAATGACGCGGTCACCGCGCTGATCGAAGCCGACTCCGGGTTGGCCCAGCAGGTGCGCGAGATTGACGATCAGATCAATCAGATGGAGCGCAATATCGATGAGGAATGCCTGCGCATCCTCGCCCGTCGCCAGCCGGCGGCTTCCGACCTGCGCCTGATCATCAGCATCTCCAAGTCGGTGATCGACCTGGAGCGCATCGGCGACGAAGCCACCAAGATCGCCCGTCGGGCCATCCAGTTGTGCGAAGAGGGCGAAGCTCCTCGTGGCTACGTGGAGGTGCGGCACATCGGCGACCAGGTGCGCAACATGGTGCGCGATGCCCTGGACGCTTTTGCCCGCTTCGATGCCGACCTGGCACTTTCCGTGGCTCAGTACGACAAGATCATCGACCGTGAATACAAGACCGCACTGCGCGAGCTGGCCACCTACATGATGGAAGACCCGCGCTCTATCTCGCGGGTTCTGAGCATTATCTGGGTGCTGCGTTCGCTGGAGCGGATCGGCGATCACGCGCGCAACATTTCCGAGCTGGTGATTTATCTGGTGCGTGGCACCGACGTGCGCCATTTGGGGCTCAAGCGCATGAAGGAAGAAGTTGAAGGCACAAGTGGCGAATCCGCTAATGTTCCGGATCAAGCTGACGATAAGTAAGAGTGCCCGAGAAGAGCGCCCGGCCCTTTGGCCGGGCGTTTTTGTTTGTGCTCCTCGAATTTGAAAAGCAGCACCCGCGAACGAAAAGTCCCGGCGTGACTGAAGAGTTTTGGCAAAGTGCCATCAGCCAGCGTTATGCTTGCCGGGATTTTTAAAGGGGTGGTCGATGAGTAAGGTAAGTGTGTTGGTGGTGGATGACGCTTCGTTCATTCGTGACCTGGTGAAGAAGTGCCTGCGCAACTACTTCCCTGGCATCAAGATCGAAGATGCGATCAACGGCAAGAAGGCCCAGGCGATGCTCGCCCGCGAAGCCTTCGACCTGGTCCTGTGCGATTGGGAAATGCCGGAAATGTCCGGCCTTGAGCTGCTGACCTGGTGCCGTGAGCAAGAGGCGCTGAAAACCATGCCGTTCGTCATGGTCACCAGCCGTGGCGACAAGGAAAACGTGGTGCAGGCGATCCAGGCCGGGGTTTCCGGCTATGTGAGCAAGCCTTTCACCAATGAACAGCTGCTGACCAAGGTCAAGCAGGCGCTGAACAAGGTCGGCAAGCTCGACACCTTGATGAACAGCGCGCCGACCAAGATGAACTCGGCCTTCGGCAATGACTCCCTGAGCGCCCTGACCGGCGGCAAGCCGGCGGTGGTGGGGGCGGCTTCGGCCCCGGTCAATCCGTTTGCCAAGCCGGCCGCCCCTGCGCCGGCCTCGGCAGCCGCAGCGCCGGCGCGTGGTTTGCTCAACAGCCCTCCGGTCAAGGCGCCGACGCCCGCAGCAGCGGCCAGTGGCGGTCGTGGCCAGGGCCAGCTGCGGTTGTCCAGCGGCAATCAGCCGTGCGTGATCAAGGCCCTGAGCATCAAGGAAGCGTTGCTGGTGGTGAAGCGTACCGACAGCCTGCCTCAAGTGCTGGAGAGCGCGGTGCTGGACCTGGAGCAGGGCGACAACGCTGAAGTGGCGCGGCTCAACGGCTACCTGCATGCGGTGGTGGCGTTGGAGCCCAAGCCGGACAGCGATTGGCTGCAACTGACCTTCCGTTTCGTCGACCAGGACGCGCAGAAGCTCGATTACATCTCGCGCCTGATCGCCCGCGGCACCGCGCAGAAGCATTTCGTTCCCGGCGCCTGATCCTCCCAGTCCGCTTTGTAGGAGCTGGCTTGCCAGCGAAAGCGTCCACAAGAGCAACACAAGGCTTGCGGGTCTCTTCGCCGGCAAGCCGGCTCCTACGAGGATCAAAGCTGCGGAAATCTGCGGAAAACACTTTTCCCGTTGCGGACTTTTGCCTTGCGCTGAGACGGCCTGCTGCACCATCCCGCTATCGAGCGAACCACTCGCAACATAGGCCGTAACCCTCAAGCCGCAAGGCTTTCGCCGTACCCCTCGATACTTTCTGGCGTACGTCCGATTGATCTTTTTGTCCTTGATTTATATCTGTTTGGATATAGATTGCGCGTAGCGCTAAGTGCCTTTCAGCGCTTGTGGCCATGCCTTGAAACAACCCGGCGCGGCCGGTCCTGGCCGTGTTGATTAGCCTTGTTCCTGGTCATTAACAGGAGAGGTTCGATGCCCAGGCACAAGGATGTGGTGTTTGTCGGGAGCGCGCTGCGAGATCTCCGGGCGTTCCCTGAAGATGCCCGTCGGGCCGCCGGTTTGCAGTTGGATCTGCTGCAGCAGGGTGAACAGCCCTACGATTGCAGGTCGGTGAAGACCATCGGTCCGAGCGTTTTCGAGATCAGGGTCCATGAGGATTCAGGGGCGTTTCGGGTGTTCTATGTGGTCAAGCGGCCGGCAACCATCTATGTGCTGCATGCGGTGCGCAAGACCACCCGCAAGACCGAAGCGCGGGAGATCGAACTGGCTCGCGCCAGATATCAGGAAGCAGGTTCACGCCATGACTGATTCACCGGTTACTCAGCGGTTCACCAGTGTCTGGGATGCCCTTGAGGCCACTCCCCAGGAAGCCGCCAACATGCGCCTGCGGGCCAAGCTGATGCTTGAGCTGGGCAAGACCGTACAAGCCTGGGGCCTCTCGCAGAAGGAGGCGGCCAAGCGCCTCAATATCTCCCAGCCACGCCTCAATGACGTACTCAGCGGCAAGATCAACAAGTTCTCCCTCGATGCCCTGGTCAACCTGTCGGAGGCCGCGCAACTGGGCGTGGATATCCATTTCGATGCGTCGGGCACGCACCCTCTGGCCCCGGCCTGATTCACACAAGCTCCATATCCGGCTGTTAGCGTGCCTGCATAACCTGCCAAGAGGCTGCCCAATGCTTGTGCGCCTGCTGCTGTTGTGCGGACTGTCCCTGCTGGCCACCTCGCTGGCGGCGATGACCGTCTACAAATCCGTCGACGCCGATGGCGTGGTGTCCTACAGCGACCGGCCTTCGCCGGGAGCCCAGGCGTTCGTGTTCCGCGATCGCATGGAGGAACACCTGGAGCGCCAGGTGCGCCTGGATATCCAGAAGCACAAGGACGGGGACGCGGTGTATGTGCGCAACGACCTCTACGCGCCGGTGGAGATCGAGTTGGGCTTTGCCGGTTTGCACAACGTCAGTGGAGCGCCCGGACGCCCGATCCGACAGGTACTGCCGGCCCGCAGCAGGCAGCGCCTGGCGCTGCTCACGGCGATTCGCGCCGATCAGCCCTTGAGCTATGTCCCCAGGTTCCGTTATTCCCTGGGGGACCCGGCAGGCGCCACCCAGGCCTATCGCTACCCGCTGCCCTGGCGCGGCGGGCCGTTTCGCCTGACCCAGGGCGCCAATGGCCAATACAGCCATTTCGGTCCCAGGAGCCGTTACGCCATGGACATCGCCATGCCCGTGGGCACGCCGATCATCGCCGCCAGGGGCGGGGTGGTGGTCAAGACCGAGAATGCGCAGAACGGGCGGGGCGACAACCCGGCGGGCAACTTCGTCCGGGTGCTGCACGATGACGGCACCATGGGCGTGTACCTGCACCTCAAGCAAGGTTCGGTGACTGTGCGCGAAGGGCAGCGGGTGGCGGTGGGCAGCCCGTTGGGGTTGTCGGGCAATACCGGCAACAGCAGCGGGCCGCACCTGCATTTTGTGGTGCAGCGCAATACCGGGCTGGGGCTGGTGTCGATTCCCTATCAGTTCAACCAGCCGCTGGGGGATCTGCCGAATTTTGCCTTGGGCAAGAAATGACCCGCTGCTGTAGGCGCCAGCAGGAGCCGGCGTGCCGGCGAACGGGCCAAAGGGCCCGTCAATCCAGCATCAACACCTTGGCCAGGATGATCTTCGGTCCCTTCATCTTCTTGATGATGATGCGCAGGCCTTCGACTTCCAGCACTTCTTCCTCTTCCGGCACCCGTTTCAGGGTTTCGTACACCAGGCCGGCGAGGGTTTCGGCTTCGATATGGTCCAGGTCGATGCCCAGCAGGCGCTCGACCTTGAACAGTGGCGTGTCACCGCGCACCAGCAGCTTGCCTGGCTGATAGGCGAGGATGCCGCGCTCGGTCTTGCGGTGTTCGTCCTGGATGTCGCCCACCAGCACTTCCAGCACGTCTTCCATGGTCAGGTAGCCAATCACCTTGCCGTCGGCTTCTTCCACCAGGGCGAAGTGCGAACCGCCCTTGCGGAACTGCTCCAGCAACTGTGACAGCGGCATGTGCCGCGACACGCGCTCCAGCGGACGAGTCAGCTCGGCCAGGTTGAACGACTCGGGAATATGGTCCAGGGCCGCCAGTTCCAGCAGCAGGTCCTTGATGTGCAGCAGGCCGACGAACTCGTTGCGCTCGCTGTCGTAGACCGGATAGCGGCTGAACTTGTGGCGACGGAACAGGGCAAGGATTTCCTTGAGCGGCGCGTTGAATTCGACGCTGACCAGGTCCTCTCGGGAGTTGGCCCAGTCCACCACTTCCAGTTCGCCCATTTCCACGGCCGAGGCCAGTACGCGCATGCCCTGGTCGCTGGGGTCCTGGCCGCGGCTGGAGTGCAGGATCAGCTTGAGTTCTTCACGGCTGTAGTGATGCTCGTGGTGCGGGCCGGGCTCGCCCTGGCCGGCAATGCGCAGGATGGTGTTGGCGCTGGCATTGAGCAGGTAGATGGCCGGGTACATCAGCCAGTAGAACAGGTACAGCGGTACCGCCGTCCACAGCGACAGCAGCTCGGGTTTGCGGATCGCCCAGGATTTGGGCGCCAGCTCGCCGACCACGATGTGCAGGTAGGAAATGATGAAGAACGCGGTGAAGAACGAAACGCCGCGGATCACTTCCGGGGAGTTCACGCCTACGGCGCCCAACAGCGGCTCCAGCAGGTGGGCGAACGCCGGCTCACCGACCCAGCCCAGGCCCAGGGAGGCCAGGGTGATGCCCAGCTGGCAGGCCGACAGGTAGGCGTCCAGCTGGCTGTGCACGGTACGCAGGATCTGCCCGCGCCAGCCGTTCTTGTGGGCGATGGCTTCGACTCGAGTCGAGCGCAGCTTGACCATGGCGAACTCTGCGGCAACGAAAAAGCCGTTGAGCAGGACCAGGATCAGAGCAAAAAGAATCATGCCGAAGTCGGCGAACAGAGACGCGAGGGTGAAACCAGGGGAAGGGTCCATGATGGAGTTTTGCGGGTTCCGTGTATTCGAAGAAGAAGGAAAGGCGGTGCCTGAATGGCAGGCACAAGTGACGCAATGTAGCGGCTGACGGGGCGATTGCCTAGGGGCAAACCACGGTCAGCGCTGTTCGGTAAGGCTGCCAGCTGCGGCTTTTTTAACCTGGGCCGGGGCGAAATGGCAGGTAAAGGTACTGCCGTGGCCCAGTACGCTGCTGATTTCCAGGCGTGCGCGATGACGCAGCAGCACGTGCTTGACGATGGCCAGGCCCAGGCCCGTGCCGCCGGTATTGGAGTTGCGGCTCGAATCCACGCGGTAGAAGCGTTCGGTGAGGCGCGGCAGGTGCTTGCTGTCGATGCCGATCCCGGAGTCTTGCACGCTCAGGTGCGCGCCTTGGTCGTCGCCCCACCAGCGGATGCGGATATTGCCTTCGGCCGGGGTGTATTTCACCGCGTTGAACACCAGGTTGGAGAAGGCGCTGCGCAGTTCCGCCTCGCTGCCCTTGAGCTGTACCGAGGCGTCGGCTTCCAGGGTGATGCGCTGGTTGCGCTCCCCGGACAGGGCCTGGGCATCGCTCTTGATCGATTGCAGCAGCCCATCGATGGGCACCGGCTGGTTGTCCGAGGGGTAGTCGGTGGCTTCCAGCTTGGCCAGCAATAGCAGGTCGTTGAGCAGGGTCTGCATGCGCCCGCCTTGCTGCTGCATCTGTTGCAGGGCACGGCTCCAGCGCGGATTCACTTCCTCGACGTTGTCCAGCAGGGTCTCCAGATAGCCGCAGATCACCGTCAACGGGGTACGCAGTTCGTGGGACACGTTGGCGATGAAGTCCTTGCGCATCTGTTCCAGCTGGTGGATGCGGGTCACGTCGCGCACCAGCATCAGGTGCTCATTGTTGCCGTAGCGGGTGATGTACAGCTGGATGCGCACCCGGTCGTTGGCCGGGGAGGGGATCTCCAGCGGTTCGGCGTAGTTGTCTTGCTCGAAGTATTCCTTGAAGCGCGGATGGCGCACCAGGTTGGTCACCGGCTGACCGCTGTCCTGGGGCGTCTTGAGGCCCAGCAGGGTTTCGGCGGCGCGGTTCCACCATTCCAGGTTGCCGTCGCTGTCGAGCATGATCACCGCGTCTTTCAGGGCTGCGGTGGACTCCTGGACCCGGTCGATCACTGCCTGCAGGCGCCCGCGCACCCGTTGGTCGCGGCGTTGCAGGTGATAGATGCTGTCGAACACCTCACCCCACAGGCCATAGCCGTCGGGCGGTGCTTCGTCGGGTTGATGCAGGCGCAGCCATTCGTGCAGGCGCAGCAGCTGCTTGAGGGTCCAGGCCAGGTAGAGCCCTAAGCCGGCGGCCAGGCTCCAGCCGTAGTAACCACTGATCAGGCCCACCAGCAGGCAGCCGGTGATCAACAGCAGCAGGTGGCGAATCAGGGTGCCATGCCAGTTTTGATTCACTTGAAACACGTCCGTGGGGGTGAAGCAGCTCCGAGCTGCAAGTGTTGAAGCGGTCACTCATCGGCGCGCCGCTTGTTGCTTGCCGCTGTTGTCAGGCCTTGGTGGAAAAACGATAGCCGGTGCCGCGCACGGTTTGTACCAGATTCTCGTAGGCGTCACCCAGGGCTTTGCGCAAGCGGCGGATGTGCACGTCTACGGTGCGTTCCTCGACATACACATTGCCGCCCCAGACCTGATCCAGCAGCTGGCCGCGGGTGTAGGCACGCTCCTGGTGGGTCATGAAGAATTGCAGCAGGCGGTATTCGGTGGGGCCCATTTCTGCCGGCTTGCCGTCGATGGTCACCCGGTGGCTGATGGGGTCCAGCAGCAGGCCGCCGACTTCGATCGGCGCTTCGCCATCGGTAGGGCCGGCGCGGCGCAGCACGGCCTTGAGGCGGGCCACCAGCTCACGGGGCGAAAACGGCTTGGTGATGTAGTCGTCGGCGCCGACCTCCAGGCCCTGGATCTTGTTGTCCTCTTCACCCTTGGCGGTGAGCATGATGATCGGGATGTCCCCGGTCAGCTCGTCGCGCTTGAGGCGTCGGGCCAGCTCGATGCCGGAGGTGCCGGGGAGCATCCAGTCCAGCAGGATCAGGTCCGGCTTGCGGTCGACGATAATGGCATGGGCCTGCTGAGAGTTCTCTGCCTCCATGCAGTCATAGCCGGCCATTTCCAACGCAACGGCGATCATTTCGCGAATCGGCGCTTCGTCGTCAACGATCAGAATGCTTCTGCCAACCATGCTGGAACCTCTTGTCATTTAACTGTCTTGCGCCGCATTAGATAACGGAATTATTGCAGTCGTGTGACAGTATTTCAGGTCGCGAGGCGCGGTGCAGCTTCGTCGACTACGCTTTGGGTCCGATTCCTGACAACCACAAAAGAAGGTTTCCATGACTCTGTTCAAGCAATCGTTGAAAGTCCTGCTGGTAGGCGCTGTCCTGGCCTTGCCGACATTTGCCCTGGCCGCCGACCCGGCGATGAGCAAGGACGGCGTGCTGGTCAATCTCCAGGGCATGACCCTCTACACCTTTGCCAAGGACACCGGTGGCAAGTCCATGTGCAACGACAAATGCGCCGCCAACTGGCCGCCGCTGATGGCCGAGGGCAGCGACAAGGACATGGGCAAGTGGACGGTGATCAAGCGTGACGACGGCAAGATGCAATGGGCTTATGACGGCAAGCCGCTGTACAGCTTCGTGATGGACAAGAAGGCCGGCGACATGACCGGTGACGGCAAGATGGACGGCGCCTGGAAGGTCGCCAAGTCCGACTGACCTTTTCGGGTCGTTCGCAGCCTGCGGCAGCGGCTACACCGATCTCTGTAGCCGCTGCTGAGCCATGGCGAAGCTGCGAAAAGGCCCGCAGGGCCTTGCTTGACGCTCTAGCGCAACGCGTAATCCAGGACCACGCCGATAAAGATCGCCATGCCGGCCCAGTGGTTGTGCAGGAAGGCCTTGAAGCATTTCATCCGATCGCGATCTCGGGTGTACCAGAACTCCCAGGCAAAACACGCCGCCGCCACCAGCAGCCCCAGGTGGAACCAGCCCCCCAGATGGAAGCGTGCGCCGGCCAGCAGCAGGCAGCCCAGGGACAAGCCCTGCAGGGTCAGGATGATCACCCGGTCGGCATCGCCGAACAGGATCGCCGTGGACTTGACCCCGATCTTCAGGTCGTCGTCGCGGTCGGTCATGGCGTAGTAGGTGTCGTAGCCCACGGTCCACAGCAGATTGGCGATGTACAGCAGCCACGCACTGGCTGGCAGTTCGCTGTTCTGCGCGGTGAAGGTCATCAGAATGCCCCAGGAATAGGCTGCGCCCAGGACCACCTGTGGGTAATAGGTGTAGCGCTTCATGAAGGGGTAGCAGGCCGCCAGGGCCAGGGCGCCGAACGACAGCCAGACCGTGGTGGCGTTGGTGCACAACACCAGCAGGAAGGCTGCGCCCATGAGGAGCGCGAACAGTGCCAGGGCTTCCTTGGCGCTGACCTTGCCGGTGGCCAGGGGCCGCTGGTCGGTGCGCTTGACCTGGCCGTCGACCTTGCGGTCGGCGAAGTCGTTGATGGCGCAGCCGCCGGCTCGGGTCAGGATCACGCCGAAGGTAAAAATCAGCACATGGCTCAGGGATGGCTGGCCCTCGGCGGCGATCCACAGGGCCACCAGGGTCGGCCACAGCAGCAGGTAGATGCCGATGGGCTTGTCCATGCGGGTCAGTTGCAGGAAGTCCCAGGCCCGTGGATGCAGGCGATTGAGGGATTTGAGCAGGCTCAGGTACATCAGCAGGCCTCCGGTTGGGCTTCGATGGCGCGCCACAGGCTGGGCAGGAAGACCTCGGCGACCAGCAGGCTCAAGGGGCCGCGATCGAAACGCGAGCGCCGGCCCCAGAGCCCCTCGGTGGCCACAGCAGTGGGCAGCCAGGCTTGCGGATAGCGGCAGACTTCGATGGGCTGGCGGGTAAAGGCTTCATCGCAGAACAGCAGTTCCCCGAGGGAGCGGCTGCCCAGTTCGTCGATGTTCAAGCCGCCTTGC
This sequence comes from Pseudomonas sp. 50_B, assembly GCF_017491625.1. NCBI lineage: Bacteria > Pseudomonadati > Pseudomonadota > Gammaproteobacteria > Pseudomonadales > Pseudomonadaceae > Pseudomonas > Pseudomonas sp. 50_B. The sequence continues at coordinate 270,093 of NZ_JAFGYX010000001.1, forward strand.
TGCAAGGCGCTGCGGGCGGCCACGCTGCGGGCGAACACCCAGGCTTCGCCGTGGCCCCGCAGGTACACCTCGCGAACCCAGCCTTCACTCTGTTCGGGCAGGCCCAGGGCCACGCACTCGTCGTTGCGCAGGGTTTGCCATTCCTCCACCAGCGGCGTGACGCTGAAGCCGTCGCGGGAGAGTCGGGTCAGGCGCCGGGTCAGCGACCCTTCATCGAACAGCCAGTTGGCAACGGCTGAGCCGGGGAAGGGGGACAGACGGCTTTGCACCAGCCAGGTCGGGGCCGGTGCGGGGGGCATTGAGTGCGGCACAGTGGGTCAGTATTGGCAGCAAATGAGGCGGCGAGCTTAGCATGGCAACCGCCGGTTTTGATTGATCCAGGACGCCTGGCAGCACGAACGTGCTTGCATCTGCCGGTAGTGATCAGTAAAAAACCCCAGTGCCGGACGCTGATCAGCGTGGCCTTTAGAGTCGATCCATCGACCGAGCCTGAACTCCCGAGGAAATGCATCAATGAAAAAGTGGCAATGTGTGGTCTGCGGCCTGATTTATAACGAAGCGGAAGGCTGGCCGGACGACGGTATTTTGCCGGGTACCCGTTGGGAAGATGTGCCTGAAGACTGGCTCTGCCCGGACTGCGGCGTGGGCAAGATGGATTTCGAAATGATCGAGATCGCCTGATCGAATTCTGTGGATTGAACGACCAATAACAAGGAGCAGGGAATGAGCGCACCGGTGGTGATCGTGGGAACAGGTCTGGCGGGTTACAACCTGGCCCGGGAATTTCGCAAGCTCGACGGCCAAACGCCGTTGTTGCTGATCACTGCCGATGACGGCCGTTCCTACTCCAAGCCGATGCTGTCGACCGGTTTTGGCAAGAACAAGGACGCCGACGGCCTGAGCATGGCCGAGCCCGGCGCCATGGCCGAGCAGCTCAAGGCCGAGGTTCGCACCCACACCCGCATCAGCGGTATCGACCCGGGCCACAAGCGTTTGTGGATTGGTGAGGAGGCGGTGGCCTACCGGGATCTGATCCTGGCCTGGGGCGCGGAAACCGTACGGGTGCCGGTGCAGGGTGACGCATCCGAACTGATTTTTCCCATCAACGACCTGGAAGACTACGCACGCTTTCGCGCCGCGGCGGCGGGCAAGCGGCGGGTGCTGTTGCTGGGGGCCGGGCTGATCGGCTGCGAGTTTGCCAACGACCTGATCCTTGGCGGCTACAGCGTGGATCTGGTGGCCCCGTGCGAACAGGTGATGCCGACCCTGCTGCACCCGGCTGCCGCGGCGGCGGTCCAGGCCGGACTGGAAAGCCTGGGCGCGCGCTTCCACCTGGGACCGGTGCTCAACCGCCTGCAACGCTGCGCCGACGGCCTGGAAGCCCATCTGTCCGATGGCCAGGTGATCGCCTGCGATCTGGTGGTCTCGGCCATTGGCCTGCGCCCGCGCATTGATCTGGCCGCGGCTGCCGGGTTGGTGGTCAATCGCGGCGTGGTGGTGGACCGCGAGCTGAAAACCTCCCACGCCAATATCTATGCCCTGGGCGATTGCGCCGAGGTCGACGGCCTCAACCTGCTGTACGTGATGCCGTTGATGAGCTGCGCCCGGGCCCTGGCGCAAACCCTGGCCGGCAAGCCCACCGCAGTCAGCTACGGGCCGATGCCGATCACCGTGAAGACCCCGGTCTGCCCGCTGGTGGTGTCGCCACCGCCACGGGGCGCCGAAGGTGTCTGGACCGCTGAAGGGCAAGGGGCCGACATCAAGGTGCTGTGCCGTGACGCTAGCGGCCAGCTGCTGGGTTACGCCCTGACCGGGGCGGCGGTGATGGAGAAACTGGCCCTGAACAAGGAACTCCCGGCCCTGCTGGCTTAAATACCGGTCGTTCTGTCGGAATAACCGGGTTTTTGCACCTACAAAGGTCGTGGCAAGACTGGCGCCACTCTCAAGCGCGTGCCATCCTCACTCCCGTCTGCCGCAGCGTAGAGCCTGCGGCGCCTTGGGCGCTGTTCCCGTGAACAGCACGGACATAACAACAAAAAACCGTCAAAGAGGCTTCACACTATGCGTAAACCAGAACTCGCCGCAGCCATTGCTGAAAAAGCGGACCTGACCAAAGAGCAGGCCAATCGCGTGCTCAATGCCATCCTTGAAGAGATCACCGGGGCTCTGCACCGCAAAGACAGCGTCACCCTGGTTGGTTTTGGCACCTTCCTGCAACGCCACCGTGGCGCCCGCACCGGCAAGAACCCGCAAACCGGCGAGCCGGTGAAGATCAAGGCCAGCAACACCGTGGCATTCAAACCGGGCAAGGCGCTGAAAGACAGCGTCAACCCATAAGCATTGAGCGAGCTCCCGGCAGCGGGAGCTCGCAGGGGAAAATAGGCACGCCGAGCGCATCGGGTGCCTATTTTTTTTGCCCGCTGATTGCTTGCGGATCAGCTTGCGAAGCCGCGGTGGCGTGGCTAGGATGCGCGATTGTCCGACACGTGATCTAAGGCCAAGGATGACCCGTTCCACTGACAAACCCCCGGCACGGGTGGCCGCGTTGCGCTACCTGGGGCGCCCCGATATCGCCGCCATGCTACTGGGCTGCATCCTCTCCCTTGGCCTGTCATCGGCCTTTGCCGGCAGCGACTCGCGACTGGCCCAGATCGGCTATCGCGAGGCCCTCAACTGGTTCCACAGTCAGAAATACGACAGCGCCGGCGTCTGGCTCTGCGGCTATTCCCTGGCCCGCGAGGACTACAGCGTGGCGCCCAAGGCGCCGCGTTTGCTGGTGGAAGTGGATGAGCGCTTTCTCTACCTCAAGACCGGCGGGCAACTGGTGGAACTCACCGGCGCCGCCCAGGGCCCCGAGCGCAGCGAGTACCAGAATGCCGGCGCCCATATCCGCGTCACCCTGAACATCCTCAAGCGCAACAACTTCAGCGAGTACCAGGAATCCCACGACCGCCAGGTGCTGGCAAAGATCGAGATGAACGATCAGATCCAAACCCTGACCCTCAAGGGGCAATCATGCGGTACTTGAACCGGGTGGGCCTGAGCCTGCTGCTCAGCGCTTGCACCCTGCCGGCCCTGGCCGATGAGGCCAATCCGGGTCAAGGCTGCTACGGCTACCTCACCGAAATGGTCAGGAGCAGTGATTTTCCCTACCGCGACTTCACCACCCCAGAGCGGCTCAAGCTGCTGATCGACCGCGATGATGGCGATGAACTGAGCCTGCAGCTGTTCTACGAAACCTCCGGCAGCGGGATCATCGGCTGGGTTCGCTACGACGTGCCGCAGCAAGCGCTGTGGAATGTCAGCATCGATCCCGAAGAGCCCCAGGCCCTCAAGTTCGACCGGCGCTTTGCCCAGGCTTACGCCTCCTGTCTGAAAGCACGCTGAGCCTGATCCGGGTGCCTTTGCCGGGCTGGATCGGTTTGTTCAAAGTTGCCGACGGGTTCCTTGATTGTTGCCGGTCATTGCTTGAAAATCCGCCGCTGTCCGACCCCCTCAGCATGGAACGCGAACCTCTTGTCCTCTTACCGCATTCAAGAAGCCGACCTCGACATCCCTGACGCCTGGCAGGACCAGAGCATCAATATCTTCAAGCTGCCGGCTGTGGGCGGCGCCCAGGAAGCCAGCTTCGTCATCAGCCGCGACCCGAGCCAGGGCGACGCTTCATTCGCCGATTACGTGGCCCGGCAGCTGAGCGGTGCCGAGCAGCAACTGCCGGGCTTCACCCTGATCAAGCGCTGGGAGTTCGACATGCACGGCCACGCCTCGGTCCTGCTGGACTACAGCTGGAAACGCGAAGGTCGCGAGCTGATGCTGCGCCAGGTGTTCATCGAGCGTAAGCCGGCGGTGCTGATCACCACCCTGACCACCACGCCGCAAGACCTGGTGCACCACGAGCCGGCCTGGAAACAGGCCATGCAGAGCCTCAAGCCTCAGCCTTCGCGGGCCTGATCCCTTCGCTGAGTAGCGCACCATGGATATGTTGGCAGCAGCGCGCCTGGGGGATGAGATCGCCCACGGTTTTGGCGTGGCGGCGATGGTGGCGGGGGCCGTTGTCGGTGCCCTGATTGGCGCCGCGGTGGTGGCGGCGACCGTGGCCACCGGTGGCGTGGCGATCGCCATCATCGCCGGGTCGGTTGCGGCCGGCGGTTTGTCGATGTTCCAGATCGCCAAGGGCCTGAGCACGATCTTCAACCTGCCCGAACCCAGCACGGGGGTGCTGGTGGAGGGCAGCTTCAATGTCCGCATCAACCTGCGCAACGCCATGCGCGCGGGCCAGGATCATTCGTCCTCGTGCAGTGGCCTGCCGCTGAATCATCCGATCTGGCCGTTCCCGGTGCTGATCGCCGAGGGCAGCGCCAAGGTCACCATCAACGGCAAGCCCGCCGCGCGCCTGCAAAGCAAGATGGTTTGCGGCGCCCACATCAAGACCGGCAGTGAAAACACCTTCATTGGCGGGCCCACGGTGCAGGTGGCCTTCGTCCTGGATATCGAAGGCTGGATGCACACTGGGCTGGAGGCATTGGGGCTGTTGGCGGCCGGCGGGGCCCTGGTATTGGCGGCCTGCGCCGGAGCGGCGGCATTTTTCGGGGCCCTGGCCATTGGTGGGGTGATGTTCGCCGGGATGTCCCTGCTGGGTGACCTGGGCGATCGCCTGGGCCCCGGCTATCGTGACTTGCTGCAAGGCGTTGCCGGCATGGCCTTGCTGGGCCTGGGGCCGAAGATGGCCAAGGGCATCAAGCCGCCCCAGTTCAAGCCCGGCTTCAGCGAGGCGGATATCCTGGCGATTCCCAAGGGCTCGCGCCCGGACCCTTCGGAATACCTGACGCCCCAGTTTATGTCCAAGCACCTGGCGCAGTTCGACAAGGGCGCCTCGCGCCTGATGAGCAAGGGCAACCTGGACAAGTACGGCATCGGCCAGAAGGACGGCACCTCGTTTATCGCCCCCAGGCACGAAATCGACCAGTTGCTGGCCCGCACCAAGGGCAATCCCCGGGCGCTGGAAGACGCCCTGGGCCTGCCGAAGAACTTTTTCGAATCCGGTGGCGAGCTGGTGCGTGTCGACCTGCCGAAGCCCCGGGACATGAACCTGCGCATTCCCTCAGGCAACGAGGCCGGCGCCAACGAGAGCTGGATCCCCGGTGGTAAGCTGCCCGAGGGCACCAGCGAGGCAGTGATCGACGCCGGCGGCCTCAAGACCAGTGACCTGGACTGGAAAATCCTCACCTTCTAAGGACCGAAATGAAATTCAACGATCTGTTTGTCAGCCGTGAAGAGATGTTCTCGATGGGCATCGAAGAAGTCTCCGGCCAGCACTACGTCTCCTTTCCGGTCAGCAACGGCATGGTCGATTACGAGGAGTACTACGCCATCGACCAGGCGACCTTTGAGCTGTTCCAGAACGACCTGCAAGCCGCGCTGGAATTTGTCGCCCGCGCCAGGAAGCGCGAGCTGGATCAGTTGCTGATCATCCAGCCGGGGAAGAATCGCGGTACCGCGATCTGACCCGGCTTCGCCTTGGCATCAGGCCTGGTTGCGGTATGGCATGAAGCGACCTTCGGCCCGGTAGAGGCCCAGGCCTTTATCGCCCTTGAAGCCTGTGTCGATCAGGCCATCGGCCAGGGCGCCCGAGATCAGCAGGTCCCCCGAATCCGGTTCCCTGGCGATCTGCTCCATCCCGGCGACGCTGTCGAGGAACCAGGTCTTGTTGAAGTAGAGAAGGGTGCCGTCGTCCGTCCGTTCCGCTTCGGAGCACGTGTGGTCGATGGCCTTGACGGCCTGGATGGCGTTGACGATGTAGTACGGCTGGCTGACCGCCTGGTGGTCGGCAACCAGGCGCAGGGGCTGGATCAGCTCGACATCGGCCGGCGCCTGCTGGTGGAGAAAGTCCGCCAGGCGCGCCGACACCAGGGGAATGCCCCCCAGCAGCCACAGGCAATCATGCTCCAGCAAGCGCTCAGCTCAGCGCCGCCAGGAGTTGCTTGTTGAACGACGCTTTCAGTTCCTGGTTGTTGGTGTAGCCCAGGGTCTGCTCGCTCATAATCTTCGCTAGCGTTGCGTCGTCCGGTTGGATTGCGTTGGTTTTCAAGGCGATAAAAATCAGCGGAACCGGATAGGCGTAATACTTTGGCCTCTCGATGACATCGCTCACCAGTGCGGGGCTGACGTTGAAGAGGTTGAACAGGATAGGCAGGTGAACATCCTGGAGCCGGCGCAGAATCACCTGGCAGGTATTTTCAATGCCTTGTTCGGTCACGGGCAGCAGTGGACAGCCGTCTTTTTCGCTGACCGTCGACATGCAGTAGAGCAATTTCGGATTGGCCAGGTTGGACGGGTAGGGCGGGCTTATCCGCTCGATCTCCGCCTGCAGGGCCGGGTGTTCGACAAAGATGATGATTTCGTAGGCGCGGGTGTTGGCCAGGTACTCGAAATGCAAGGTCGCCACGGCGCCCGATTCTTTATGTGCAATCACCACTTTGTTCCTGGTGACTTTGACTCCGGGATAAGCCGAGAGCTCGCTCTTCAAGAAAAGCTGGAGTGCCTTTTCGAAGTTGCTGCGCAATTCCTTGGTGTCTGCTTTCATTTCTCGATTACTCGTTCAATAGCGAAGAAGCCAGAAGTTGGCCGGATGCTGTGCGCCATTTCCACCGAACGGTGTGCCTTTGCCGCTTTTGGTCGCAACTTCGAACTGGCCTTGGGTGGCGCCCGACGGCTTGATCAGGCCGCCGCCCAGGCCACCGTTGGTATTGGCCGGATTGCTCATGTCGAACATCCCCGATCCCTGTTGGTTCTTGGTCAGTTTGCCGCTGCCATTTTTGACTTCGAACACGTGGTAGTTGCCGGCTTTGTCCTTGGCGATGATATCTGCCCTGATGCGGTAGGACTTCTGGGTGACAGGATGCTTGACCTTCATGGTCAATTCTTCACCTACCACCGTGAAACCGTTCCTTTCGAGGTCGGCCTTGGCCTTTGTGGTGCCCCTTCTGCCGCTGTAGGCCGATTTGCAGATCCAGCCCAGCGGGTCGATCCAGCCGATGGGGTTGGGAGCATAGTGATAAAGGTTCAAGCCTCCGGCCAGGCCGATGGGGTCCGGCGTGGTGAAGCGCCCGATATCCGGGTCGTAGAAACGGAACGTGTTGAAGTGCAGCCCGGTCTCGCGGTCCAGGTACTGGCCCTGGAACCTGAGATTCTGTTCCTCGATGTAGTAGGGCTCGCGTATTTCTTCGAGGGTGTTGCCCCAGACCTGATAGCGGGCCTGCCAGACGCTGTGGCCGTCAGGCTCGCAAAGCTGGTGAGGCAGGCCATTCAGGTCGTTGTGGTAGTAGCGGATCTTCTGCTGCGCGCCGAGGCCATCGACCCGCGCCAGGGGCGCGTGGCCCAGGTCTTCATAGACATAGAGGCTGGTCTGTTGATTGCGCTGTTCCTGCAGCAGCCGCAGGCCATCCCAGATGAATCGGGTTTCACCCAGAAGGTTGCCCTGGCTGTCGTACTCACGCTTGCTGATGCGTCGACCCAGGACGTCGTAACGCATCCTGACCAGGGTTTCGCCGCTGGCGGTCTGATTGCGCACTTCGATCAAGCGGTGTTCGGCATCGTAGGCAAACCGTTGCACGCCTCGCCGACCACTGCGTTTTTCAATCATTCGCCCAAAGGCATCGTAGCGGTAGCGCTTGTCCTGGTAGGTCAGCAACTTGTTGTGCACCACCAGCCCGGCGCCTGCTTTCGGGCCGTCAAGCAAATTGGCGGCGGCGTCGTAGGCGAAGGTTTCCTTCTGGCCCTGCAGGCCGTCCTGGCTGGCGATGATTCGCCCGGTCGCGTCGTAATGGAACAGTTGCCGATATTGCCCGTTGACATGCCGCTCGGCCAGGCCCACCAGGTTATCGCTGTCGTCGTACTCGAGGTGCCGTTCCGGGGCTGTCGGCAAGGTGTTTGCCAGCAGGCTGGAATGCCGCAGGCGTGCGCGCAGGCGGCCACAACGGTCGTATTCGCTGTGGGTGCTGATCTGACCCTGGGTGCGCAGCACTTCACGGTGCAGGCGATCACGTTGAAAATCGCTGATTACCTGGCCATCGAGATTGATCTGGTGCAGATGGCCGCTGCCGTAATAGAGCCGATTGAGCCAGCGCGCGTCCGGTAGCTGGGTCTGAGTCAGATTGCCCAGTTCGTCGTATCGGTGTTTCAGGCTGCCGGCCGCTGTGTGTTCTTCGAGTAATTGGCCCAGGGCGTCGTAGCAGAAACTCAGTGCCTGCTGGTTGCCGAGGTTGTCGGTAAAGCTGGCGGCGGTCAGTTGGTTCAAGGGATCGTAGGTGTATTGGCTGCGCCCATCGTCCGTGATCTTGGCCAGCAGCCGCCCCACGGCATCGCGCTCGAACCTGTGGATGATCGGCGCGACTGGTTGCGCGGGCACGGCGCTCAGTCCGGTGCCATAAGGCGCGGCATGGGCCTGGAGTTCGACGACGTTGTTCAGTGGGTCATAGCCATAGCGCTTGGCACTGCCGTCGAGGTCCTGCTGTTCGCTCAGACGGTTGCCGGCATCCCAGGCAAAGCGATAGCTTTCGCCGTTTTCGTTGGTGAGTGCCAGCAGCCGTCCGAACGCGTCATAGTCGAACCGGACCTGCCGGCCGTGGGCGTCGGTGCGCTGGCGTATCTGCCCGCGCCGGTTGTACTGGTAGAGCGTGGTGTAGCCGGACGGGTCGGTGTAGCCCTGCAGTTGGCCGTTGCTGCTGCGTTGAAAATGCTCGGCGCGGCCATCGGCCAGTTGGCTGCTCAGCAACCGTCCCTGGCCGTCGTAATGGAACCGGGTGTACTCGCCAAGGGCATCGATGATGGCTTTCACGTTGCCACGTCGATCGTATTCGAAGCGGGTCGGATAGCCCGAGCAATCCAGGTGTTCAAGCAGTTGTCCGGACGAGTTCCAGCGCATCTTCCGGCTTCTTCCCGCGGCATCGATGATCTCCACCACCTGCCCGTGTGCGTCGTGGCGGTACTGAGTCACCTGGCCTAACGGGTCTGTTTCGGCGATGCAATTGCCTCGGGGGTCGTAGCGCAAGTGCCAGCTTTTGCCGGCAGGGTCGGTCAGGGTCTGTGGCAGCGACCAGTGCTCCAGCCACAAGGTCGAGTGGCTGTGTCCCAGAGGATCGGTCTCGGCGATCAGGTTGCCGGTTTCGTCGTAGCTATAGGCATAGCGCCCTCCCAAGGGGTCGGTGGCGCTGAGCAGTTGGCGTTCGTCGTTCCACTCGAAGGCCCATGTCTGGTTGAGGTTGTCGGTGTACTCGACGATCTGCAACTGGCTGTTCCAGCGGCGGCGGCTGAGGCGTTGCAGGCTGTCGGTGACCTGGGTGATTCCGGCCTCCAGATCATAGTCGTACTGATAGCTATCGCCTTCGTCGGTCCAGTGACGGGTCACTCGCCACTGCTGGTCGGCGAACAGTGTCCACTGGTAGAAGCAGCGCAGTCCGGTGGCCAACTGGTGCTCGGTCATCCGGTGGCCGGCGTCATAGGCGAAGCGCCGCTGGACCTGCCCTTCGCTATCGCGGACCTGTGCCAGGTTCCCTGCGGCATCGTAGTCATAGCTGACCATCACTTCCCGTTGCTGGTCGGGGTACAGCCGTTCAACCTGGGCAATCCGACCGGGCCAGCGCGTGCTGTAGCCCAGTTCGAGCTGCGCCTGTTCAAAGGTATCGCGCAGCAGCCAGAGCCGCCCGGACGAGTCGTATTCCAGGTGCAGGCGATTGTCGTTGCGGTCCCCCAGCTGGCTCAGGCGCAACCGCGAAGGGTCGCCCGCCAGCGGCTCGAACAGACGGTAGAGGCCGTCGCTGCTTTCGATCAGCAACTGCCCGTTGTCGTTGCGTCGCACGCTCAAGCCTTCACCGGGGCTGAAGGCTCCGCCGCCCAGGGCAATGGCACCCATGTCGATGCGGCGTCCCTGCTCATCAATGTAGAGCAGGCGTTCGCCGCCCTCGGGATGGGGCTCGATCTGGATGCCGACCTCGTAAGGCAGGCTCCAGCCGGCCCCGAGCAGGCCGTCACGGCGTTCGTCGCGGCTGTTGTAGAAGCGTTGCCATTCGATGGGCATCAGCCCTGGCAGGGTGAAATCCAGATCGTCGTCGGCCCCGAGCACCTTGGCCCCGGTTGCGGCATGCACCGGATGGGTCGAGGCGACGACGGCCTGGGTCAGCGCATTGGTGGCCTGGCTGACGACAAACGAATTGACCCCGGCCATCAGCATGCACGGCAGGTTGCTGAGGAACTTGCCCTTGCCGCCCTTGAGCATCATCAGCGCGCTCACCGCCAGGCCAACCCCCGGGGTCTTGCCGCTGCGGATCTCGCGCACCACCACCGAGCCGCCGCCGATGGTCACGTCGGGAGAGATCGGTCCGGCGGACACCACCTTGGCGTCGCAGGTGCTGCGGTCGCCGCTGCGCACCGCCGGCTGGCCGTCGATGCTGACCTTCTCCGAGCCTTCGGCCAGGTACTGCAGGGGCATCGGCGGGTGCTTGGTGCAGGTCACCAGGTCCAGTTCCTTGGTCTGCGAGCCGGGCGCCGGGGAGGCCACGGTGGGCCGCCACATCTGCGAGAAGAATTCCTTGGCCATGTCGAGAAAGCCCGGGCCTTCTTCCGGGGTCGCCGAAGGGGTGTCGGTGGCTTCGCCTTCTTCGGCGCCGTCGCCGTTGATATGCGACGGCGGGGCGATACCGGCCGCGCGGGCCGCCGGTTTGTTGTTGGTCAGGACCTTTTTCGAACCGCTGGCGATGGTGGCCTGGATCGAGGGCGGGAACAGGGCATTGGCGATGCCCTCGCATAAATTGCTCAAGCCCTTGTCGGCGCCGGTCTTGCTCATGACCACGCCGACCACCACGCCCACCACCAGCCCCAGTACGCAGGCACCGAGGCCGCCGGTGGCCACGGTGATGCCCGCCGCCGCGGCCACCGCCATGGTCGCCAGGGCGCCGATGGCGACGTTGGCCGCCACCTCCAGCACGCCGCCGAGGATGTCGGCCATCATCGAGGTGTGTTCCAGCCCGTCGCCCAGTCGGGCGGCCCACAGCGCGTCAGACATGCCCCGGTCTCAGCCCAGCACCAGGCTGTGCTTGATCTGCGCCCAATGCGCGGCTTCGGCGTCGCCGAGTTTCTGCGCCTTGACGTAGCTCATGGCGAGCATCTGCCGGGTGCCCGGCAGCACCAGGGCCAGCTGGAACTGGAACACCTTTTCGCTGCCCTTGCTGAACTGGCTGCGCAGCTCCAGGCCCGGAATGTCCTGGGCCGGGCCCAGCAGCACCGGCTGCGGACCCTTGACCCGCAGTTCCTGCACTTGCTGTTCCAGCCGCTGCAACTGGCTGGCCAGGCTGCTCTCCAGGGTTTCGCCGTCGCCCAGCAGGCTGCGGCTGACGATCAGCGAAGTGCCCAGGGCCGGGAACTTGAGGATGTTGATCGAGGCGTCCTGCAGTTCGCCGGCAGGGGGCTGGAACTGCAATTCATTGAGGCGATAGGTCATGGCATGGGCATCCGTTCGTTAGCCTTTGGGGGCGGAAAAGGGGGCTTTGGCCTTGGCGCTGATGGCGCCCTGCACACCCTGGCCCTCGGTGGTGGTGCCCGGGCCGCCGCCGTTGTTCAGGTGCAGCACGCCACCGGTATTGATCTCGGCATCGGCCGAGGCATGCACGCTGATGTTGACCCCGCACAGGTTGATCTGGCCGCTGGCATTGAGCTCCAGGATGCTGGCCCCGCACACCAGGCGCAGGCGTTCGCCGACCTCGATCACGTAGCTCTGGCCGATGCTGTCGAGCTTCTTCTCGCCCACCGTCAGCTCATCCACGTGCTGGACGATGCGCGTGCGCTTGTTGCCGATGGTCACGTACTCGTCGTGGCCGATGCTCTTGTTGCGGTTGTTGCCCACCGAGTGGCTTTCGTTGACCTCGACCACGATGTCCTGGTTGCGCTCGGCGTGGATGTACAGCTGCTCGGCGCCCTTTTTGTCTTCCATGCGGATTTCGTTGAAGTTGGCCGGGCTGCCGCCCTTGCTCGAACGACTCTTCATCCCGCTCTGGGTGGCGTTGGCCGGCAGGTCGTAGGGCACGGTCTGCTCGGCGTTGTACACCCGGCCGGTGATGATCGGGCGGTCGGGGTCGCCTTCGAGGAAGCTGACGATCACCTCCTGGCCGATGCGCGGGATCTGCATCGAGCCCCAGTTCTTGCCGGCCCAGGCCTGGGACACGCGAATCCAGCACGAGCTGTTCTCGTTGGACTGGTCGTGGCGGTCCCAATGGAAGTGCACCTTGACCCGGCCATATTGGTCGGTCCAGATCTCTTCCCCGGCCGGGCCCACCACCCGCGCGGTCTGCGGGCCCTGGACGATGGGTCGCTGGGTCTTGGCCAGGGGGCGGAAACTCTGCTGGGCGTCGATGCAGGTCAGGTGGCTTTCGAACTGTGCCGAGCCGCCGCTGCCGCCGGTCTCCAGGCTCTCCTGGACCACGTAGTAGTGGATGCCGACGATCAGGTACTCGCGGTTCTGGTCCTGGCGGCTGAAGCCGGTGAGGTTGAACAGGTTGCCCACCCCCAGGCCACGGGCATTGCCGCTCAGTTCGATGCGCTCGTGCAGGCTTTGCAGGGCTTCGATGCGGGTCTGCGCGTAGTGCTCGCCGTCGCTGCTCTGCACGTAGGTGCCGGGGTAATCGTAAAGCGGGTAGTCGCCGGCGCTGTGGGGGCGCGGCATGGCCGAGCGCACGTCGATCCGTGCGCTGGGGCGCTGGAAGTCGTAGTCGTTGAGCTCAAGGGAGCCGGGCTGGACTTCCTGGGCCAGGTGCCAGTCGAAGATATGGTCGCGCTCGCGCTGTTGCTCGTCCCGGGGGTAGTAGGGCACCGAGGCGTAGCCGGGCACGCTGCTGTGGGCGCCGTAGGCGTCAGCCAGCACCAGCACGTGGCGGTCCTTCTCGTGGCGGAAGAAGTAGTAGATGCCTTCCTGTTCCATCAGCCGGCTGACGAAGTCGAAGCTGGTCTCGCGGTACTGCACGCAGTATTCCCACTCCCGATAGGGACGGCTCAGGGCGTCTTCGAAATCGGAAAAGCCCAGGTCGCGAAACACCTGCTTGATGATCTGCGGGATGCTCAGGTGCTGGAAAATCCGGCAGTCGGAGGTGCGGCTGAGCAGCCACAGCCAGGGGCGCAGGGTCACCTGGTAACTGGCGAACTGGCCGCTGTCGACGTTCTGGCTGCAGCGGGCCACGATGCCGTGGAAATAGCGCTGGCTGCCGTCGTCCAACTGCACGCTCAGGCCCATGGGTTTGCCCAGCAGCTGGTTGAGGTCGATGTTGGCGTCGCTGGAAGTCAGCTGCAGCTGGTAATCGAACAAGCGCCCCAGCTCTTCGCCGCCGCCCATGCTGTTGAGCAGCAGGACATCCGGTCCCAGTGGGCAATTGACCTGTGCCAGTCGTGTGGATTGCTGAAATAGCATCGTCAGTCTCGTTGAATGCGTGGTGTGCCTGAACACTGCGTCCGGCGCGCTCCCTGTAGCCGCTGCCGCAGGCTGCGACAAGGCCCGAAGGGCCTTCTCTGGCCCTCAAGGGCGCGACCGCTGCGGCGCAGTGCCGCCCAGCTCGTTCGCAGCCTGCGGCAGCGGCTACAGGGAACCCGGGCTCAGGCCGGCTCGCTGAAGTCGTAGTGCAATTCGTTGTCCCGCTGGCGAATGCGCACCCCGGCCAGCGCGCGGCCTTCGAGCATGCGGGTGAGGAACTCGCGGCTCATGTCCGGCAGCAGGCTGTTGGTGAGGATGGCGTCGATCATGCGGCCACCACTCTCGGTCTCGGTGCAACGGGAAACGATCAGGTCGATGACCTCGTCGTCGAAATCGAAATCCACCTTGTGGGTGCTTTCCACGCGCTTCTTGATCCGTCCCAGTTGCAGGCGGGTGATCGCCTTGAGCATGTCGTCGCTCAGCGGGTAGTAGGGGATGGTCACCAGGCGCCCCAGCAGCGCCGGCGGGAAGATCTCCAGCAATGGCTGGCGCAGGGCCTTGGCGATCTCTTCCGGCTCGGGCAGGGTCTGCGGGTTCTTGCAGACGTTGGCGATCAGCTCGGTGCCGGCGTTGGTGGTGAGCAGGATCAGGGTGTTCTTGAAGTCGATCATGCGGCCTTCGCCGTCTTCCATGACGCCTTTGTCGAACACCTGGAAGAAGATCTCGTGCACATCCGGGTGAGCCTTTTCCACTTCGTCCAGCAGCACCACGCTGTACGGCTTGCGCCGCACCGCTTCGGTGAGCACGCCGCCTTCGCCGTAGCCGACATAGCCCGGCGGGGCGCCCTTGAGGGTGGACACGGTGTGGGCTTCCTGGAACTCGCTCATGTTGATGGTGATGACGTTCTGCTCACCGCCGTACATGGCTTCGGCCAGGGCCAGGGCGGTTTCGGTCTTGCCCACCCCGGAGGTGCCCGCCAGCATGAACACACCAATCGGCTTGTTGGGGTTGTCGAGGCCGGCGCGGGAGGTCTGGATGCGCTTGGCGATCATCTGCAGGGCGTGGTCCTGGCCGATGATGCGTTTCTTCAGGTGCTGGTCGAGGTTGAGCACGGTTTCCAGCTCGTTGCGGGCCATGCGGCCCACGGGAATCCCGGTCCAGTCGGCGACCACCGAGGCCACCGCCTGGTAATCCACGGTCGGCAGGATCAACGGGGTTTCGCCTTGCAGGGCCGTCAGGCGCTGTTGCAGGTCCAGCAGCTTTTCCCGCAGGCCATGGCTTGCGTCGCCAACGTCGCTGTCCACCAGGCCGACGTTTTCCCGCAGTTGGGCGCGGGTCGCCAGCAGTTCGTCCACCAGGGTCTTCTCTTGCGCCCAGCGGCTTTCCAGTTCGGCCAGGCGCTCGCGCTCGGCGGCCAGGAGGTTTTCGCTGTTGACCTGACGGTTGCCGATGGCCACGCCGATCGCCTGTTCCCGGGCGATGATCTGCAGCTCGGTTTCCAGGGCCTCGATGCGCCGGCGGCTGTCGTCCACCTCGGCCGGCACGGCGTGCAGGCTGATGGCGACGCGGGCGCAGGCGGTGTCCAGCAGGCTGACGGATTTGTCTGGCAACTGGCGCGCCGGAATGTAGCGATGGGACAGTTTGACCGAGGCTTCCAGGGCTTCGTCGAGGATCTGCACCTGATGGTGCTGCTCCATGGTCGAGGCCACGCCGCGCATCATCAGCAGCGCCTTGTCTTCCGACGGCTCGGCCACTTGCACCACCTGGAAGCGCCGGGTCAGGGCCGGGTCTTTCTCGATGTGCTTCTTGTACTCGGCCCAGGTGGTGGCGGCCACGGTACGCAGGGTGCCGCGGGCCAGGGCGGGTTTGAGCAGGTTGGCCGCATCGCCGGTGCCGGCGGCGCCACCGGCGCCCACCAGGGTGTGGGCTTCGTCGATGAACAGGATGATCGGCTTGGGCGAAGCCTGGACGTCTTCGATGACCTGGCGCAGGCGCTGTTCGAACTCGCCCTTCATGCTGGCACCGGCCTGCAGCAGGCCGACATCCAGGCTGCGCAGTTCGACATCCTTGAGCGCGGGCGGCACGTCGCCGGCGACGATGCGCAGGGCGAAACCTTCCACCACCGCGGTCTTGCCGACCCCGGCTTCGCCGGTGAGGATCGGGTTGTTCTGGCGGCGGCGCATGAGGATGTCCACCAGTTGGCGAATCTCTTCGTCACGGCCGACGATGGGGTCGAGCTTGCCGCTACGGGCCTGCTCGGTGAGGTCGACGGTGAAGCGCTTGAGGGCTTCCTGCTTGCCCAGGGCGCTGGGGGCCATGGCGCCGCTGGCTTCGCCCGGCACCGCGCCGGCAGTGAAACCGTCGCTGGCGCTCAGGGCGTTTTCCGGCGAGTCGCCGATGTACTCGTCAAAACGCTCGCACAGGGCCTCGATCTTGATCTTGTCGAACTCCCGGGACAGCCCCAGCAGCGCGTGGCGCAGGCTCGGCGTCTTGAGGATGCCGATCACCAGGTAGCCGGTGCGCACCTGGCTTTCGCCGAACATCAGGCTGCCGTAGACCCAGCCGCGTTCCACCGCTTCCTCGACGTGGGACGACAGGTCGGTGATCGAGGTCGAGCCCCGGGGCAGGCGATCCAGGGCTTCGGTCAGGTCCTTGGCCAGGCGCGCCGGCTCCAGGTTGAACTGGCGGATGATGCGGTGCAGGTCCGAGTCCGTAAGTTGCAGCAACTGGTGCAGCCAGTGGGCCAGTTCCACATAGGGATTGCCCCGCAACTTGCAGAAGACCGTGGCGGCTTCGATGGCTTTGTAGGCAACGCTGTTGAGTTTGCCGAACAGCGCCGCGCGACTGATTTCACCCATGCTCTGTGCTCCTTGGTGTACGTGAGGTAGTGGCCAGGTCGGCGTAGTGCCGGGCCAGTATGAGATCCTTGGCATCACTGCCGGGTTGACCGAGCCAGGTGTTGAAACCCAGGCGCTGGCGGCCGTTGAGTTGCAGCCTGGGCACTTCGTCCTTGAGCAGGACCAGGTTCAGGTCCCAGTCCAGCTCGAAGCCCAGGTATTCGGCAACCCAGGCCACCAGTTCCTTGAACGGCTGGCCGTCGGGCAGCATCCCCTGGTAGTCCTCCAACTTCAGCGGACCCAGGCGAATGCGGAATTTGTGCTGGCGGTCCCAGACGTGGCTGCCCAGGCAGAAGTCCACCCCCAGCTGATGGGACTGCACCCCGACCCGGCTGCGCTCGGGCAGCTCCAGCCACTGGCCGACGTATTCCTCGATCGCCACCGGCAGGCCGAAGTACTCGCCGATGATGGCGCGCAGGCCGTCCGGGTAGCGGGTCTGGGCCGCCAGGTGGCCGCTGTAGTGCAGCTTGGCGGTGTCGGGAATCAACCCCTGTTTGAGCAGGCTGGGCATGCCCCGGCCACTCAGGGCCGCCAGGCGCGCGGACCAGTAGTCGTCGTCCGGGCGGTCGTGGCTCACCGTCGGCCGGGCTTCGGCCCAGGCGCGGTAGAACAGGCTCAGCAGGCGATGGTGGAACACATCGAGAAAGCGCTTGCTGGTGCTGTCGGCGTTGTTGCGCTGGCGTTCGCGCACGTACTCGGTGATGTGCAGCGGCAGGGGGCCGTTGGGCCCGCCCAGGCCGAAGAAGAACTGCTCCAGGCGCGTGGCCGCGCCGTCGCTGCCCGGGGTGACCGAAGCCAGGGTCGAGGGCGCGAAGGTGCAATCGGCCTGTTGGCCCAGGCGCAGCGGATCGTCCGCCAGGCGCAGGGAGTGACCGAAGCGCGGCAGTTGCGGCGACAGGCATTCGATACGCCGCAGGGCCTGGAAGAAGTCGTACTCCCAGGGCTCGGCGTGCATCGCCGTCAGCGTATTCAAAGAGTCGGACGACGTCCGGGCTTGGCTTTCCATCGCATGATCTCGCCGCGTTCGGTGGTACGGATCACCGTCTCGGTAAAACTGTTGATCGACACGTAACGTGCCAGGAAGCGCTCGAAGACCGCGCCGAGCAGGAACACCCCGGTGCCGCGAAACGCGTTTTCGTCGAATTGCAGGGTGATCTCCAGGCCCCGGCCGAAGACGATCGGCCCGGGCATCGGCAGGCGCCGGGTCACCGCCTTGCTGCTGACTTCCCGCAGGCCCTCGATCTGCAATTGCAGGGCCGCGTCGTTGCTGTCGCCGTACAGCCGCAACAGCTCGCGCAGGGCCGCTGCGCCCTGGCCCTGTTCGCTCAGGGACAGGTAGTTCAGCGACAGCTGGCTGATCAGGCGCCAGGCCTTGCCGTCATGGGCGTGGCTGGGGCGTGGTCGGCTGGGGCCGGCCAGGCAGCGGATGGCCTGCACCGGGGCGCTGTCGGCCAGGGTGAAGTCGGTCTTGGCGTTGCCGGTGTTCATGAACAGCGGCAGGTCGCGGTTGGTGCACAGGGCGCTGACCCCGAGCTGGCGCAAGTCATGGCGGTAGGGCGCCTGCTGGCTGTCCACCAGGCTGACGAAGGATTCGCTGCCGATGTAAGTGGAGCGCGGGCCGTTGCGGCGCTGGTCGCTGGACAGCACCCGGGGTTCGCGGCGGACGATGTAGTAAGCCTGGTCGCGGCCGTAGCGGGACGGGTCGCGCACCGCGTAGAACGGCAGGAATGGCTGCTCCGGCCCGGTGCCGTGGCCACTGATGGCGGTCAGCGAGTGCACTTCGAAATCCATGGGCCGGGTGCGGTCGGCGATCACATGGTGCTCGTTGACCCGGTCGGACAGGTGGATGCGGTCCAGGCGCTTGGGAAACAGGTTGATCGCCGGGGTGCAGAAGGGCACGAGCTGGGCGGTGCCGACGCCGCCTTCCAGGCTCTGGTCGAAGCGCTCGAAGAGCACGATCAGCTCCAGCTCCTGGCCGGCGCAGCGTTGTACCGCACGGCCCAGCTGGGCGAATTCGACGAACAGGAAGCGGTTGGGCAGGGCGAAGTATTCCTGCAGCAGGCGATAGCCCTGGAAGGCCTGGGGCACCACCGGCAGGGCCGCGTCGCGGTCGTCGAAGCCACGGGAGCGCAGGGCGTCCAGTGGCAGGCGCTCGACCCAGTCGCTGCCCGGAGCCCGGGCGAACACCGCACAGGCGTTGCCCAGCAACTGTTCGTAGAGACGGAACGGCAGCTCGTCGTTGCCATTCAGGTACAGCGGCAACTGCTCCAGGGCCAGGCTGTTGAACGGCAGTTCGGCGCCGGTGCGCAGGGTCAGGCGCAGCCCGGCCTTGGCCTTGGGCTCGTTGGCGGCCAGGCGTCCGAGCACCGCTGCCGGGTTGCCGAAGTATTCGGCCTGGCTGACTTGCAGCGGCCACAGCGTCACCGCGTGGGCGGTGCGGTACTCGCAGCAGGTCTGGGTGTCGCGGCTCAGGGCGGCCCGCAGGCTGGTGTCGCGCTCCAGGGTGAAGCCGCTGCTCAGGGAGCCTTCATCGGGATCGGCCTGTAACTGCACCACGGTCATCGACGGGGTCGGCGCCAGGTAGTGCGGGTAGGCGATCTCCAGCAAGTTGTGGGTGAAGGTCGGGTACTCGGCATCGAGCTTCAACTGCACCCGGGCGGTCAGATAGGCGAAGCCTTCCAGCAGGCGCTCGACATAGGGGTCGGCGCAGTCCATGCCCGACAGGGTCAGGCGGCTGGCGATCTTCGGGTATTCCTTGGCGAACTCCGCGGCGCTTTCGCGCACGTGGTGCAGTTCCTGGTTGTACAGCTCCAACAGGCGCGGATTCATGAGCGCCTCCGGGAGTCGGCTTGCACCACCCGGACATGCCCGGATTCCAGGTCCATGTCGGTTTGCAGCAGCAGGCGCAGGGGCATCGGCTGGGCCCACAGATCGCCCTCGATCTCGAAGCTCAGGGCGTTGTGGTTCATCTCGCCGGGCGCGGTGCGCGCGCGAACCCGCAAGGTGCTGCGCAGGATGCGTGGTTCAAA
This sequence comes from Pseudomonas sp. 50_B, assembly GCF_017491625.1. Lineage (NCBI taxonomy): Bacteria > Pseudomonadati > Pseudomonadota > Gammaproteobacteria > Pseudomonadales > Pseudomonadaceae > Pseudomonas > Pseudomonas sp. 50_B. The sequence continues at coordinate 289,469 of NZ_JAFGYX010000001.1, forward strand.
GGTGGCGATGGCCTGGTGGATCAGGCTTTCCAGGGCCGGAATATCGATGCTCGACGCGCTGTACCCGGCCAGGGCCGGCAAGCCGTAGTTGACCACCGACGTACCGGCGGGGGTGTGCAAGGTGGCATCGGCTTCCAGCAGGGAAGTGGTGTTGAGCAGCCATGCCAAGTCGCGCAGTACCGAGGCCTTGAGCTGGCTCAGGGACAGCACGCGCTTGTCCGGGCTTTCTTTCAGGTTGCCGGGTTCATCGTCGGTCAGACGATCCAGCAAAGAGGGTTGCAAGCGATCGCGGGCGGCGATGTCGGTTACCAAAGGGTTCGCTCCAGGATCGGATTGCGCAGGCATGACGTCACGAAAAGGGGCACAGGCGCACACCCCTGTAGCCGCTGCCGCAGGCTGCGAACGAGGACAACGTCCTCGCAACCCGGGCCAAGCATGCAGCATGGCCCGGATCTTTCGCCGCCGCGGCGCGACCGCAGCGGATCAGCGCTTGGTGTTCGAGCGGATGTTCCAGCCGTACTTGATCGGGCCGCCGTCCTTGGTGCCGTCGGCTTTCTGCGGCTGGTACTCGACCATCACCTGAGCGAAGTTCAGGGTGATGTTTTCGGTCAGGCGGTCATCGCTGCCCGAGCCGCCGGTGCTCAGCGAGGTGATCAGCACTTCTTCCAGGTCGATAATCATGTACTCGACCTGGCTTTCGCCGCCGGCCTTGCGCACGGTCAGGCGCACCTTGTCGATGTGCTTGCCGCTGGAGCAATGCATCATCAGGTTCGGCGAGGCCTTGTCGACGTACTTGGTCAGCGACAGGTCCTGGATGTTCACCTTGCCCGCACCGCCGCCGCCACCCACGTGCATGTTGCCGGACTGGGACATGCCCCAGCTCCAGTTCAGCACGTCGATTTCGTCTTTGTGGGCTTTGTCCATGGACTCGCCCTTGATGTCACCGATCTTGATGAAAATATCAACAGCCATGTTTTCTCCCTGTGTGGCACTTGCCACGATGTTGATTCAGCGTCTGGCGCCGCTGCGCGAGGCCCTGGGGACCTTGCGCGGCTTGTGGCGACGGCGACAGGTTTGAGTCGGTTATGGGTCAGGCGCCCTTGGCGGACGGCAGTTTGGATACCAGGCGCAACGACACGGTCAGCCCTTCGAGCTGGTAGTGCGGGCGCAGGAAGAACTTCGAGTTGTAGTAGCCCGGGTTGCCTTCGACTTCCTCGACCACCACTTCCGCCGCGGCCAGTGGGTGCTGGGCCTTGGTGGTTTCGGTGGAGTGCGCCGGATCACCGTCGACGTAGTTGAGGATCCAGTCCTGCAGCCAGCGCTGCATCTCGTCCTTCTCTTTGAAGGAGCCGATCTTGTCGCGCACGATGCACTTCAGGTAATGGGCGAAGCGGCAGGTGGCGAACAGGTACGGCAGGCGCGCGGCCAGGTTGGCGTTGGCGGTGGCGTCCGGGTCGTCGTACTCGGCGGGCTTCTGCAGCGACTGGGCGCCGATGAAGGCAGCGAAGTCGGTGTTCTTCTTGTGCAGCAGCGGCATGAAACCGTTCTTCGCCAGTTCCGCTTCACGGCGGTCGGAGATGGCGATCTCGGTCGGGCACTTCATGTCCACGCCACCGTCGTCGGTGGGGAAGGTGTGGGCCGGGAGGTTTTCCACCTCGCCACCGGATTCCACGCCGCGAATCCGCGAGCACCAGCCGAAATGCTTGAACGAACGGTTGATGTTCACCGCCATGGCGTAGGCCGCGTTGGCCCAGGTGTACTTGGAGCTGTCGGCGCCGTCGGTGTTTTCTTCGAAGGCGAAGGCTTCCACCGGGTCGGTCTTGGCGCCGTACGGCAGGCGCGCCAGGAAGCGCGGCATGGTCAGGCCGATGTAGCGCGAGTCTTCCGACTCACGCAGCGAACGCCAGCCGGCGTATTCCGGGGTGGTGAAGATCTTGGTCAGATCGCGCGGGTTGGACAGTTCCTGCCACGAACCCATGCCCATCACGGTCGGCGAAGCCGCGGCGATGAACGGCGAGTGCATGGCGGCGCAGACTTTCGACAGCTCGCCCAAGAGCTCGACATCCGGTGGCGACTGGTCGAAGTAGTAGTCGCCCACCAGGCAGCCGTAAGGCTCGCCGCCGAACTGGCCGTATTCCTCTTCGTACATCTTCTTGAACAGCGGGCTCTGGTCCCAGGCCGTGCCCTTGAATTTCTTCAGGGTCTTGTGCAGCTCCGGCTTGGAGATGTTGAGCACGCGGATCTTCAGCTGCTCGTCGCTCTCGGTGTTGTTGACCAGGTAGTGCAGGCCACGCCAGGCGCTTTCCAGTTTCTGGAATTCCGGGTGATGGATCACCTGGTTGACCTGGGCGGTGAGCTTGGCGTCGATGGCGGCGATGATCGATTCGATCGACTTGATGGCGTCGTTGGACACCAGGTCGGTCTGCGCCAGGGCCTGTTCGGCCAGGGTCCGCACGGCGGTTTCCACGGCTTCGCGAGCGCGCTCGGTCTTGGGTTTGAATTCCTGCAGCAGCAGCGAAGCGAATTCGCTGGCCTGCTCGGTGGCGCCGGGTTGGGCCTGATTGTCACGCATCAATTCGGTCATGATCGTTGGTCCTGATTTACGCGTTCGGCTCGGAGTCCACAGGTTTTGGCGCACTCGCCAGGGCCTGGAGCAACGCCGGATCCTTGATGGCTTTCATGATGATTTCTTCAGCGCCGGTCTTGCCGTCCATGTAGGTCAGCAGGTTGGCCAGTTGGGTACGGGCCTCCAGCAGCTGGTTCAGGGAGTCGACCTTGCGTGCCACCGCGGCGGGGCTGAAGTCGTCCATGCTCTCGAAGGTGATGTCCAGGCTCAGGTTGCCTTCGCCGGTCAGTTCGTTGGGCACGTGGAACGCGACCCGTGGCTGCATGGCCTTGAGGCGCGAGTCGAAGTTGTCGACGTCGATTTCCAGGAACTTGCGATCGGCCACCGCCGCCAGAGGCTCTGCAGGCTTGCCGGCCAGGTCAGCCATCACGCCCATGACGAAGGGCAGCTGGACCTTTTTCTCGGCGCCGTAGAGTTCGACGTCGTACTCGATCTGCACCCGGGGCGCGCGGTTGCGCGCGATGAACTTTTGAGAACTTTGCTTCGCCACGTTGTGCTCCTGGTCGCTGTTGCGACGGTGTTGGCGTCGGTCGGTGATTGCCGCTGACGATACTGTTCGGCCGTACCGGGGTTAGTCGGATTCGGGGCCGCGCAGGTTTTCAAATTGGGACATGCCATCGGGGATCAGATTGCGCACGATGGCCGCGAAATCGGCGTTGACCAGATTCTTGGCTCGGTTGAGCAGCACCGGCAGCGGGCTCGAAGGCTCGTGACGGCTGTAGTAGGCCAGAAGCCGGTCAAGGCTGCGTAGCACGTCCTCACGGCTGTTGATCTCGCCGGAAATCCGCGTTGCGGCTGGCGCCACGGGCGCGTTGCCGGCCTCGTTCGCGGGGGCTTCGGCGGGCTCATCGGCCGGGCTTTCGCTGGTTTGCGGGGCGTGCAGGCTTAGCACCTGCAGCGCCAGGCGCAGGGGCTGCTTGAGGGCGCTGAGGTCAACGCCGCTGGCGGAACCCACTTGTTCGCTGACCTGCTTTTCGATGGATTCGGCCGCCGAGCGAGCGCTGCTCAAGGCGTGGCGAATGGCTTCCAGGTGCTCTGGGTCGCTGTCTTGCAGGGCCCCGGCCAAGTGATCGGAACCCAGGCTTTCGCCCGAGAAGTGCTGCAGGCCGGCGGCGTTCAGTGCCGCGCGCACGCTCACCGGGCCGAAGGTCCGGGAACGGGTGAGGATGGCTTCGCGCAACAGGCCGATAGTGGAGTCTGCGGCCAGGCCGGCCAGGGCATTGATCCGCACCGTGGGGTCGTTGTCGTCTTCGGCGTCCAGGCGCGGGTGCAGCTCGGCCCAGTAATCACGGAGCAAACCGTTGATCAGGTCGAGACTGGTGGCCAGGCCCGGCAGGCCTTCAAGGGCCAGGGTACTTTGCAGGAGGAAATGGGTGATGCGCAGGTCTTTGCTGCGGGCCAGCAAGTCCAGGCTCTGTTGCTGGACGCTGCGCCAGTCCGGCGGCTCGGCCGGCAGGATCGAGTCGCCCATGCTGCGCTCGGGCTGGCCTTGTGCGGCCCGCTCCAAGTGCAAGAAATCCGCGTCATATTCCAGGTCTTCGCCACAAGGCGAAGTTGCTGAAATAGCGGCGAGCAACATCGGTACATCCACCTGGTTCGATCTCCCTATCAGCCTGCAGGACAGTCAGGCAATTAATGCACTAGTTGTTTGTGAACTCGCGCACATTTCTTGGTTAACATGGACTCATTGATACTAGTGAGCCATCATCCGTGTTCAAGAAGTTGTGCATTTTTGGTGTAGTAGTTGTGGCTTGTCAAGGTAAGCTATTCGCCCCGCATGACACTGTTATGTCGACTTACTTAGTTCCTTGACCGGCGAGTCAGATTGGGGCGGGACGAAAGGCTTTTGTCATCTGTGTAGTTTAAGTTGAGCGATCATGCTGTGAACGGTGCTGTTTAAAGGATTTTTTGCGGGTTTTTCTTTTTTTTACGGAACTTTTTCCCCGCCGCCGGTTCGCACGCGGAAGTACAGCAAGGAGGCGCAATGTCGCTGTGTTTGACTATCACTAGTTATCACAAGATCACCCCTGGTCAATGCCCTGAGAAACTAATGGATCAGGGAATGATGGCAATTGGCCGCAGTTCCGATAATGACTGGGTACTTCCTGATCCCGAGCGCTTAGTTTCAGCGCGACATTGTGTCATCCAATACAAGGATGGCCGTTATTATTTGACCGATAACAGTACTAATGGTGTGGAGTTAGTCCGTGCCGGTATTCGTATGCGCCGGGGTAGCAGTGAGCCATTGGAAGATGGCGAGGTTATTCGCATTGGCGATTATGAAATCAGTGCGCGGATCGATTTCAGTCTCAATCGTGCCCAGGTTGAGGCCTTTTCCGGGGACAGCTCCAACAGTTTCGAAGCGCTGATGGGGCGCCACTCGTCGCCTCCCACGCCGATCGAGCCGATTGCCATGGCGCCGGTGGCGCATTTTCAGGGGGCTTCTGCCCAGGACACCTTTCCTGACCTGTTCGATTTCCTGACTCCGAGCGCCACGCCTCCGGCCACTCAGCCCGATCATGTGCCCGCCGAGCAGCACGACTTTCGCCCGCCGACCCCCACCACCGTGCCTCAGCCCGTAGCTGCGCCTCAGCCGGCTGCGCCCCAGGGCGCGGCGGTGATTCCGGAGGACTGGGACCTGTTCGGCGAAACACCGGCCCGACCGGCTCCGGTGGCGAGCGCAGCGCCAGTGGCAGCGCCGCCTGTTGTCCCGGACCCCTTTGCCAGCGTCGCTGAGTTCAGTGCAGTACCACCGCAGCCGCAACCGATCGAGGTCGCAGCCGTGGTGCCCGTTGCCCCTGTCGCCCCTGCGGCTCCTGTTTCGCCAGCGGCCGAGCCGGAGCCACACACCGACCTGTTGCAAGCCTTCCTGCGGGGCGCCGGGCTGGACCAACTGCGCATCGACCCGCAGCAGGCCCAGGCGCAGATGGAAAGCCTGGGGCGCAGCTACCGCTTGATGGTGGAAGGCCTGATCGATGTGTTGCGTGCCCGCAGCAGCCTCAAGGGCGAGTTCCGCATGCAGCAGACCATGATCCGCCCGGTGGAAAACAACCCGCTGAAGTTCGCCCCTAACGTGGACGAAGCCATGCTCCTGCTGTTGCGCCACAGCAACCAGGCGTTCATGGCCCCGGACCAGGCGGTGCAGGAGAGCTTCGACGATTTGCGGGCTCACCAGCTGGCCGTCATGGCCGGCGTGGAAGCCGCGATCAAACACCTGCTGGGGCGCTTCGAACCCACTGAGCTGGAAGCCCGCATGGCCCGTCCCGGTGGCCTGGGCAACCTGTTCAGCGGTTCGCGGCAGGCGCAGAACTGGCAGCAGTTCACGGCGCTCTACAAACAGATTTCCCAAGAAGCCCAGGACGATTTCCAGGACCTTTTCGGTCGTGAATTCAGTCGCGCCTACGAAGAGCATACCCACCGGCTGCGCCGTTCCTGAGCGCGCCTGGAACCCCCCGAACACACGGATACACGGACAGCTGACACGTCATTGAGGACGCAGGATGATTCAACGATTACTGACATTGGTCGCCATGCTGGTACTGGCAGCCTGTGCCAAGGACGCACCAACGCCCGCCGAGCCGGCCAAGGACGAACCTGGCGCCACCACCGTGGAGCTGCGTTTCCAGGCCGTGGCCGGGCTCAACCCGGGCCCTGACGGCCTGAGCACCCCGGTGCGGGTGCGGATCTTCGAACTCAAGAACCCGGCCACCTTCATGCGCGCCGACTACTTCGCCCTGGCGGAGCGGGCCCCGGCCACCCTGGGCCCGGACCTCATCGACCAGGATGAAGTGCTGGTCAAGCCCGGCGACCAGTTCACCCTCAAGCGCACCCTGGACCCGGCCACCCGTCAGGTCGGCCTGTTGGTGGGCTATCGCGAAGTGGACCAGGCCCTGTGGCGAGTCGGGGTCAACACGGCGCAGCGCCTGAACAATCAGTATCAGATCGTCCTCGATGTCCGCGCGATCAGCGCCGAGCTCGTGGCCCCCCCATCCAGCCCTGCCCAATAGGCAATCGGAGCAACCATGTCCTGGAACAATCGCGTGGTCTGGTCGGAAGGCATGTTCATTGGAACCCAGCACTTCCAGCAGCATGACCGTTACCTGGAAAACCTCATCGATGCCCGCAGCCGTCCGCTGTCGGCGGGGGCCTGGGGATTCTCCGAGCTGCGTATCGATCAGGGCCTGCTGGCCCAGGGCAAGCTGGCCATTGTCAGCGCCCGCGGCCTGTTGCCCGACGGCACACCGTTCAACATTCCCCATGACGACCTGGCGCCGAGCCCGCTGAGCATCGACGACAGCCTGCGCGATGGCCTGGTGTACCTGGCGCTGCCGCTCAAGCGCGCTGGCGCCCGGGATACCGTGGACGAAGGCGAGGAACTGGGCGCTGCCCGCTACCTGAGCCAGGTGCGCGAGGTGCGGGACGACAACGCCCCCTTTGAAAACCGTGCGCCGGTGGCGGTGGGTTCCCGGGCCTTGCGCCTGCTGACCGCGGCGGACGGCCTCAGCGACTACGCCGCCATCGGTGTGGTGCGGGTCAAGGAAAAGCGCGCCGACCGTGCCCTGGTGCTGGATGACAGCTACATCCCGCCGCTGCTGGATGTGGCCGCGTCCAAGCCCTTGAGCGCCTTTCGCAGCGAGCTGCTGGGCCTGCTGCACCAGCGGGGCGAAGCCCTGGCCGGACGGGTGGTGGCTTCGGGGGCCGGAGGCGCTTCGGAAATCGCCGACTTCATGCTGCTGCAACTGGTCAACCGCGCCCAACCGCTGGTCAGCCACCTGAACCAGATCAGCCCGCTGCACCCCGAGCGCCTGTACAGCGAGCTGGTGAGCCTGGCCGGTGAATTCTCGACCTTCTCCAACAGCGCTCGACGTCCCGCCGAGTACCCGCAGTACCAGCACGATGAGCTGGCCCTGAGTTTTGCCCCGGTGATGCAGGCTTTGCGCGAGGCCCTGTCGATGCTGATCGACAGCAAGGCGACGCCGATCCCGATCGTCGAGAAAGCCTATGGCGTGCATGTGGCGATGCTGGCCGACCGCACCCTGCTGGAGAGCGCCAGCTTCATCCTGGTGGTGCGCGCCGACGTGCCCGGCGAGACCCTGCGCGGGCGCTTTGCCCAGCAGAGCAAAGTGGGCTCGGTGGAGCACATCCGCGATCTGGTCAACCTGCAGTTGCCGGGCATCGGCCTGTTGCCGCTGCCGGTGGCGCCACGGCAGTTGCCGTATCACGCCGGCTCCACCTACTACGAGCTCGACCGTGGCAGCGAGCACTGGAAGCAGCTGGTTCATTCCGGCGGCTTCGCGTTCCACGTCGCCGGGGAATTCCCGGGCTTGAACCTGGCCTTCTGGGCCATTCGAGGATAAGTCGCGATGCATCCTTTCGACGATTCGGCAGGGCAGCCGTCCCCGGCCAATGACCGCACCCAATTCATGCCGCGCCCCGGTGGCCGTGCGCCCGAGCCCGGGCGTCCGGCTCCGGCGCCAGCGCCGTCCCTGGCCATGCCGGCGGCACCGCTGCCGGCCGGCCAGGCCCAGGGCCTGAACCCCCTGGAGAGTGCTGCCGGCCCGCTCCTGGCCTTGCTCACCCGGCTGCGCAACACCCTGGCCCATCCGGCCCCGGCCAGCCTGCGGGCGCAACTGCTGGCCTACCTGCGCCAGTTCGAGGAGCGGGCCGAGGCCGCTGGCGTGCCGCGCAACGATGTGCTGCTGGCCCGCTATGCGCTGTGCACTGCCCTGGATGAAGCGGTGCTCAGCACCCCCTGGGGCAGCACCAGCGACTGGGGCAAGCAGAGCCTGCTGATCACCGTGCACAACGAAGCCTGGGGCGGCGAGAAGGTCTTCCAGTTGCTGGAGCACTGCCTGCAAAGCCCCCGCGAGCGCCTGTACCTGCTGGAGCTGCTGTACCTGTGCATGTGCCTGGGTTTCGAAGGCCGCTACCGGGTGATGATCGACGGTCGCAGCCAGCTCGAAGCGCTGCGCGAGCGCACTGCGGCGATCATCCGCAGTGCCCGCGGCGAGCACGAGCGCGAGCTCTCGCCGCATTGGCGCGGGGTCAGCGTGGCCCGTGACCGGCTGGCCCAGTTCATGCCGCCCTGGGTCGGTATCGCCATCGGTGTGGCCCTGCTCCTGGCGCTGCTGTTCGGCCTGCGCCTGAAGCTGGCGGCGGACGCTGAGCCGGTGTTCAAGAACATCCATGCCCTGGGCGAGATCCCGGTGCAGACCCTGGACCGCCCAGTGATCCAGCCCAAGATTGTCGAGCGTCCGCGCCTGGCGGGCTTTCTTGCCGAGGACATCAAGGCCGGGCGGGTGGCGGTGGAAGACGCCGTCGACCGTTCGGTGGTGACCATCCGTGGCGACGAGCTGTTCGCCTCGGCCAGCGCCAGCATCCTCGACGACTATCAGCCGCTGATGCTGCGCATCGCCGACGCGGTGCGCAAGGTCAAGGGCCAGGTGCGCATCACCGGCCACAGCGACAACCGCCCGATCGCCACCTTGCGCTTCCCGTCCAACTGGAAGCTGTCCCAGGCCCGCGCCGAATCGGTGTTGCAGATTCTCGCAGCGAAGACCGGCCAGCCGGAGCGCTTCAGCGCCGAAGGCCGCAGCGATACCGAGCCGTTGGCAACCAATGCCACCGCTGAAGGGCGGGCGCGCAATCGTCGGGTAGAAATCAGCGTATTGGCGGAGGGAGTCGAGTGAAGGCGTTTTTCAGTTTTGTGACGCGCTGGGTGATTCCACTGCTGGGGCTGATCGCCCTGAGCCTGATCATCTGGTTCATTGGCCCGCTGCTGGAGTTCCTGGTGCCGGAAGGGCGGCGTTGGGCGCTGATCATTGTCATTTTCGCGGTGTGGATCGGCTACCGGGTGTTTCGCATCATCCAGGCCCGCCGGCACGCGGCCAAAGTCCTGCAAAGCCTGGCCGCCGATACCCCGCCGGACCCGGACAGCGTGGCCACCGCCGAGGAACTGGCGGCCCTGCGCCAGCGCATGGACGAAGCCCTGGCGCTGTTGAAGAAGGCCAAGCTCGGCGGTGACGAGCGGCGCAACCTCTACGAGCTGCCGTGGTACGTGATCATCGGGCCACCGGGCTCGGGCAAGACCACCGCGCTGGTCAATTCCGGCCTGCATTTTCCCCTGGCCGCGCAGCTGGGTGCCGGTGCCGTGCGCGGCGTCGGCGGCACCCGCAACTGCGACTGGTGGTTCACCGACCAGGCGGTATTGCTGGACACCGCTGGGCGCTACACCACCCAGGACAGCCATGCCGCGGTGGACAAGGCGGCCTGGCTGGGCTTTCTCGACCTGCTGAAAACCCAGCGTTCGCGGCGGCCCATCGATGGCGCCTTCGTCGCCATCAGCCTCTCCGACCTGCTGCTCAGCAGCGAAGCCGAGCGGGCGGCGCATGCGGCGGCGATTCGCCTGCGTATCCAGGAGCTGTACACCCAGCTGGGAGTGCGCTTCCCCATCTATCTGATGCTCACCAAGCTCGATCTGGTGCCGGGTTTCATGGAGTTCTTCGATTCCCTGAGCAAGGAAGAGCGGGCCCAGGTCTGGGGCATGACCTTCGCCCTGGACGACGGCAAGAGCGGCGACAGCCCCCTGGCCCAGTTGCCGGCGGAGCTGGCGGCCCTGGAACAGCGCCTCAACGAACGCCTGGTGGAGCGCCTGCAACAGGAACGCGATCCGGCCCGGCGCGACCTGATCTACGGCTTCCCGCAGCAATTCGCGGCGCTCAAGGAGTCCTTGCAGGGCTTCCTCGAAGGCGTGTTCAAACCCAATGCCTTCGAAGAGCGCGTGCTGCTGCGCGGGGTGTATTTCACCAGCGGCACCCAGGAAGGCAGCCCCATCGACCGCCTGATCGGCGCCATGGCCCAGAGCATGAATCTGGACCGCCAGCACCTGGCGCGGCAGACCGGTACCGGGCGCAGCTACTTCATCGAGAAACTGTTCAGCGCGGTGGCCTTTGCCGAGCGCGGGCTGGTGGGGGTCAACCCCAAGGTCGAGCGGCGGCGCAAATGGATCGCCCGGGGCGCCCTGGCGGCCACCGTGGCCCTGGTGCTGGTGGTCAGCACCCTGTGGATCATCAGCTACCGGGCCAACCAGGCCTATATCGCCCAGGTCGACCAGCGGGTCGGCCCGGTGCGTCAGGACGTGCAAAGCCTCAGCCCGGCCCAGCGCGATGTGCTGGCGGTGCTGCCGCTGCTCAACGCCACGCGCAACCTGGCCGGCGATGCCCCGGGCTGGGCCGAAGGCCTGGGCCTGTATCAGGGCGACATGCTCGAGGCCGAGGCCGCCAGCGTCTATCGCAAGCTGCTGGTGGCGGTGTTCGCCCCACGGCTGATGACCCGCATCGAGGAGCAGCTGCACAGCGGCGGCAACTCGGACTTCCTCTACGAGGGGCTCAAGGCCTACCTGATGCTGGCGGACAGCGAGCACTACGATCCGGACTTCATCAAGGCCTGGATCACCCTGGATTGGGACCGCACCCTGGCCCGCGACCTGCCGCCCGAGCAGCGCCAGGCCCTGACCGGCCACCTGCAGGCGCTGTTCGAAAAACATCCACCCAATGCGCGGCTGGACCAGCGCCTGATCGACGACCTGCGCCGCCAGCTGCAACAGCTGCCGGTGGCCCAGCGCGTGTATGACCGGGTCAAGCGCGCCAAGCTGCCGGACGGTGTGCCGGACTTCCGTCTCAGCGAAGCCGGTGGCCGTGACGCGGCGCTGGTGTTCACCCGCAAGAGCGGCAAGCCGTTGAGCGAACCCCTGAGCGGGCTGTTCACCGCCAAGGGCTACCGCGAAGGCTTCCTCCTGGCCAGTCTCAACCAGGCCGGCACCCTGGCCGAAGAGCAGTGGGTACTGGGCCGCGATCAGGCCGACCAGCAGAACGTCGCCAGCCTCGCCGCCGACGTGCGCCGCCTGTACTTCCAGGACTACCTGCGCCAGTGGGACGCCTTGCTGGCGGACATCGACTTCGTGCCGATCACCAGCGTGGCACAGGCCGCCGACGTGCTGCGGATTCTCTCCGGGCCCACCTCGCCGCTGAAGAAGCTGCTGGTGGCGGTGGCCAAGGAAACCGATCTGCAACAGGAAGAACGCCTGTTGGCGGCCCAGGGCCAGAAGGTCGAGGGCGGTGTGGATCAACTCAAGCAGCGCCTGGGTTCCCTGCTGGGCCAGGAACAGGCAGGCAATCCGGCGGCCGTGGCCAGCAGCGAAGACCCGGTAAGCGCGCACTTTGCCGAGCTCAACAGCCTGGTGAGCAAGGGCGAAGGCGAGCCGGCGGCCATCGACGGCCTGCTGGCGGACATGAATGCCCTGTACGTGCAGGTCAGTGCCATGGTCGGGGCCAGCGGCGATGCCCTGCTGGGCGAGGCCAAGAACCAGGCCAGTGCCGCGGCGGCGCGGGTCAGCCTGACCGCCGAGCGCCAGCCGCCGGTGGTCCAGGGGCTGGTGAAATCGGTGGTCAGTTCCACCACCAACACCATGATGGGCGGGGTGCGCAACCAACTGAATGCGGCCTGGGTCAGCGAGGTGGTGAACGTTTATCGCCAGTCCCTGAGCGGGCGTTATCCGATGTCGCCGGGCAGCTCGCGGGACGCGACCCTGGAAGACTTCGGCCAGTTCTTCGGCACCGGCGGGGTGATGGACAACTACTTCCGCAAGTACCTGCAGCCTTACGTCAACACCTCGACCACCACCTGGAGCTGGCAGCCGGGCGCGGCGCAGAAGCTGGGCATTTCCCCCGGCGTGCTGCAAACCTTCCAGCGCGCCTCGAACATCCGCGATGCGTTCTTCCGCTCCAGTGGCGGGACCCAGCCGGCGGTGCGTTTCGAGCTCAAGCCGGTGGCCATGGACGCCAACATCAGCCAGTTCCTGCTCGACCTGGATGGCCAGCAACTGAGCTACGACCACGGTCCGAGCCGGCCGGTGGCCATGCAATGGCCGAACCCGGGGAGCATCGGCGTGGTGCGCCTGTCGATCATGCCGCCATCGGCCACTGGGCGCTCCGGGATCACCCTGGACGGTCCCTGGGCCTGGTTCCGTTTGCTGGAGCAATCGGACCTGACCGCCACCAACTCGCCGGACCGCTTCAACCTGCGGCTGCGGGTGGATGGCGCGAGCATCTCTTACGAACTGCGGGCCAGCAGTGCCTTCAACCCGTTCAAGAGCCGGGTGCTCAGCGGCTTCAGCCTGCCGGAGCGGCTATGACGGTGGTCGGCCTGTACGGCAAGTTGGCCAGCCGCGGCGATTTTGTCAGCCGTGGCTTGCCGCAGAGTTTCATCGGCCCTTGGGACAGTTGGCTGGCGGCGGGGTTGCTGGCCAGCCAGAACGCCCTGGGCGAGCAGTGGCTGAACGCCTACCTGGTCAGCCCGCTGTGGCGTTTTGCCCTGGCCCCGGGAGTCTGTGGGCCCCAGGCGGCGGTGGGCGTGGTGATGCCGAGCATCGACCGGGTCGGGCGTTACTTCCCCCTGACCGTGGCCGCCTTGCTGGCGCCTGAAAGCGATGTGGCCTCCCTGGTGAGTGGTCCGCAGCTGTGGTTCGAACAGGTGGAAGAGCTGCTGCTGGCGACCCTGGACCAGGACGCCAGTTTCGAAGCCCTGGAGGACGGGTTGCAGGCCCTGGGAGCGCCGAGCCCGGCGACTCGCGCCGAATGCAGCCATTTCGCCGGCCTGCAGCGGTTTTATGTCAGCGATCCACAGTCCCGTGGCGCGGTCCTCGCGACCCAGGGCAGTGAAGGGTCGAGCGCCTGGTGGGGCCGGGGTTCGCCGTCCATCAGCCCGATGCTCCTGCGTTGCCAGGGGCTGCCGCCGGCCAGCGATTTTGCGCAATTTTTGCTCGGACAAGAAGGTGCCGTCTAAATGGGTTCAGCGCCACAACTGTCCTACCAGTCCGCCAGCTACAGCCATGTCGGCATGGTGCGGAAAATCAATGAAGACGCCTGGCTCGAAGCCCCGGAAGCCGGCCTCTGGCTGGTGGCCGACGGCATGGGCGGGCACGCTGCCGGGGATTACGTCAGCAGCCTGATTGTCGATAGCCTGCGCGGCATTGCGCCGGTCGATAGCCTCGACCATTACGTCGCCGCGCTGCGCAATGGCCTGGCGGCGGTGAATGCTGCCGTGCGCGAGGAAACCGCCAATCGCGGGGTGACCATGATGGGCAGCACCGTGGTCCTGCTGGCGGTGCGCGGTGCTCGGGCGGTGTGCCTGTGGGCCGGCGACAGTCGCCTGTACCGGCTGCGGGACGAGCAACTGGAAAGCATTTCCAGGGATCACAGCTACGTTCAGGACCTGCAGGACAGCGGCCTGCTCAGCGAAGCCGAGGCGCGGGTGCACCCCCGGGCCAATATCGTCACCCGGGCCATTGGCGTCGAAGCCCAGTTGGAGCTGTCCCAGGTCGACCTGCAGGTGGAGGACGGCGACACCTTCCTGCTGTGCAGCGACGGCTTGAACAAGACCGCCGAAGACTTCGAGCTGCGCGATGTGCTCAGCCACAGCGAGCCCAACGACGTGGTGCGCAGCCTGATTCACCTGGGCCTGACCCGGGGTGCGCCGGACAACATCACCGCCATCGTGATCAAGGCCGCAGGACAGTGACCATGGACATTCTGATTCCCGGCTTTGACATCCAGGGCGAGATTGGCGAAGGCGCCATGGCCACCGTGTACCTGGCGACCCAGCGTTCGCTTGAGCGCAAGGTGGCGCTCAAGGTGATGGCCGCGGCGCTGGCCGCCGACCCGAGCTTCTGCGAGCGCTTTTTGCGCGAGGGCAAGACCCTGGCGCGCCTGTCCCATCCGCACACCGTGACCATCCACGACATCGGCAATGTCGGCGAGCTGTACTACATGGCCATGGAGTACCTGCCCAACGGCACCCTCAAAGAGCGCATTGCCGCCGGGCTGACCCCGGAGCAGGGCCTGGCCTACATCCGCCAGATCGCTTCGGCCCTGGGTTATGCCCACGCCCAGGGGTTGGTGCACCGTGATGTGAAGCCGGCCAACATCCTGTTCCGCGCCGACGGCACGGCGGTGCTTTCGGACTTCGGCATCGCCAAGTCCCTGGATGACCGTACCCAGTTCACCCAGGCCGGTTTTGCCGTGGGCACGCCGAGCTACATGAGCCCGGAACAGGCCCGTGGCCAGGACATCGACGGGCGCGCCGACCTCTATGCCCTGGGCGTGGTGCTGTATGAAATTCTCGTCGGCGAGTTGCCTTACAACGGCACCGACGCGCTGTCCACGGCCCTGGCCCACCTCACCGAGCCCTTGCCGGAGCTGCCGCTGCACCACGGGCGCTACCAGCACATCCTGCGCAAGCTGCTGGCCAAGGACCCGGCGGAACGTTATCCGGATGCGGCGGCCTTGCTGACGGCCCTGGACAACCTGCCGCCTGAGGCGACCGAGGTCGAGGCGACGCTGATCCAGCCGTTGCCGCTGCCGCCTCAGGCTGCA
The DNA here is from genome assembly GCF_017491625.1 of Pseudomonas sp. 50_B. Lineage (NCBI taxonomy): Bacteria > Pseudomonadati > Pseudomonadota > Gammaproteobacteria > Pseudomonadales > Pseudomonadaceae > Pseudomonas > Pseudomonas sp. 50_B. Next base: position 304,526 of record NZ_JAFGYX010000001.1, read on the forward strand.
CCTCAGCCTGTACCTCAGCCTGTAACTCAGCCTGTAACTCAGAGCCACGACCTGGCCGGGTTGACCCCGGTGTCGATCGAGATTCCCCGGCAGGCGCCTGCGCCACAACCGGCGCCGCGCCGCGAGCCGCCCAAGGAGCCAGCGGCGCCGCCGCGCACCTCCAATCTGCCACCAGCCGGCAGTGGGGCTTCCGAACAGCACCGTGGCCCGGTGCTGGCCCTGGCCGGCGTCGCCGTGGCCGTCGCCCTGGCGGTGGCCGGCGCTGGTTATTGGTGGCTGTCCGGTGACAGCCCGGCGCCTGCGCCCAAGACCGCTTCGACGGTCAGCACCCCGCCTGCCGTGGTGGCGCCGCCGGTGGAGCAGCCACTGGCAGCGGATGTCGATGGCGGCCAGCGACCGTTGCTCATGCCGGGCAAGAAGACCCTGTTCCAGCGGGTGCTGAGCAAGCCGGGGGCGAGCTTTTCCAGCGAGCCGGGGGCCACGCCGGACAAGTCGGTGCCGGCGTTCTCGGTGCTTTACGTGTACCAGCGCAAGAACCTCGACGGCCGCTCCTGGCTGCGCCTGGGCGCCGCCAGTGACGGGCGCAGCGCCGGCTGGCTGCCGGCCGAGCAGGTCAGCGACTGGAAGCAGAGCCTGGTGCTGAAGTTCACCGAGCGTTCCGGTCGTGCACCGGTGATGTTCGTGCGTCAGGCCAGCGAACTGGAGCGTTTGCTGGCGGACCCGGCGGCGGCCAAGAACCTGCTGCTCAGGGCGCAGAAGAATCCTCAGGACGAGCAGCAGGTGCTGGCCCTGGAACCCAATGCCAGCGCGGTGCCCCAGGAGCAGTTCTACCTGCTGCCGATCTTCGATTCCAAGGAGAGCTTCGACGAGAGCGGCCAGCCGGTGCAGTTGCTCAATGTCGCCTCGATCGACCCGGGCAACAGCCCGCAGAGCATCAGCGACAGCAGTGGCCAGCGCCTGCCGGCGAACAGCCCGCCGGCCGCCGCCGATGCCTTCCGCACGGCAGTGGTGCTGGTGGTGGACACCTCGGTGTCGATGCAGCCGTACATCGATCAGGTGCGCGACGTGGTGCACGAGCTGCAGAGCAAGATCGCCGAGCGTGGCGAGCTGGACAGTGTCAGCTTCGGCCTGGTGGGGTTTCGCAACAACACCAGCAAGACCCCGGGCCTGGAGTACGTGACCAGGACCCTGGTGACCCTGGATCAGGGTCGCGACCCGCAGCGTTTCCAGGAGCTGGTGAGCCAGGTCAAGGCCACCAGTGTCTCCAGCCACTCGTTCAACGAAGACGCCTTTGCCGGGGTGATGCAGGCCGTGGAAGGCATGGACTGGAAGGGCTACGGCGGACGCCTGATCCTGCTGGTCAGTGATGCCGGGGCCCTGCGCAAGAACGATCCTTACAGCCGTACCCAGATGAACGAAGCGGAAGTGCGCCAGGCGGCTTTGGGCAAGCAGATCAAGATCTATGCCCTGCACCTGCGCACCGATGCCGGCAAGAAAAACCACGCCCAGGCGGAAACCCAGTACCGGGTACTGACCGCCGACGCCAACCCGAAGATCGGCGACCTGTACATTCCGGTGCCCGGCGGCGATGTGCGCAAGTTCGGCGAGCAGGTCGACGAGATCGGCACGGTGTTCGCTGACCTGGTGCATCAGGTGCGCAGCAACCAGAACCAGGACGTCCCGCAGCTGGCGGCGGCGCCGAGCATCGCGCAGAAGTCGGCGGCCATCGGCTACGCCATGCACATGGATTTCCTCGGTCGCAAATCCGCGAGTCAGGCGCCGCAGCTGGTCAGCGCCTGGACCGCCGACCGCGACCTGACCAACCCGGCGCTGCCGGCGTTCCAGGTCTGCGTGATGCTGACCAAGCTGCAGCTCAACGACTTGCAGCAGTCGCTGAAGCTGATTGTCGATGCGGCACGCAAGACCCAGACTTCGCCCAAGGATTTCTTCCAGGAAATCGCCAGCGCCAGCGCCTACATGAGCCGCGACCCCTCGGCCCTGCGCAAGGGCGGCAACCTGGCCGACGGCGGCGTGCTGGGGGAATACCTGGAAGGGCTGCCGTACCGCAGCAAGTCGCTGAACATGACCCAGGACCTGTGGCTCTCCCTGAGCGTGGCCGAGCAGGAAGATTTCATCGACGAGCTGGATTCGAAGATCCGTCTCTACGAGACCTTCCACAACGACCTGGCCAACTGGGTGCGCTTCGGCGATGCCGAGCCGGGTGATGCCCTGTACCGCGTTCCGTTGTCGACGCTGCCGTGATGCTCGATCTGGCAGAGGTGCGCAAGAGTCGCGGCGAGGGTCGCCAGCGCTACAGCCTGGTGATCCCCAGGCTGCAATTGCGCGCGGGCGATCAACTGGCGGTGGTCGGCCCCAGCGGCTGCGGCAAGAGCACGCTGCTCGATCTGCTGGCGCTGGTGCTGGCTCCGGACTCGGCGGCGCGCTTTGAATTCGCGCCGGCCAATGACCCCATCGACATTGCCGGCATCTGGCGCGGCACTGGTCACAGCGCCCTGGCGCAGTTGCGCAGCCAGCACCTGGGTTATGTGCTGCAGACTGGCGGTCTGCTGGGGTTTCTTGATGTGCGCAGCAATATCAGCCTGCCCCGGCAGTTGCTGGGGCTGGCGGACGAGGGCATTCCTCGGCGTTTGGCCGAACGCCTGGAAATCGCTGATCAACTGCACAAGAAACCCGCCGCCCTGTCGGTGGGCCAGCGTCAGCGGGTCAGTTGTGCCCGGGCCTTGGCCCATGGCCCGCAGGTGCTGCTGGCGGATGAGCCGACCGCGGCCCTGGACCCCTTGAACGCTCAGCGGGTGATGCAACTGTTGGTGCAACAGGCGCGGGATCAGCGGCTGTGCTGCGTGATCGCCACCCACGATGAGGTGCTGGCCCGGGCCAACGGCTTGCAGGTGCGGCGCATTGCCTGCCAGCGCGATGCCGACGGCGGAGTCACCGCGACGCTGGGGGAGGCCTGCTGATGCGTGCGTCCCTGACCGCTGCCCTGGCCTGGCAGGACTACCGCGCCGATACCTGGTTGTCGGCCTGTTCGGTGCTGGCCCTGGTGGCAGTGATTGCGCCGTTGCTGGTGCTGTTCGGGCTCAAGTTCGGGCTGGTGAGCAGCCTCACCGAGCGCCTGGAAAAGGACCCGGCGGTACGCGAGATCATTCCCCTGGGCGGTGGACGTTTCAGCGCCAGCTTCATTGCTGAACTGGGCCAGCGTCCGGACGTCGCCTTTGCCTTGCCGCGCACCCGGCAGATTGCCGCGACGGCGGACTTGTCCCGGGGCACGGGGGATATCGGACTGACCGTGGAAATGTTGCCGACCGCTGTCTCGGACCCCTTGCTCGGGCGTTTGCCGGTGCCGCGGAACATGAGTGGCGTGCTCCTGAGTCGTACCGCCGCCGAGAAGCTTGGCGTACAGCCTGGAGATTGGCTGCAGGCAAGCTTCGGCCGGCAGGTGGCAGGGCGCAGCGAAGTGCAGCGGACCCGGGTCCAGGTGGAGGGTGTATTGCCCCTGGAAGCCTTTGCCCGGGATGCCCTGTTCGCCCCTCTGGCCTTGCTGGAGGCCGCCGAGGACTACCGCGACGGCCGTGCCGTGGCGGCCCTGGGCTGGCTCGGCGAAGCGCCGGCCGCGTCCGCGCAGCGGGTCTACCCGGCCTTTCGCCTGTATGCCCGCAGCCTGGATGACGTCGAACCCTTGCGCCGCTATTTCGCCGAGCGTGGCCTGTTGGTGGCGACCCAGGCCCAGACCATCGCCCAGGTGCAGTCCTTGAGTCGCAACCTGTCCATTGTCTTCTGGGTGATCGCCGGGCTGGCCCTGGCGGGCGCCTTTGCGGCGATCTTCGCCGGGGCCCTGGCGGCGGTGGAGCGCAAGCGCCGGGAGTTGTCGGTGCTGCGCCTGCTGGGATTCTCCACCGGCGCCCTGTTGTTGTTCGTGGTGGCCCAGGCGCTGTACAGCGCCGGTTTCGCTGCGTTGTTGAGTGGCGCTCTGTATGGCCTGGCCCAGGCCGGGCTGAATCATTTGTTCATGCAGGTGCCCGGCGAGTACGCCAGTCATTTGCTGCCGGCCCATTACGGGCTGGCCCTGTTGGCGACGCTGGGCGTCAGCACCCTGGCCGCCGCGCTGGGCGGCTGGCGGGTGTCGCGCATTGAAGCCTGTGAAGGAATTCGCGATGTATAAGTTGATCGGCACCGTGTTGGCCATGACCCTGGCCGGCGCCGCGTGGGCGCAAGAGCCCGGTAACAAGATGGACAACCCCAAGCCCTTGCCGGACGACGTCAGTCTGCCGCTGCCCTGTGAAGGCGAGATGGTGTTCCGCTATGTCTACGTGTTGGCCCAGGGCACCCTGGACGACCGTGAGGTCAACCTCGGCTATCCCTTCAGCGAAGGTGAGAGCGGCTACCAGCAATCGTTCATCTCCGGTTATCGCCGGGACTACATCAATGGCCAGTTCACCCTCAAGGACCTGCCTGGTGCCTGGAGCAAGACCATTGCTCCGGCCTTGCCGAAAACCGGTGCCGGGGTGCCTCTCAAGCCGATGCTGTATTTCATCGGCAAGTACGAAGTCACCGCTCGTCAGTATGCCCAGGTGATGGCCCAGGCCCAGTCCCTGGCCAGCGGCGAGCCGGCCCCGGCCTGTGAAGCCTCGGAGGGGATGCAGGGGCGTTTGCCCAAGGTCAAGCTGTCGCGCTTCGAGGCCGAGCGTTTCGCGGCGGTGTACAGCGCCTGGCTGATGAAGCATCACCGTGACTTGCTGCCGGTCAGCGGCCGCGGCGGCTCCTCCGAAGACGGCGGCCTGGGCTTTGTGCGCCTGCCCACCGAAGTGGAGTGGGAATACGCCGCCCGTGGCGGTCAGGCGGTGAGTCGCCAGGAGCTGGAAGGGCGGCTGTTTCCACGGCGCCTGGAGGGCAGCGAGAGCGATGGCCCGCTGGCGGACTGGGCGGTGTTCAATCAGGTGGCCGGCGGCACGGGTCAGGCGGCGCGGCTGATGCCGATCGGCACCAAGCTGCCCAACCCCATCGGCCTGTTCGACGTGATCGGCAATGCCGCCGAGATGGTCCAGGAGTCGTTCCAGCTGGTGCGCGCCGGACGGCGCCAGGGCACCTACGGTGGCTTCGTGGTCAAGGGCGGCAATTACCTGGAAGGCGAGGGCACGCTGTTTACCGGCATGCGCCGCGAGTACCCGCTGTTTGGCGCCGACGGCACCGAGCAGAGCAATGAAACCACGGGTTTTCGGGTGGCCATCGGCGCCTTGTCGGCCCCGCGTTCGCGCTACAAGGAGCTGTTCGCCCAGTGGCAGAAGGAAGGCCGCCTGGCGTCCCTGACCGACGCCATCGATGACGCCCAGGACCCCACCAAGCGCCTGGACGCCATCATCGCCGCCAGTGTCGACCCGCGTCTGCAGGCGGAGCTGGGGCTGGTCAACGAAGAGCTCAAGCGCAACGTTTCGCTGATCGCCCAGCAGCGCGAGGAGGCGGCGGGCAACCTGATCCAGTCGTCGGCCCTGGTGGCCGAGACCATCAATAACTACAACATCCGCCTGACCAACCTGAAGAAGAGCCAGCAGCAGGCCATCGATGCCAAGGACGAACCCAGCGCCAAGCTGTTCGCTGAAGCCATCGACAACGGCCGCAGCGCGCTGGACGGGGCGGTGGCGATCTACATCGACAACCTGGCCACGGGCACCCGTTACACCGACGCGGTGATCCAGGCGCAATTTCAACGGATCAAGGAAGAACTCAATCGCAAGCCGGTGCTCGGCAAGAGCCTGGTGACGCGCGCTACGTTATTCGTCCGCCATGTCGGGAATTATCGCCAGCAACGGCGAGCCGACCCGGCGACGATTTTGAAGGAACTGCTCGCATCGACCGGTCAGAAGTCATGACCGGCCGCTGTCTGTCGAGCCTGGAGGAGCTCGGACGACCTGGCGTCGTACCGAGTTGGTCAAACTTAATCGAGATCACGAACATGCTTTTTTCCCGCAACCCATTTGCTTCAACATCCAAGCGTCACCTGTTGTTGGTTGCCGCCGGGTTCAGCACCGTATTGACCGGTTGCGCGACCTCTCCGGTGTCCAAGGTCGCCTCCACCACCAAGGTCGAGTACTACCCGAGCTGCTACGAGCCGGTGCAGCACCTGCGCGCCACTGATTCGGACATGACCAAGTCGGTGGTCACCGGTGCCGCCCTGGGCGCTGCTGGCGGTGCCTTGCTCGGCGCCCTGACCGGCGACGGCGACAACCGTGGTCGCAATGCGGCCATCGGTGCGGCCGGTGGTGCCCTGGCCGGTGGTGCCGCCGGCTACTACACCGAGCGCCAGAAGCAGATCGCCGATGACAATCAGCGCATCGCTTCCTACGCCGCCGACGTCAACAAGAGTGCTGCCGACATCGATCGCAGCACCGCCTACGCTCGTGCTTCGCAGACCTGCTACCAGCGTGCCTTCGACAGCCTGATCACTGCCCGCAAGGCCAACAGCATCAATGATGTGGAAGGGCGCAAGCGCCTGGCGGAGATCGTCAGCGGCCTGAAAGAGTCCAATGACCTGATCGCCGCGGTGAACGGCCGGGCCAGCGAAGACCTGAGCAAGTACAACCAGGCCTACGAGCAGGATCTGCAGCAAGTGGGCGTGCAACGTACCGACGTGGTGAAAGTCGCCACCGCCGACACCACCCCGGTGACCACCACCGGTGGCAGGAAGAAGCAGCAGAAGGTCAAGCAACCCAAGCTGCCGACTGTACCGACGGAAGCGGTGAGCACCGAGAAGTCGATCCAGCAGGCCAAGACCAAGCAGGCCGAGAGCAACAAGGTCGCTACCACCGGCCAGACCCAGGTCAACAGCATGTGCAAGAGCCCGGACCTGGGTGATTGGGCACCGGTGCCTTGCCCTAACGTGTGAGTCAGTGATTGTCTGACAAGATGTAGCGATAAGCGTTGAACGCCAGTCGATCTCCGAGTAATCGAGCAGATCGGCTGGCGCTCTTCGAGTTACAGGTTAAACTGCGGCGGCCATCCAATAATTCCACTGAGGCGCCGTGCATGAAATTCCGTTTTCTTCTCTGGGTGCTTGGCCTGTTGATGGGCAAAGCCAGCCGCAACAATCCTGCTTTTCAGCAACAGTTGGGTGACAAGGAACTGGTATTCCAGTTGCAGACGCTCGACGGCAAGGTTGCTCGACACTTCTTCGTCAAAGACCAGCGCGTGACCAGTCGTTCGGGGTTCTATCCGGAGCCGGCGTTCGCCATTGCCTTCAAGGATGCCGCTTATGGCTTCGCCACGATGCAGGCGAAGAACAAGCAGTTGGCGTTCATGACCGGGATTCAGGACAAATCGATCCAGATCAAGGGCAATCCGGCGCTGGTGATCTGGTTCCAGGGCTTGACCAAGTATTTGAAACCGAAGAAGGCCAAGCCCAAGGCTTGAGGGTGGGACTTCGCCGGCTAGCCGGCGAATGGGGTCAGGCCTGGCTGAACTGCGAAGCCAGTTCCCGCAGCAGCACTTCCGCTTCCAGCACTTTGCTCACCACGTCTTCGGCCTTGTCGCGGCTCAGGCCCAGGCGCTCGAACAGGGCGTCGGGAATTTCCTCGTGGGGGCCGGAACCGATGCCACGGCTGCGCAGCAGGCGCACCGCCAGGCACACCAGATTCGGGTACTCGGCGTAGGCGCCGTCGTAGCTCGGGTCGTGCTGGAAGCGCAGGGCGGTGGACAGCTCGTCCGGCATGTCCCAGTAACGCATCAGCCAGGAACCGATCTGTTCGCGGCTGATGCCCAGCAGGTGCTGCTCGACATAGCTGTGGCACAGGTGCGGGTTGACCTCCAGGTGCCGGCAGATCAGCGAGAAGTGCGGTGGGAATACGTGGGCCAGCAGCAGGTAGCCGAAGTTGTGCAGCAGGCCGGCGAGGTAGGTCAGGCCGGCTTCCGGGCGCTGTGCGCGGGGCATGGCGCGGGTCAGGCCTTCGATCACCGCGGCGGTGTAGATCGATTGCTGCCAGTAGGGCGTGGCGTGCTGCGGCTGGTCCTTGGGCAGGCTCAGGGTCTTGCCCAGGGCCAGGCCCAGGGCGAGGTTGATCACCAGGTCAAAGCCCAGCACGCGGACGATGGCGTCCTCCACCGAGCGGATCTTGCCCGGCGACGCGTAGTAGGGCGAGGCGGCCCAGCTGACCACTTGCGCGGCCAGGGCCGGGTCGGTCTCCACCACGCCGGTGATGTCGTCGATGGTGGCGTTGGGGTCGACCCGCAGCTTGATGATCTTCTGCGCGGTTTCCGCCAGCGGTGGGATCTCGATGGTGGCTTCCAGGCGTTGCTGGATACGCCGCGCGGTGAACGCCTGCATGGCCTGGGTGATTTCCTCGCGGTCGTCATCCGGGCGATCGAGGTTGGGGCGGATGCTGCTCAGGGGTTCGCCGAAATGCCCGGCGCTGGCCTTGTTGAGCATGCTCTTGAAGGCTTCGCTGGTGATTTCCAGAAGCACGCCCGGCTCGCCCGAATAGATCAGCAGGCTGGGTTCGCGCAGCAGGCTTTCTTCGTACAGGCAGGGGGAACTGGTGAGTGCCGGCAGGCCGGGCAGCAGGCTCAGGCTGTGTTTGCCGAGCATGCGCTCCAGGCGTTCGGTGGACACCGCGGTGAGACGGCGGCCGGTGAGTTCGGTGAGGCGGTTGAGGTCCAGTAGCTGGCTCTGCGGAAACAGCACCATCAGCGCGCCGACGGCATCGTCCAGCAGCACTGCCTGGACCTTGCGCGCAGCCGGCAGGCCCGGCTGGTCGAGCACTTCGTTGTAGCTGATGGCCAGCTTGCCGAGCAGCAACCGGATAACAGACGGAGCGTGTGGGGTTGCAATGTCGAGGGCAACTTCTGTCATGGTCTGGTATCCGTTTTTCTACAATTTGACGAGTATAACCAGCTTGGTTATGCCCATGGTCCATTAACTGAGCGTTGGTTCACACTTGGCCGTATTGCTGGCCGTGGCGCAGCCAGCGTTCCAGCAGCGGGCTCACATGGTCCGGCCAACGCTCCAGCAAGGCCTGCGCGGCGTCGCGCACGGCCGGTAGCAGGTCAGCGTCACGCATCAGGTCGGCGACCTTGAATTGCAGCAGGCCGGTCTGGCGGGTGCCGAGCATTTCCCCGGGGCCGCGCAGTTCCAGGTCCTTTTCGGCGATGACGAAACCGTCGTTGGTCTCGCGCATGATGCCCAGGCGCTGCCGCCCGATTTGTGAAAGCGGCGGATGGTAGAGCAGCACGCAGTGGCTGGCGGCGCTGCCGCGTCCGACCCGGCCGCGCAGCTGGTGCAGTTGCGCCAGGCCCAGGCGCTCCGGGTTCTCGATGATCATCAGGCTGGCATTGGGCACATCGACCCCGACCTCGATCACGGTGGTGGCCACCAGCAGTTGCAGGTTGCCGGCCTTGAACTCGGCCATCACCGCGGCTTTCTCCGCCGGTTTCATGCGGCCGTGAATCAGCCCCACGCGCAGTTCGCCCAGGGCGCTGGAGAGGTCTTCGAAGGTGGTTTCGGCCGCCTGGCAGGTGAGCTCTTCAGACTCTTCGATCAGGGTGCAGACCCAGTAGGCCTGGCGCCCTTCGGCGCAGGCCGCGCGCACCCGCTCGATCACTTCGACGCGGCGGCTGTCGGTCACCAGCACGGTGTTGACCGGGGTCCGGCCGGGCGGCAGTTCGTCGAGGATCGAGGTATCCAGGTCGGCGTAGGCGCTCATCGCCAGGGTTCGCGGAATCGGTGTGGCGGTCATGATCAGCTGGTGCGGACAGAGGCGGCCACCCACGCCTTTCTGGCGCAGGGCCAGGCGCTGCTGGACGCCGAAGCGGTGCTGTTCGTCGATGATCACCAGGGCCAGGTTCTTGAACTGCACTTCATCCTGGAACAGGGCGTGGGTGCCCACCACCATCGGCGCGCCGCCGGCAATCTGTTCCAGGGCCGCAGCGCGGTTCTTGCCCTTGAGCTTGCCCGCCAGCCAGGCGACTTCCAGGCCCAGGGGCTCGAGCCAGCGCTTGAAGGTAATGAAGTGCTGCTCGGCGAGGATTTCCGTCGGCGCCATCAGCGCCACCTGGTAACCGGCTTCCAGGGCCTGCAGGGCGGCGAGGGCGGCGACCACGGTCTTGCCGGCCCCTACGTCGCCCTGGATCAGGCGCAGCATGGGCTCCGGCTGGCTCAGGTCGTAGGCGATTTCGTTGCCGACTCGCTGTTGCGCGCCGGTGGGGGCGAAGCCGAGGTTCTTCAGGTATTTGGCCGGCAGCTTCTTGGCCAGGGGCAGTACCGGGGCGCGCTGGGAGCGCAGGCTGTCGCGCAGGCGTTGCTGGGACAGCTGATGGGTCAGCAGCTCTTCGAACGCCAGACGGTGCTGGGCCCAGTGGTGCCCCAGGGCCAGTTCGTCGACATCGGCGTCCGCCGGCGGGTGATGCAGGTAGCGGATCGCATCGTCCAGGGGCGCCAGCTGATAGTCGCGGGCCAGTTCTTCGGGCAGCCAGTCGGGCAGGCTACGCGGGCCCAGCAGCGCCAGGCTCTGCTGGCAGAGCAGGCGCAGGCGCTGTTGGGTCAGGCCTTCGGTCAGGGGGTAGATCGGCGTCAGGGTCTGATCCACCGGCGGCGGCTCGTCACCACTGATGGCGCGGTATTCGGGGTGGTAGATCTCCAGTCCTGAGGCGCCGGGTCGGGCTTCGCCGTAGCAGCGCACGCGGGTGCCGCGTTTCAGGCCGTCTTTCTGGGCGTTGCTGAAATGGTAGAAGCGCAGGCTCAGGCCGCCGGTGCCGTCTTGCAGGCGCACCAGCAGGCTGCGGCGTTTGCCCATGACCACATCGGCGCCGCTGACGGTACCTTCGATCACCGCATCCTGGCCGGGGCGCAGAGCGCCGATCGGCACCACTCGGGTACGGTCCTGATAGCGCAGGGGCAGGTGGAACAGCACGTCCTGAAGGTTCTCCAGGCCGACCTTGGCCAGCTTCTCGGCCATGGCTTCGCCGACGCCCTTGAGTGCCGTGACCGGCACTTTCGACAGCTCAGTCATTGCGCTTGCTTAGCTCGCGGCGGGCGGCTTGGCCACCGAGCACAGGCGGATCGAGTCGGCGAGGATCTCGATGGCCTTGGGCCGCGGGAAGCTGGCGCGCCAGGCGATGGCGACGGTGCGAAACGGTACCGGCGGGGTCAGTGGGCGGACTTCGATCACGCCGGGAGCGTAGTGATGGCTGTCCACTGCCGACAGCGGCAGGATCGAGATGCCCAGGCCGGAGGCGACCATGTGGCGGATGGTTTCCAGGGAACTGGATTCCACGGTGGTGTGCTTGGCGCCGTCGTTGCCCTTGGTCAGGGTCGGGCAGGCTTCCAGTACCTGATCGCGGAAGCAGTGGCCTTCGCCCAGCAGCAACAGGCTCTTGTCGTTGAGCAGGCTGGCGTCGATGGTTTCCTTCTTGGTCCAGGAATGGCCGCTGGGCATCAGCACATAGAAGGGTTCGTCGTACAGCGGCAGGGTCAGGACATCGGCCTCGTTGAACGGCAGGGCGATGATGATGGCGTCCAGCTCGCCGTTGCGCAGTTTGTCGCGCAGGACGTGGGTGAAGTTCTCTTCGATATACAGCGGCATCTTCGGAGCGACCCGGTGCAGCTGGGGAATCAGGTGCGGGAACAGATAAGGGCCGACGGTGTAGATGGCGCCCACCTTCAGCGGTGCGGTCAGCTGGTTCTTGCCGGCCTGGGCCAGTTCGCGGATGCCTTGGGCCTGTTCCAGGACCTTCTGCGCCTGGGCAACGATGGTTTCGCCTACCGGCGTCAGGCGTACCGCGCTCTTGCTGCGCTCGAAAATCAGCACACCGAGTTCGTCTTCAAGCTTCTTCACGCCTACCGAAAGGGTCGGCTGGCTGACATGGCAACGCTCGGCGGCGTGGCCGAAGTGCTGCTCTTGGGCGAGGGTAACGATGTAGCGCAATTCTGTGAGAGTCATAGCGGGCGTCCATGAGGTTGCGGCCAAGCATAACGGCTGCAATCGATAGACGCACGTTATCAGACAGAGGGTGGAGTGCGACACCCGCCAATGTCTGCTTCAGGCTGCACAAGCGACAAGGGCACCCTGAGGTGCCCTTGCGTTGTATCAGCGGCGGCCGCGGCTTCTGTCGATCTCGTAGTTGTACGAGGCGGTGATTTCCACGCTGCCGTTGGTGAGCATGTCGGCCGGTGGCTTGGGCAGTGGCTGGGCCCGCCGGATCATGTCCAGGGTGGCCCGGTCCAGATCAGCGTTGCCCGAGCGTCCCACCAGCTCGTAGGACAGCACCTTGCCTTCGGCATCCACCACGAAGCGCAAGGAGTTGGTGCCTTCCTTGCCGCGCCGCTGGGCTTCGCCCGGGTAGCGCTTGTACTTCGCCAGGTGGGCCTGCAACTCACCCTGCCAGTTGGCCTTGGCGGCGGCCTGGGCCGGTGATGGGCCTGGGGTCGCTGGAGCGGGCTGCTTGGACGGCGACGGGGTTACCGGAGCGTCGCTGGGCTTTTCCTCGGAAGGTTTCTCCTTGGGCGGCTCGGGCTTGACCACCGGTTTTGGCGGCTGCGGCTTGGGCTTCTGCTTGGCCGGCTTGGGCACCGAAATAGTCGGTTTCGGTGCTTCGGCGAGCTTGGGCAGCGGCAGTTCTTCCACGGGCGCCGGCGGTTGCGGCGGGGTCACCACTTTCGGTGGTGCCGGGGGAGGCGGCACAGGGGCAGGCGCCAGTTCGACCACCATGGCTTGTGGTGGAATGGGCATCGGCTGTGGCTTGGACCAGTTGAGGGCGAGCAGGATCGCCACCGCATGGACGCCCAGCACCACCGCCAGGCTACCGCTGTAACGCGTCAGTCTTTGGCGCGTCGTGATCATTTCTTGGCTGCCGTCTCAAGTCCGACCAGGCCGACTTTCAGGTAGCCGGCGGCGCGCAGGGTGTCCATCACGCTCATCAGGTCGCCGTAGTCCACGCCCTTGTCAGCCTGGAAGAAGATCGTGGTGTCCTTCTTGCCCTGGGTACGGGCGTCAAGGATGGCCCCGAGGGTTTCGGCCTTGACCTCATCTTCACCCAGGAACAGACGCTGATCGGCCTTGACGCTGAGGAACACCGGTTTCTCTGGGCGCGGCGCCGGCTTGGCGCTGGAGGCAGGAAGATCAACCTTGATGTCCACGGTGGCCAGAGGGGCGGCCACCATGAAGATGATCAGCAGCACCAGCATCACGTCGATGAACGGCGTGACGTTGATTTCGTGGTTTTCGGCCAGGTCGTCGCCTGCGCCTTCTTTCAAATGCAAGCCCATGGCTGATTACCCCACTTTCACCATGTGCGGTTGTGCGGAGCGCTCGGTCGGCTGGTGATCCAGGTCACGGCTGACCAGCAGCAGGACTTCTGCCGAGGCGTCTGCCACCTGGGCCCGATAGCCGGTGATGGAGCGAGCGAAGACGTTGTAGATCACCACCGCGGGAATCGCTGCGACCAGGCCCAGGGCGGTGGCCAGCAGGGCTTCGGCGATACCCGGGGCGACCACGGCGAGGTTGGTGGTCTGGGTTTTGGCGATGCCGATGAAGCTGTTCATGATGCCCCAAACGGTACCGAACAGACCGACGAACGGTGCGGTAGAGCCGATGGTGGCCAGTACCCCGGTGCCGCTGCTCATGTTGCGGCCGCAGGCGGCTACCAGGCGCTCCAGGCGGAAGCTGACCCGTTCCTTGATGCCTTCTTTCTCACGGCTATTGGTCGACAGGCGCATTTCTTCCAGGGCGTCGTGCACCAGCAGGTGGGCGAGGGTGCCCTCCTTGGCGGCCGTGGCGCTGGCTTCTTTGAGGGTGGTGGCTTTTTTCAGGGCGGCGATTTCGCTGCGCAGGCGGCGCTTGGCGCCCAGCAGTTCGAAGCCTTTGGCGATCCAGATGGTCCAGGTGATGATCGAGGCGATGGCCAGCCCGATCATTACCAGTTTCACGATGATGTCGGCGTTCTGGTACATGCCCCACGGCGACAGGTCGTGGGCCATGCCCAGGCTGTTGTCGGCTTCGAGGACTTCGGGAGCGTCTTCAGCAAGCACTGGCTGGCCTTCGACCTGAGCCGGTTCGCCAGCCACTGGGGCGGCGGTGGGAGTTGCCGGGTTGGCAGCCGGAAGCTCGGCGGCCGGGGCAGTCGCGGTCGGTGCGGTGGCGGCGGTGGTGGCCGGTGCGTGTTGGTCGGCGAAGGCTGCGGTCGGTGCCAGCAGCAGGCTGCACAGCAGCGCTGCAACCGCGCTCACGGCGCGCAGTGGGCTTGGGCGTTTGGTTGGCGAGGCGGAGAGTTGATTGCTTGTCATGCTGGCCGGACCTGAGAGGAAAAAAGGGTGAAATGTCCTTCTAGGCCTCGCAGGGCCGAGAACAAAATGGGTGGGCATTATTGCAAGTAATTCTTGTTAACAGAAGTAATAGAGTATCTTTTTTTCCTTGATTGCTAGCCGTTCGTCCAGTGCCGAGGCTAGTCTTGACCTTTCTGAAAGGAGTTTTCTGATGTCCTTCCCCTCTGTTTTGATCGCCGGTTGCGGTGATGTCGGGAGTCGCCTGGCGACCCAATTGCTGGTCGAGCAATGGCAGGTTTATGGTCTGCGTCGCAACGTTTCGCGCTTGCCGCAGGGGGTGGTGGGTGTCGCCGCAGACCTGTTCAGCGAGCAATGTCCGGCCCAGTGGCCGCAAGCGCCCGTGGATTATCTGGTGTACTGCGCGGCGGCCACGGAGCATGACGAGGCCGGGTATCGTGCGGCCTATGTCGAGGGCTTGCAGCATGTCCTGAGCTGGCTCCAGCAGCATGGCCAGCAGCCCAAGCGCTTGTTGTTCGTGTCCAGCAGCAGTGTTTACGAGCAAAAGGGCGGCGAGTGGGTCGACGAGAACTCCCCGACCCTGGCGACCGGCTACTCGGGCCGTTTGATGCTGGAGGCGGAGCAGGTGGCCTTGAACAGTGGGATTCCTGCCAGTCGGGTGCGTCTGACCGGTATCTATGGACCGGGCCGTGAATGGTTGCTGACTCAGGTGCGTCGCGGCTATCGGGTGGCGATTGAGCCGCCGTTGTATGGCAATCGCATCCATGCCGACGATGCGGCGGGGTTGCTGGCGTTTTTGCTCAAGGCTGACCAGGGTGGTGCTGTCCTGGACGACTGCTATATAGGCGTGGATGACGCGCCTGCGCCTCTGGCGGAAGTGGTTGGCTGGCTGCGTGAACGCCTGGGCGTGACTGAGTGGTCCGATGATGCCAGCGTTCGGCGCACGGGCAGCAAGCGTTGCAGCAATGCCCGGGCCCGGGCCTTGGGCTGGGTGCCGCGTTACTCGAGTTATCGCGAGGGGTATGCGGAGATTCTTCAGGGCCAAGCTTGAACCGGGCTGTAGCCGCTACCGTTGGCAGCGGCTACAGGAGGGTCATTGTTTTTCCAGCAGCCATTGCTGACTGCCCGGTGTCAGCGAGGGCACTTCATCCGCCAGTGCGGTATTCACCGCCTGGAAAATTTCCAGCTGCTGATCCTTGCGGACGAAGATCCAGGAGTTGCCCTGGCCATTGAGCTGCAGCCAGATGCTGTCGTTGCCACCGCTCATGGAGGCGCAGTCACCGGCCAGGCACAGGGCGTAGCGATCGGCGCCTGGCAGGCCTTGCACGGCGCCGTTGGCCTGGAACTGTACTTCGTTGCCCAGCCCCGGACCGCTGACGATTTTCCATTTGCCACCCAGATAGGCCGAATACAAGGCACGCTCGAAGTTGGCGCCCAGTGGTGCGCCTTCAGGTGCCGGGTCTTTGGGCGTGGCAAACACTTGTTCAGGCTCGTTGTCGTTGGCCACTTGCAGCAATTGCTTGCCGTTGCGTTTGAGTTCGGTGGCGGCGCTGCCATAGAACTCGACCTTTGTGGTGTTTGAGCCGTCGCCGATGATCTTGCCTTCGATGGTCTCGAAGCCATTGGTGTAGCGTGCCTGGCCGGCTTTGGTGTTGAGTTCCCATTCCAGGTTCGGGCCGTAAGCCTGGAGGGCTTCACGCAAAGGGCCGCCCTTGGAGGCTGCGTCGACCGCTACCTGATTGATCCAGATGCCGCCTACATCGTTTTTGGCGGGGTCGCTGGCACAACCGCCGAGCAATAAGGCGAGCAGCGAAACAGCTAGCGCTTGGCGCATGACGAAATCCTTTCAGAACGAAAACGGCGCAGCCTGAAGAGCTGCGCCGCGGGTGTTACTCGATGACCAGAATGGCATCCATTTCAACCTGTGCGCCCTTGGGCAGGGCGGCCACGCCGATGGCGGCGCGGGCTGGGTAAGGCTGTTGGAAGTACTTGCCCATGATCTCGTTGACCTTGGCGAAGTGGCTCAGGTCGGTGAGGAAGATGTTCAGTTTGACGATGTCCTTGAACGAACCGCCAGCGGCCTCGGCTACCGACTTGAGGTTCTCGAAGACCTGGACGGTCTGGGCTTCGAAGCCCTCCACCAGTTCCATGGTTTTTGGATCGAGGGGAATCTGGCCCGACATGTAGACAGTGTTGCCCGCCTTGATGGCCTGGGAGTAGGTGCCGATGGCGGCCGGGGCCTTGTCGCTGGTGATAACGGTCTTGGTCATGAATGACTCCTTGTAATGGACGGGCTACGCGCGCATGCGGGTGATGCGGATGACCCCGGTCAGGGCGCGCAGTTTCTTGATCACGCGAGCCAGGTGCACGCGGTCGTGCACGCTGACCACCAGTTGGACCACGCTGATGCGACCATCGCGTTCGTCCATGCTGATTTTCTCGATGTTGCCGTCGGCGGCATTGACGCTGCTGGCCAGCAGCGCGATCAGGCCGCGCTGGTGTTCCAGCTCGACGCGCAGTTCGACGTTGAATTCGCCGGTGACATCCTTGGCCCAGGACAGCTGGATGCATTTTTCCGGGTTGTGACGGATTTCGCTGATATTGCGGCAGTTGTCCAGGTGCACCACCATCCCCTTGCCGGCGGACAGGTGGCCGACGATCGGGTCGCCGGGGATCGGCGTGCAGCATTTGGCGTAGCTCAGCACCAGGCCTTCGGTGCCGCGGATCGCCAGCGGGCCTTCCGGGCTCGGCAATTGTTCGCCTTCGCCCAGCAGGCGGCGGGCGACCACGTAGGCCATGCGGTTGCCCAGTCCGATGTCTTCCAACAGGTCTTCGATCAGCTCCAGGCGGTATTCCTGAAGAATCGCCTGGATACGCTCCGTCGGGATTTTTTCCAGGGAGCTGTCGAAGCCGTTGAGCACCTTGTTCAGCAGGCGTTCGCCAAGGCTGATGGACTCGGAGCGACGTTGCAGCTTGAGGGCGTGACGAATATGGGTGCGAGCCTTGCCGGTGACCACGAAGTTGAGCCAGGCCGGGTTCGGCCGTGCTCCCGGGGCGCTGACGATCTCCACGGTGGAGCCGCTTTGCAGGGGTTCCGACAGCGGGGCCAGGCGGCGGTTGATCCGGCAGGCGATGCAGCTGTTGCCCACGTCGGTGTGCACCGCATAGGCAAAGTCCACCGCGGTGGAGCCTTTGGGCAGCTCCATGATCCGGCCTTTGGGCGTGAACACGTAGACCTCGTCCGGGAACAGGTCGATCTTCACGCTTTCGATGAATTCCAGGGAGTTGCCAGCACGCTGCTGCATCTCCAGAACGCCCTTGACCCATTGGCGGGCGCGGGCATGGGTGCTTTTCGGCTGTTCGTCGCCACTGGATTTGTACAGCCAGTGAGCGGCGATGCCGTTGTTGGCCATTTCTTCCATTTCCCGGGTACGAATCTGGATCTCGATTGGTACTCCGTGCATACCGAACAGCGTGGTATGCAGCGACTGATAGCCGTTGGCCTTGGGAATGGCGATGTAGTCCTTGAAGCGTCCCGGCAGTGGCTTGTACAAATTATGTACAGCGCCGAGCACGCGATAGCAGGTGTCTACTTTGTCGACGATGATACGGAACGCATAGACGTCCATGATCTCGTTGAAGGCCCGGCGTTTGCCGCGCATCTTCTTGTAGATGCCATACAGGTGCTTCTGGCGACCGCTGACCTCGCCCTGTATGCCGTCGATGGCCAGGCAGTGGCTGAGGGACTCTTCGATCTTGTTGACGATTTCCTTGCGGTTGCCCCGGGCGCGCTTGACCGCCTGGTAGATCCGCGCGGAGCGCATCGGGTGCATCGCCCTGAAACCCAGGTCTTCGAATTCGATGCGGATGCTGTGCATGCCCAAGCGGTTGGCTATGGGAGCGTAGATCTCCAGGGTTTCCTTGGCGATTCGCCGACGTTTTTCGCCGGACAGCACTTCCAGGGTGCGCATGTTGTGCAGGCGGTCGGCCAACTTGACCAGGATCACGCGAATGTCGCGAGCCATGGCCATGGCCATCTTCTGGAAGTTTTCCGCCTGGGCTTCGGCCTTGGTCTCGAAGTTCATCTGGGTCAGTTTGCTGACCCCATCCACGAGTTCGGCCACGGTTTCACCAAACTGCGCACTGAGCGCTTCCTTGGCAATTCCGGTGTCTTCGATCACGTCATGCAGCATCGCGGCCATCAGGCTCTGATGGTCCATGTGCATGTCGGCAAGAATGTTCGCTACCGCGAGTGGGTGCGTGACGTACGCCTCGCCGCTGCGACGGCGTTGACCGTCATGGGCTTGTTCGGCGTAGAAATACGCTCGGCGGACCAGATTGACCTGGTCCGTGCCGAGATAGGTCGATAAGCGATCGGCGAGGGCGTCTATGCTCGGCATGATATCTCCTGCCGTAAGCTGTGATCCCGCGCCGTGCTACGTCGACCAGGCATAGGCTCAGACGGCCTCGTTGGACTCGTCCTCGAAAGCAGCAAAAAGCGGTTCATCTTCAACGATTTCGGCTTCGGCGATAGCTGCGTAGTCGATCAGGCCTTCAGCGATTTCGCGCAGGGCGACAACGGTAGGCTTGTCGTTTTCCCATGCTACTTTCGGCTCTTTGCCGCCGGTTGCCAGTTGACGGGCACGCTTGGTAGAGAGCATGACCAGCTCAAAGCGGTTATCCACGTGTTCTAGACAGTCTTCAACGGTTACGCGGGCCATGGTCTTCCTCGTAGCAAATGCAATATGCGCGCTGCCCGGATGGGCGAGCGGACTCAACAGTTTAAAAAATCACCAGCGTTTAGGGAAGCGCTGATTTTTTGACCAAGCTCTTCAACGCGCTGCAAGTGCCAATGTAAAGCGCTTGCAGCGGTTTTGGGAAGTGCTGTTTAACCAAGCAATTCAGCGAGCAGTTTGCCAAAGCGCTGCTGCTGACGTTTCTGTTGCAGCTGATTGGAGCGGAAAATCGCTTTCAGATCTTCCAGCGCGTGGGCGAAGTCGTCGTTGATGATCAGGTAGTCATAGTCGACGTAGTGGCTCATTTCGCTGACGGCTTCACGCATCCGCCCTTCGATGATTTCGTCGCTGTCCTGCCCGCGGTTGGTCAGGCGCTGGTGCAGGGCCTGCAGTGACGGCGGCAGAATGAAGATCGAGCGTGCCTGAGGCATGAGCTTGCGCACCTGCTCGGCACCCTGCCAGTCGATTTCCAGGATCAGGTCGTGGCCTTCGTCCAGGGTCTGCTGCAGGTGGCTTTGTGAGGTGCCATAAAGGTTGCCGAAGACTTCGGCGCGTTCGAGAAAGTCGCCGTGCTCGATCATCTTCACGAACTCGCTGCGTTCGACGAAGTGATAGTTCACGCCATTCACTTCACCTGGGCGCATGGCGCGGGTGGTGTGGGAGACGGAGACGCGGATCTCCTGGTCGGCGTCGGTCAGGGCCTTGACCAGACTGCTTTTGCCCGCGCCCGACGGGGCGGAAATGATGTACAGGGTGCCGGTGCTGTGGGTCATGTCAGTTGCCTTACTCAATGTTCTGCACTTGTTCGCGCATCTGCTCGATCAACACCTTGAGGTTGACCGCAGCCTGGGTGCTGCGCGGGTCGAAGGCCTTGGAGCCCAGTGTGTTGGCTTCGCGATTGAGCTCCTGCATCAGGAAGTCCAGGCGCCGACCGGCAGCGCCGCCGGACTTGAGCACGCGGCGTACTTCGATGATGTGGGTGCTCAGGCGGTCCAGTTCTTCAGCGACATCGCTCTTCTGCGCCAACAGGACCATTTCCTGCTCGAGACGGGTAGGGTCCAGTTCGGCCTGCATGTCGGCGAAGCGGTCGAGGACTTTCTGGCGCTGGGTCGCGAGCATCTGCGGGACCAGCTCACGCAAGGTCGCCACGTCTTCTTCAATGGAGGACAGGCGCTCGTTGATCAGCCGGGCCAGTTCGGCGCCTTCGCGCTCGCGACCATTCTTCAGGTCTTTCAGGCCCTGGTTGAACAGGGCCAGGGCATCGCTGTTCAAGGCTTGCGGGTCGGTGGCATCGGCCACCAGCACGCCGGGCCAGGCCAGGACTTCCAGTGGATTCAGGGCTGCCGGCTGCTTGATCAGGCTGGCGACGGTTTCAGCGGCGGCCACCAGTTGTGCCGCACGTTCACGGTCGACTTGCAGCGGCTTGCCGGTGGTCTCTTCAGTGAAGCGCAGGGTGCATTCGACCTTGCCCCGGGACAGGCCCTGGCGCAAGGCTTCGCGGACTGCGCTTTCGAGGTCGCGAAAGGCTTCCGGCAAACGCAGGTGCGGCTCCAGGTAGCGGCTGTTGACCGAGCGCAATTCCCAGCTCAGGGTGCCCTGAGTGCCGGCCCGTTCGACTCGGGCGAAGGCGGTCATGCTGTGCACCATGGAGGTACCTCCGATTCAGCGCCGGCACCAACCCCAGGAGGATTGAGCGGGCCTGATAGTGATGAATTGAAGCCGACAGGCTGCGAAGGCGCAGGATTGTAGCGCAGTGCGGCCGGAGGCCCCAATCCCTGGCGCTGACAATGGGCTGCAGGTCATCGCTACAGGACCGATCTGACGCGTAAATATGCCTTTGGCCGTTTTAGGCGTGCCCTGGCGCGGTTGCGGGCTTTATAATGCTCGGCAGTTTTCCGTCCTCGTACAGGTGTTCCCCTATGAAACGTCCAAGTTGTCGCGCTGCCGATCAGCTCCGCTCGATCCGCATCACCCGCAACTACACCAAACACGCCGAGGGATCTGTACTGGTCGAGTTCGGTGATACCAAGGTGATTTGCACTGTCAGTGTCGAGAATGGCGTGCCGCGCTTCCTCAAGGGACAGGGTCAAGGTTGGCTGACAGCCGAATACGGCATGCTGCCGCGGTCCACCGGCGAGCGTAACCAGCGTGAAGCCAGCCGTGGCAAGCAAGGCGGCCGCACCCTGGAGATCCAGCGCCTTATCGGTCGCTCCCTGCGCGCCGCCCTGGACATGTCCAAGCTGGGCGACATCACCCTGTATGTCGATTGCGATGTGATCCAGGCTGATGGTGGCACCCGTACCGCATCGATCACTGGCGCGATGGTGGCTCTGGTCGACGCCTTAAAAGTGATCAAGAAGCGCGGTGGCCTGAAAGGCGGCGATCCATTGAAGCAGATGATTGCGGCAGTATCGGTGGGTATGTACCAGGGTGAGCCGGTCCTGGACCTGGATTACCTGGAAGACTCGGCCGCCGAAACCGACCTCAATGTCGTCATGACCAGCACCGGTGGTTTCATCGAAGTGCAGGGCACTGCCGAAGGTGCGCCGTTCCAGCCGGCCGAACTGAATGCGATGCTGGCCCTGGCCCAGCAAGGCATGAACGAAATCTTCCAACTGCAGCAGGCGGCACTCGCCGATTGATGGGCGCCGGTCTTCAGCAAGGAGAGCAGCATGAGTGATGAGCAGCTACCCCAGCCCACCCCGAGCCATGAAGTTCGGCAATGGGCAATGTTTTGTCACTTGTCCGCCTTGCTGGGGATCTGGGTTCCATTCGGTACATTGATCGGGCCGCTGATTCTTTGGCAGATGAAGCGCGAGACCGATCCCTTCATTGATGCACAAGGTAAGGAAGCGCTGAACTTTCAGTTGACTGTCGCTATCGCTTCGGCAGTCTGTTTCCTGCTGATGATCGTGATAATCGGTTTCTTTATGTTCGGCCTGCTGGCGATTGGTGCCCTGGTGTTGACCATCATCGGCGGAGTCAAGGCTGGAGAGGGAGTGCCATATCGGTACCCTTTCACCTGGCGCCTGATCAAATAGAGCGAGCACAAAAAAGCCGACTGTGATGTCGGCTTTTTTGTGGCTGTGAACGGACGCTTAGATGGTCAGTGTCCAGTCATAGTCCACGATCAGCGGCGCATGCTGCGAAAAACGCGGCTGACGCGGCAAGCGTGCGCTGCGGACAAAACGGCGCAGGCCGGGAGTCAGCAACTGATAGTCGAAGCGCGAGCCCAAGTTGAGCATCTCAGCCTGTTCGTTGTCCGGCCACCAGCTGTACTGGTCGCCTTCGCGACTGACTTCGCGCAGGGCATCGACATAGCCCATGTTGCCGATAATCTCGTCCATCCAGGCGCGCTCAGGTGCCAGGAAGCCCGGAGATTGCTGGCCGTCACGCCAGTTCTTGATATCCAGCTTCTGTTGCGCCACGTACAGCGAGCCACAATAAATGTACTCGCGACGTTTGCGTCGCTGCTTATCCAGATAGCGGGCGAAGTCGTCCATTAACTTGAACTTCTGGTTCAAGTCTTCATCGCCGTTCTGCCCTGATGGAAGCAGCAAGGTCGCGATGCTGACCTTGTCGAAATCGGCTTGCAGGTAGCGCCCGTAACGATCGGCTGTCTCGAAGCCGAGGCCGCTGATGACCGCCTTCGGCTGCAACCGCGAATACAAAGCCACACCGCCTTGGGCAGGGACTTCAGCATCGCAGGCATAAAGGAAGTAGCCATCCAGTTGGAAGGCTGGGTCGTCCAGTTCAAAGGCAGAGGCGCGGGTGTCCTGCAGGCAGATGACGTCGGCATTCTGTGCCTGCAGCCAACTGAGCAAACCACGCTCCACTGCAGCCTGAATACCATTGACGTTCACACTGATGATCCGCATAAATGGCCCCAAAAATCACGTGCGTGTATGATACCCGAGCTCTACCTAATTAGCTAAATCCGTGGTATCTGGGGTTTTTCATGCAGGCGTATCAGCGCGATTTCATTCGTTTTGCCATCGATCGCGGGGTTTTGCGCTTCGGTGAGTTCACCCTGAAGTCCGGGCGCACCAGCCCTTACTTCTTCAATGCCGGCCTGTTCAACAGCGGTTCGGCCCTGGCCCAGCTGGGGCGTTTCTATGCGGCGGCGATTGTCGACAGCGGCATTCCCTTCGATGTGCTGTTTGGCCCGGCTTATAAAGGCATTCCCTTGGCAGCAGCCACTGCAGTGGCTCTGGCTGAACATCATCAGCGCGATCTGCCTTGGTGCTTCAACCGCAAGGAAGCCAAGGCGCACGGTGAAGGCGGTAGCCTGGTGGGTGCGCCATTGACCGGCGATGTGCTGATCATCGATGACGTGATCACCGCCGGCACGGCAATTCGCGAGGTGATGCAGATCATCGAGTCCCAGGAAGGCGCCAAGGCGGCAGGTGTATTGATCGCACTGAACCGCGAGGAGCGTGGCAACGGTGAGTTGTCGGCGATCCAGGAAGTCGAGCGTGACTTCGGCATTCCAGTGGTGAGCATCGTTTCCCTGACCCAGGTCCTGCAGTTCCTGGCGGACGATCCGGCGCTCAAGCAACATCTGCCGGCAGTGCAAGCCTATCGCGCGCAGTACGGAATCTGACACTGTAGGAGCCGGCTTACCGGTGAAGAGACCTTTGAGTCCTGAGTTGCGCGTGTGAGCGCCTTCCCTGGCAAGCCTGCTCCTACACGAGCCAGCTCCTACAAAGATTGCGTAAATAAAAAAGCCCCCGCCCGAGATACCGGGCGGGGGCTTTTTTGTGGCTGTCGCTTAAGGGCGCTTGCGGTTGCTGATCAGGGTGCCGACACCGGTATCGGTGAAGATCTCCAGCAGAATCGCATTGGGTACGCGACCGTCGATGATCAGGGAGCTGCCGACGCCACCTTGTACCGCTTCCAGGGCGCAGCGGATTTTCGGCAGCATGCCGCCGTAGATAGTGCCATCGGCGATCAGTTCGTCCACCTGCTGGGTGCTAAGGCCGGTCAGGACCTTGCCGGACTTGTCCATCAGGCCAGCGATGTTGGTCAACAGCATCAGCTTTTCAGCTTTCAGTGCTTCAGCCACCTTCCCGGCGACCAGGTCGGCGTTGATGTTGTAGGACTCACCGTTGGCGCCCACGCCAATCGGCGCGATCACCGGAATGAAATCGCCCTTGACCAGCAGGTTCAGCAGATCGGTGTTGATCCCGACCACTTCGCCCACATGGCCGATATCGATGATTTCCGGCGTGGTCATCTCTGGAGTCTGGCGGGTCACGGTGAGCTTTTTCGCACGAATCAGCTCGGCATCTTTACCGGTCAGGCCGATGGCGCTGCCGCCGTGACGGTTGATCAGGTTGACGATGTCCTTGTTGACCTGGCCGCCGAGGACCATCTCCACCACGTCCATGGTTTGCGCGTCGGTCACGCGCATGCCATCGACGAAGTGGCTTTCGATCGACAGGCGCTTGAGCAGGTCACCGATTTGCGGGCCACCGCCGTGCACCACCACCGGGTTGATCCCGACAGCCTTCATCAGGACGATGTCGCGGGCGAAGCCGGTTTTCAGCTCCTCGCTCTCCATAGCGTTGCCGCCGTACTTGATCACCAGGGTCTTGCCGACATAGCGGCGAATGTAAGGCAGCGCTTCGGATAGGACCTTGGCGGTATTGGCGGCGGCATCGCGTTCGATGGTCATTCAGGGCTCCGGTGCTTCAAACAGTCAAAACGGTAGTTGGAGGTCAGGTGCAACACGTTTCAGCTGGACGTGGAACACGTCCTTAATCCGCTGCAGCTCGGCTTCGTCATCAGCCTCGAAGCGCAGCACCAGCACAGGGGTAGTATTGGAGGCGCGAACCAGGCCCCAGCCCTTGGCATAGTCGACTCGCACCCCGTCAATGGTGGTCAGGTCAGCGCCTGCGCCCCACTGCGCGTCGTGCAAGGCATCAATGATGCTGAATTTGCTCTCTTCGGTCACATGGATATTGATTTCCGGCGTAGAAATATCGTTCGGGAAGGTCGCGAACAGCTCTTCTGCGGTGGATGTTTCCTTGCTGAGAATCTCCAGCAACCGTGCGGCGCTGTAAATGCCGTCGTCGAAACCGAACCAGCGCTCCTTGAAGAACACATGGCCGCTCATCTCGCCGGCCAGCAGGGCGCCGGTTTGTTTCATTTTCTTTTTGATCAACGAGTGACCGGTTTTCCACATTAGCGGGCGACCGCCATATTCCTTGATCAGCGGAATCAGGCGCCGAGTGCACTTGACGTCGAAGATGATCTCCGCATCCGGGTTGCGCGCCACCACGTCCTTGGCGAACAGCATCAGCAGGCGATCGGGGAAGACGATGCTGCCAGTGTTGGTCACCACGCCGACGCGATCGCCGTCACCGTCGAAGGCCAGGCCCAGGTCGGCGCCGGTTTCCTTGACCTTGGCGATCAGGTCTTCAAGGTTCTCGGGTTTGCCCGGGTCCGGGTGATGATTGGGGAAGTTGCCGTCTACCTCGCAGAACAACGGAATGACTTCGCAGTTCAAGGCCTCGATCAGTTGCGGAGCAATGACCCCGGCGGCGCCGTTGCCGCAATCCACCACGACTTTCAGGCGGCGAGCCAGCTTCACGTCTCGGGCGATCTCTTCGGCGTAGCGCGGCAGGATATCGACCTTGGTGATGCTGCCCTGGGCGCTGCTCAGGTTGTTGGTCTTGAGGCGCTGGTGCAGGGCTTGGATCTGTTCGTTGGCCAGGGTGTCGCCGGCGATGACGATCTTGAAACCGTTGTAGTTCGACGGGTTGTGGCTGCCGGTGAGCATCACCCCGGACTTGCCGGCCAGGACGTTGGCGGCGTAGTACAGGGCGGGGGTCGGCACCAGGCCGACATCGCTGACGTGGCAGCCGCTGTCGTGCAGGCCCTGAATCAGTTGCTCCACCAGCTCCGGGCCGGACAGGCGGCCGTCCCTGCCTACGCAGACGTTGGGTTCGCCCTGAGCCAGGCTCTGGGAGCCAACGGCGCGGCCGATCCAGTAGGCGGTCTCTGCGGTCAGGGTTTGCGGTACAACACCGCGGATGTCATAGGCGCGGAAGATGCTCTCGGGAAATGTCGGGGCGACTTTGGCTGCGTTGCTCATCACTGAGGGTGCTCCATTTGAAGAGGGGGCAGTACGGCCGGGGAAATGACGGGCCGGCGGGCTCAAACTGAAGGGTATGACGGCGTTTTCAGCGTAGAGTTCGTACTGTGTAAGTGCCATCTGGAGGGCACTTGCCGCTCCGCGGACGCTCAAGGGCCTGATTTGACGGGCCCGAGGGGGCATGCGGAAACCGGCGGTCATTTATCCTGAAGTGCCCTGCCGTCACCCTGGGGGCGGACCAGGTGTCCGGCCCCAGGGCACGCAATCAGTGACTGCCGGAGTGGCCGAAACCGCCTGCGCCGCGCTGGCTTTCATCAAAAGCCTCAACCACTTCGAAGTGCGCCTGCACTACCGGCACCAGCACCAGTTGGGCGATACGCTCGCCGACGGCGATATTGAAGGCGGTCTGGCCGCGGTTCCAGCAGGAAACCATCAGTTCGCCCTGGTAGTCCGAGTCGATCAGGCCGACCAGGTTACCCAGCACGATGCCGTGTTTGTGGCCCAGGCCGGAGCGCGGCAGGATCAGCGCCGCCAGGCCCGGATCGCCAATGTAGACCGACAGCCCGGTCGGGATCAGCAGCGTCTGGCCTGGCTCCAGGATGGTGTCTTCCTTGAGCATGGCGCGCAGGTCGAGGCCGGCGGAGCCCGGCGTGGCGTACTGCGGCAGAGGGAATTCGTTGCCGATGCGTGGGTCGAGGATCTTGGCTTGTAGAGCGTGCATTGAAGTTAAACCTGGTTCAGCCGTTCGGCGATAAAAGAGATCAGTTGGCGGGCAATCTTGCCCTTGCTGGTCTGGGCGAAGAGAGTTGCGTGCAACTCCCGGTCAATCACGCTGCAGGCGTTTTCCTCGCTGTTGAAGCCAATGCTCGGGTTGGCTACGTCGTTGGCGACGATCAGGTCGAGGTTCTTGTCCTTCAATTTGCGTGCAGCGTAGTCGAGCAGATTTTCGGTTTCGGCGGCGAAACCGACACTGAATGGCCGATCCGGCCGCGTAGCGATGGTGGCCAGGATATCTGGATTGCGCACCATCTGTAGTAGCAGGCCGTCACCTTTCGTAGGGTCTTTCTTTAATTTCTGTGGGGCGACGACTTCCGGGCGGTAGTCCGCGACCGCCGCGGAGGCGATGAAAACGTCACACGGAATGGCCGCCTCGCAGGCCGCGAGCATGTCGCGAGCGCTGACTACGTCGATCCGAGTGACTCTGTCGGGGGTCGGCAGGTGCACCGGTCCGGTGATCAGGGTGACCCGGGCGCCGGCCTCGACGGCTGCCTCGGCCAGGGCGAAGCCCATTTTTCCTGAGCTATGGTTGGTGATGTAGCGCACCGGATCGATGTTTTCCTGAGTCGGCCCGGCGGTGATCAGCAAGTGTTTGCCGGTCAGTGCCAGGTGCTGGAAGCAGTCGGCGGCGCACAGCGCCAGATCGTTGGCTTCCAGCATGCGGC
Source organism: Pseudomonas sp. 50_B (assembly GCF_017491625.1). Classification (NCBI taxonomy): domain Bacteria; kingdom Pseudomonadati; phylum Pseudomonadota; class Gammaproteobacteria; order Pseudomonadales; family Pseudomonadaceae; genus Pseudomonas; species Pseudomonas sp. 50_B. Next base: position 332,084 of record NZ_JAFGYX010000001.1, read on the forward strand.
CCAGGCCGACGTCGCCACAGGCCTGGCTTCCGGAGGCTGGGCCGAAGACTCGCAGGCCACGGCTTTGCAGCAATTGGGTGTTGGCCTGGGTGGCCGGGTCGCGCCACATGGCCTGGTTCATCGCTGGAGCGATGGCGACGATGGCGTCCGTGGCCAGGACCAGGGTGGTCAGCAGGTCATCGGCGATGCCCTGGGCCAGGCGGGCGATCAGGTCGGCCGTGGCGGGGGCGATCAGCACCAGATCGGCCCATTTGGCCAGTTCGATGTGACCCATGGCGGCTTCGGCGGCCGGGTCCAGCAGGTCGAGGTGGACCGGGTGCCCGGAGAGGGCCTGCATGGTCAGCGGGGTGATGAACTCACTGCCGCCCCGGGTCATGACCACACGCACTTCGGCGCCCTGGTCGAGGAGTCGGCGAACCAGCTCCGCGCTCTTATAGGCGGCAATGCCGCCGCCGACGCCGAGCACGATGCGTTTCCGATACAGCCGCTGCATAGGCCTGTTTTTCCGTTAAGTGATTGCTGCGTGGCATGCCCCCTCCCCAGGTGAAATACCACGCAAAAAAGAGGGGGCTAAGATAGCACAGCGCCCGCTGCCGAACAGCGGCGCCATGCACAGGGAGGTGTGATGAGTATTCGTGATTGGCCTGCGGCGGAGCGCCCGCGGGAACGGCTTCTGGAGCAGGGCGCCATAAGCCTTTCCGACGCCGAATTGCTGGCTATTTTCTTGCGCACCGGGGTGGCTGGAAAAAGTGCGGTCGACCTGGCGCGGCACCTGTTGCATCGCTTCGGCAGCTTGCGCAGTCTGCTGGAAGCCGATCAGTTGACCTTCACCCGCCAGCTGGGATTGGGGCCGGCCAAGTACGCACTGTTGCAAGCGGTGTTGGAGATGGCGCGTCGGCATCTGGCAGAAAAACTCCACCGCCAGTCAGCCTTGGAAAGTCCGTTGGTGGTGCGCGATTACCTGAAGTCGATGTTGCGACATGAGCCCCACGAGGTGTTTGGCTGTCTGTTTCTCGACACCAAGCATCGGGTGCTGGCCTTTGAGGTGCTGTTCCACGGTTCCATCGACAGCACCACGGTGTACCCGCGACAAGTGCTCAAGCGCACCCTGGCGCATAACGCGGCAGCGGTAATTCTCTGTCACAACCACCCATCGGGCATCTCTGAGCCCAGCCCGGCCGATCGGGTGGTGACCCGGCGTTTGCAAGAAGCCCTGGAGTTGATCGATGTAAGGGTGCTGGATCACTTCATCGTGGGAGAGGGCGATCCGTTGTCCATGGCCGAGTATGGCTGGATCTGAAGGCAGCCAGCCTCAAGGTCGGTACTGACCCTGAAGCTGGCCGACGTGTCACTTGACGCTGACCTTCGAGTAATCCTGGCGGCCGAAGGGGCTCACTTGATAGCCCTCGACCTGTTTGCGGGTCAGGGCGAAAGCGGTCGGGTGAGCCAGAGGGAGCCACAGCGCTTGCTGCTGGATCTGGGTCTGGGCCTGCTGGTACAGCTTGCTGCGCACACCCTGTTCGCTGGTGGTCTTGCCGGCGGTAATCAGCTTGTCCAGGTTCTGATCGCAGTAGCGTGCGAAGTTGGTGCCGGATTTGACTGCTGCGCAGGTGAACTGTGGTGTGAGGAAGTTATCCGGGTCGCCGTTGTCGCCGGCCCAGCCCATGAACAGCAGGTCATGTTCGCCGGCCTTGGCTCGGCGGATCAGCTCGCCCCATTCGATCACGCGGATTTCTGCCTGGATTCCCACTTGGGCCAGGTCCGCCTGCAGCAGTTGGGCGCCCAGGCTCGGGTTGGGGTTGAGCAGGCTGCCGGAAGGGCGGGTCCAGATTGTGGTCTCGAAGCCGTTTTTAAGGCCTGCCTTGGCCAGCAGTTGACGAGCCTTTTCCGGGTCGTGGGTGTAGCCCGGCAGCTCTTTGGCGTAGCTCCAGGTATTAGCCGGGTAGGGGCCATTGGCGGCCTCGGCGGTGCCTTCGAACACAGTCTTGAGGTAATGGGCCTTGTCAAAGGCCAGGTTGATCGCCTGGCGCACTTCGGGTTTGTCCAGGGGCGGATGCTGGCTGTTGATCGCAACGAAGGCTGTCATGAAGGCTGCCGTTTTCTCGATCTTCAGCGTTGGATCATCACTGGCGGCTTGTACGTCCAGGGGCTTGGGTGACAGGGCGATCTGGCACTCATTGCGCCGCAGTTTCTGCAGGCGCACGTTGGCGTCCGGAGTGATGGCGAAAATCAGGGAGTCCAGCGCCGGTTTGCCAGCAAAGTAGTCGCGGTTGGCCTTGTAGCGGATCGAGGCGTCTTTCTGGAAGCGCCCGAAAATGAACGGGCCGCTGCCGATGGGCTGGCTGTTGAGCTTCTCCGGGGTGCCGGCCTTGAGTAACTGATCGGCGTACTCCGCGGAGTAGATCGAGGCAAAGCCCATGCTCAGGGTGGGGAGAAAGGTCGAGTCAGCGTGATCCAGGGTAAAGCGCACCGTCAGCGGGTCCAGGGCGTCGATCTTCTTGATCAGGCTGGGCAACTGCAGGGATTGTGCGTGTGGGAAGCCGCTCTGGGCGATCTTGTGCCACGGGTGGGCTGGGTCGAGCATGCGCTCGAAGCTGAATTTGACGTCTTCGGCGGTCAGCTCGCGGCTGGGATTGAAGTAGTCGGTACGGTGAAACTTGACCTTGGGATGCAGCTTGAAGACATAGCTCAGGCCATCCGGTGAGACTTCCCAGCTATCGGCGAGGCTGGGGACCACCTTGCCGCTGACGGCGTCGAATTCCACCAGGCGGTTCATCAGCACGTCGGCGGACGCGTTGGTGGTGGTCAGCGAGTTGTACTGCACCACGTCGAAGCCCTCCGGGCTGGCTTCGGTGCAGACGCTCAACGCGGCGGCCTGGGCCAATGGGCTCAGAAGAGGGGCGAGCAGGAGCGGGAGGGCGGCAAGACGCATGGTCGGGTTCCTTGTGCAGATCGAAAGCCCATCTGCGAGTGCAGTCTGGAAATGCCTTACCCTAGTGGCCTCTTTGTAAAATGACTATCCCTTTTGTATTCGACATTGAAACCTGGGACGCGGTCAGGGCTGGAGCCGTGATTTTGTGTAGGGATGCTCGTGTTCAGCAGCAGATTTTTTCCCGAGGTTTCGAGAGAAATATATTCTGCGACGAGCGGTAGATTTCTGCGGTAGCCTTTGCCGCAGGCGTCCGGCGCAAGAAAATCAGGACTTTTCATCATCCTGCACACAGCGGCTGTTGTTGCTATGGGGTCTTTCTGGTATAAAGCAGCGCTCTTTTCTAGGGGCCCGGTTCCTTCGCTTGTAGGTGTAGCCGGTAAGACCCTAAAGAAACGCGGCGCCTGGCGCCAAATGACTGAGAGATTAAGCGGCCAACCCATGCCGGGTTGGGCATGTGGTTTTAGAGGGCTGAGGCATGTCTAGAGTCTGTCAAGTTACCGGTAAGGGTCCGGTGACTGGGAATAACATTTCCCACGCAAACAACAAAACCCGTCGTCGTTTCCTGCCGAACCTGCAGCATCACCGCTTCTGGGTTGAGTCCGAGAAACGCTTTGTGCGTCTGCGCGTATCTGCCAAAGGCATGCGTATCATCGACAAGCGCGGCATTGATGTCGTGCTGGCCGAAATCCGTCGCGATGGCGGCAAGGTTTAAGGGAGCTAATCATGCGTGAATTGATTCGTTTGATCTCGAGCGCCGGTACTGGTCACTTCTACACTACCGACAAGAACAAGCGTACTACTCCGGACAAAATCGAGATCAAGAAATATGATCCGGTTGTTCGTAAGCACGTGATCTACAAGGAAGGCAAAATCAAGTAATTGATTTTTCTTCTGACAAAAAAACCCGCCTTCAAGCGGGTTTTTTTGTGCCTGGGATTCAGGCCTTCTGTTCGAAGGCCACGTAGACCTTGCGGCAGGGCTCCAGCACTTCCCAGGTGCCTTTGAAGCCGGCCGGGATCACAAAGCGGTCGCCAGAGCGCAGGGTCTTGGCGTTGCCATCGTTGTCTCGCAGCACCGACACGCCCTGGAGAATCTCGCAGTATTCGTGCTCGGTGAAGTTCACCGTCCATTGGCCCACCGCGCCTTCCCAGATCCCGGCATTGAGTTGCCCGCACGGGCTGGCGTAGTGGTTGAACACCGCTTGCTCGGGATCGCCCTTGAGCACTTTTTCCGGAGCGGGGCGGTAGCGTTCGCCCTCGGTGTTGGCCTGGCTGAAGTCGACGACGTTGTGGATGCTCATTCTTGTATTCCCCCGTGATTGCGGCGCGAGTGGCTATGAAGGCCAGAGTCTATGTTTATTAAAATGCACATAGCAATGCTGTTTGCCCGGGCTTTGTCAAATATATTGAAAGTACAGGGGTCGCTGGTTTAGGGTGGCGGGTGCCTTTGGCCGAAAACAGGCTGGCCGGGCAGAATTCTTCATGAGTGCCGGCGTAGTTCGCATGGCGCTTGTATTCAAATAAGAGGAGGACACTCGTATGACCACCCTGACTCGTGCCGATTGGGAACAACGTGCCCGCGACCTGAAAATCGAAGGCCGCGCCTACATCAATGGTGAATACACCGCTGCTGTTTCCAATGACACCTTCGAGTGCATCAGCCCGGTAGACGGTCGTGTGCTGGCAACCATTGCCAGCTGTGACGCCGCCGATGCCCAGCGTGCCGTGGACAATGCCCGCGCCACCTTCAACTCTGGCGTCTGGTCGCGCCTGGCGCCGGCCAAGCGCAAGTCCGTCATGATTCGTTTTGCCGGCCTGCTCAAGCAACACGCCCAGGAGCTCGCGCTCCTGGAAACCCTGGACATGGGCAAGCCCATCACCGACTCCCTGGAAATCGACGTGCCCGGCGCGGCGCAAGCCCTGAGCTGGAGCGGCGAGGCCATCGACAAGATCTACGACGAAGTCGCGGCCACCCCCCATGACCAACTGGGCCTGGTAACCCGTGAGCCGGTGGGTGTAGTTGCGGCCATCGTGCCGTGGAACTTCCCACTGATGATGGCCTGCTGGAAGCTGGGGCCGGCGCTGTCCACCGGTAACTCGGTGATCCTCAAGCCTTCGGAAAAATCCCCGCTGACCGCAATTCGCATTGCGGCTCTGGCGGTGGAAGCCGGGATTCCGGCTGGCGTGTTCAACGTGCTGCCCGGCTACGGTCACACCGTCGGCAAGGCCCTGGCCCTGCACATGGACGTGGACACCCTGGTGTTCACCGGCTCCACCAAGATCGCCAAGCAACTGCTGGTGTACTCCGGTGAATCCAACATGAAGCGCGTCTGGCTGGAAGCCGGTGGCAAAAGCCCGAACATCGTATTTGCCGATGCCCCGGACCTGCAGGCCGCCGCCGAATCGGCCGCCAGCGCCATTGCCTTCAACCAGGGCGAAGTCTGCACCGCCGGTTCCCGTCTGCTGGTGGAGCGTTCCATCAAGGACAAATTCCTGCCGCTGGTGATCGAGGCCCTGAAAGCCTGGAAACCGGGCAACCCACTGGACCCGGCCACCAACGTCGGCGCCCTGGTGGACACACAGCAGATGAACACCGTGCTGTCCTACATCGAGGCCGGTCACGCCGATGGCGCCAAGTTGGTGGCCGGTGGCAAGCGCACCCTGCAGGAGACAGGTGGTACCTACGTCGAACCGACGATTTTCGACGGCGTCAGCAACGCGATGAAGATTGCCCAGGAAGAAATCTTCGGCCCAGTGCTGTCAGTGATTGCGTTCGACAGCGTGGAAGAGGCGATCCAGATTGCCAACGACACTCCGTACGGATTGGCGGCGGCGGTCTGGACTGCAAACATCTCCAAGGCGCACCTGACGGCCAAGGCGCTGCGTGCCGGCAGCGTCTGGATCAACCAGTACGACGGTGGCGACATGACCGCGCCGTTCGGCGGCTTCAAGCAGTCGGGCAATGGTCGGGACAAGTCGCTGCACGCGTTCGACAAGTACACCGAGCTGAAAGCGACCTGGATCAAGCTCTGAATCTTCGGGGTTGAGGCAATGGCGTCCGCAAGGGCGCTTGCGCCGACAAGCGCCACGCCTTACAGGCGTCTTTGTCCGAAGCTGTTGATCCACAGCGCAGCCGGACTTCCCGCGAGGGGAGTCCGGCTGTGTTGTCTGTGGCTTGCAGAATAATCATCCACAGGAGTGTGGAAATGCCTTGGGCGACCTATTTCGCCGTTTTATCCGCTGTCTTGAGTGTCGGCCTGGCCTTGGGCATGACCATGCCGCTGGTGTCCTTGCGCCTGGAAAGCTGGGGCTACGGACCCTTTGCCATCGGCGTGGTAGCGGCGATGCCGGCCATTGGCGTGCTGCTGGGCGCGAAGATTTCCAGTCGGCTGGCGGCCCGCTTCGGTACCGCCAACCTGATGCGCCTGTGCCTGTGGGCGGGTGCGCTCTCTATTGGACTGCTGGCGCTGTTGCCCAGCTATCCGGTGTGGCTGGCGTTGCGCCTGATTCTGGGCGTGGTGCTGACCATCATCTTCATTCTGGGGGAAAGCTGGATCAATCAGCTGGTGGTGGAGCAGTGGCGGGGACGGCTGGTGGCGTTGTATGGCAGCGGCTATGCCCTGAGTCAGCTGGCCGGCCCCTTGCTGCTTGGCGTCCTGGGGACCACGCAGGACTACGGCTTCTGGGTCTCGGTGGGATTGCTGGTGGCGGCGCCCTTGCTGCTGTTGGGGCGTAGCGGAGCGCCGAGCACCGAGTCTTGCAATGTCACCCTGATCGACCTCTGGCGCTTCTGTCAGACGTTGCCGGCGATTGGTTGGGCGGTGGCCTTGTTCGCGACTTTCGAGGCTCTGATCCTGACCTTGCTTCCGGTTTATTGCTTGAGCCAGGGCTTCACCGAGGACGTGGCCCTGGCCATGGTCAGCACCGTAGTGGTGGGCGATGCGTTGTTGCAGCTGCCGATCGGCGCCTTGGCTGATCGCGTCTCCCGGCGCGGCCTGTTCACCGGTTGCGCGGTGATCCTGCTGTGCTCCAGCCTGGCCATTCCCCTGCTGTTGGACAGCGTATTGATCTGGCCGTTGTGGGTGCTGTTCGGGGCCAGCGCTGGTGGGCTGTTCACCTTGTCGCTGATCCTGATCGGCGAGCGTTATCGCGACGATGCTTTGGTACGAGCCAATGCTCATGTGGCGCAGCTGTGGGGTATCGGTTGTCTGATCGGTCCCTTGGTGGCAGGGGCGGGCAGCCAGTGGGTCAGCGGCCATGCGATGTTGCTGCTGGTGGCGGCGGGCGCCTTTGGCCTGTTGCTTCTGCTGCTGCGTCAGGGCGCTTTTGGCAGCGTCCAGGCGCAACCCTTGTAGCGCTTCAAAGCATGCGCTCCAGACCGATGCGAGTGCTCAGCCAGGCATTGATGCGTCGCCACCAACTGCCGGGCTCGTGGCTCAGACTGTGCAACTGCCCATGGTCCTCGGTGATCCAGACCAGCTTGCCGTCCTCCAGTTTGACCTGGTAGCTGAGGGGCGGCGCCATCCCTTGCAGGGCCAGGGCGCGTACATGCTCGGCCAGTTCGGGGCTGTCCACCAGCACCCCGACCTCGGTGTTCCACAGCACTGAGCGTGAATCGAAATTGAACGAGCCGATAAAGCTCTTCTGTCGGTCGAAGACCATCGCCTTGCTGTGCAGGCTGGAGTCCGAGCCCTTCAAGGAACGGCTGTGGAACAGCCGCGGACCGCTGCCGCCGCCCCGCTCTGCGGGTTGCCTGCGCAACTCGTAGAGCTTCACGCCGTGTTCCAGCAAGGCCTTGCGATAGGGCGCGTAGCCGCCATGCACCACCGGCACGTCGGTGGCTTCCAGGGCGTTGGTCAAGAGGCTGACCGCGACCCCGGCGTCAGCCCGGCCGGTCAGGTACACCAGCCCCGGCTGGCCCGGGACGAAGTAGGCCGAGACCATGATCAGTTCCTTGCTCACGCCCTTGAGTTCCGGTGCCAACTGGGTGGTCAGCAGCAAGTGCGGGTCGGGATCGCCCTTGGCCAGGACCTTGGTGGGGGCGTCCCACAGGGCCTGGTTCCAGGCCCAGATCAGTTCCTTGCGCCAGATATCCATGCGCGGCTGGGTCTGGTAGGTCATCAGCTGGCGATACAGGGCCTGGTTTTGCCGGTGGCTGTCCTGTAGCGACTCTTCCAGGCGCTGGCGGGTGTTGTTCAGGGCCTGGGTTGAAGGTGCGTAAGACAGGAACTCGCCTATGGGCCGGCTCAGGGCACTGTTCCAGTATTGATCGAAGCTATGGCCCAGCTGTTCGGCCACGGGGCCTGCGCTGAACATGTCGATGTCGGTGAAGTTGAGATTGGGTTCGGCATCGAAGTATTCATCGCCGATGTTGCGCCCGCCGACGATGGCCACGCTGTTGTCCGCCAGCCACAGCTTGTTGTGCATCCGGCGATGCTGTTGCGACAGGTTGAACAGGCGGCCCACGGCTCGGGTAACGCCGGTGCTGCGGCCCAGGTGCAGCGGGTTGAACAGGCGGACCTGGATCTGCGGGTGGGCGGCCAGGGTGGCGATGATCTGGTCCAGCCCGTCGCTGGTGGTGTCGTCCAGCAGGATGCGTACCCGCACACCTCGATCGGCAGCCTTGAGCAACTCGTCCACCAGCATCCGGGTGCTGATGCCGTCATGAACGATGTAGTACTGCAGGTCGAGGCTGCTCTGGGCGTTGCGGATCAGCTCGGCGCGGGCCATGAAGGCTTCGGTGCTGTTGGGCAGCAGGCGAAAGCCGGAGCGTCCCTGGTAGGGGGCGGCCTGGGCCCGGATGGACTGGGCGAAGCTGGAGTCACTGGCGGCCAACGCTTGGCTGGGCTGGTAAGGCACTTCCTGGGTGGCGCAGCCGCCTAGCCCGAGGGTCAGGATCAGCGGCAGGATAAACCCCTGTTTACGGCTCAAGTCAGGTCGTCTCGCATCGCGGCGCGGGTTGGCATGGGGCAGTGGGCTTCCTGCAACGTGACCCGGGGTTCAGTCCTGGGTTTCGCTGAGCAGCTTGATGGCTGCGGAGCCGACTTTGCGTACCGCGTCTTCGATCTGCGCGGTTGGCTTGGCAGCGTAGTTCATCCGCAGGCAATTGCGGTATTTGCCCGAGGCGGAAAAGATACTGCCCACGGCGATCTGCACGCCTTGGTCGAGCAATGCCCGGTTGAGTTTCAGAGCGTCGAAGCCTTCGGGCAGTTCGATCCACAGCATGAAACTGCCCTGGGGGCGACTGGCGCGGGTGCCCGTGGGGAAATAGCGGCTGACCCAATCGAGCATCAGGTCGCGATTGCGCTGGTATTGAGTGCGCATCTTGCGCAAATGTGGCTCGAAATGACCGCTTTTCAGGAATTCGGCGATGGCCACCTGGGGTTGCGGGGCGGTGGAGCCGGTACTGATGTACTTCATGTGCAGCACCCGCTCCAAGTAGCGGCCGGGTGCGACCCAGCCGATACGCAGGCCGGGGGCCAGGGTCTTGGAGAAGGAACTGCACAGCAGAACCCTGCCGTCATCGTCGAAGGACTTGATGGTTCGCGGGCGTGGATAGGTGTAGGCCAGTTCGCCATACACGTCGTCCTCGATGATCGCCACGTCGAAGCGCTGGGCCAGGGTCAGCAGGGCCCGCTTGCGCGACTCCGGCATGATGTAGCCCAAGGGATTGTTGCAGTTGGGGGTCAACTGTATGGCCTTGATCGGCCACTGCTCCAGGGCCAGTTCCAGGGCTTCCAGGCTGATCCCGGTAATAGGGTCGGTGGGGATTTCCAGGGCCTTCATGCCCAGCCCCTTGAGGGTCTGCATGGCGCCGTGAAAGCTCGGCGAGTCTACGGCGACGATGTCCCCGGGCTCGCAGATAGCGCGAATGCTGGAGGACAGGGCTTCATGGCAGCCAGTGGTGATCACCAGGTCATTGGCCCCCAGCTGGCAGCCCGAATCCAGCATCAGCCGCGCCACTTGCTCGCGCAATTCCAGCACGCCGTAGATGTTGTCGTAGTGCAGGCCGGGCATGTCCTGGCGCCGGCTGAGCCGGGCCAGGGCCCGTAGCAAGGGCTTCATGGTTGGCGTGGTGATGTCCGGCATGCCGCGGCCCAGTTGCACCACATCCTTGCGCGGCACCGCGCGGATCAATTCCAACACCTGGTCCCACTGGGAGATTTCCACCGGCCGCTGGGCCGGGCGACCGACTGCCGGCAGCGCAGGCAACTCACGGCTGGGGGGGACGAAGTACCCGGATTTTGGCTTGGGCATGGCCAGGCCGTTGTCTTCCAGTACACGGTAGGCCTGCTGCACGGTACTCAGGCTGACCCCGTGTTCTACGCTCAGCGCGCGCACCGAGGGCAGTCGATCACCGGGGCGATAGAAGCCCTGTTCGATGCGGGTGCCCAGGAGTTCGGCGAGGTTCACGTAGAGGGTCATGGCGTTGGCTCGAAGTGGCAGTCATGGAGGACCAGTACAGATGAGGCAAAAATACGGCATTCAGCGGGAATTTTGGCAAATCTGTATGGAAGTAATGCCGCTGTATTGGGTCTGTATTGGTTTTGCTATGGCGCCCATCATGCTCGCTCATGGCAACTTGAGTAAACAGGAGCAATGGAGATGAACGGCTTGAGCGATGTGCGGCTGTCGTTACGCGGTCAGGAGCTGGAAGTCGAGCAGGAGCGGGCGGCGGCGACCCTGTCGCGCACTACGCCGTCCGGGCTGGGAACCTGGGACCTGTACTGGCATCGATTGCGTACCCGCAAGGCGTTGCTGGAGTTGACCGCCGAGGAGTTGCGGGATGTGGGGCTGAGCCGCGAGGAGGCGCGGGCCGAAGGCCTCAAGCCTTTCTGGCGGCTGTAATCCGCGGCGACAAGGAGCCGCGGAAGATCAGGCCAGCTCTTTCAGGCGATGCCAGAGCATGCCCAGGGCCAGCAGTGGCGAGCGCAGGTGCTTGCCGCCAGGAAAGGTGATGTGCGGCACCTTGGCGAACAGGTCGAAGCCGCCGCCCTGTTGACCGCTGATGGCCTCTCCCAGCAACTTGCCCGCCAGGTGCGTGGCGTTCAGCCCATGGCCTGAATAGGCCTGGGCGTAATACACATTGGGCTGGTCCTTGAGTCGGCCGATCTGTGGCAGGCGGTTGGCGCCGATGCCGATCATGCCGCCCCACTGGTAGTCGATCTTCACCTTGGCCAGTTGCGGGAACACTTCCAGCATCTTCGGCCGCATGTACGCGGCGATGTCCTTGGGGTCGCGTCCCGAGTAGTGGCAGGCACCGCCGAACAACAGGCGCCGATCGGCCGAGAGCCGGTAGTAGTCCAGAGCGACGCGCTGGTCGCAGACCGCCATGTTCTGTGGCAATAGCTCTTGCGCCTGGGCCTCACTCAAGGGTTCGGTGGCAATGATGTAGCTGCCGGCCGGCAGCACCTTGCCCCCCAGCTCCGGGTTGAGGTCGTTGAGGTAGGCGTTGCAGCCCAGCACCAGGGTCTTGGCGCGGACCGTGCCGCGATGGCTGTGGACCTTGACCTCGGGCCCGTAGTCGATGCGAGTCACCGCCGAATGCTCGAACAGACGCACGCCCATCTGCTGCGCCGCCCGGGCTTCACCCAGGGCCAGGTTCAGTGGATGCAGATGGCCCGAGCCCATGTCGATCAGCCCGCCAACGTAGCGTGTGGAGCCCACTACGCTGTGCATTTCACTGGGCTGCAACAGGCGGGTTTCGTGGCGATAGCCCAGGCTGCGCAGCTCTTCGGCGTCTTCGGCAAAACCCTCAAGGTCTGCTGGCTTGTTGGCCAGGTCGCAGTAGCCCCAGGTCAGATCGCAGGGGATCTGCAGGCGTTCGATACGCTGGCGGACGATTTCCACCGCCTCCAGGCCCATGAGCTTCATCTGCCGCACGCCGTCGCTACCGATCACCTTGGTGAACTGCTCCAGGCCGTGGCCGACCCCGCGAATCAACTGCCCACCGTTGCGGCCGCTGGCGCCCCAGCCGATCTTGCGGGCTTCCAGCAGGATCACGCTGAACCCGCGTTCGGCCAGTTCCAGCGCGGTATTGAGCCCCGAGAATCCGCCGCCTACCACGCACACGTCCGCCGTCAGCTCGCCTGCCAGTGTCGGGTAGTCCGGCTGCGGCAGGCTGCTGGCGGCATAGTAAGAGGCGGCGTGCCGATCGCTGGCGGCGGATGGCTGAGCACTGGCGGGCATGGAAAGTGTCCTGATCAGGGGGTCTTTAAAAATTGCCGGAGCATAAGCCGCGGCTTTCGTTTGCGGCAACCGCAGGACGCCCGGCCCTGTCTGCTGCCAGGCATTTAGGGCAGAATTCATGGCTATTCATGCCCCGGTAGCCTTTTTCATGAGCTGTAACCGTCAAATCGTCCGTAGTTTGCGTCAGCAGATTCCCTCGTTCGAGTGCGTTCCTGGTTGCCACGACTGCTGCGGCCCAGTCACCACTTCGCCTGAAGAGATGTCCCGCCTGCCGCGCAAGACCGCTGCCGAGCAGGACGCCGCCATGGACGAGCTCAACTGTGTGCACCTGGGCCCCAATGGCTGCACGGTGTATGACGAACGCCCGCTGATCTGTCGCTTGTTTGGCACCACGCCGAGCCTGCCGTGCCCCAACGGCCGGCGTCCCGTGGAGATGATCCACCCCCGGGTCGAGAAGCAGATCCACGACTACATGGCCAGCAATCGTCAGGTCCTGGTCTAGCCCCTGGCGCTCCGAGCCAGCTTGCCGCGGAACCGGCGCCCCTCATCTCAATCCGGAATCGGCAGGCTCAGGCTTTCCTTCACTTCCTCCATCACGATGTAGCTCTTGGACTCCCGTACATGGGGCAGCTTGAGCAGGATGTCCCCCAGCAGCTTGCGATAGGACGCCATCTCCGAGATCCGCGCCTTGACCAGATAGTCGAAGTCCCCGGACACCAGGTGGCACTCCAGCACGTGCGGCAGCTTCAGTACCGCCCGGCGAAACTCCTCGAAGGTATCCCCTGACTTGTAGTCCAGGCTGATCTCGACGAACACCAGCAGGCTGCCCTTCAAGTGCTGCGGGTTGAGCCGGGCGTTGTAGCCCATGATGATTCCTTCGCGTTCCAGGCGGCGCACTCGCTCGGTGCAAGGGGTGGTGGAGAGTCCGACCCGTTCCCCCAGCTCGGTGAAGGAAATGCGTCCATCGGCCTGCAGAATTCGCAGGATATTGCGATCTATCTTGTCCAGGGCACGACGGGTCTGATGATTGGTGCGCATAGGGGATGCCCCTCCGTGAAAAGCGATATTGCCGAGAATTCTCGCCAAATATAGGCGGTTATATAGTGAAAATCACTGCTCAATGTTTCTTACACTGCGCCCATCTTTGCTCTGAATAACAAACGTCAGCGGTCAAGCCGCGATGAGGGATATGAAAATGCGCGTTCTGGTCTTGGGCAGTGGCGTTATCGGAACCACCAGTGCCTATTACCTGGCTCGAGCCGGGTTTGATGTGACCGTGGTGGACCGCCAGCCGGCTGCAGCCATGGAAACCAGTTTCGCCAACGCCGGCCAGGTTTCCCCTGGCTATGCCTCGCCCTGGGCTGCTCCGGGCGTGCCGCTCAAGGCCATCAAATGGCTGCTGCAGCGCCACGCACCGCTGGCAATCAAGGCCACCGCCGATATCGACCAATACCTGTGGATGGCGCAGATGCTGCGCAACTGCACTGCCAGCCGTTATGCAGTGAACAAAGAGCGCATGGTGCGTCTGTCCGAATACAGCCGTGACTGCCTCGACGAATTGCGCGCGGAAACCGGCATCGCCTACGAAGGTCGCAGCCTGGGCACCACCCAGCTGTTCCGCACCCAGGCGCAACTGGACGGTGCGGCGAAAGACATCGCTGTGCTCAAGGAATCCGGCGTACCGTTCGAGCTGTTGGATCGCGAGGGCATCGCCCGGGTCGAGCCGGCTCTGGCCAGCGTCACCGACATCCTTGCCGGTGCCCTGCGCCTGCCGAATGACCAGACCGGCGACTGCCAGATCTTCACCACGCGTCTGGCTGAAATGGCCATCAAGCTGGGTGTGGAGTTCCGTTTTGGCCAGGACATCCAGCGCCTCGACTTCGCCGGCGACCGGATCAATGGCGTGTGGATCGACGGCAAACTGGAAACCGCCGACCGCTACGTGCTGGCCCTGGGCAGCTACTCGCCGCAATTGCTCAAGCCGCTGGGCATCAAGGCCCCGGTGTACCCACTCAAGGGCTACTCCCTGACCGTGCCGATCACCAACCCGGCCATGGCCCCGACTTCGACCATCCTCGACGAGACCTACAAGGTCGCGATCACTCGTTTCGATAACCGTATCCGGGTCGGTGGCATGGCCGAAATCGCCGGTTTTGACCTGTCGCTGAACCCGCGCCGGCGTGAAACGCTGGAGATGATCGTCAACGATCTCTATCCTCAGGGCGGCGATCTGTCCCAGGCCAGTTTCTGGACCGGGCTGCGTCCTACCACCCCGGATGGCACGCCCATCGTCGGTGCCACGCCGTTCCGCAATCTGTTCTTGAACACCGGTCATGGCACCCTCGGTTGGACCATGGCCTGTGGTTCCGGTCGTTTGCTGGCGGACCTGATGGCCAAGAAAAAGCCGCAGATCAGTGCCGAAGGCCTCGATATTTCCCGTTATGGCAACCCTCAGGAGTCAGCTAAACATGTCAATCCAGCGCCAGCTCACCAATGAGCGCATGAGTCAGATCGTCGTTCACAGCGGTACGGTGTATCTGTCCGGGCAAGTCGGCGATGACATGAGTGCCGGGATCGAACAGCAAACCCGGGAAACCCTGGCCAACATCGAGCGTCTTCTGGACCTGGCGGGCACCGACAAGAGCAAGCTGCTGTCGGTGACCATCTACCTCAAGGACATCGATGCCCACTTCGCAGGCATGAACAGTGTCTGGGACCAGTGGCTGCCAAAAGGCGTGGCCCCGGCCCGGGCCACTGTGGAGGCCAAGCTCTGCGAGCCGGAAATCCTCATCGAGCTTTCCGTGGTGGCTGCTCTGCCTTGAGCGACAAGATCCCTCTCCCGGTGCCGGTGGCGGCCAGCCGTCATCCAGCACCGGTTTTTTATTCCCCCATGACCGCCTAGAAGTCTGCCGCCATGCGCCCTGCCCGTGCCCTGATCGATCTCCAAGCCCTGCGTCACAACTACCAACTGGCCCGTGAAGTCTCGGGTGTTCGCGCCCTTGCGGTGATCAAGGCTGATGCCTACGGTCACGGCGCCGTGCGTTGCGCCCGGGCGCTGGAGGCCGAGGCCGACGGCTTTGCCGTGGCCTGCATCGAAGAGGCCCTGGAACTGCGCGCCGCCGGTATTGGTGCGCCGATCCTGCTGCTGGAAGGTTTCTTTGAGGCCTCCGAGTTGGCGCTGATCGTCGAGCATGATTTCTGGTGTGTGGTGCATTCGCTGTGGCAGCTCGAGGCTATCGAGCAGACACCGGTGGCCAAGCCGCTGACGGTCTGGCTCAAGCTGGATTCGGGCATGCACCGGGTTGGCCTGCATCCCAAGGATTACCAGACGGCCTATCAACGGCTGCAGGCCAGCGGCAAGGTCGAGAAGATCGTGCTGATGAGCCACTTCGCCCGTGCTGACGAGCTGGACTGCCCGCGCAGCAGTGAACAGGTCGCGGTATTCGAGGCGGCTCGTCAGGGGCTGGGGGCTGAAATCAGCTTGCGTAACTCGCCGGCGGTCATGGGCTGGCCGAGCGTGCCCAGTGACTGGGTGCGTCCCGGCATCATGCTTTATGGCTCTACGCCGTTCGAAGAAAACAACTCCGTGGCTGAGCGACTGCAGCCGGTCATGACCCTGGAATCCAAGGTGATCTGTGTGCGTGAGCTGCCCGCCGGCGAGCCGGTGGGCTATGGCGCCAAGTTCATCACCGACAAGCCGATGCGCATCGGCGTGGTCGCCATGGGTTATGCCGATGGCTATCCGCGCCACGCGCCGACCGGCACTCCGGTGCTGGTGGACGGCCAGCGCAGCCGCCTGCTGGGCCGGGTGTCCATGGACATGCTGTGTGTCGACCTGACGGATGTGCCACAGGCCGGGCTGGGTTCCCGGGTGGAATTGTGGGGCAAGAACATCCTCGCCAGCGAGGTTGCCCTGGCCGCCAATACCATCCCTTATCAGCTGTTCTGCAACCTGCGTCGGGTGCCGCTGGTGTACTGCGAAGACTGAGATTACGCGGGTTGTACCGAAAGTCGCCTGCCCTCGGGGGAATCGGGGCCAAGTGTTGTAAATACTGAACGCTGTCGCCATGATAACGCTCAATTACAACAACGCCTGATTCCCGCCTAGGAGGCTGCCGCATTGGACGTCGGTGAACGACTACAATCCATCCGTAAACTGAAAGGTCTTTCCCAGCGTGAACTCGCCAAGCGTGCGGGCGTCACCAATAGCACCATTTCAATGATCGAAAAGAACAGTGTCAGTCCCTCGATCAGCTCGCTGCGAAAGGTGCTGGGCGGCATTCCCATGTCCATGGTCGAGTTCTTTTCCGAGGAAATCCTCCAGGAAACGCCTTCTCAGATTGTCTACAAGGCCCACGAACTGATCGATATCTCCGATGGCGCAGTCACCATGAAGCTGGTGGGCCGGGCGCATCCGAGTCGTGCTATTGCGTTTCTCAACGAAATCTACCCGCCCGGCGCCGATACCGGGGAAGAGATGCTCACCCACGATGGCGAGGAAACCGGCATTCTTCTCGAAGGTCGCCTGGAACTGGTGGTAGGGCTGGAGACATTTGTCCTGGAGGCCGGTGACAGCTACTACTTTGAGAGTACGAAGCCGCACCGTTTCCGTAATCCGTTCGATGCTCCGGCGCGACTAATCAGCGCAGCCACTCCGGCAAATTTCTAGACCAAGAGGCATCCTGCAAGGTTTGCAGAGAGGCCCCCAGCGACATTTCGCCGCGATTAAGACCCCTTCGACTTTGGGGTTGTTTCAGTGTGGCGGGCTAACCGTTATACTTTCGCCCGCCTGCGAAACCGTGGCCGCAGGCGTGACTAGCCACCATTGAGGGTGTACGCGTGAACCTAATTATGAAAATGCTGGCCGCACCAGCAACCGTATTGGTCCTTTGGGCAGTCAGCGCTCAAGCTGCGACTAATGATGACATTGCCAAGCGTCTTGAGCCTGTTGGCCAGGTCTGCGTTCAGGGGCAGGAATGCAAGGGTATGGAAGTCGCTGCTACTGCAGGTGGTGGCGGTGGTGCGAAATCCCCGGATGACGTGATTGCCAAGCATTGCAATGCTTGTCACGGCACCGGCCTGTTGGGTGCGCCGAAAATCGGTGACACCGCAGCCTGGAAAGAGCGTGCCGATCACCAGGGCGGCCTCGACGGCATCCTGGCCAAGGCCATCACCGGTATCAACGCCATGCCGCCTAAAGGCACCTGCGCCGATTGCACCGATGATGATCTCAAAGCTGCTATCCAGAAGATGTCCGGCCTGAAATAAGTCGCCATCTTCAGCGAAAAAGCCGCTTACGAGCGGCTTTTTTGTGGGCGTAATTCAGCCAGTGCACTGTTCAAGGCAGCAAACTCCCGGCAAGCTCGGTCCAACCTCAATTCATGGATGGTCCCCGGAGGGTCAGATGCTGCAATCCTGTTCTATCGAGCATGCGGTAGATGAAGTGCTCGCCCGTTTGCCGCAACACATTCACATGGGCATGCCCCTGGGCCTGGGCAAACCCAACCGTTTTGCCAACGCTCTGTATCGCCGCATTGGCCAATTGCCCGAACGCCAACTGACGATCTATACCGCCCTGAGCCTGGGCCGTCCGTCCCTGGGCGACGGTTTGCAGAAGCGCTTTCTCGAACCCTTCGTGGAGCGGGTGTTCGGCGACTATCCGGAACTGGATTTCCTTGCCGACCTGCACCGTGACAGCCTGCCGGCGAACATCCGCGTCGAGCAGTTCTTCATGCAGCCCGGCAGCCTTTTGCACAGCGCCGCAGCGCAGCAGGACTACGTCAGCAGCAACTACAGCCATGCCGCCCGGGACATCAACGCCGCCGGCCTCAACCTGGTGGCGCAACTGCTGGCCCGCGATCCGCAACACCCCGGCCGCCTGAGCCTGAGCTGCAACCCGGATATCACCCTCGACATGCTGCCGATGATCGCCAAGCGTCGTGCGGCGGGGGAGACCATCCTGATTCTCGGCCAGGTCCACAGTGACCTGCCTTATATGCCCGGGGACTCCGAGATCGATGCTGCGGACCTCGATCTGCTGATCGACGAAGAAGAGCGCAGCACCCTGTTTTCCACGCCGAACATGCCGGTGGGGATTCAGGACCATTGCATCGGCTTGCATGCCAGCACCCTGGTGCGCGACGGCGGCACCTTGCAGATCGGCATTGGCTCCATGGGCGACGCGCTGACCGCAGCCTTGCTGGCACGGCAGGCCGACAACGACGGTTATCGTGCCCTGCTGGCGGATCTGCAGGTTGACCACTGGCAGGCGCTGATCGACCGCGAAGGCGGCGTCGAGCCCTTTGCCCAGGGGCTCTATGGTTGCAGTGAAATGTTCGTCAACGGTCTGCTGGCCCTGGCGGATGCCGGCATCGTGCGGCGCAAGGTCTACCCGACCCTGGAGCTGCAACAGCAAGCCAACGCCGGCACTCTGGATGCGGCCACGGCTGGCGGGGTCTCGGTCCACGGTGGTTTCTTCCTTGGCCCGCGCAGTTTCTATCAGCGGTTGCGCGAGCTGCCCAAGAGCAAGCTGGCGCAGTTCAACATGACCGCCATCAGCTACATCAACGAGCTGTATGGCCATGAAGAACTCAAGCGCCTGCAGCGCCGGGATGCGCGATTCATCAACAGCGCGTTCACCATGACCCTGATGGGCGCGGCGGTGTCCGATCAGTTGCAGGGCGGGAAGGTGCTCAGCGGTGTGGGCGGGCAGTACAACTTCGTTGCCCAGGGACATGCTTTGGCAGATGCCCGATCAGTGCTGATCCTGCGCAGTTGGCGCGAATCCGCTGGCGAGGTCAGTTCCAACATTGTCTGGGAGTACGGCCATTGCACCATCCCGCGCCATCTGCGGGACATCGTGATCACCGAGTACGGTATTGCCGATCTGCGGGGTAAAACGGATGCGCATGTGATCGAGGCGCTGCTCAACATCAGCGACTCACGCTTTCAGCCGGGGTTGCTGGAGCAGGCACAGAAGGCCGGAAAACTGCCGAAGGATTTTCGTCTGAACCCGCGTTTTACCGACAACAGCCCACAGCGTTTGCAGAACATTCAGGCGCGTCATCGCCACCTGTTTCCCGAGTATCCGTTGGGCAGTGATTTCAGCGATGAAGAGCGTGACCTGCTGCGGGCGCTGAACTGGCTCAAGAGCAAGTTCAAGCTCAGCGAGATCCTTGAGCTGGGCAAGGCGGCACTCGATGCGCCGGAGCCTGAGGCATTTGCGGCGCACCTTGAGCGCATGGGGCTGGAGCAGCCCGATGGGCTGCGCGAGGAACTGTATCAGCGCTTCCTGCTGGCCGGGCTGCAGGCCACGGCACCCACCTTGTCGTAGGTGCCGGCTTGCCGGCGAATGGGCCATCAAGCCTTGCGCTGCTCTCAAGGGCGTCTTCGCTGGCAAGCCAGCTCCTGCACAATTCAACTCCTGAGCAGGCCTGGCGGGCGAGGTTACTCGATGAAGGTGACCACGCCACCGGCCAGGGATTTGACCCGGGCCAGGGATTCCACGCGGTAGCCCTGAGCGTCCAGCTCGGCACGGCCGCCCTGGAAGGACTTCTCGATCACGATGCCCAGGCCGGCCACGGTGGCACCGGCCTGCTTGATGATCGAGATCAGTGCCTGGGACGCCTTACCGTTGGCCAGGAAGTCATCGATGATCAGCACACGATCGCTGCTGGTCAGGTGCCGTGGGGAGATGGCGACGGTGCTTTCCACCTGTTTGGTGAAGGAGTACACAGTGGCCGACAGCAGGTTCTCGGTCAGGGTCAGGGACTGGTGCTTGCGGGCGAAGATCACCGGCACGCCCAGGTTCAGGCCGGTCATGATGGCCGGGGCAATCCCCGAGGCTTCGATGGTGACGATCTTGGTGATGCCCGAGTCCTTGAACAACGTGGCGAATTCATCGCCGATCAGCTTCATCAACTGCGGGTCGATCTGATGGTTCAGAAAGGCGTCGACTTTCAGTACTTGATCGGAAAGCACGATGCCTTCTTCGCGAATTTTCTTGTGCAGTGCTTCCACGGAGCTTCCTCAAATAGCGCCTGTTGCGCCAAAGGTCAGTTAAAAATAGTCGATTTTAGCGCTTTAACATCGCGCGTATATCCGCCAAAGCGCTATTGCCGCGAACGGCTTTGACTTCGGTCGGCGTGTCGTCGTTGCCTTCCCAGGCCAGGTCGTCCGGGGGCAATTCATCGAGGAAGCGGCTCGGTGCGCAGTCGATGATTTCACCGTATTGCTTGCGCTTGGCCGCGAAAGTGAAGGCCAGGGTCTGGCGAGCACGGGTAATGCCCACGTAGGCCAGGCGTCGTTCTTCCTCGATGGTATCGGCTTCGATACTGGAGCGGTGCGGGAGGATTTCCTCTTCCATGCCCATGATGAACACGTAGGGAAACTCCAGCCCCTTGGAGGCATGCAAGGTCATCATTTGTACACCTTCGGCGCCGTCTTCCTCTTCCTGCTGGCGTTCCAGCATGTCCCGCAGGACCAGCTTGCCGATGGCGTCCTCGACGGTCATTTCGCCGTCTTCGTCTTTTTCCAGGGTGTTCTTCAAGGCCTCGATCAGGAACCAGACGTTGCCCATCCGGTAGTCCGCGGCCTTGTCGCTGGAGCTGTTGGTGCGCAGCCAGTTCTCGTAGTCGATGTCCATGACCATGCTGCGCAGGGCAGATATCGGGTCTTCGCCGGCGCATTGTTCACGGACCCGGTCCATGAAGCGCTTGAAGCGCGCCAGGCGATCAGTGAAACGGCTGTCCAGGTGCTCGCCCAGGCCGATCTCATCGGTGGCGGCGTACATCGAGATCTTGCGCTCGGTGGCGTAGTTGCCGAGTTTTTCCAGGGTCGTGGAGCCGATTTCCCGGCGCGGCACGTTGATCACCCGGAGGAAGGCGTTGTCGTCGTCCGGGTTCACGATCAGGCGGAAGTAGGCCATCAGATCCTTGACTTCCTGGCGTCCGAAGAAGCTGTTCCCGCCGGACAGGCGATAGGGCACCTGGTGGTGCTGCAGCTTCAGTTCGATCAGCTTGGCCTGGTAGTTGCCCCGGTAAAGAATGGCGAAGTCGCTGTAGGGCCGGTCGGTGCGCAGGTGCAGGCTGAGGATCTCCATGGCCACCCGTTCGGCCTCGGCGTCTTCGTTGCGGCAGCGGATCACGCGTATCTCGTCGCCGTGGCCCATCTCGCTCCACAACTGCTTTTCGAACTCGTGGGGGTTGTTGGAGATCAGCACGTTGGCGCAGCGCAGGATACGGCTGGTGGAGCGATAGTTCTGCTCCAGCATCACCACTTTCAGGGACGGGTAGTCGTCCTTGAGCAGCATCAGGTTTTCCGGGCGCGCGCCACGCCAGGCGTAGATCGACTGGTCGTCGTCGCCCACCACGGTGAACTGGTTGCGTTTGCCGATGAGCATTTTCACCAGCAGGTACTGGCTGGCGTTGGTGTCCTGGTATTCGTCCACCAGCAGGTAGCGGACCTTGTTCTGCCATTTCTCCAGGATGTCGGCGTGTTCTTCGAACAGCTTCACCGGCAGCAGGATCAAGTCATCGAAGTCCACCGCGTTGAACGCCTTGAGCGTGCGTTGGTAATGGGTGTAGACGATGGCTGCGGTCTGTTCCTTGGGGTTGCGGGCATTTTCCAGGGCTTGGGCCGGCAGGATCAGGTCGTTCTTCCACGAACCGATCATGTTCTTGATCTCGTCGACACCGTCGTCCCCGGAGTACTCCTTCTGCATGATGTCGGTCATCAGGGCCTTGACGTCGGCTTCGTCGAAGATCGAGAAGCCCGGCTTGTAGCCCAGCCGCGCATGCTCCTTGCGGATGATGTTCAGGCCCAGGTTGTGGAAGGTCGACACGGTCAGGCCACGGCCTTCGCCGGCGCGCAGCAGGGTGCCGACCCGCTCCTTCATTTCTCGCGCGGCCTTGTTGGTAAAGGTCATGGCGACGATGTACTGGGCGCGGATGCCGCAGTTCTGGATCAGGTGCGCGATCTTGCGGGTGATCACGCTGGTCTTGCCGGAGCCTGCGCCGGCGAGCACCAAAAGAGGGCCGCCGACATAGTTCACGGCTTCTTGCTGCCGGGGATTGAGTCGGGACATGACGGTAAAAAGGGATCGGTTACGAAAAGGGCGGGCATTTTAACAGGCTGGACAGATTCTGCTGCTCTCTCCGACTTGTGACGCACAACGCTATCTAAATTTGCCGGTTTTGATACTTTCCCTCAGGATGCGCGCTGAATATGCGTCTAATGTTCGAGTTAGAGCGGTACAAGAAATTGCGTATGATAATCAATATCAATTGTTATTGCTTATTTGCGCGCCATAATGCCCGCCGCCAACTCATTTTGCAGAGTCTAGGGAGCTAGCTTGTCTAAGCCTGTCGAACCCTTGCGTTTGCTGCTACTGGCCGAAGAGCCTGTGTGGACAGCGTTGTTGCGCGAGTGTGTCGCTCCGTTGGGAGACTCGGTGGTATTGATCAGTGCTCCCACCTGGGAGTCGGTCAGTCGTTTGTTCGAAGACGATCGCAATGCGGTCCTGTTGACCATTCCACGCCTGCAGCCCGGTCCCGGGCGTTGCAGTTTGCCCACCATTCTATTGCTGGACCATGAGCCCTCAGTAGCCCCGGTGGGTGTCAGCGACTGGCTGGTGGGTTCTTGCCTGAGTACCGACGCCCTGCGTCGCTGCCTGCGTCATGTCCGCGAGCGCGGTGTGCTGGAAAACACCCTGCAACGCCTGGCCGAGCAAGACCCCTTGACCGGCATCGCCAACCGCCAGGGCTTCCAGACCCTGCTGGCCGCACGGCTGGCGGAAAACGACGGTCGCGGCCTGGCCCTGGGGCACCTGGACCTGGACAACTTCCGCCACGCCAACGACGCCCTCGGCCACCAGGCCGGCGACCGCCTGATCTTGCAGGTGGTGTCGCGGCTCAAGAGCCAACTGGAGGCTGGTGACCAACTGGCCCGCCTGGGCAGCGACGAGTTTGCCCTGCTGATCGACACCCGCCGCGCGCCGCAGCGCGCCGAATGGATGGCTGAACGCATCACCGAAGCCATGGCCGAACCCTATTGGGTCGATGGCGAAAGCTTGTTGATCGGCTGCAGCCTGGGGATTGCCCATGCGCGAGCCAATGCCGGCGCCGACCCGTTGATGTGGCATGCACATATCGCCATGCAGCAGGCCAAGAGCACCCAAGGCTGCACCTTTCATATCTTCAATGAGCGGATCAACCGCAACGCCCGCAGCCTCGCCGATCTGGAAAGCGAACTGCGCCGAGCCTTGCGCCGTGATGAGCTGGAGCTGCATTACCAACCCCGGCTGAACCTGCATGACGGCAAGATCGTCGGCCTCGAAGCCCTGGTGCGTTGGCGCCACGGCGAGCGCGGCTTGCTGCCTCCCAGCGAGTTTGTGCCCCTGGCGGAACAGAGCGGGCTGATCGTGCCCTTGGGCTACTGGGTGATTTCCCGTGCTCTGCGAGACATGCAGGCCCTGCGCGAGCGTGGGCTGCCCTCGCTGCACATGGCGGTCAACCTGTCGTTCCGCCAGTTTCAGGACAGCCAGTTGCTCTCGACCCTGAGCCGGCTGATCGCCGAGCGCGGGGTTGAGGCCCAGTGGCTGGAGTTCGAGCTGACGGAAACCGCAGTGATGCGCCGCAGCGATCTGGTGAAGCAGACCATGGATGCCCTGGGGCGCCTGGGGGTGCGTTTTTCCCTGGACGACTTCGGCACCGGTTTCTCTTCCTTCGTCCACCTCAACAGCCTGCCGATCACCCTGCTCAAGGTCGACAAGAGCTTTGTCGGGGGCATGGAGCAGCGTGAAGAGAACCGCAAACTGGTACACGCCATGATCAACCTGGCCCACAACCTCAATCTGGATGTGGTGGCCGAAGGTGTGGAAACCGCGGAGCAACTGGCGTTGCTACGAGGCTTTGGCTGCGATCAGGTCCAGGGCTACCTGATCAGCAAGCCGTTGCCCCTGGCGGACCTGATGGAGTACCTGACGTTCGGCAGCAGCCAGCAGTCGCTGCAGGAGGGGATGCTTTAAGCGACGGATACCGGTGCTGATCCAGCGCCTTGGGCGGCGGGGACCCGCTCCCCGTCAATCCGCGCTGCTGGCTTGAGCGTTCATCGCCGCAACCACGGGCTCGTGCTTGATCATGCGGCGCATCCGCCACTCGAACGCCAGGGTCAGGCTGATGGCCGCGCAGGCCAGGCCCAGGGCCAGTCCCCACCAGACACCGGTCGGTCCCCAGCCCAGGGTAAAGGCCATCAGCCATGCCGATGGGGCACCGATCAGCCAGTAGCAGCCCAGGCCCACCAGGAAGGTGGTCTTGGCATCCTTGAGAC
Organism: Pseudomonas sp. 50_B; assembly: GCF_017491625.1. Lineage (NCBI taxonomy): Bacteria > Pseudomonadati > Pseudomonadota > Gammaproteobacteria > Pseudomonadales > Pseudomonadaceae > Pseudomonas > Pseudomonas sp. 50_B. Next base: position 356,531 of record NZ_JAFGYX010000001.1, read on the forward strand.
CGCGGATGGCGCCCATGGCGATGGTCTGGGTGCCATCGAACAGCTCGAACCAGGCCGCTACCGCCAACAGGCTCACCGCCAGTTGAATCACCTCGGCGAAGGCCGGGTCGTTATGGTCGAGGAACAGCCCGATCAACTGGTTGGGCAGCAGCCAGAAAACCATCGCGAACCCCAGCATCGCCACCGCGCCGAAGGCGATGCCGACCCGTCCGGCCAACCGTGCATCCAGCAGTTGTCCGGCGCCGTAGTGCTGGCCGATGCGCATGGTGATGGCGTAGGAGATACCCGCCGGTACCATGAACGCCACCGACACGATCTGCAGGGCGATCTGGTGCGCCGCCAGCTGGGTGCTGCCCATGGTGCCCATGCACAGCGCGGCGAAGGCGAACAACCCGACTTCCACCGCATAGGTGCCGCCGATGGGCAGGCCCAGGCGCCACAGTTCGCGCAGGTAATGGGTGTTCAGCCGGGCCAGGCCCTGGCGCAATGGGTACGCGGCATAGGCTGGATGGCGCTTGATGTGCCAGGCCAGGGCCAGCGCCATGCAGTTGGCGACGATGGCGGTCACCAGGCCGATGCCCATCAGGCCGAGTTTCGGCAGGCCGAACATGCCGGTGATCAATGCATAGTTGAGCAGGAAGTTGGCCACAGTCCCTGCCAGGCTGATGACCATCACCGGCGTCGCCCGGCCGATGGCGCTGGTGAAGCCGCGCAAGGCCATGAAGCTCAAGTAGCCGGGCAGGGCGAACGGCAGGATCAGCAAGAACTGGCCGGCAGCCTGGACGTTGCTTTCAGTCTGGCCAAAAAGCAGCAACAGCGGTTTGAGGTTCCACAGCAGCAGGCCGGCGACCAGGGCCATGATCCAGGCCAGCCACAGGCCGGCCTGGGTCAGGCGGGCGGCACCCTGGATGTCTCCGGCGCCCTGACGAATCGCCACCAGGGTGCCGACCGCGGCAATCACGCCGATGCAGAAAATCGAGACAAAGGAATAGCTGGCGGCGCCCAGGCCACCGCCGGCCAGGGCTTGCGGGCTGAGGCGGGCCATCATCAGGGTGTCGGTGAGAACCATCAGCATGTGCGCCAGCTGGGAGGCGATCAGCGGCCCCGCCAGCCGCAGGATGGCCCAGAGTTCGGTACGTGCTGGATGCTGCATGGTCATCAGGCTCGATCAGGGTAAAGTCGGGGAGAGCGCTGATTCTCGGCGCTTCCGGGCCATAGCACAAAGGGATAAAAATACTTGCTGGCATGATAAAAACTCATGCGAATATCTTTCTGGTAGCGTTGCGTCATTCCGCTGCTGGAGCGCGTCCATGTCCCGTCGTCTTCCTCCTCTTTATGCCCTGCGCGCCTTTGAAGCGGCGGCGCGGCACAGCTCGTTCACCCGCGCGGCCGAGGAACTGTCCATTACCCAGAGCGCTGTCAGCCGGCATATCCGCACCCTGGAGGAGCACTTCGCCTGCCGGCTGTTCCAGCGCAGCGGGCGCAATCTGCAACTGACCGAAGCGGCGCGCTTGCTGCTGCCGGGTATCCGCGAGGGTTTCGGTGCCCTGGAGCGGGCCTGCAATACCCTGCGGGCCGAAGACGACATCCTGCGCATGAAGGCGCCGTCGACCCTGACCATGCGCTGGTTGCTGGCCCGCCTCAGCCGCTTCCGCCATCTGCAGCCGGGCAACGAAGTGCAGCTCACCAGTGCCTGGATGGACGTGGACTCCGTGGACTTCAACCAGGAGCCCTTCGACTGCGCGGTACTGCTGAGCAACGGACACTTTCCACCGGACTGGGAAGCCAGCTACCTGTTCCCGGAGTTGCTGATCCCGGTGGGTGCTCCGAACTTGCTCGAAGACCCGCCCTGGGATGTGGCGCGGCTGGCGGCCACGGAGTTGTTGCACCCGACTCCGGACCGGCGGGACTGGCGCAGTTGGCTGGAGCAAATGGGGCTCACGGATCAGGTTTCCCTCAAGGGCGGGCAGGTGTTCGACACCCTGGAACTGGGGATGATTGCGGCGGCTCGGGGTTACGGCGTGTCCATGGGGGATCTGCTGATGGTGGCCGAAGATGTGGCTCAGGGTCGCTTGAGCCTGCCCTGGCCGACCGCCGTCGCCAGTGGCTTGAACTATTACCTGGTGTGGCCCAAGACCCGGCCGGGAGGCGAACGTTTGCGTCGCCTCAGCGACTTTCTCCAGGGCGAGGTCCAGGCCATGCAACTGCCCGAGGTAGAGCGCCTCGGCTGAAACGATGCAGTGCCCGGCCGACGGGGGCGCGGAGATATCCTTGCTAGGCGCTCAAGTATTCGTGGGCGCCGCCGAATCCATGGGTTATGGAACCAGCGTTCAGGAAGGTCCTAAATTACTAAAAATCCTAGAATATTTACTGCCGAGTGTGCTGATCGATCAGGATGATCCGCCTTCTCGGGAAGGAGCCATCATGTCCCAACCCCGTGCCCGGATAGCCTCCCAGCTAGGGCTTGCCCTTGCCCTGATACTCGCTCTGGTGATCAGCGGCAGTACCCTGTTTGCCCTGCGTTCTCTGGATTCGGCGAATCTCGACACTAGAGAGGAGCACCTGGCCAGCGAAGCGCGCCTGCTGGCGGATCAGCTCAACACCTTTCACAGCAGCCTGCGCGAAAGCACCCAGCGCCTCAGTGGCTTGTTTGAAAACCGCTTCCGCAGCGGCCTGAGTCTGCATCCCGAACAACCGGTGAGTGTGGCCGGGGTCCAGACCCCGGGCCTGCACCTGGGGGACGTGGTGCTGAACAACAACTTCGAGGAAGTGGACGAGTTCAAGCAGATGACCGCCGGGGTGGCGACCCTGTTCGTGCGCAGCGGCGACGACTTCATCCGGGTCAGTACTTCCTTGAGCAAGCAGGACGGCAGCCGGGCCATTGGCACCTTGCTCGACCACGCCCACCCGGCCTATCAGAAACTCATGGCGGGGCAGGGTTATGTCGGCCGGGCGCTGTTGTTCGAACGTTTCTACATGACCCAGTACACCCCGGTGCTGGATCGTGCCGGCAAGGTGATTGCCGTGTTGTTCGTTGGTTTTGACTACACCGATGCGCAGAACGCTCAGTTCGACAATCTCCAGCGCTTTCGCATCGGACACAGCGGCTCCCTGGCCTTGCTGGACGAACAGCACAAATGGCTGGTGCCACCGGCGGGCGTGCAAGGCCTGGATCAGGCCGCGCAGGTCATGACCGATGCAGCGCAGCAGCCGGGCAAGGGCCGCTTCTGGAGCGACCAGGGCGAAGACTTCTACAGCCTGGCGGTGCCTTTTGCCGGTGGGCCCTGGTCGGTGGTGGCGAGCATGCCCAAAGCCGAGATTCGGGCGGTGACCTGGAGCGTCGGCATCCGTCTGGTGATCGGCAGCCTGTTGGCGATGTTGTTGGCGGTGGGCGCTACGGTCTGGCTGCTGCGCAGCAAGCTGGCGCCCTTGAGTGATCTGGTGCGTCAGGCCCAGGCCTTGGGCGGCGGCGACCTGAGTGCGCGGTTGAATGTGTCCAGCCACGATGAGATCGGCCAACTGGCTCGCAGTTTCAACCAGATGGGTGAAGCCTTGTCGACCATGGTCGAGCACATCCGCCGTTCTGCCGCAGAGGTCAACGGTCGGGCCCAGGCCTTGTCTGGCCTGTCCAGCGGTGCCTATGAAGGTATGGAGCAGCAGTCGGGCGAGATCACCAGCATGGCGGGGGCGGTTGAGGAGTTCAGCGCCACGTCGCTGAACATCGCCGACAACATGGGCAGCACCCAGCGCCTGGCCGAGGAAAATGCTCAGCAGACCCATATCGGTCGCGAGTCCATGGAGCAGGCGTCATCGTCCCTGGAGCAGATTGCCGGGGCGCTCAACAGCACAGCTACGGTAATCAACACCCTGGGCCAACGCTCCCAGGAGATCGGCGGAATTGTCGGGGTGATCACCGCGATTGCCGACCAGACCAACCTGCTTGCTCTCAACGCCGCCATCGAGGCGGCCCGTGCCGGCGAGCAGGGTCGCGGCTTCGCCGTGGTGGCGGATGAGGTGCGCAACCTGGCGTCGCGTACCCGCGAGGCCACCGACGAAATCTCGCAGATGATCAACAGCATCCAGCAGGAAACCGGCCATGCCATCGAGACCATGGAACAGGGCAACCGGCTGATGCAGGAAGGCTTGTCGCGCAACGCCGATGTGGCTTCGGCCCTGGCCCTGATCGACGAGCAGAGCCGCAGCGCCGGCGAGCAGTTCGCCGCCATCACCACGGCCACCCAGGAGCAGAGCAGCACCGCCACGGTGCTCAGCAGCAACCTGCAGAGCATTGCCCAGGCCAACAGCGAGCAACGGGAAGTGGTGTCCAACCTGGCGCTCACTGCTCGTGAGCTGGAAACACTGGCCGCCGACCTGCGACAGGAAGTCGACCGCTTCCGCTGACAGTGGCCCTTTCGCCCCGCAACCCTGGGTTGCGGGGCAAGGTCCTGCTGCACGCCGGCGGCTATCGCGTCCGGCGGTTCTGAGGTTTAGCGGGGTTCGGTCGGTTCACTCAGCCCCGGGTCAACGCGCTTGCCGATGTCCCGCAGGCGTGCCAATTGATCGACCATGGTCGGGGCCTCGTCGACGCTGCTGACGAAGGTCCACAGATAAGTCATTACCGCATACACATGCCCGGCCTTGACCTCGGGTGACAGCGCCAGCTGACTGATGGCGATGACGAACAGAATCGCCGCCACGGTGCCCAGAAACAGATAGGCCGCCGCCTCCCGGTCCGAGAGCCAGATGCGCAGCCGCGACAGCAGCCGATAGTGACGCTTCAGCGAGGCGGCGCCGACCTTGGCCACCAGGCCGATTTCCTTTTCCAGTCGATCGTTCAGGCGTTCGTGCAACTGCTGATTGCGCCGTGCAAAGCGCGGCAGCAGGGTGACGCACAGCAGCAGGGCGCCCAGGCAGGCCAGGCCGATCCAGGGCTCGATCACCAGCAGCATGACCGCGGCACCGACAATCGATACCAGGGCGGTGGCGATGGTCGGCACATGCTTTTCGAAGAAGTCGACGAACTCCCTGGCCAGCACCACCCGCGCCGCTGCCGTGGAAGTGTTTTGCTGCTGCAGGCGCTGATTGAGGATCACCGGCACCGCCAGGTCGGCGTAGATGCGGGTGAAGGTGCGGGTGTCCACCGCTCGCCGCGCGGCCCCCACGACCCAGAAGCCCAGCACCACCAGGGCATAGATCAGCGCGTGGGTGGTGTCACCCCGCAGGATCGAGTCTACGGCGAACCCGGCAAACAGCGGGTAGGCCAGCAGCAGGGCGTTCTCTAGCGCCACCAGGGACAACGTGACAAACAGCTTGCCCGGGTACGCCCGGGCAATGGCCTTGAGCGTCTGGCCGGCCGATTGCTGGCCGATCTTTTGTGTGGAGTCGACGATAACGGATGGGGTGACGACAGACATGAGTGCACCACAGGTGTGATAACGGTTAATATTGAGCGACTGCTCAATTATCTTTGAGCGATCGCTCAAAATGCAAGCGCCGTCCATCTCGGCGTCAAGAGGCCCGATTGCCCATGTCCCGTAACGACCGTAAAGACCAGATCATCGGCGCGGCCCTGGAGTTGTTTCGCAGCAAGGGGTTCGCCGATGTCTCCACTCGCGACCTGGCCGAACATGCCGGGTTGTCCCGCAGTCATGTCTATCACTACTTCAGCGATTGGAAGGAGCTGCGCCGCGAGGCCTTCATCCGTTTTGCCAATGAGCAACTGGAGGCGGTGGGCGAACCGCTGCAAGGCGTCGCGCCCTTGGAGGCGCTGCAGGGTTTTCTTCGCGATTGCCTGCCCGATTCCGCCGAGGACGGCTGGGCGCTGTGGCTCGATGCCTGGGACGAGGCCATGTATGACCAGGAGCTGGCCGAGGCCTACCTGAAGATCAACGGTCAGTGGCAGCAGATGTTGGCGCAGATCGTCCACCGTGGGGTCCAGGCCGGAGTGTTCCGCTGCTCCAGCCCCGAACGCGTGGCACGACAGTTGTTCGCGCAAACCATGGGCTATGCCGATGACCTGCTGCTGCGGGCCTCGCCCGAAGCTGCCGAGGCTGCCTTGGCAGAAGTCTTGGAAGTGGCGGGTTTGCTGTTGGGGTTCGAGGACTAAGGGCCTCAGTACAAATGATGGGATCTTGTGGTGGTTAGCGCGATTTATTGGCTTGCTGAAACGATTCTTCAGCGCTATAAAAATCGTACAACTCCAATAAAGGCAATCCCTCGATGAAGTCCCTCAAACTGCTTGTTTCCCTCGCCGCGCTGAGCGCCGCTTCCCATGCCATGGCCTGGGACTATGTATTGCTCGACAGCGACAAGGCCGCCGACAACCTGCACCTCACCAGCCAGCAACTGGGGGTAAAGACCGAGCGGCCTTTTTCCGTGACCTTGCGCACCTTGCATGGCGGTCGCCAGGAAGGGGTGAGCATCATCGACATCGACAATGGTGTGATGAAGCTCTCGGTGGTGCCGACCCGGGGCATGAATGTGTTGCAGGCCTCGGTGGGCGATGTGCGCCTGGGCTGGGATTCACCGGTCAAGGAAGTGGTCAATCCGGCGTTCATCGAACTCAATGGCCGTGGTGGCCTGGGCTGGCTGGAAGGCTTCAATGAGCTGGTGACGCGCTGCGGCTACGAGTGGGTCGGGCACCCTGGCCTGGACAATGGCGAGTTGCTGACACTGCATGGCCGCGCGGCGAACATTCCCGCCAGCAAGGTCACCCTGCATATCGACGAGAAACCGCCTTACGCCATTCACTTGCGGGGCGAGCTCAAGGAGCAGGCGTTCAAGAAGGTCGATTTCAGTGTCGCCACCGAACTGGTTACCGAGCCCGGCAGCACCAGTTTCACCCTCAATGACCGGTTGACCAACAACGGTGATTATCCGAAGGAATACCAGGCGCTGTACCACAGCAACTTCAGCACGCCGTTCCTCGAACAGGGGGCCAAGTTTGCGGCACCGGTGAAACAAGTCTCGCCCTTCAACGACAAAGCCAAGGCTGATCTGGCGGACTGGCAGACCTATCGCGGCCCGACCCGCGACTATGACGAGACCGTCTACAACGTCGTGCCTTATGCCGACGCCAAGGGCGAGACCCTGGCGGTGCTGCATAACAAGGCGGGTAGTCTCGGCGTATCGCTGGGCTTCAATACCCAGCAGTTGCCGGTGTTCTCGCTATGGAAGAACACCGACACCCAGGGCCAGGGTTATGTGACGGGACTGGAGCCGGGCACCAGTTTCTCTTACAACCGCCGCTATCAGCGTCCGCTGAATCTGGTGCCGACCATCGGCGCCAAGGAGCAACGGCAATTCCAGATCCGCTACAACCTGCTGGCGGACAAGGCTGCGGTGGATGATGCGCTGAGTCTTGTCGGCAAGATTCAGGATGGACGCCAGACCGAAGTGCGTCCCACGCCGCTGGTGGATCTGTCCAAGGAGTGACCCTTCAACCTGTGCTCGGCCGGTAATGCAGGGCTTCTGCCAGATGCTCGCGGTTGATCCGTGCCGCCTGCTCCAGGTCGGCCAGGGTCCGGGCCACCTTCAGCAGGCGGTGGGCGGCTCGTAGCGACAGGTCCAGGCGTTCGCAGGCCGCTTCCAGCCAGCGTTCGTCAGCCGTGGATAGCCGGCAATGGCGCCTCAGGCCGGGGAGGTCGAGATGGGCATTGGCGCAACCCTGGCGTTGGCGTTGCAGCTCGCGAGCTTGAGCCACCCGGGCGGCGGCGCTGGCACTGTCGTCCCCCGGTTGCGGCTCGGGGTTCAGGGCGGTGGCTTCGCGGGCCACGGTCAGGTGCAGGTCGATGCGATCGAGCAAGGGGCCGGACAGCTTGTTGCGATAGCGCTGGATCTGTTCCGGCGTGCAGCGACACCGTCCGTTGGGGTCGCCAAGGTAGCCACAGGGGCAGGGGTTCATGGCGGCTACCAGTTGGAAGCGCGCTGGAAACTGTAGCCGGTCGCGGGCGCGCGAGATGACGATCTGGCCCGACTCCATGGGCTCGCGCAGAACCTCCAGGACCTTGCGGTCGAACTCCGGCAGTTCATCGAGAAACAACACACCGTGATGGGCCAGGGTGATTTCTCCCGGACGAGGTTTCGAACCGCCACCCACCAGTGCAGGGCCTGATGCCGAATGATGGGGCTGGCGGAAGGGGCGCTGCGGCCAGTGGCGCAGCGGCTTGTGGCTGCTCACCGATTGAATGGCTGCGACTTCCAGGGCTTCGTCTTCCTGCAAGGGTGGCAGCAGGCCGGGCAAGCGACTGGCCAGCAAGGTCTTGCCGGTGCCGGGCGGGCCGCTGAACAGCAGGTTGTGGGCACCGGCGGCAGCGACCAGCAAGGCACGCTTGGCGGCCAGTTGGCCCTGGACTTCCCGCAGGTCGGGGTAGGGCGTCTGATTCTCCTGCAAGCCGTCGCTGACGTAAGCCGCGATGGGGACGTGGCCATTGAAGTGGGCGACGGCCTCCAGCAGATGGTCTACGGCGATCACTTCCAGGCCCGAGGCCAGGCAGGCTTCCTCGGCATTGGCCCGGGGCACCAGCAGGGTGCGTCCCGCCTTGCGTGCCGCCAGAGCGGCCGGCAGCACACCGCGTACTGCTCGCACCGCGCCGGACAGAGCCAGCTCACCCAGGCATTCGATGTTGTCCAGCGCCAGGGCCGGCACCTGCACGCTGGCGGCGAGGATGCCCAGGGCGATGGCCAGGTCGAATCGTCCACCGTCCTTGGGCAAGTCCGCCGGAGCCAGGTTGAGGGTGATGCGTCGCGGCGGGAAGTTGAATCCGGCGTTGAGGATGGCGCTGCGCACCCGGTCCTTGCTTTCCTTGACTGCAGCTTCCGGCAGCCCGACCAGGGTCAGGCTCGGCAGGCCGTTGGCCAGGTGCACTTCAACGCTGACAGCCGGAGCCTGTACGCCCACTTGGGCACGGCTGTGGATGATTGCCAGGGACATGGGAAGATCTTCCTTGAGACAGCGGGAACCGCGTCCTGCGGTGCTGCAAGGATAGATGAGGGCTTTGGCGGGAGGAGCTTTGAATGCGCACAGGATATGTCGCCGGCGCTACGGCTTTCGTTGGCAAACCGGCTCCAGGTTTGTAGGAGCCGGCTTGCCGGCGAATCGCGGGTTCAGCTCATTGCGCTGCCGGATTGAGCCGGGCTTCCAGCTCCGCCACTTTGGCCTCCAGGCTTTCCAGGCGTGCCCGGGTGCGGGCCAGGACCACCATCTGGCTGTCGAATTCTTCCCGGCTGACCAGGTCCAGTTTGCTGAAGCCGCTTTGCAGCAGGGCCTTGAACTGGCTTTCGATTTCATTGCGAGGCAGAGGTGTTTCACCGCTGAGCAAACGCGAGGCGTGGCCGCTCAGGGCATCGAGAAGGTCTTTGGGCGCGAGCATGGGAGTGTCCTGAATAGCAGATGGGCCGCAGTGTATCACGCACGGCTCAAGGGCTTGGTGGTGCCCGCTCTGCACGTTTTTCGCGCATCCGGGCGGGCGCTCGCGCACCGTTATTGTGCGTATCCGCGGTGCCGATTTGTGGCAAGCCCGAACGGCTGTGGGCAAGAGACTGAAATCACTGATTTTTCCCGAGCTGGCAAGCTTTCTGCTTAGACCTTGGTGACCCATGCACTGATGCAGTCGCTGTGACGAATGCAGTGCGGCAGGCGGAGCGGGGAGTGTTTCGTCAGAAGCGGTTAGCTGGCGTCGGTCTGGCTGAGGAAGGCCGACGATGCGTTACAAAGCCAGGCACTGCGCTTAGACTTGAGTCGGGTTTGTTTTCCTGGGGCAAGTCCACCAATTCGGGAGAGAGTTTCATGAAGCTAGTCACTGCCATCATCAAGCCGTTCAAGTTGGACGACGTGCGCGAGTCGCTGTCCGAGATCGGCGTGCAGGGCATTACCGTCACTGAGGTCAAAGGCTTCGGCCGGCAGAAGGGTCACACCGAGCTGTATCGCGGTGCGGAGTATGTGGTGGATTTCCTGCCCAAGGTGAAGATCGATGTCGCCATTGACGACAAGGATCTTGACCGGGTTATCGAGGCGATAACCAAGGCCGCCAACACCGGCAAGATCGGTGACGGCAAGATCTTCGTGGTCAATCTGGAACAGGCTATTCGCATCCGTACCGGCGAAACCGATACCGACGCAATCTAAGCCGCCAAACCCAACGCCCCAGGAGAAAACAATATGACTCTGCGTAAATTCGCAGGGCTAGGAGCCCTTTTGTCCCTCGTAATGCCTGGCCTGGCCATGGCGGCAGACGAAGTGGCGGCTCCAGTCCTCAATTCCGGCGACACCGCCTGGATGCTGACTTCCACAGCCTTGGTGCTGTTCATGACCATTCCTGGCCTGGCGCTGTTCTACGGCGGCATGGTGCGGTCGAAAAACATTCTTTCGGTGCTGATGCAGTGCTTTGCCATTACCGGCCTGATCAGCATTCTGTGGGTCATCTATGGCTACAGCATTGCGTTCGACACGACGGGCATGGAGCAGGGCGTCGTCAACTTCAACTCCTTCTTCGGTGGCCTGGGCAAGGCCTTCCTGGCGGGCGTGACCCCAGCCAGCGTAACCGGCCCAGCGGCGCTGTTCCCTGAAGCGGTGTTCATCACCTTCCAGATGACTTTCGCCATCATCACTCCGGCGTTGATTGTCGGTGCCTTCGCCGAGCGGATGAAGTTCTCCGCCATGCTGATCTTCATGGGCGTCTGGTTCACCCTGGTGTATGCACCGATCGCGCACATGGTCTGGTCCGGCAACGGCGGCCTGATGTGGGACTGGGGCGTGCTGGATTTCGCCGGCGGCACCGTGGTCCACATCAATGCCGGTATCGCAGGCCTGGTGGCGTGCCTGGTACTGGGCAAGCGCAAAGGCTTCCCTACCACGCCGATGGCTCCCCACAACCTGGGCTATACCCTGATGGGCGCGGCCATGCTGTGGGTCGGTTGGTTCGGCTTTAACGCCGGTTCCGCCGCTGCGGCCAACGGTACTGCCGGCATGGCCATGCTGGTGACGCAGATCGCTACTGCCGCCGCGGCCCTGGGCTGGATGTTTGCCGAGTGGATCACCCACGGCAAGCCAAGCGCGCTGGGTATCGCTTCGGGCGTGGTCGCCGGCCTGGTAGCCATCACTCCGGCAGCGGGCACCGTTGGCCCGATGGGCGCCCTGATCATCGGCCTGGCCGCTGGCGTGGTGTGCTTCTTCTGTGCCACCAGCCTCAAGCGCAAGCTGGGTTATGACGACTCCCTGGATGCCTTCGGCGTTCACGGCATCGGCGGTATTCTTGGCGCGATCCTCACCGGTGTGTTCGCCGCTCCATCTCTGGGCGGCTTCGGCACCGTGACCGACATCGCCGCGCAAGTCTGGATTCAGTGCAAAGGTGTGGGCTTTACCGTGATCTACACCGCGATCGTGACCTACATCATTCTCAAGGTCCTGGATGCCATCATCGGGCTTCGGGTTACCGAGGAAGAAGAAGCGGTCGGCCTCGATCTGGCACAACACAACGAGCGGGGTTACAACCTGTAATCGCGCCTGAAAAAACGCCCGGCTCCGGCCGGGCATTTTTTTGCCTGGCATTTGTCATTGAGAAAGGCTGAATGGATTTACTGACAAGCATTGGCGTGTATGCCGTGGCGATTTCCAGCAGGACAAATGCTTACACTAAAGCAGGATTATTCGGCGCTTTGTTTTTTCCCTGAGCGCGCTAGAATGCGCGCCGAAGCGTGGAGATCGGTATGTGGCAACAGACCCTGATTACCCTGCGGGCCAGGCCCCGGGGCTTTCATCTGGTGACGGACGAGTTGCTCGCCGGCCTGCCTGAGTTGAGGGCATGTCGGGTTGGTCTGCTGCATTTATGGCTGCAACATACCTCGGCCTCGTTGACCATCAACGAGAACGCCGATCCGGCGGTACGGCGTGACTTCGAGCGTTTCTTCAACACCCTGGTGCCTCAAGGCATGGCCGGGTACGAACATGACGACGAGGGCGCGGACGACCTTCCGGCGCACTTCAAAGCCAGTTTGCTAGGCTGTCAGCTGACTTTGCCGGTAGCGGCGGGGCGCTTGGCGCTAGGCACCTGGCAAGGTGTTTATCTGGGCGAGCATCGCGATCATGGCGGTGCTCGCAAAGTCCTTGCCACCCTGCAGGGTGATAGGGCATAAGCCGCTGAGTATCAGTGGACGTTGATTTTTTTCCGGCAGCCTTCGACAGTCGGCGCAGCTGGGCTATAACTAATCTGCTTTTCGCAAGTCATGAGGTAGAACATGAGCGACGATGATCTGGAAAACGACGACCTCGAAGTAGGTGACGAAGACGAAACCGAAGAAGGTCTTGAAGCGGCCGCCGACGATGTGGCGGAAGACGACGGCAGTGATGTTCCTGCTCCGACCGCCAAAGGCAAGGCCAAGGCCGCGGTCTCGGTAGACGAGCTGCCGAGTGTCGAAGCCAAGAACAAGGAGCGTGATGCACTGGCGCGTGCCATGGAAGAGTTCCTGGCCCGTGGCGGCAAAGTGCAGGAAGTCGAGGCCAATGTGGTCGCCGATCCGCCCAAGAAGCCTGATAACAAGTACGGCAGCCGGCCGATCTGAGCCTTGTTACTTGCTTGCTGAAAAAGCCCGCCGTCGCTGCGGGCTTTTTCATGGGCGCGTGCCGGGTAAATGGCGCCGCGTGGCGGCGATCGCGAGCAAGCTCGCTCCTACAGAACGAGCCGCATCAGGTGCCGCTGTGCCAGCGACCCAGCAGTGCTGGCAGTTCTTTGAGGCTGCGAATCTCGGCATCAGGGGCGCGCTCGGCTTCCCAGGCCTTGCCCGCAGGATTGAACCAGATGGCCCGCAGGCCCGCCTGCTGGGCGCCGGCAATGTCGTCGCCCGGGTGATCGCCGATGTGCACGGCAGTATCCGCGGTGGCACCACCGCGCTGCAGGGCTTCATGGAACAGCCGTGCATCCGGCTTGGCGACCCCGATGTCTTCGGCGCACAGGGCGAACTTGAAGTAGTCCGCCAGGCCCAGGCGACGTACGTCGGCATTGCCGTTGGTGACGACACCAAGGGCGAAATGATTGGCCAGGGCCTCCAGGGTCGGCAGCACCTCGGGGAAGATGTCCAGCTGATGCCTGGCATGCAGGAACACTTCGAAGCTCTGATCGGCCAGCTGGCTGGCTTGGCTGTGCTCATACCCGGCCTCTTGCAGGGCATGGAACAGCACCCGGCGGCGCAGGGCGCTGATCCGGTACTTGAGCGTCGGCTCGTCCTGCAGCACCCGTTCGCGAATGGCCCACAGATGCTCCACCGGCACGCCGCCGAGATTCGGTGCGTGATCGGTCAACCACTGGCGCAGGGTGGCTTCGGCGCTGACAATCACCGGCGCGGTATCCCACAAGGTGTCGTCGAGGTCGAAGGTGATCAGCTTGATGGTCATTACTCACCGCCTTTGTTGCGTTTGGCCCGTGGATGGGCGCTGTCATAGACCGCTGCCAGGTGCTGGAAGTCCAGGTGGGTATAGATCTGAGTGGTCTTGATGTCCGAATGCCCCAGCAACTCTTGCACGGCTCGCAGGTCCTGGGAGGACTCCAGCAGGTGGCTGGCAAAGGAGTGGCGCAGCATGTGCGGGTGCAGGTTCTGTCCCAGTTCCCGCTCGCCGGCGGCCTTGACCCGCAACTGAATGGCTCGTGGCCCCAGGCGGCGCCCCTTCTGGCTGACGAACAGGGCGCCGTCCGGCGGGTTGCTCAGGGCTCGCAGCGGCAGCCACAGCGTCAGGGCTTCCCGGGCCTTCTTGCCCACCGGCAGCACACGGGTCTTGCTGCCTTTGCCCAGCACCTGCACCAGGCCGTCGGCCAGATCCAGCTGTTCGAGGTTCAGGCTGGTCAGCTCGGAGAGACGCAAGCCGCAGGAGTAGAACAGTTCCAGGATCGCCTGGTCGCGATGGGCCAGGAAGTCGTCTTCTACCGCGCCGTCGAGCAGTTGCAGGGCGCGATCGGTATCCAGGGTCTTGGGCAGGCGACGTTCGCCCTTGGGCGGTGCCAGGCCGTTGGCCGGGTCGTGATCGCACAGCCCTTCGCGGTTCAGGTAGTGATAGAGCCCGCGCACGGCGGACAGAAGGCGTGCCAGGCTGCGTGATGACTGACCTTGCTGGTGCAGGCGGGCAATCATGCTGCGCAAGCCCTGGATATCCAGGTCGGTCCAGCTGCGCACCTGCTGCTTTTCACAGAATCCCAACACCTTGTCGAGATCGCGCCGGTAGGCCAGCAGGGTATGGGCCGACACCTGGCGCTCACTGCGCAGGTGTGCGCAGTAGGCATCCAGTTGCTGCTGCATGGTCAGCGTACCGAGCGCAGCGAGTGAGTGAAGCGCGGCAGCACGCGGCCGGTGACTTCAGCAATGTAATTGAGGAACAGGGTGCCTACCGAGCTCTTGTAGTGCTGCGGGTCACGGCTGGCGATAGCCAGTACACCGTGCATGCCCTGGTGCGCCAGGGCGACTACCGCAGTGGAGCCGATCTGCTTGCGCTGTTCTTCGCCGAAGAGAAAGTCCAGTTCGTGCTCGCGCAGACTGCCACTGACACTCTTGCCTTCTGAAAGCAGGCCGCCGATGGCGCCCTGGGCTTCGGCGGCGCAGACCCAGCGGCCTACCGGCATGGGGCTGTCGCTGAACAGAATCAGGCTGACGAAGGGCACCTGGAAATCCTGGCGCAGGCTGTCTTCGACACTCATCACCACCTCTTCCAGGCTGGTGGCGTCCATCAGGGCCAGGATCAGGCGTCGGGTCTTGTCGAACAGCCGGTCGTTGTCCCGGGCCACGTCCATCAATTGCGACAGGCGATGGCGCATCTCGATGTTGCGCTCGCGCAGGATCTTCATCTGCCGCTCCACCAGCGATACGGTGTCGCCGCGCTGGTGCGGAATGCGCAAGGCCGGGAGCAACTCGTCGTGCTCGACGAAGAAGTCCGGATGGGCCTCCAGGTACGCGGCAACGGCGGCTGCGTCCAGGTCGGCAGAAGGCGTTGGGTCGGGCTTTGCGGCGGGAGCCTGCGGCTGATCAGTCATGGATTTCGCTCACTTAAAGACGCACCTGTCCTTCGTATACGCGCACTGCCGGACCGGTCATCATCACCGGTTGGCCAGGGCCTGCCCATTCAATGGACAGGCGCCCGCCCGGCAGGTCGATCAATAGGGGCGAATCCATCCACCCCTGGCTGATCGCGGCCACTGCGGCTGCGCAGGCGCCGGTACCGCAGGCCTGGGTTTCCCCGGCGCCACGTTCCCAGACCCGCAATTGCGCGCGTTGACGGTCCAGCACCTGGAGAAAGCCGACATTGACCCGCGCCGGGAAGCGCGGGTGATGCTCGATCTTCGGCCCCAGTTCGTGTACCGGCGCGCTGTTGATGTCATCCACCCGCAACACGGCGTGAGGGTTGCCCATGGACACGGCGGCCAGCTCGACCTGCAGGCCGTCGACGTCCAGCGTGTAGCTGTCGGCCTGGGCCGGGGCCTGGAACGGAATGTCCGCCGGCACCAGGCGCGGAGCCCCCATGTTGACGCTGATCTGTCCGTCGTTGCGTACATCCAGTTCGATGACGCCGCTCTTGGTCTCGACGCGGATCTGACGCTTGGTGGTCAGGCGCTTGTCCAGTACGAAACGGGCGAAGCAGCGGGCGCCGTTGCCGCACTGTTCCACTTCGGAGCCGTCGGAGTTGAAGATCCGGTAGCGGAAGTCCACGTCCGGGTTGCTCGGGGCCTCGACGATCAGCAGTTGATCGAAGCCGATTCCGGTATGGCGATCACCCCATTGTTTGGCGTGCTTGGGCAGAATATGCGCGTGCTGGCTGACCAGGTCGAGAACCATGAAGTCATTGCCCAGGCCATGCATCTTGGTAAAACGCAGCAGCATGGTCTTACTCCGGCAGCAGGCTTTCGCCAGCGAATAACTCGGCTACCGTCTCGCGGCGACGCACTTCAACAGCCTGGTCACCATCGACCAGTACTTCTGCGGCACGGCCGCGGGTGTTGTAGTTCGAGCTCATGACGAAACCATAGGCGCCAGCAGAATGCACCGCCAGCAGATCGCCCTCGGCCAGGGCCAGGTTGCGTTCCTTGGCGAGGAAGTCGCCGGTTTCGCAGATCGGTCCGACGATGTCGTAGGTGCGGGGTTCGGCATCCCGCGGCTGGACGGCACTGACATCCATCCAGGCCTGGTACAGCGCTGGGCGGATCAGGTCGTTCATGGCGCCGTCGACGATGGCGAAATCCTTGTGTTCGGTGTGCTTGAGGTACTCGACACGGGTCAGCAGTACACCGGCGTTGGCCACGATGAAGCGGCCCGGTTCGAACACCAGGGCCAGGTCGCGGCCATCCAGGCGTTCACGCACGGCCTTGATGTAGTCGGCGGCCAGTGGCGGCTCTTCGTCGCGATAACGCACGCCCAGACCGCCACCCAGATCGATGTGGCGCAGGTAGATGCCGCATTCTCCAAGACGGTCCACCAGATCCAGCAGGCGGTCGAGGGCGTCGATGAAAGGGGCCAGGGTGGTGAGTTGCGAGCCGATGTGGCAGTCGACCCCGACGATATCCAGGTTCGGCAGCTGCGCGGCGCGGATGTACACGTCCTCGGCAGTCGCAATGTCGATGCCGAACTTGTTTTCCTTGAGCCCGGTGGAGATATACGGGTGAGTGCCGGCATCGACGTCGGGATTGACTCGCAGCGAGATTGGCGCGCGAACACCCAGTTCGGCGGCCACCAGCTGCAGGCGCTCAAGCTCTTCTGCGGACTCGACGTTGAAGCAATGGACGCCCACTTCCAGGGCTCGGCGCATGTCGTCACGGGTCTTGCCGACACCGGAAAAGACAATCTTGTCGGCTTGGCCGCCAGCCGCCAGGACGCGCTCCAGCTCGCCCCGGGAGACGATGTCGAAGCCTGCGCCCAAGCGCGCCAGGACATTCAGCACACCCAGGTTGGAGTTGGCTTTTACCGCGAAGCAGACCAGGTGCGGCATGCCGGCAAGCGCCTCGGCATAGGCCAGGTACTGGGCCTCGATGTGCGCTCGGGAGTAGACGTAGGTCGGCGTGCCGAAACGCTCGGCAATGGCGGACAGGGCTACGCCTTCCGCGAACAGCTCACCGTCGCGGTAGTTGAAAGCGTCCATGGTGAGCCCTTAGTAGGTGTCGTGCTTGTGCGACTTCGACTGCGATTTCGCCTGTTCTTCTGGGGATTTGCTGTCATCGGGCAGATACAGCGGGCCTTTCTGGCCGCAGGCGGTAACAAGGCAGGCAACCGCGACGAGCGCAGCAAGGGAAGAGATCAGGCGCTTCATGGCGAAATCCTTGAGAATGCGTAAATTGCGCCCGAGTATACCGGCCACCCGGCAGCTTGCCTATGCAGCGTAACTCCCGTCCAGCGGGCCTTTGCCAGGGGCTGCTCAGAGGCTTTGGTCGGCTTCCGACACAATGGGCGTCGCATTTATCCACCTGTTCGGTATCCTTTGCATTCGCCGGGGAGCGTCCGTATCTTGCGGCGCTTGAGCGTGAGTAGACACTTTTTGAGGTTCCTGCAATGAGTTTGACCGAAGCCCGTTTTCACGACCTGGTGGACGCCACCCAGCAGACGCTGGAGGATATTTTCGATGAGAGCGACCTGGACATTGACCTGGAAAGCTCCGCCGGAGTGCTCACCGTCAAGTTCGACAACGGCAGCCAGGTGATCTTCAGTCGCCAGGAACCTTTGCGCCAGCTGTGGCTGGCCGCCCGCTCCGGTGGTTTCCACTTCGACTACGACGAGGAAAGCGAGCGCTGGATGTGCGACAAGAGTGAAGAGCAGCTGGGGGAGATGCTGGAACGCATCGTTCTCGAACAGGCGGATATCAAGCTCGATTTCGAAGGGCTCTGAGGTCGTGACTCAGCCCGCCGCAGCCCGACCGCCCAAGCCGCTCTACAGTAATGTCAGCCCAGCGGTCAGTTCGCCGTGCATCAGTCTGTGCCGTCTCGATGAGGAGAAGGTCTGCCGCGGCTGTTTCCGCCATGTGGAGGATATTCGCGAGTGGCGTTCGGCCGATGACGAGCGGCGGCGAGTGATCTGCGCACAAGCGCTGCAGCGCAAACAGAGCGGTACAGCCGGGGGACTTTAGGTTCGTACTGGTACGGTTTGTTTATTCAGTGTGCTGTGATAGTGTCCGACTTCGCCTCGCTACATTGAGGCCGGTGAGAACCCCGTCTTATTTGGCGGGGTTTTGCTTTTTTGTGCAGAAAAAATAGGAGTCAGCCAGGATCATGAGTACTGCACCATCCATCATCCTTACCCGCCTTGACGTGCAACGTCTGGAGCGCCTGATCGACAGCCTGGACGACTCGCTGCCAGGCGTCATTGCACTGCAAACCGAGTTGGATCGTGCCGAAACGCTGGTGGGTCACGATGAAGTACCGGCCGGTGTCGTAACCATGAACTCGCGTGTGCATTGCCGTGAGGAAAGCAGTGGCAAGGACTATCACCTGACCCTGGTTTATCCACAGGACGCCAACGCCGACGAAGGCAAGATTTCGATCCTTGCACCCGTGGGCAGTGCCTTGCTGGGCTTGCAGGTGGGTCAATACATCGACTGGCCGGCGCCGGGTGGCAAGACCCTGAAGCTGACTCTGCTGGAAGTGGAATACCAGCCGGAAGCCGCGGGCGACTACCACCTCTGATTTGCGGCTAGACCTGCTCGAGCGCGTCGTTCAGTGCGCGCTCCAGGCTGGCCTTGTAGCGCAGATACACAATGCTCGAACTTTGCATATCACCGAGCAGGCCGGACAGGTCCAGGTCGGTGATGTAGCAGCGATAGCGTTCCGGTTCACGGCGCTGTCCGACGATTTCCTGGGCCACCGCGCTGAATAGCTGGTTGCCATATTCCAGTTCGGAAAACTCCCGTTGATTGCAGTACAGCGAGACTTGCACCTGGCCAGGTGCAGCCTTGCCGATGATCGCCTGCACGTCATAAAAGGCTTTGTCCACCGGGGTCGCAGGTGCTGGTCGCGGCTCTACCCGGCGCGCCCGACCGGTGCCTGAGGGCAGTATCTGCAAGTAGAGTGTGTCCAAAGGTTTCTCGCCCTGGCTACTGTCCATCGACTGTAGCGCTTCACGGCGGTAGAGGATCGACTGCAGGAAGCGCTGCAGGGGCACCAGCAGGCTTTGTTCGTCGTGGTACGCCAGGGTCTGCTGCCACAGGGCGTTGTGCTCATCGAGGATATAGAGTTCGGCGTGCTGCTCGATGATCCGATAGAACACCTGAATGCAGTCTGGCTGGCCCATGGGCAGGATCAGCGCCAGGTCGTGATCTTCCAGGGCCATGGGATCGAGGTGCAGGGGGCTATAGCGGGCTTGCTCCTGGCCCAGGTATTCAAGCAGTGCGGCGGGTGTCGCCATGGCCCGATGCCGAACCTGGCCGGGTACCAGTTCGAGGACGTGAAAGTGCTGCTGGACCTGGATCAGGTAGCGGTAGTTGAGCTGACTGAGCAGGAGGTGGTGCGCGGTTTCGAACAGCTCCTCCACCCGCCGAGCGATGAACTGTGCGCGGTTGTGGCAGAAGCAGCGGACCCGCAACCGTGGTTGTGAGTCGGACGGCAGGTTATTGAGGTAGTCCCGCAGGCATTCGAGCAAGGCATGTTCAGCGTCATAGCGCCCGACCATGACCTCGTTCCAGCTATTGAGGGTGACCTGATCCAGGGTCAGCACCAGGTTTTCCCGCACCCCGGCGTAGCTCAGGGAGTCGGTGCGCTCGGTGGTCATGAGAATGTTCAGGTCGCGGTGATGCTTGAGCGGGTCGACTCCGACGTTCACCAGGATCAGCACTTCGCCGGGTACGCTGGCATGCAGCAGCTGTTCTTCGTCGACGGTGGTCAGTGGCAGGGCCACCGTCTGTTGCAGGCTGCCAAGCAAGTTGAACAGCTCGAACTCGCTCAGGTCGCTGCTGCCAGGGTGCAGGGCCAGGCGCGTGCTGCTATCGATCACCCCATTGCGATGGCACCAGGTCAGCAGCTCAAGCAATTCACGGCTGCGCTTGATAGGCGCGAAGTGCTCCCACTCCAGGGCGGTCAGATTGCCGTTGTACAGGCCCCAATGAGTCTGCCCTGGTTCTTTCTTGTTCGGCGATTGCACCAGGGTCAGGGTGTCTTCCGCGAGGTCCGGGGCGATGCCGGGATTGATGAACTCGATTTTCCCCGCCTTGCGTTCGAATGCCGCGTACAGGCGTCGGCCCAGCACGTTCAAGTCGCGTTTATTGATCAGGCTGGCGGCCTGTTCGGTGCGGGCGAACTGGGTCAGGAAGCGGTAGCTGTAGTTGAGCTCGTTGACCAGCGCCCGGCGCTCGCTGCTGACTTGGCGCACTTTCCATTGGCTGCGACTGTCCAGCAGGGCCAACTGGCGCTGATCCCAGCCCCATTCGCTGGCCAGGCGCTCAAGCAGTGCCCGCTGCCAGCTCGGGCTGCGAGCGCCATTGCCGCTGGAAAGCTTGCGGTTGACCTTGAGGTACAGGCTGCGCCGTACCAGTTCCAGACGCTCGGGCTCGCCACGGGCCTTGAGGTATTCCTCGATGCGTCGGTAAACCACGATATAGGGGTCGAGCTCGTCCAGGTCCAGGCGGTTGGCGAACACCGCCTGCTTGAAGCGCAGGCTCAGGCACTGGACCCTGGGATGCTCACTGGCGTAGACCTCGATCAGCAGCAGCTTGAGTACTGATTTGTAGGGGGACTCGATGCCCTTGAACAGCTGCCAGAGTCCGGCTCCGATGAACTCGCCGGGCGGAATGCGTGCCATGTGGCCCAGGTCCAGGTTCTCTTCGGCGGGTACGAAGCGCTTGGAGAGCAGGGTGTGGATGTAGCGCTCGTAGCGGGACTCCTCGTACACCGGCACCAGCCACCACAACGGCGTGCGTCCGGCCAGCCAGATGGCGGTGCGGTAGAACTCGTCGAGCAGCAGGTAGTGCTGGGTGGTGCCGCAATCATCCGAACTCAGCTGTGTATCCCGCTCACCGCGAACAAAGCGGTTGGGGTCGATCAGGAAAAAATGCGCCTCGGCGCCCTGGCCCGCGGCCCAGGCTTCCAGCAACTGGCATTTCTTCTGCAGTTCGGCCAGCTCGGTTTCGCTCAGGTCCGGCGCATGGCACACCCAGACATCCATGTCGCTCTGGTCCGCCTGGGCCAGGGTGCCCAGGCTGCCCATGAGAAACAGGCCGTGGATAGGACGAGGTGGATTGCCATGACGAGGCTTGTAGGAAAAGGAACGGGTCAGGCGCTGGGCTTCAGCCAGGGCTTGCGGGTCGGGCTCGTAGTTGGACAGTCCCGCCGGGGTAGCGCCGGAAACGTAGCCGGGCAGCAGGGGGTGATTGACGTGAAAGAACAGTGGCAGCAGGTTGAGGACCAGCTGCTGGCGTGCCGACAACCCTTCCATTGCCCGAGCCATGCGTCCGGCATTGAGGGTGAGAAAACGCGCGCGCAGTTGACTGAGAACCTTGCGATCGATTCCTTCATCCAGATCGGGACGGATTTCATGGGTATGGGGCATTTCAAGCTGAGCTCGAACGTGGCGGTTTGAGGACGGCAGCAGTTTATCGTCAGACAAGACCGAGCCTTAAGCTGATTTTGTTTTTTGACGCCAGATTTCTAGCGTATTGGCGGGAGGGTGCCTACGGAATCCGACAGACGGGAACCCCGCAGGCCGAGGAACGGTGTTCAGGCGGTTTCTTTGACGCTCAGGATGGTCAGCAGGCCTTGGGCATGTTCAGCAGCATCCCGGCCAAGGCTGGTCAGGTAGCCCCCATCGGGCTGGGTAATCAGTTCTTTGTCAAACAGGCGTTGGGCGGCGGCGATGGCAGAAGGGGCGGCGGTCTGATGGATTTTCAGGCCTTCCTGGGAGTTGTCCAGGTTGAAGAGTGCAAGGATTTCCAGTTCGGCAACCAACTCAGGGGTATACGACATAAGGACTCCAGACTTTCTAGGAATGAGAGGTCAGCGTTCTTAAGGTGACCGCAGAACGGCGGCGTGTCCAGCATTCGCTGAGGACTTTTGTACCTGGGGGCAGCGGTCTTTGGCCGCAGGGTGCCTGCAGTGTAGTCAGGTCGGGAGTGGCGTGCCGGAGCGTTGCTGCGGGCAGCGCTCCGGTGGTAGCGGCTTACTGCTTCTCTGGAGGCAGTTCCGGCAGGGCGCGCAGCGCGGCTTCGTACCATTGGGTATCGAAGGCGCGGTCTTCCTCGAGGATCGCATCGATCTCGACAGCCAGGACGTGGGCCATCAGGTTGAGGATTTCTTCCCGCTCGTAACCCACCAGAGTCAGCTTGTTGAAGGTGGCCTTGGCTGCTGGCGGATTGTCGCTTTCGATCTGGTTCTCGATCGCTTCGATCAGGGTGTTTTCGGCGAACTCTTCTTCGTCGTTGTCGATATCGGTTGGCTCGCTCATGGCAGGCTCCTCAAGGAAAGGTCGCCAGTTTACTCGTATTCAGAGGCTGGATGCTGCTGGTCAGAAGTGGATTAACCTTCTATAAAAAGTCCTGCCGACCCCCTGCACGGCCTGGAGGCTATGGGATGTTCAAGCTTTATGGGTTCGCCATCAGCAACTACTACAACATGGTCAAACTGGCCCTGCTGGAAAAGGGCCTGCCCTTCGAGGAGGTGTTGTTCTACGCCGGCCAGAGCCCCGAGGCGCTGGCCATCAGTCCTCGGGGCAAGGTTCCGGTGCTGGAAGTGGAGCAGGGCTTTATCAGTGAAACCAGCGTGATTCTCGATTACCTGGAGCAGGTCCATCCCGAGCCGGCGTTGCTACCGGGAGATGCCTTCGAGAGGGCACAGGTGCTGGCACTGGCCAAGGAGATCGAACTCTATATCGAGCTGCCGGCCCGAGCCTGTTTCCCCGAAGTGTTCTTCGGTGCAACGCTGCCCGAGGCCATCAAGGAAAAGGCTGGAGTTGAATTGCTGCAGGGGTTTGCCGCATTGCGCCGGCATGCTCGGTTCGCGCCTTATGTGGCGGGTACCAGCCTGAGCGTGGCGGACCTGTATTTCCAGTACAGCGTGAACCTGGCCCTGGTCGTTGGGGACAAGCTGTTCGGGATCGATTTTCTGGCCGATATGCCAGAGGCCAGGGCCCTGTTGGAGCGCCTGGAACAGACGCCCAACGCCAGGCGGATTGCTGCTGACAAGGCTGCGCTCATTACCGCCAGGCGATCGGGGCGCTAGCGTCGGGTAGCCCGCTTGCAGGGACCGGCAGAAGAGTTGCCGGCCCCTAAGGGCAGGGGCTTAGCGGCTGGCCAGCAACGCCTGGCCGCGAGCCACGGCAGCCCGGACCTGGGCTGGAGCGGTGCCGCCGATGTGATTACGAGCATTCACCGAACCTTCCAGGGTCAGCACGGCAAACACGTCCTGCTCGATCTGGTCGCTGAATTTGCGCAGTTCTTCCAGGCTCATTTCTGCCAGGTCCTTGCCAGTCTCCACACCGTACTTCACGGCGTGGCCGACGATTTCGTGGCAGTCACGGAACGGCAGGCCACGGCGCACCAGGTAGTCCGCCAGGTCGGTAGCGGTGGAGAAGCCACGCAGGGCCGCTTCACGCATGATGGCGTGCTTGGGCTTGATGGCCGGGATCATGTCGGCGAAGGCCCGCAGTGAGTCGCGCAGAGTGTCGGCGGCGTCGAACAGCGGTTCCTTGTCTTCCTGATTGTCCTTGTTGTACGCCAGGGGCTGGCCCTTCATCAGGGTCAGCAGGCCCATCAGTGCGCCAAACACTCGGCCGCTCTTGCCCCGCACCAGCTCTGGTACGTCGGGGTTTTTCTTTTGCGGCATGATCGAGCTGCCGGTGCAGAAGCGGTCCGGCAGATCGATGAACTGGAACTGCGCGCTGGTCCACAGCACCAGCTCTTCGGAGAAGCGCGACAGGTGCATCATTGCCACGCTGGCGGCGGCGCAGAATTCGATGGCGAAGTCACGGTCGGAGACGCTGTCCAAGGAGTTGCCGCCCACGGCTTCGAAGCCCAGCAGCTGGCAGGTCAGCTCGCGGTCGATGGGGTAGGTGGTGCCGGCCAGCGCAGCGCTGCCCAGGGGCATGCGGTTGGTGCGCTTGCGGCAGTCCACCAGGCGCTCGTAGTCGCGGCTGAGCATTTCGAACCAGGCCAGCATGTGGTGCCCGAAGGTCACGGGCTGGGCGGTCTGCAGGTGAGTGAAGCCCGGCATGATGCTTTCGGCTTCGCGCTCGGCCAGCTCCAGCAGGCCTTTTTGCAGGCGGGTGATCTCGGCCAGGATCAGGTCGATTTCGTCCCGCAGCCACAGGCGGATGTCGGTGGCCACCTGATCATTGCGGCTGCGTCCGGTGTGCAGCTTCTTGCCGGTGATGCCGATGCGGTCGGTCAGGCGCGCTTCGATGTTCATGTGCACGTCTTCAAGGTCCACGCGCCAGTCGAAGCTGCCGGCCTCGATCTCGCCCTGGATGGTCTTCAGGCCGTCGATGATGCTGTCACGCTCGGCGTCAGTGAGCACGCCAACCTTGGCCAGCATGGTGGCATGAGCGATGGAGCCCATGATGTCGTGGCGATACAGGCGCTGGTCGAAAGTGACAGAGGCGGTGAAGCGGGCGACGAAGGCGTCGACGGGTTCACTGAAGCGGCCGCCCCAGGACTGATTGGTCTTGTCAGTGCTCATGAATTCGCTCGTGATCTGCTGAAGGAAGATGGCGTAAAAAACAGGCGCCGATAATAACAGGGTTGCCTGGGCTGTCGCTGGCACTGGTCGGCAGCTTTTTTCTCCGGGCCTGTCTGCGTGGCTTGTCGCCGGTCCCTAGGGCGCAGAGACTGAGGTCGGCACAATCCGGAGTGGATCAGGACAGGGGGGCTTGAGTGCGGAAGGTGATATCGATCAAACGATATTTATCGATTGAGCAATATCGTCTTGGCAACCGTCTACAGTTGGACAGGAGGACCGGCACAATTGCGTAACACCCCTCGCGTGTTCGCAGTGAGTCTGTCCATCGAGTTCACTCCGCGCAGGTCCATGCAACCCGCCCACGAAACGAGGCAGGTGCGGCCAGGGTGGACACCGACCACAGTAACGAGGGGGGCTTTGTGTTGAATACCAGCATTCCCTGCAACGCCGTCGCGCATCCACCGACCTTGGGCGGTATCGGGCAGGTCCGGGTAAATATTGGTGCCCGACTTGCGGCACTTTTTGGCCTTCGCACTAGTCTTATCGTGGATCGCCGTGACGGACGTCACTCCACCTGTCTACGCTATCCTTGTGCGAGACTCACGCAGGAATCCAGCGCAATATGAATGTCCTGATCGTTGATGACGAACCCCTAGCCCGCGAGCGCCTGAGCCGGATGGTCAGTGAGCTTGAGGGATACAGTGTCCTGGAGCCCAGCGCCACCAATGGCGAAGAGGCACTGAGCCTGATCGACAGCCTGAAGCCGGATATCGTCTTGCTCGATGTCCGTATGCCGGGTCTGGACGGTCTGCAGGTCGCCGGAAAATTGTGCGAACGCGAGACGCCTCCGGCGCTGGTGTTTTGCGCGGCCCCGGACGAATTCGCCTTAGAGGCCTTCGATGCCAGCGGGGTCGGGCACCTGGTCAAGCCCGTGCGCCCAGAACTGCTGCTGGAGGCGCTGAAAAAGGCCGAGAAGCCCAATCGTGTGCAGTTGGCGGCCCTGACCCGGCCGGCGGCGGAAAGCGGCAATGGCCCGCGTAGTCACATCAGCGCCCGCACCCGTAAGGGTATCGAGCTGATTCCTCTGGCTCAGGTGGTGTATTTCATTGCTGACCACAAGTATGTGACCTTGCGCCACGAAAGCGGCGAGGTGCTTCTGGATGAGCCATTGAAGGCATTGGAAGACGAATTTGGTGAGCGCTTTGTGCGTATTCACCGCAATGCGCTGGTGGCGCGAGAGCGGATCGAACGACTGCAGCGTACGCCCCTGGGACATTTCCAGCTGTACCTCAAGGGGCTCAATGGTGATGCCCTGATCGTTAGCCGACGTCATGTGGCGGGTGTACGCAAGATGATGCAGCAGCTCTAGAACGCGACTCAAGGCCCACAAAAAGGCAAGCCTGGCGTCGGGAGGGCGCTGCGTTTCTGATACAAGTCAAAGCTGCTTTGGCTGAGCTGTTATTATCTGCCGTATCTATTCAGTACGGATTGATCCATGTCCTCTCGCGAAATCCGCATCGCTACCCGCAAAAGTGCACTGGCCTTGTGGCAGGCCGAATACGTCAAAGCCCGTCTGCAGGAGGCCCATCCGGGCCTCGTCGTGACCCTGGTGCCCATGGTCAGTCGCGGTGACAAACTGCTGGACTCGCCCCTGTCGAAAATCGGCGGCAAGGGCCTGTTCGTCAAAGAGCTGGAAACCGCACTGCTGGAAAACCAGGCCGACATCGCTGTGCATTCGATGAAAGATGTGCCCATGGACTTTCCCGAAGGCCTGGGGTTGTTCTGCATCTGCGAGCGTGAAGATCCACGTGACGCCTTTGTTTCCAATACCTACGCCAGCCTTGAGCAATTGCCGGAAGGCAGCGTGGTGGGTACCTCCAGCCTGCGCCGCCAGGCCCAACTGCTGACCCGTCGCCCTGACCTGCAGATTCGTTTTCTGCGGGGCAACGTCAATACTCGGCTGGCCAAGTTGGATGCCGGTGAGTACGACGCCATTATCCTGGCCGCCGCCGGCCTGATCCGTCTGGGCTTCGAAGACCGCATCAGTTCGTCCATCAGTGTCGATGAGAGTCTGCCCGCCGGTGGCCAAGGCGCAGTCGGCATCGAGTGCCGTAGTGCCGATACTGAAATTCACGCGTTGCTGGCGCCTCTGCATCATGCCGACACAGCCAGCCGGGTGACTGCCGAGCGAGCGCTGAACAAGCATTTGAACGGTGGCTGCCAGGTTCCGATTGCCTGCTACGCGGTGCTCGAAGGCGATCAGATCTGGCTGCGAGGCCTGGTCGGTGAGCCTAGCGGTGGACTGTTGTTGAGCGCGCAAGCGCGTGGCCCGCGAGCGTCGGCCACTGAGCTGGGGGTGAAGGTGGCAGACGACCTGCTGGCCCAGGGCGCCGATGACATCCTGCGCGCGGTCTACGGCGAGGCGGGCGAAGAGTGATCGGGTGGCGCCTGCTGCTGACCCGGCCGAGCGAGGATAGTGCTGCATTGGCAGCGACCCTGGCCGAGGTCGGTGTCTTCAGCAGCAGCCTGCCGCTACTGGAGATTCAAGCCTTGCCTGTCAGCGATTCGCAGCGGGCGATCCTGCTGGAACTGGATCGTTACTGTGCGCTGATCGTGGTCAGCAAGCCTGCCGCGCACCTTGGCCTTGGCTTGCTGCGAGCCTATTGGCCTCAGCCTCCCGCTCAAAGCTGGTTCAGTGTCGGTGCCGGTACCGGGCAGATCCTTGCGGATGCCGGTCTGCAAGTTTTCTACCCTCAAACAGGTGATGACAGCGAAGCCTTGCTTGAGCTTCCCCAATTGCGCGAGGCTATCCGGCGACCTGAGCCACGGGTGCTGATCGTCCGCGGAGAGGGCGGTCGCGAGCTGCTCTCTGAGCGCTTGCGTGACCTAGGTGCTAGTGTCGATTATCTGGAACTCTACCGCCGGTGCCTGCCGCATTACGCCAAGGATGCGCTGCTTGAGCGGATTGAGGGGGAACGCTTGAACGGCCTGGTGGTCAGCAGTGGACAGGGTTTCAGCCACTTGCAGCAGTTGGCCGGCCCAGCCTGGTCGCAGTTGGCGAAGATGCCGTTGTTTGTTCCAAGTCCCCGGGTCGCCGAAATGGCACGTGCCGCCGGGGCGGAAAAAGTTGTGGATTGTCGCGGCGCCAGTGCCGCGGCTTTGCTAACGGCGTTACGGGAGCAACCCGTGCCCGTTCTCTAAACGCAAAGGATGGATACGTGAGCGAAACAGCCTTGCCTAAAGATGAAGTGCGGCCGGTGCCTGAAGCACCTGCCGAGCCCACGACCCCAACCGTTGAGCGTCGTGGCAACGGGGTGGCGATACTGGCCCTGCTGCTGGGGGCGGCGGGTGTCGCCGCTGGCGGCTGGGGGATCTGGCAGGTGCGCAGCCTGCAAGCCAACAACCAGCAGCAACTGAGCCAGCTGCAGGCCCTGGGGGATCAGGCGCAGAGTTTCAAACTCAGTGAACAGCGCCTGAGTGCACGCCTGGAACAACTGCCGGCAGCCGATGAGCTGGAGGACCGGCGGCGGCTGGTGGCCCAGTTGCAAGGTGATCAGCAGCGCTTGAGCCAGCGCTTGGAAACCGTGCTCGGCGCCAGCCGCAAGGACTGGCGCCTGGCCGAGGCCGAGCATCTGCTGCGTCTGGCCAGTCTGCGTCTGTCTGCACTGCAAGACATCAGCAGTGCTCAGGCACTGGTCCAGGGCGCAGACGATATCCTGCGGGAGCAGAACGACCCGGGCTCTTTCGCTGCACGCGAGCAGTTGGCCAAGAGCCTGGCGGCCTTGCGCAGTACCGAGCAACCAGATCGCACCGGCCTGTTCCTGCAACTGGGAGCCCTGCGTGATCAGGTCCTTGAACTCAGCGCCGTGGCTCCGGAGTACAAGGACCGCGGCGAGTCACTGCTGGGGCTGACCGCCGACGGTGACGGCGCGAGCCGCTGGGCGCAGTGGTGGGATCAGATCTCCCGCTATTTCCGCATCGATTTCAATGCCGACAAGAACATCCGTCCGTTGCTGGCCGGCCAGGGGCTGACTCAGGTGCGCCTGGCCCTGAGCCTGACGTTGGAGCAAGCACAGTGGGCCGCCTTGAATGGTCAGGCGGCGGTCTATACCCAGGCACTGACCGAGGCACGTGATGTACTGACCAGCAACTTCAATCAGGACAATCCGCAAAGCAAGATCATGCTTGAGCGCTTGTCCGAACTGAGCAAGCAGCCCGTGACCGTTGTCACCCCGGATCTGGCCAAGACCCTGAGCACGGTCCAGGCCTATCTCGAGCGGCGCAATCTGAACGCTGAAGATTCAGTCAAGCCTCTGGCCAAACCTGCGGCGAACACCGCCCAGGAGACGAGCCCATGAAGCGCGTCTATGTGATCGTTCTACTGCTCATCGCAGCCATCGGCCTGTTGGGGTTGGCCATTGCCGAGCATCCCGGGTACGTGCTGATCGCCTACAGCAACTTCCGCTACGAATCGAGCCTGTGGGCAACCCTGGCCCTGGTGGCGCTGATCTGGTTGGTGATCTGGGGCATCAAGCTGCTGATCGAATTGGTGATGGTCTCTGGTGGTGTGGTCAATCCCTGGTCGCGGCGCAATCGGAGTCGCCGGGTACAAATCGCCATCGAGCAGGGCCAGATGGACCTTGCCGAAGGTCGTTGGGCCAGCGCGCAAAAACACCTGCACCGTGCTGCAGAGGCCGAACGTCAACCACTGTTGTATTACCTCGGTGCGGCCCGCGCCGCCAACGAGCAAGGCCACTATGAGGAGTGCGACCAGTTGCTGGAGCGGGCACTGACTCGCCAGCCCCAGGCCGAGCTGGCGGTCGCCTTGAGTCATGCCCAGTTGCAGACCGACCGCGGTGATACCGAAGGTGCCCTGAGCACCCTGCAAGCGATGCATGAGCGCCATCCCCATAGCGTTCAGGTCCTGCGCCAGTTGCAGCGCCTGCATCAACAGCGTGGTGACTGGTCGGCGCTGATCCGTTTGCTGCCCGAGTTGCGCAAGGACAAGGCCCTGCCGGCCAGCGAGCTGCAGGAGCTGGAGCGTCGCGCCTGGGGTGAGAACCTGACCTTGGCGGCACGGCGCGAAGAGGATCAGGTGGCAGGCCTGCAGTCTCTCAATCGAGCCTGGCAGCAACTGACTTCGGCCCAACGCCAGGAGCCACAGCTGGTGCTGGCCTACGCCGAACAACTGCGTCAGCTGGGGGCAGGAGCCGAGGCTGAAGAGGCTCTGCGCACAGCCCTCAAGCGCAAATATGAAAGCCACCTGGTACGGCTCTACGGATTGGTGCGCGGCAGCGATCCATCGCGCCAGTTGCAGACTGCCGAGCATTGGTTGAAGGAGCATGCGGACGACCCGAGTTTGCTACTGACCCTGGGCCGTCTGTGTCTGCAGAACAGTCTGTGGGGCAAGGCCCGGGACTACCTGGAAAGCAGCCTGCGACTGCAGCGCAATCCTGAGGCCTGTGCCGAGCTGGCTCGTTTGCTGGCTCAGTTGGGCGATACCGAGCGCAGCAACCAGCTGTTCCAGGAAGGCCTGGGAATGCTCGACGAGCGCCTGCTGGCGTCACCGTTGCCGGTTCCGGTACGGATCTGAAGCGTCTTCAGGGCCGGTTGCCGGTTGCAGGCAACCGGCCTGTTTTTATTTGGGGTTGATGGCTCATTCACGGTTGATTGTCGATCCGCTGCGGCATAGCGCTTCTTGAAAGGAGCGAGCGCTTTCTCTACCGTGGCTGCCTGTTTCTCTCCGTTACGGATATCTCATGTCGCTGGCCGGCTCTCGCTTGCTGTTCTCCCTGGTGTTCCTGGTGGGGGCTTTTGCCTCGTGGGCGGCGTTCAACCTGCAATCCGGTGGTGGCCTGGAATCCTGCACCTTGTGGGGCGTGCAACGCTTGCTGCTGATGATGTTCGCTGGCGTCAATCTACTGGCTGTGGTGCAGGGGCCGGGGCGCATGGGACGAGCTGTCTACTGGGCGCTCAACCTGATACTGGGCCTGTTCGGAGTGATCACTGCCGGGCGTCATGTGTTGTTGCAGAACATTCCTTCCGAGCAACTCCTGGCCTGCCTGCCGGACATGCCGTTCATGCTGCGCAACCTGTCCTGGTGGCAGGCACTGCAATTGACCTTCGTGGGGACATCGGACTGCGCGGAGGTCACCTGGACCCTGCTCGACATGAGTCTGCCGGAGTGGAGCCTGCTGTTTTTCGTGATCATGCTGATCTTCAGCGGCTACCGTCTGCTGCGCCTGTCTCGAGCCAGTCGCAAGGCTGCAGCGTTGCCCTGAGTCATGGTTTGGTGGGAGGGCGCGGATTAAACGCTTGTATGAACTTTATCTCCTGCGTACCTTGATGCTGTTGTCGAGCGGGCATAATCTGGCCCGCACGCGTCACTGGAATTATGTTGCTCGATGCTGTTGCGCCTGACCGGATCCAGAGTCTCCAGAAGGGGGGCGGCGGGCAAGCGGCATGACCCATAAGGGAAGAGAGATCACCATGCTCGAAAGTTGTCAGAATGCTCAGGAACGCTGGGGTGGAGTGCATCTGCTGATCGACCGCTGGTTGCAGGAGCGTCACGAACTGGTTCGAGCCTATGATGCGTTGGGTGCCGAGCCCGAAGCCCTGAGCGAGAGCAAGAAATCGCTGCAGGAATTCTGCGGGATTCTGGTGGACTACGTTTCCGCCGGTCATTTTGAAATCTACGAGCAGCTCACCAGCGAGGCCAAGGCCTTTGGCGACAAGCGCGGGCTTGAGCTGGCCGATACCCTCTATCCGCGTATTGATGTGATCACTGAAAAGCTCCTGGCGTTCAACGACCTGTGTGATGCGGGTCAGTGTGTGGCGCAGAAGTTCAAGGAGCTGGGCGGCCTGTTGCACGAACGCTTCGAACTGGAAGATTGCCTGATCGAAGTGCTGCATAACGCCCACAAGCAGGACGCGGTGGCTCAGGCCTGAAAACAGGGTGGAGCAATACAGGAACGGCACGCCTTGGCGTGCCGTTTTTCGTTCCTGTGCCTTAGTCAGCAACGCCCAGCAGTTCGATCTCGAATACCAGGGGGGTGTAAGGCGCGATCAGGTCGCCTGCGCCTTCGGTGCCGTAGGCCTGATTCGAAGGAATCACCAGTCGCCATTTGGCGCCGGTGGGCATCTGCGACAAGGCGCTGCGCCAGCCTTCGATCACACTGTCCAGGCGAAACCACTGCGGTTGCTGGGTCTGGTCGAACACGGTGCCATCGGGCAGGCGTCCGGTGTAGCGCACCTGGACTGAACCGTTGGGGCGGGCCTTGTTGCCACTGCCAGGTGCCAGCTCGGTCAGGAGAATGCCATCGGCCAGTTGGCGCACGCCGGGCTTGGCCTTTTCCTGGTCGAGAAAACGTCGTTCGTTTTCCAGGGCCGCTTCAGTTTTCGACTTGCTCGACTGCTCGCTGATCCGTGCATCGTGCTGAGCCAGGATCTGTTCGATGCGTTCGGTTTTTAGGGTCAGTGGCTTGCCTTGATAAGCGGCTTTCAAACCCTCGACCAATGCCTGGATCTGCAGATCGGGCACTTCGTCACGCAGTCGTTCACCGAGGCTTGCGCCCAGGCTGTAGGCAAGGTCGTGAGCGTCATTGGGCGGCGCTTCGGCAGCAGCCTGAGCCAGTGGCAAGAACAGGCTCAGGGATAAAAACAGGTAACGCGACATGGGCACTCTCCGGCCTGAGTAGCGGTGGATTATGCCAGCGACAAAGCACGGGTTGGTGAGCAACTTCGATGACGGCGAAGAACATTTTCAATCCGCTGCAACGCCGGGCTTTCGATACTGTCAACATGCCCTAGCGGCGGTAGCAGCAGAGGTCTAGTATGAGCCGCAACTCACGTCAGCCAGGAGGTAAACCATGTCGGCCAATAAGAAGCCTGTAAATACTCCGTTGCATTTGCTCCAACAGCTGTCGGGCAGCCTGCTCGAACATTTGGAAAACGCTTGTTCCCAAGCCTTGGCTGATGCTGAAAAACTGCTCGCCAAGCTGGAAAAACAACGGGGTAAGGCGCAGGAAAAACTGCACAAATCGCGCACCAAATTGCAGGACGCTGCGGCGGCCGGCAAGGCCAAGGCACAAGCCAAGGCCAAGACCGCGGTGAAAGAACTCGAAGACTTGCTGGACGCATTGAAAGAGCGCCAGGCACAAACCCGCAGCTACATTCTGCAACTCAAGCGCGATGCCCAGGAAAGCCTGAAACTGGCTCAAGGCGTTGGTCGTGTGAAGGAAGCGGTGGCCAAGGCATTGAGCACTCGTGATGCCAAGCCGGTAGCTGTCGCAGCGAAGAAACCAGCGGCCAAGCCTGCAGCTAAAGCACCTGCCAAATCTGCCGCCAAACCAGTGGCGAAAAAAGCGTCTGCCAGCGCAGCTAAACCCGCGGCGAGCAAACCCGCAGCGGCTAAACCTGCCGCCAAGCCTGCGCCTGCCAAACCTGTTGCCGCCAAGACCGCTGCCGCCAAGCCAGCAGCCAAAGCCGCCGCAGCCAAGCCTGCCGCCGCCAAGCCAGTGGCCAAACCTGCCGCCAAATCTGTAGCAGCCAAACCTGCCGCTAAACCAGCAGCCAAGCCTGCGGCCAAACCCGCAGCGGCTAAAACAGCTGCCGCTAAACCTGTAGCAGCCAAATCCGCAGCCAAACCTGCCGCCGCAAAAGCGCCGGCCAAACCTGCTGCCAAACCCGCCAGCAAACCTGCAGTAGCTGCCAAGCCAGCAGCATCGTCGGCTGCTAAACCAGCAGCCAAGCCGGCCGCCAAACCGGCTGCGAAAAAGCCGGTGGCCAAGCCTGCAGCAGCCAAACCCGCTGTGGCCAAACCCGCCACCCCGGCAGCCAAGCCAGCGGCTCCAGCACCGGCTGCGGCCAAGCCAGCTGCACCCGCGCCAGCAGCCTCGCCAGCAGCGGCTGCGAGCACAGCTCCTGCCGCTCCCGCTCCGGTAACTGCCGGTACTCCTTCCAGCGCTTCTTAAGCGCCGGTCGCCGCGACGCGCAGCACCTGCAGCGCGTCGCGGTTGCGTTCGGCGGCTCCGGCCGCCAATCCTTCAAGCCAGTCTTCCAGGCTCTTCGCTTGAACCTCCGGCCATTCCCGTACCCGCTCCTGCAAACGCAACAGCAATTGCCGTTCGGCTTCCAGTTCCAGGGTCTTGACCTGTTCGCGCAAGGCACTCAACTCAAGGTCTTCGCGGGCCGCATCGCGCCAGCCAATGCGCAAGTCGCGCAAGGGTTGAACCACGTCCCGGTGCCAGGGCGCCGCGAGCTCATTCAACTGCTCCAGGCGCTGGCTATCGCAGCGGACGCCACGCTGGCCAAGCCAGGCTCCACAGAGCAGCAGGCAGACATTGGCCCCTTCGTCCTGTAGCTGCAGGCAGGCTTCCTGCACGCCGGAAAGGGCATAAGTGGTCAGGGAAAAATTCCACAGGTCAGAGGACATAGTGCTACTCGCGCCAGTTGCGAGCGAAGCTGGTAGACTCCGCCGCCATTATGATTCGACTTCAGAACCTGACTTTACAGCGTGGCCCGCAACGTCTGCTAGAAGACGCCGAGCTGACCCTGCACGCCGGCCAGAAAGCCGGCCTGATCGGTGCCAACGGCGCCGGCAAATCCAGCCTGTTCGCCTTGCTGCGCGGCGAGTTGCATCCGGATTCGGGTGACTGCTTCCTGCCCGCCGATTGGCGCATTGCCCACATGCGTCAGGAGGTCGACACCCTCGAGCGCCTGGCCGTGGACTATGTGCTCGACGGCGACCTGCGTCTGCGCCAGGTGCAGCGTGAACTGGCCGCCGCCGAAGCGGCCCATGACGGTGGCGCGCAAGCGCGCCTGCATGCCGAGCTGGATAGCGCCGATGGCTACACCGCTGACGCGAGGGCGCGCAAGCTGCTGGCCGGACTGGGCTTCACCAACGAACAGATGGACCGCCAGGTCGGCGATTTCTCCGGGGGCTGGCGGATGCGCCTGAACCTGGCCCAGGCGCTGATGTGCCCGTCGGACCTCTTGCTGCTCGACGAACCCACCAACCACTTGGACCTCGATGCCATCATCTGGCTCGAAGACTGGCTCAAGGGTTATCCCGGCACCTTGCTGTTGATCTCCCACGATCGGGATTTCCTCGATGCCGTGGTCGATCACGTGGCTCACGTCGACCAGCGCAAGATCACCCTCTATCGCGGTGGCTACAGCGCCTTCGAGCGGGCCCGTGCCGAGCGACTGGCCCAGCAACAGCAGGCCTACGAGAAGCAGCAGGCGCAACGGGCGCACATGGAAAGCTACATTGCCCGCTTCAAGGCCCAGGCCACCAAGGCTCGCCAGGCCCAGAGCCGGATCAAGGCCCTGGAACGGATGGAAGAGCTGTCGGCGGCCCATGTGGACTCGCCGTTCGACTTCACCTTCCGCGAGTCGACGAAGATCTCCAGCCCGCTGATCGACCTCTCTGATGCCCGTCTGGGGTATGGCGAGCGCGCGGTGCTGGAGAAGGTCAAGCTGCAACTGACGCCGGGCGCACGGATCGGCCTGCTGGGCCCCAACGGCGCCGGCAAGTCGACCCTGATCAAGAACCTCTCCGGTGAGCTGCAGCCGTTGTCCGGCCGCCTGACCCGGGGCGAGAACACCGTTGTCGGCTACTTCGCCCAGCATCAGCTTGACTCCCTGGATTCCAAGGCCAGCCCCTTGCTGCACCTGCAGCGGCTGGCGCCCACCGAGCGCGAGCAGACCCTGCGCGACTTCCTCGGCGGTTTCGACTTCCGCGGCGCGCGGATCGACGAGCCGGTGCTGAATTTCTCCGGCGGTGAAAAGGCTCGCCTGGCCCTGGCCCTGATCGCCTGGGAGCGGCCGAACCTGTTGCTGCTCGACGAACCCACCAACCACCTGGACCTGGAGATGCGCCTGGCCCTGACCATGGCCCTGCAAGAGTTCAGCGGCGCGGTATTGGTGGTCTCCCACGATCGCCATCTGCTCAAGAGCACCACGGACAACTTCTTCCTGGTGGCCGACGGCAAGGTCGAGGAGTTCGACGGCGACCTGGATGACTACACCCGTTGGCTGGTGGACTACCGCCAGCGCAATGCCCCGGTCAGCAACACGCCGGTCAACCCGGACAAGACCGACAAGAAAGCCCAGCGCCAGGCCGCGGCGGCTTTGCGTCAGCAGTTGGCACCGCACAAGCGCGAGGCCGACAAGTTGGAAGCCGAACTGGGCAAGGTCCATGAGCGCCTGGCCAAGATCGAGACCAGCCTGGGTGACAGCGGTCTTTACGAAGCGGCGCGCAAGGACGAGCTGCGGGACCTGTTGGCTGAGCAAGCCAAGCTCAAGACCCGCGAGTCCGAACTGGAAGAGGCCTGGATGGAAGCCCTGGAGTTGCTGGAAAGCATGCAGGCAGAACTCGAGGCACTGTCCTGATGGAAGCGTTGCAACTGCCATTGCCGGCGCAGTGGGTCGCTCCGTTGTGGGTGGGCGTGCAGATCCTGCTGATTCTCCTGGCGGGCTATCTGGCCCAGCGTTTTGTCGCCCGTGGCCTGACCCGCCTGGGCGAGCGTTACCCGTTCCCGCCGCAGTTGCTGATGCCCCTGCGGGGCGGTCTGCGCTGGCTGATCATGGGCAGCGCGGTGATCTTCGTCCTGGAGCGCCTGGGGGTTTCCGCCACGGTGTTGTGGACCGCCCTGTCCGGCTTTGTCGCCGTGGCGGCGGTGGCCTTCTTCGCCATGTGGAGTGTGCTCTCCAACCTGCTGTGCGCGATCCTGATCTTCACCGTTGGCCCCTTCCGCCTGGGTGACGTGGTGGAGTTGGTGGACACCGTCGACAAGCCTGGCGTCAAGGGCCGGGTCGTGGCGATCAACCTGCTGTACACCACCCTGATCGAGTCCGAAGAGGCCGGCACCGGCAGCGCCATGGTCCAGGTGCCCAACAGCCTGTTCTTCCAGCGCTCGGTGCGTCGCTGGCGCGGCAGCGATGTGCTGCCGGTAGGAGCTGGCGAAAAGTAATCCCTTCCTCTGTAGCCGCTGCCGCAGGCCGCGAACGGCTGTGCAGCTATTGCCCCGTCCTGCGGACCTATCGCAGCCTGCAGCAGCGGCTACAGGGCCGTGCATCACCTTTGGGCGAAAAAAATATAGTCAGCCGCGGGTCGGAGGATTAGCTTAGGCAGTCACGACCAATCCGATCCGAGGTGTGCGATGGTGCTTGAAACATGGTTGGCGTTCTTTGCCGCCAGTTGGGTAATCAGTCTTTCTCCGGGCGCCGGCGCCATTGCGTCGATGTCCTGTGGCTTGCAATACGGTTTCTGGCGCGGCTACTGGAACGCCCTGGGCCTGCAACTGGGCCTGGCCCTGCAGATTGCCATTGTCGCCGCCGGTGTTGGCGCCATCCTTGCTGCTTCTGCCACCGCCTTCTATGCAATCAAGTGGTTTGGTGTGGCCTACCTGGTGTACCTGGCGGTCAAGCAATGGCGCGCGCTACCCAGCGATCTCAGCGATGACGCGGCCATCCGTCCCCTTGGCAAGCCTCTGGCCCTGGTGTTTCGCGGCTTCCTGGTGAACATCAGCAACCCCAAGGCCCTGGTGTTCATGCTGGCGGTACTGCCGCAGTTCATCGACCCCCATGCGCCCCTGGTCAAGCAGTACCTGATTCTCGGCGCCACCATGATCGTGGTCGACCTGATCGTGATGGCCGGCTACACCGGGCTGGCGTCCAGGGTCCTGCGTCTGTTGCGTACCCCGGTTCAGCAGCGGCGCATGAACCGTACCTTCGCCGGTTTGTTCCTCGGCGCGGCGGGCTTCCTGGCGACCATTCGCAAAGCCGCGGCCTAGGTTATCCAGAGACAAAAAAAGGCGACCCCACGGGTCGCCTTTTTCGTTTGCGTACGGCTTAGCGCAGGATTACCGGCGCTGTGTCCGGCGGCAGGTTGTTGCGCATCGGCGCTTGCCCCGGTTGCTCGTAACCACCGCGACCCAGCTGCTCGGCCATCTGCCGGGTAACGTCTTCGCCCAGGGCCTTGGAGACTTCGCGTACCACCCGTGGCCGGTTCAGCGAGACACGGATGTCGCGGCTGTTCACCAGCTTGGTGTCCTGGCCTTCGCCCATGGCGGTGAACGCCGAGGTGATCTCGAAGGTGCGGGTGTTGATCAGGCTGAAGTCCGCCACCAGGGTCAGGCCCAGCACCGCCGAGTAGCTGTTGGTATTGGCCAGCTCGTTGATGTCCTGGGTGAAGTCGATGTCCGACACCGTGCCGAACAGCACGTAGTCGGCACCCTTGAAGTTGCCCGCCTTGATGCGCTTGATGATGTCGTAGACGTTGGTCTTGGACGCGTCGGTGTGGGGCGAACCCTGCACCAGCTGGAACATCCCGGACTTGAGAATCCCGCCCTTGATATCACCGGTGAACTTGCGCAGTTCGCCTTCTTCGATGTAGCTGGTGCTGGCTTCCAGTTCGTTGTAGCTGGCCGAACCGCTGGAGCTGTAGTAGCCCTCGCGGTAGCTCTGCTGGGCCGAAACCACGTGAATGTATTCCTGCACACGTTCCTGGTAGGCCAGGTCCATGACTGCAACTTTCGGGGCCGCCTGGGCGCTGAACGCACAGGCCAGGGCCAGGATGCCAATCCATGCACGCATTGCTTAGCGCTCCGTGGTCTTGCGGATCTCTTTCTCGTCCATCCACTCGGCCAGACCGCTCTCGACGTCGATCAGTTGCAGGCTGAATTTGTAGAAGACGTCCTTGTAGTCGCTGCTGCGCTTGACGATGGAGCTGATAGAGCCCTCAAGGCGGTACTTGGCGGCGACCATGTTGCCGGTCTTGGCCACGGTGGACTTCTTGTACAGGCCGCTCTGGTTCTGCAGCTTGAGCTGGTCGACCTGGCTCTGCATGGCGGTGTTGTCGCTGGCGAAGCGGGCGGTGCCGGATTTCATCAGCTGGGTCTTGATCGAGGTGGTGATCTCGCGGGTATCGATGTACTCGCTGGTCTTGTTCTTCACGTCGTAGACCTGCACCACCGGGCGGCCCTGGAGGATGCCGGACTGGGCCAGGGAGCGGGTCATGGATTCGGCGATCATCTGCAGGTCGGTGGAACCGAACTCGTTGGTCACCAGTTCCACGGCCTTGCTGTCGCCGTAGCTGATGTTCTTGCCGCCCAGGACCGGGGAGTTGTTGGCGCAGCCGCTGGCCAGCAGGGCGACCACGGCGAGGAAGGAAAAGCGTGCAAACATGGAAGTGCTCTCTTGATCGGGTTCAGGAACGGCTTATTGGGTTTTGACTTCCAGGCGGAAGTCAGTGGCCTTGGGCACCGGCGCGATGGCCGGCAGGAAGGTGGCCTGGGCCGCGTACAGGTTGAAGACTTTCCAGCTTTCTTCATCGGCAACCGGGAAACCGTCGTCACCCAGCCAGACAAAGCGGTAGTACATGGTCATGTTGGTG
Source organism: Pseudomonas sp. 50_B (assembly GCF_017491625.1). Taxonomy (NCBI): domain Bacteria; kingdom Pseudomonadati; phylum Pseudomonadota; class Gammaproteobacteria; order Pseudomonadales; family Pseudomonadaceae; genus Pseudomonas; species Pseudomonas sp. 50_B. The sequence continues at coordinate 395,543 of NZ_JAFGYX010000001.1, forward strand.
TGGCTGGTGTTGTTCAGTGCCACCTTGACCGTCAGGAAGCCGTTTTCACGGGCGACCCGCATCGCGCCGATGGCGATGTTGTTGAACTTGTTCATCACCACCACCTTGCTCGCGGCGCTGCCGGGAGCAGGAGGTGGCGGGGTGGCGCAACCGGCCAGTAGGGCCAGTGCGGCGACAGCGAGAAGTTTCAGGCGCATGGGGGGCTCCGCTTAAGGACGTTGGTTGCTGGCCATGTTCTGGCCGGCGTTGTTCGGGATGACATGAGCGGCCAGGCCGCTGCTGAACACCTGGTTGCCCACCACGCGCAGGGCGATCACCTGATAGCGCTGATCAACCTTGACCTGCACTTGAGTGCCGCCCTGGGCGTTAGGCAGGCTGAGGCTGTGCTCGCCCTGCTTGAGACGCAGGCGGGCGACCTGGGTGTTGTCCGGCAGGGTGCGCCAGGTGCGGGTATCGGCCCCTTCGGTCACCGCCGAAGCCAGGCCCACGGCCAGGCCGGCCAGGGGGTTGACCTCGTTGAGGTTCTTTTGCGCCACGCCACGGGTCACTGCACGCACGGTGGTGCGCAGGATGATCCCCGGCATGTCGTCACGCAGGGCGCGGCGGGACATGGCGGTGGTGCTGTTGAGCAGGGTCAGGTTCTGCTGCTGACCATCGATGCCGATCTGGGTGAAGGTCTGGGTCGAGGTATCGGCCTTGATCACCGGGAACGACAGTGGAGTGATGACCAGGTTGCCGTTGATTGGCAGCGGCAAGGGAATGCGCACCGAGTCCCGGGCCGGGGCCAGGCCGCTTTGCACCACGATCAGCACGTCGCTCTCATCGGCCGCCAGGGCCGCTACCACCGGAGCCTTGACCGGAGCTTTGGCGGGCGTCTTGCGTTTGGACTTGGTCGAGGATTTGCCCGGGGCTTCGACTTTCACCGGTTCCACGGGGGCGTCCAGGTTCAGCAGGGCCTGTTCCAGCAAGGGCGTGTTGGGACGCAGTTCCGCAGCCTTGCGGTAGCCGGGAGCCGCCAGGTCCTTCTCGCCCAGGGCTTCATAGACGAAGCCGGCCAGGTAGTGGCTGAACGCACTCTGGTAGCTGTTCTTCAGGTTGACCACATCGGGAGCGTCGAGGGCTTCCACGGGATAGCCCTTGAGGTCCTTGTACTCGGTTTTAACCCCTTGCTTCTCGGCTTCGTCCTCGCGCTTGAGGTATTCCTTGTCCCGCAGTTCGGCGATCACCGCTTCGCGTTCGTGGGTCTTCTTGATCGCCATGCGGGCGCCGTCGAAGTCGTTGCTGGCCAGCAGGTTCATGGCCATCTGGGTCGTCAGCATGACCTTTTCGTAGTCATAGCCTTCGTAGCGACGGACTTTGTCGTTGACCAGGAAACTGCCGAACTGGGCCAGGTACTTGTCGGTGTCGAGCTTGACCGAGTCTTCCCAGTTGCCCACGACCTGATCGGCATGGCCCCAGGCGGCCTGGCTGCCATTGAGGTCGCCCTTGGCCCGCAGCAACTCGCCCTTTTCGAAGTAATAGAGCAGGTCCTTGTCTTCACCCTTGTTGTTTTTTTCCAGCAGGGTCAGGGCGGCATCTAGGTTGCCGGCACGCAGTTGCTGGTTGGTTTCCTGAAGCTCGTTGTCGTAGCTGCGGAAGGCCGAACAGCCTGCGAGCAGGGTGACTGCGCCGAGCGCAATCGAGGTGAGGACGCGGGATGCCATGGGTACTTCTTCTTCCCTGAATGAGACAGCCTGGCGTGCGGGTCGGGCTGGACGAACCCATTGGCAGGAACTGCGGCTACGCTGCCAATTCCTCATAAAAAGAGGAGCTTAAATGCCGTCTCGCTATAACGAGGGCGCGGCATTATAAACGTGGATTCTGGCGCTGTAATGGCTTTTTAACTTCAATTTGATTGGTGTTTGCCACTATGTGAGCGGCTGCTCATTGGTGGTCGAACCAGGCTGCCAGCGGGCTCTTTTCCAGGGTCGCGGGGCGATGACGAAAAGCTCATCGCCCACGCGCCGCAGGCTGATGACCTGGTAGCGCTGGTCCAGCTTGAAGCGCAGTTCGCCGGTCTTGCCCAGGGGCAGTCGGTGTTGGCCTTTTCTCAGGCGCAGGCGGGTCACCTGGGGGGTGTCGGGCAGGCGCTGGTCGGCGCAAGTGTTGCAACAGGCGGATAAGCCTTGAGTGAAACTCATTGGGAGTGAACAATATGTTACTTCGTATTTCCATTTGAGATTCGTTCATGACTGGCCCTTCCCGTTTACTGGCATTGCTGGTGCTGCCGCTGCTCGCGCTCTGCAGCTTCAACCTGCTGGCCGATACCGTCGATGGCGCGCCCAAGGCCCTGCATCTGCTGGATTACATTGGCGCCGACTACCCGCCCACGGTTGAAGCCGGCAAGGTCATCGACGAGTCCGAATACCGCGAGCAGGTGGAGTTTCTCGGGGTCCTGCAGGGGCTGATCGCCGACCTGCCGGCCAAGCCGGAGAAAGCCGAGCTGGAGCAGGGCATCGTCAACTTGCGCAAGGCGGTGGACGACCGCGTCGAGGGCAGCCAAGTGGCACGCCTGGCGCGGCAGATGGGGGCCAAGCTGGCGGTGGCCTATGAGGTCAGCCAGGCGCCGGTCATCACCCCGGACCCTGCTCGCGGTGCGCCGCTGTATGCCCAGCATTGCTCGGTCTGCCATGGGGAGAAAGGCGCAGGCGATGGTCCGGCAGGTGTGGGCATGACCCCGCCGCCGGCCAATCTGCGGGATGCCGAGCGCCTTGATCGCCTGAGCCTGTACGCGGTCTACAACACCCTGGGGCTGGGTGTCGAAGGCACCGACATGCCGGCCTTCGCCGATCAGTTGGATGACCGGCAGCGCTGGGACCTGGCCACCTACATCGCCGGGTTCAGCGCCGATCCTGCGGCGGCCAAGGGCGAGCAGAGCTTCAATCTGGCCGACCTGGCCCGGCAGACGCCTGCTGAAGTGCTGGCTGCTCAGGGGCCGCAGGCAGCGGCCACTTTCCGTGCCCAGCGGGCCCAGCCGCCTCAGGTCAAGCGTGGCCCGGCGCAGTTGCTGGACTACACCGCTTCGACCCTGGACAAGAGTCTCGCGGCTTATCGCAACGGCGAGCATGAGCAAGCCTACGATCTTTCGGTAGCGGCTTACCTGGAAGGTTTCGAACTGGTGGAAAGCTCCCTGGACAACGTCGATGCCACGGTGCGCAAGGACACGGAGAAGGCCCTGATGGCCTACCGGCAGTCGTTGCAGGACGGATTGCCGGTGGCCCAGGCCGAACAGCGCCTGGACGCCGCCAAGGCCAAGCTCAAGGCGTCCGCCGAGTTGTTGGGTGGCGACAGCCTGAGCTGGTCCCTGAGTTTTATCTCCGGTTTGCTGATCCTCCTGCGCGAAGGCCTGGAAGCCATTCTGGTGCTGGCGGCGATCCTTGCGTTCCTGCGTAATACCGGCCAGCAATCGGCGGTGCGCAGTGTCAACGTCGGCTGGGGCCTGGCGCTGTTGGCCGGCCTGGCCACCTGGGCCCTGGCGGCTTATGTGATCGACGTCAGCGGTTCCCAGCGGGAGCTGCTGGAGGGGGCCACGGCGTTGTTCGCCAGTGTCATGGTGCTGTGGCTCGGGGTATGGATGCATGATCGTCGGCATGCGGCGGCCTGGCAGGATTACATCAAGAGCAGCCTGGTGGGCGGCGGCGGGCGTTTCGGTTTTGCCGTGCTGGCGTTCTTCTCGGTGTACCGCGAGCTGTTCGAGGTGATCCTGTTCTACGAGACCCTGTGGCTGCAGGCAGGCCCAGCCGGACATAACGCGGTCATGGCGGGTGGTGCCACCGCTCTGGTGTTGCTGGTGGGCCTGGCGTGGGTGATCCTGCGGGGCTCGGCCAAGCTGCCTCTGGCGCTGTTCTTCGGCATCAACGCGGCGTTGCTGTGTGCCTTGTCGGTGGTATTTGCCGGGCACGGGGTCAAGGCGTTGCAGGAAGCGGGCATCTTCGGCACCCGGCCAGTAGCCTTCTTCGATTTCGACTGGCTGGGCATTCATGCCGATGCCTACTCGCTGGGGGCTCAGGCTGTGGCGATCCTGGCGATCGTGGTGCTGTACAGTCGCAGCCGCATGAGTGAGAAGCAGCGACTGCGCGCGTCTTGAGTCGACAGCGTCGCTGATCGCGGGCGAGCCCGCTCCTGCGGGGGCTGGCTTGCCCGTTTTGCATTTTGTGAGGAGAACATCAATGCGTGTCTGGATCGATGCCGACGCTTGCCCCAAGGCGGCCAAGGATCAGGTGGTGCGCTTTGCCTTGAAGCGCCAGTTCGAGGTGGTGCTGGTGGCCGGGCAAGCGCAGATCAAGCCGGCTTTCGCCTGCGTCAAACTGATTGTGGTGCCCAGCGGTCCGGATGCTGCCGACGATTATCTGGTGGAGCATGCCGTGCCCGGTGAGCTGGTGATCTGCAGTGATGTGCCCTTGGCCGACTGCTTGGTGAAAAAGGGTGTGTCGGCCCTGGACCCGCGTGGCAAGGAATTCGATGCACAGAACATGGGGGAGCGCCTGGCGGTGCGTAATCTGTTCACCGATCTGCGGGAGCAGGGGCAGGTCAGTGGCGGACAGGCGCCTTATGGCGAGCGGGAGAAGCAGGCCTTCGCCAATGCCCTGGACCGGATTCTGACCCGGCTGGCGCGTCAGGCCTGAGGGAGGAACCAGCGGCTCCTCCTGAAGCGGGGTGTCAGGGAGTCACTGCTCGCCTTCGTGGGTCAGTTCCAGCACCCGGTCGACCAGTTTGTTGATCCCGGAGGCGGCTTCGCTGATGGATTGCGCCAGCATATAGGCCGGGGTGCTCACCAGTTTGCGTGCTTTGTCTTCGACGATGTCGCCTACTGCGCATTCGGTGTGGCTGGCGCCCATCTTGCCCAGGGCCGCTGCGGTATCGGCATCGTTGCCGATGGTGCAGGTCACGCCAGGACCATAGATCTTCGCCGCCAGGGCCGGAGCGATGCACATCAGGCCCACCGGTTTGCCCGCTTCGGCAAAGGCTTCGGCCAGAGCCAGGACGTCCGCCTGGACTGTGCAGGCCGCGCCTTCGGTGGCGAAGCTGGAGAGGTTCTTGGCTGCCCCGAAACCGCCGGGCACGATCAGCGCGTCGAAGTCTTCGACATTGGCCTCGCGCAGGTCCTTGACCTGGCCACGAGCAATGCGCGCCGATTCCACCAGCACGTTGCGGGTCTCGGGCATGGCTTCGCCGGTCAGGTGGTTGAGCACATGCATCTGCGGGATGTTCGGGGCAAAGCACTGCACCTGGGCGCCGCGTTGGTCGAGGCGCAGCAGGGTCATCACGCTTTCGTGGATCTCGGCACCGTCGAACACGCCGCAACCGGAAAGGATCACTGCAACTTTTTTGCTCATGGTTTTTCTCCAGGTTCAGGGTGCTGACAGCATGCCAATGACCGGCGCGTTACTCCACTGATGTCGTCGAAGCCTTGGCCTTGGCCTGTTCGGCGGCTTGTTCGGCGTCATAGATCTGCTTGGCCAGACGGGCGTTCTTGAAGCGTCGGCGCAGCCACAGGCCGAAACCCAGCACCAGCAACGCGCCCAGCACCCACAGCTCGTACTTCTTGATGCTGCCGAGCATGCCTTCCATGACCGCGCCGAAATGGTAGGCGGCCTGGGCCAGGGCCACGGCCCAGACGGCCGCGCCGATGCCGTTGAGCAGCAGGTAGCGGCCCGGCGGATAGCCTGACAGACCAATGGCCACTGGCATCACGGTGCGCAGGCCATAGACGAAGCGGAAGCTCAGCACCCAGATATCCGGATGCTTGCGGATATGTTCCAGCGCCCGATCGCCCATCATTTGCCAGCGCGGTTTGCGCGCCAGCAACTTGCGGCCATGCTTGCGCCCCAGGAAGTACCACAGCTGGTCACCGGCGTAGCTGCCGAAGAAGGCAACCACCATCACCAGGTTGATATCCATGTATCCGCGGAACGCTAGAAACCCGGCTAGAACCAGAATGGTTTCGCCTTCGAAAAACGTACCGAGAAAGAGGGCGAAATAGCCGAAATCCTGAAGAAATTGTTGGAGCATTGTCTGGATGCTGGCGAAATGAACGCGCAGCCTACCCCTTCGACGACGTTGGGGAAAGTATCGAAATGTGTCTCGACGTGAACAATTGGGCCAATGACAATGAGTGTTGCTGCCGGTCAACAGCTTGAGCACAACTGTCATCTGTTCGTCATAATGCCCGCTTATAACTGTCACGCTCGCCCGCCAGCGCGGGCCCTGGAGTCCGCCGTGAGCTTTACCCCTGCCAGCCGCCTGTTCCCTGCCACTCGTCTGCGGCGTAACCGCCGTGATGATTTCTCGCGCCGTCTGGTGCGTGAAAACCGGCTGAGCGTGGACGACCTGATCCTGCCGGTGTTTGTGCTCGACGGTGAGAATCGCCGTGAGGCGGTGGCTTCGATGCCGGGCGTGGAGCGCTTGACCATCGACCTGTTGCTGGAAGAGGCGGCGCATTGGGTCGAGCTGGGGATTCCGGCCCTGGCGCTGTTCCCGGTGACGCCGGCCGGGCTCAAGTCCCTGGATGCGGCCGAGGCCTGGAACCCTGAAGGGATTGCCCAGCGTGCCACCCGCGCCTTGCGCGAGCGCTTCCCGGCGCTGGGCGTCATCACCGATGTGGCCCTGGACCCGTTCACCACCCATGGCCAGGACGGCATTCTCGACGAGCAGGGTTATGTACAGAACGACATCACTGTCGATGCCCTGGTGCGTCAGGCCCTGTCCCACGCCGAGGCCGGCGCCCAGGTGGTGGCGCCGTCGGACATGATGGACGGGCGGGTCCAGGCGATCCGCGAAGCCCTGGAACTGGCGGGACACGTCAACGTGCGGATCATGGCCTACTCGGCCAAGTACGCCAGCGCCTATTACGGCCCCTTCCGCGATGCGGTGGGTTCGGCGCTGAACCTGGGCAAGGCCGACAAGGCCTCGTACCAGATGGACCCGGCCAATGGTGACGAAGCCCTGCATGAAGTGGCGGCGGACCTGGCGGAAGGGGCGGACATGGTCATGGTCAAGCCGGGCATGCCGTACCTGGATATCCTTTTTCGGGTCAAGGATGAATTCAAGGTGCCGACCTTTGTCTATCAGGTCAGCGGCGAATACGCCATGCACATGGCGGCGATCCAGAATGGCTGGTTGGGTGAAGGGGTTATTCTTGAATCCCTGACCGCTTTTAAACGTGCAGGTGCTGATGGCATCCTGACTTACTTTGCCGTTCGTGCTGCTCAGTTGTTACGAGAGCAAAAATAGCCCTCCCAGGAACACGCGATGAATACTGAAGGACTCTCAGAAGTTGCCGTAAAAGACGCTCAGCCGGTGGTCGAGCCAGTGGTTGAAACCTCGCCGGAGCTCGAGCCCGTGCCCGTAGTGGCCGAGGTGCAACCGACGCCGGCCATTGTCATCCCCAACCTGGATGACAGCAGCCTGTACATTCACCGCGAACTCTCGCAACTGCAGTTCAATATCCGCGTGCTGGAACAGGCGCTGGACGAATCCTACCCGCTGCTGGAGCGCCTGAAGTTCCTGCTGATCTTCTCCAGCAACCTGGACGAGTTCTTCGAGATCCGTGTCGCGGGCCTGAAGAAGCAGATCACCTTTGCCCGGGAACAGGCCGGTGCCGACGGCCTGCAACCGCACCAGGCCCTGGCCCGCATCAGCGAGCTGGTGCATGGTCATGTCGATCGCCAGTACGCGATCCTCAACGACATTCTGCTGCCGGAACTGGAGAAGCATCAGATTCGCTTCATCCGTCGCCGTCACTGGACCACCAAGCTCAAGACCTGGGTCCGGCGCTTCTTCCGCGACGAGATCGCGCCGATCATCACCCCCATCGGCCTCGACCCGACGCACCCGTTCCCGCTGCTGGTGAACAAGAGCCTGAACTTCATCGTCGAGCTGGAAGGCATCGATGCCTTCGGTCGCGATTCGGGCCTTGCGATCATCCCGGCTCCGCGTCTGTTGCCGCGCATCATCAAGGTGCCGGAAGAGGTCGGCGGCCCTGGCGACAACTATGTGTTCCTTTCGTCGATGATCCACGCCCACGCCGACGACCTGTTTCAGGGCATGAAGGTCAAAGGCTGCTATCAATTCCGCCTGACCCGTAACGCCGACCTGGCGGTGGACACCGAGGACGTCGAAGACCTGGCCCGCGCCCTGCGCGGCGAGTTGTTCTCCCGTCGCTACGGTGACGCGGTGCGTCTGGAAGTGGCCGACACCTGTCCGAAACATCTGTCGGACTACCTGCTCAAGCAGTTCAACCTGCACGAGACCGAGCTCTATCAGGTCAACGGTCCGGTGAACCTGACGCGACTGTTCAGCATCACCGGCCTGGACAGTCATCCGGAGCTGCAATACACCCCGTTCACCCCGCAGATCCCCAAGCTGCTGCAGAACAGCGAGAACATCTTCAGCGTCATCAGCAAGCAGGACATCCTGCTGCTGCACCCGTTCGAGTCCTTCACCCCGGTGGTCGACCTGCTGCGCCAGGCCGCCAAGGACCCGCATGTGCTGGCGGTGCGCCAGACCCTGTACCGCAGCGGCGCCAACTCGGAGATCGTCGACGCCCTGGTGGACGCGGCGCGCAACGGCAAGGAAGTCACCGCGGTGATCGAACTGCGTGCGCGGTTTGACGAAGAGTCCAACCTGCAGATGGCCAGCCGCCTGCAAGCGGCCGGCGCGGTGGTGATCTACGGCGTGGTGGGCTTCAAGACCCACGCCAAGATGATGCTGATCCTGCGTCGCGAGGCCGGTGAGATCGTGCGCTATGCGCATTTGGGCACCGGTAACTACCACGCGGCCAACGCCCGCCTGTACACCGACTACAGCCTGCTGACCTCCGACGATGCCTTGTGCGAAGACGTCGGCAAACTGTTCAGTCAGCTGATCGGCATGGGCAAGACCCTGCGTATGAAGAAACTGCTGCATGCGCCGTTCACCCTGAAAAAGGGCATGCTCGACATGATCGCCCGGGAGACCCAGTTCGCCCTGGACGGCAAGCCGGCGCACATCATCGCCAAGTTCAACTCGCTGACCGATCCGAAAATCATCCGCGCGCTGTACAAGGCCAGCCAGTCCGGCGTGCGCATCGATCTGGTGGTGCGCGGCATGTGCTGCCTGCGTCCGGGGATTGCCGGGGTGTCGCACAACATCCATGTGCGCTCCATCATCGGTCGCTTCCTGGAACACACTCGGGTGTTCTACTTCCTCAACGGCGGCGAGGAGCAGATGTTCCTTTCCAGTGCCGACTGGATGGAGCGCAACCTCGACAAGCGGGTCGAGACTTGCTTCCCGGTGGAAGGCAAGAAGCTGATCCTGCGGGTCAAGAAAGAGCTGGAGAGTTATCTCACCGACAACACCCACAGCTGGAGCCTGCAGTCCGACGGCCGTTACATCCGCAACACGCCGACCGGCAACCAGAACCCGCGCAGCGCCCAGGCGACTTTGCTGGAGCGTCTTGGCAGCCCGGTGTTGCCAGTGCGCTAAGCGCCACAGGCGCCGTAGACAAAAAGGCCAGCCCGTTTACCGGGCTGGCCTTTTTTATTGGCTTGCGTTGGGTGTTTGGTAGGAGCTGGCTTGCCAGCGAAAGCCCCGGCAAGAGCGATTCAGGGCTTGGGGCCTGTTCGCTGGCAAGCCGGCTCCTAAGGTCGGCTTGTTCAGGTCTCAGCGAACGTTGAGCACGATGCCGACCCGGGTCAGCCATTCGGCTTCCAGGGCGAAGTCGGCCTGGGTCAGCTGGTTTTCATCCAGCCAGTTTTCCGGGAACTCCACATCCAGATGGTCGCCTTCGGCGCTCAGGCTCACCTGAGGCATCTGCTGGGTGCCACGGATGTGATGGAACAGGATGGCGAAGCGCAGCAGCACGCACAGGCGGATCAGCTTGATGCCGTCATCGCCGAACTCGGCGAATTTTTCCTTGGGAATGTTGCGGCGGTGGCCGCGCACCAGCAGCGCCAGCATCTGCTGGTCTTCCCGGGAGAAGCCGGCCAGGTCCGAGTGCTCGATCAGGTAGGCGCCATGCTTGTGGTAGTGGTAGTGAGCGATATCCAGTCCCACTTCGTGGACCTTGGCGGCCCAGCCCAGCAGCTCGCGCCAGACACCGTCCTCCAGGTCCCAGTCCGCCGCCACCTGGTCGAAGGCGCGCAGGGCCTTGCCTTCGACTCGCGAGGCCTGCTCCAGGTCCACGTGGTAGCGCTCCATCAGCGAGCTGAGGGTACGTTCACGGACGTCTTCGTGATGATGGCGGCCCAGCAGGTCGTAGAGCACGCCTTCACGCAGGGCGCCTTCGCAGTGGTCCATGCGCTGCAGTTCCAGGGCGTCGAAGATGGCTTCGAGAATCGCCAGGCCCGCCGGGAAGATCGCCCGCCGATCGGGCTTGATGCCTTCGAAGTCGATTTTCTCGGCATCCCCCAGCTTGAACAGCTTGCGCTTGAGCCAGGCCAGCCCCTCGGCGTTGACCTCGCCACTGCCCTGGCCGCCGGCCTTGAGGGCCAGGCCGATGGCGCGGATGGTTCCGGAAGAGCCGATGGCTTCGTCCCAGGTCAGGCGATGCAGGGCATGTTCGATGCTCATGATCTCCAGCCGCGCGGCGGTGTAGGCCTGGGCGTAGCGGGCCGGGGTGATCTTGCCATCGCGGAAATAGCGCTGGGTGAAGCTGACGCAGCCCATCTGCAGGCTTTCCCGCAGCAGGGGTTCGAAGCGCTGGCCAATGATGAATTCGGTACTGCCGCCACCGATGTCGGCAACCAGGCGCTTGCCCGGGGTATCGGCGAGGGTGTGGGACACCCCGAGGTAGATCAGTCGGGCCTCTTCACGGCCGGAGATGACCTCCACCGGGTGGCCGAGGATCTCCTCGGCGCGGCGAATGAACTCGCCACGGTTGCGGGCTTCACGCAGGGCGTTGGTGCCGACGATGCGTACGGTGCCCGGTGGCATGCCGTTGATCAGTTGGGCGAAGCGCTTGAGGCAGTCGAGCCCGCGCTGCATGGATTCTTCGTTGAGCTGGCGTTCTTCGTTGATTCCGGCGGCCAGTTGAACCTTTTCACCGAGCCGCTCGAGAATGCGGATTTCACCGTTCCGGGCCTTGGCCACGACCATGTGAAAGCTGTTGGAGCCCAGATCGATCGCGGCGATCAGGGACAGATTCTTGGCTTGGGATTGGGGCATGGTTGGGGGTCTCGGTCGATAACCTCGCCATCCTGCCACGATCAACGGCTCGCGCCAACGCGCAGTGTCCAATGCGTTGATTCAACGCATAAAACCCTCGGCAGGCTGTGCTGTCGCTGTGCGCGGCTATCCGGCTCCTACGACACGGGAGCCTCAAGCCTGCTCGGTGCTGCCAATGAAGTTCGCCAGCTCGGCGGTCTGCGGATGAGCGAACAGCTGCTTGGGATCTCCCACTTCATGCACCTTGCCCTGGTGCATGAACACCAGCTTGTCGCCCACTTCCCGGGCAAAGCGCATCTCATGGGTGACCATGATCAGGGTCATGCCGTCCCGGGCCAGTTGGCGCACCACGCTGAGCACTTCATTGACCAGTTCCGGGTCCAGGGCCGAGGTGATCTCATCGCACAACAGCACCTTGGGCGACATCGCCAGGGCTCGGGCAATGGCGACCCGTTGCTGCTGGCCGCCGGACAGTCGATCCGGAAACGCATCGAACTTCTCCGCCAGGCCAACCCGGGCCAGCATCTGCCGCGCCAGCTCGGCAGCCCGGGCCTTGGGCACCTTCTGCACCACTTGCGGGGCCAGCATCACGTTCTCGCCCACGGTCAGGTGAGGGAACAGGTTGAACTGCTGGAACACCATGCCGACCTTCTGTCGCAGGCTGCGCAGATCGGCGCGGGCAGCGTCCAGGTACTCGCCGTCGACCTCGATCACCCCGTCGTTGATCGACTCCAGGCCGTTGAGGGTGCGCAGCAGGGTGCTCTTGCCCGAGCCACTGCGACCGATGATTGCCACTACCTGGCCCTCCTCGATGCTCAGGTCGATGCCTTTGAGCACATGGTGCTCGCCGTAATATTTATGCAGGGCGGAGATTCTAAGCAGAGGCATGCAGTTTCCTTTCCAGGTAGCGCGCGCTGAGGGACAGGGGGTAGCAGAGCAGGAAGTAACCGAGGGCCACCAGGCCGTAGACCATGAAGGGCTCGAAGGTGGCATTGGCCAGCATGCCGCCGGTCTTGGTCAGCTCGGTGAAACCGATGATCGAGGTCACCGCAGTGCCTTTGACCACTTGCACCGAGAAACCCACGGTGGGCGCCACGGCGATACGCAGCGCTTGCGGCAGGATCACGTAGCGCAGTTGCTCATAGGGATTGAGCGCCAGGCTCGACGAGGCTTCCCACTGCCCGTGGGGGATCGACTCGACGCAACCGCGCCAGATCTCCGCCAGGTAGGCGCTGGTGAACAGGGTCAGGGCGATAGCGGCCGCCAGCCAGGGTGAGATATCCACACCCAGCAAGGCAATACCGAAGAACACCAGGAACAACTGCATCAACAGCGGTGTGCCCTGGAACAGTTCTATATAGGTGCGGGCGAAGGCGCGGGCAAAGGTCTTGTCGGAGATCCTCAGGGTCATGACCAGCAGGCCGATCACACCGCCGCCAACAAAGGCCACCAGGGACAGCAACAGGGTCCACTGCAGGCCGCTGAGCAGGTTGCGCAGGATGTCCCAGAAGGTGAAGTCGCTCATCGGCCGTTCCTCAGGATGTAGCGTTGGCCGAACCAGTTCAGTAGTTGGCGGATCAGCAGGGCCATGCACAGGTAGATCAGCGTGGTCAGGGCGTAGGTTTCAAAAGCGCGGAAGTTGCGCGACTGGATGAAGTTGGCGGCGAAGCTCAGCTCCTCGGTGGCGATCTGCGAGCACACCGCCGAGCCCAGCATGACGATGATGATCTGGCTGCACAGGGCCGGCCAGACCTTGCCCAGGGCCGGCAGCAGCACCACGTGCCGAAAGGCTTCGAAGCGGCTCATGGCCAGGGCTGCGGCGGCTTCCAGCTGGCCCTTGGGAATGGCCTGGATGCCGGCGCGGATGATTTCCGTGGAGTAGGCGCCGAGGTTGATCACCATCGCCAGCACCGCCGCCTGCCACTCGGAGATCTGCAGGCCCAGGGATGGCAGGCCGAAGAAGATGAAAAACAACTGCACCAGGAACGGCGTGTTGCGGATCAGCTCGACGTAGACGCCGAAGATCGCCGCCAGGGGCTGGATCTTCCAGGCCCGCACCAGAGCCCCGGCTATCCCCAGGCTGCCCCCCAGCAGGGTGCCTATGGCGGTCAACTCCAGGGTGAACAGGGCGCCGCGTAGCAGCAGGCCGGTATTTTCCAGCACCGGCAGGAAGTCGAACTGATAAGCCATGCTCAAGCTCCGGGGCGCCGATCAGAGGTCAGCCGGCAGCGGCTCTTTGAGCCACAACTGGGAGTTCTTCTCCAGGGCGCCGTCAGCCTTGGCGGCACTGAGGATCTGGTTGACCTTGTCCAGCAACTCCGGCTGGTTTTTGTTGACGCCGACGTAGACTGGGGAGTCCTTGAGCTTGATCTTCATCGCCGGGATGCGTTTCGGGTTGCGCTGGCTGATGGCGACCATCACCACGTTACCGCTGGCGATCAGGTCGACCTGGCCGGCGAGGTAGGCGGCGATGGTGGAGTTGTTGTCCTCGAAACGCTTGATGGTCGCGCCTTGTGGGGCCACGGCGCTCAGCTCGATGTCTTCGATGGCGCCTCGGGTGACGCTGATGGTCTTGCCCTTGAGGTCGTCAAGGCCGGCGATGGCCGCCTCGGGCGGGCCGAAGACTGCGAGGTAGAAGGGTGCGTATGCCTTGGAGAAGTCGATGACCTTTTCCCGTTCCGGGTTCTTGCCGAGGCTGGAGATCACCAGATCCACCTTGCCGGTGGTGAGGAACGGAATGCGGTTGGTGCTGTTGACCGGGGTCAGCTCCAGCTTGACCTTGAGCTGCTCGGCCAGCAGGCGCGCGGTGTCGATGTCCAGGCCCCGGGGCTGCATATCCGGGCCCACCGAGCCGAAGGGCGGGAAGTCCTGAGGCACGGCGACCTTGAGGGTGCCGCGGGCCACCACGTCGTCCAGGGCATTGGCCTGGGCTGGGGCCTGGGCCAGCAGCAGGCTGGCAAACAGGGCAGAGAGCAGGGCGCTACAGCGTTTGGTCATGGCGAATCTCCGCAAGTCGTAGGAAGTGGTTTCTGTGTGGCGACAGAGCACAGGCCATGCCAACACGCGGAAAAGGCCCTGGAAATATGGGTTTTATTGGCTTTGGTCGGTCTTACTGGTCTGAACAGTTGGGTGTTTTTTCGCACTCGGATCGGGCATGGGGTCGTACCCTCGAACCCCCTTGGGGCACGACTTGCCGGGTTCGGCGAATAGCTTTACAAGGGAGCTTTTCCTGCACTGGCCAGCCTCAAGCCCATGAATTCGATTACTCGTGCCGTACCCGAAGTGGCGCTGCAAGCCATTCGCCAGTTGATCAGCGAGCAGGGCTTCGGCCCCGGTGATGCGCTGCCTTCGCAGCGGGATCTGGCGCTGCAGTTGGGGGTCAGTCGGGCGTCGCTGCGTGAGGCGTTGTCATCCTTAAGCGCGCTGGGGGTGATCAGTGTGCAGCCGGGCAAGGGGGTGTTCGTCCAGGCTCCCGAGGCAGCGGCAGCCGGTGCCGGCTTGAGTTGGCCGTTCGCCGCTCAGGCTTCGCCTGTGGATATCTTTCAGTTGCGCTATGCCCTGGAGGGGTTTGCCGCGGGGTTGGCGGCAGTGACCCTGACCGCCGATGAGCTGGATGCCCTGGAAGACAATGTCGAGGCCATGCGTTGCCAATTGCGGGTCGGGGATTTCGAGGCGGCGGCGCGGCTGGATTTCGAGTTCCACCAGAAGATTCTCCTGGCCAGTGGCAACCAGGCGATGTTGAGCATCCTCAGCACCAGCGCCGAGATCTTCCTGGAAAGTCAGAAACTACCGTTCATCCGACCCGAGCGGGCCATGGAGACGTGGCAGGAGCACCGCAAGATCCTCCGCGCCCTGGCCCGGCACGCTTCGGGGGCGGCACAAAAGGCCATGCAGGAGCATGTGCGCAATGCCGCTCTGCGCACTGGAATCGCCTTTGTCACCCCCACATCTTCGTGAGCTGAGCTATACCCAAACTCATGGGGCACCATAGTTAGAGTCAATCATCTCCGGCTTCCTGAACGCGGGAAGGGCGGATATGATGGGCCACGTTTTTTTGCTTACAACCTGGAGAATTCCATGAGCAGCGATCTTATCAAACACGTCAGCGATGCCAGCTTCGAGGCCGACGTACTCAAAGCCGAAGGCGCTGTACTGGTCGACTACTGGGCTGAGTGGTGCGGCCCATGCAAAATGATCGCTCCGGTTCTGGACGAAATTGCTGAAACCTACAAAGGCAAACTGACCGTTGCCAAGCTGAACATCGACGAAAACTCGGAAACCCCGGCCAAGCATGGCGTGCGTGGTATTCCGACCCTGATGCTGTTCAAGAACGGCAACGTCGAAGCCACCAAGGTCGGCGCACTGTCCAAGTCGCAGTTGGCAGCGTTCCTCGACGCCAACATCTAAGCGTCGATTTTCAGTGCCCTGGAAAAGCCCCGCAAAACGCGGGGCTTTTTCGTAATTGAGGGCTAGACGCTCCGAAACTCAGGTGTTACATTCGGCCCCGCACTGGTTTCTCCAGTGCCCCCTGCAAGCCGTCGCCGACGCTCTCCTTTTCGAATAAGTACGCGATCCTGTCGCCTTCTCTGCGGCGCGGCCTCATTAAGCCAAAAGCTTAATTTCCCCCCTCTATAAATGATTACGTCATTCCTATATGAATCTGACTGAACTCAAGCAAAAGCCGATTACCGAACTGCTCGAATTGGCCGAACAGATGGGCATAGAAAATATGGCCCGTTCGCGCAAGCAGGACGTGATTTTCTCCCTGCTGAAAAAGCACGCGAAAAGCGGTGAGGAAATCTCCGGTGATGGCGTGCTGGAGATCCTCCAGGACGGCTTCGGCTTCCTCCGCTCCTCCGACGCCTCCTACCTGGCCGGCCCGGACGATATCTACGTCTCGCCAAGCCAGATCCGTCGCTTCAACTTGCGTACCGGTGACACCATCGTTGGCAAGATCCGCCCTCCGAAGGAAGGCGAGCGGTACTTCGCGCTGCTCAAGGTCGATACCATCAACTACGACCGTCCCGAGAACGCCAAGAACAAGATTCTGTTCGAAAACCTGACGCCGCTGTTCCCGACCGTGCGCATGAAGATGGAAGCCGGCAACGGTTCCACCGAAGACCTGACCGGTCGTGTCATCGACCTGTGCGCTCCGATCGGTAAAGGCCAGCGTGGTCTGATCGTTGCTCCGCCAAAGGCGGGCAAGACCATCATGCTGCAGAACATTGCTGCGAACATCACCCGCAACAACCCTGAAGTTCATCTGATCGTGCTGCTGATCGACGAGCGTCCGGAAGAAGTGACCGAGATGCAGCGCACTGTGCGCGGCGAAGTGGTTGCCTCCACCTTCGACGAGCCGCCAACCCGTCACGTGCAAGTGGCCGAGATGGTGATCGAGAAGGCCAAGCGCCTGGTCGAACACAAGAAGGACGTGGTGATCCTGCTGGACTCCATCACCCGTCTGGCCCGTGCCTACAACACCGTGATCCCGAGCTCCGGCAAGGTCCTGACTGGTGGTGTGGATGCCCACGCCCTGGAGAAACCGAAGCGTTTCTTCGGCGCCGCGCGGAACATCGAAGAAGGCGGCTCGTTGACCATCATCGCCACCGCGCTGGTTGAAACCGGCTCGAAGATGGACGAAGTGATCTACGAAGAGTTCAAGGGTACCGGCAACATGGAACTGCCCCTGGATCGCAAGATCGCTGAAAAGCGCGTCTTCCCGGCCATCAACATCAACCGTTCCGGCACCCGCCGCGAAGAGTTGCTGACGGCCGACGACGAACTGCAGCGCATGTGGATCCTGCGCAAGCTCCTGCATCCCATGGATGAAGTCGCTGCCATCGAGTTCCTGGTCGACAAGCTGAAACAGACCAAGACCAACGATGAGTTCTTCCTGTCGATGAAACGCAAGTAAATCGATCAGGCCAGCAAGAGCCGGGGAAACCCGGCTTTTTGCTATCTGACATTCTCTATTCTGAACCTGTGGGTTCGGCGCTAAACTGCCTGCCCCGAATGCCACGGCGAAAACGAGGCTCACGCATGCAGTATCGCGACTTGCGCGACTTTATCAGCGGCCTGGAACAGCGCTCCGAACTCAAGCGCATCCAGGTTCCGGTGTCCCCAGTGCTGGAAATGACCGAGGTCTGCGATCGCACCTTGCGTGCCAAAGGCCCGGCCCTGTTGTTTGAAAACCCCACCGGTTATGACATCCCCGTGCTCGGCAACCTGTTCGGTACCCCCGAGCGCGTGGCCCTGGGCATGGGCGCCGAAGCCGTCAGCGAACTGCGCGAGATCGGCAAGCTGCTGGCGTTCCTCAAGGAGCCGGAGCCGCCCAAGGGCTTGAAGGATGCCTGGTCCAAGCTGCCGATCTTCCGCAAGATCATTTCCATGGCGCCCAAGGTGGTCAAGGATGCGGTCTGCCAGGAAGTGGTGATCGAAGGCGACGACGTCGACCTCGGCATGCTGCCGGTGCAGACCTGCTGGCCAGGCGACGTCGGTCCGCTGATCACTTGGGGCCTGACGGTGACCAAGGGGCCGAACAAGGACCGGCAAAACCTGGGCATCTATCGTCAGCAGGTAATCGGCCGCAACAAGGTGATCATGCGCTGGTTGAGCCATCGTGGTGGCGCCCTGGATTACCGCGAGTGGTGCGAGAAGCACCCGGGCCAGCCGTTCCCGGTGTCCGTGGCCCTGGGCGCGGACCCGGCAACTATCTTGGGCGCCGTGACCCCGGTGCCGGACAGCCTCTCCGAATACGCTTTCGCCGGCCTGCTGCGGGGCAACCGCACCGAACTGGTGAAGTGCCGTGGCAACGACCTGCAAGTCCCGGCCACCGCCGAAATCATCCTTGAAGGGGTGATCCATCCCGGCGAGATGGCCGACGAAGGCCCGTACGGCGACCACACTGGCTACTACAACGAAGTCGACAGCTTCCCGGTGTTCACCGTGGAGCGCATCACCCATCGCATCAAGCCGATCTATCACAGCACCTACACCGGCCGGCCGCCGGATGAGCCAGCGATTCTCGGCGTGGCGCTGAACGAAGTCTTCGTGCCGATCCTGCAGAAGCAGTTCCCGGAAATCACCGACTTCTACCTGCCGCCAGAAGGCTGCTCGTACCGCATGGCGGTGGTGACCATGAAGAAGCAGTACCCGGGCCACGCCAAGCGGGTAATGCTGGGGGTCTGGTCGTTTTTGCGACAGTTCATGTACACCAAGTTCGTTATCGTCACCGACGACGATATCAATGCCCGGGACTGGAACGATGTGATCTGGGCCATCACCACGCGCATGGACCCCAAGCGCGACACGGTGATGATCGACAACACCCCGATCGACTACCTCGACTTCGCCTCGCCGGTGTCCGGCCTGGGCTCGAAGATGGGGCTCGATGCCACCCACAAGTGGCCCGGAGAAACCACCCGAGAGTGGGGCCGGGTCATCGTCAAGGATGAGGCGGTCACCCGCCGGATCGATGCCATCTGGAATCAGTTAGGAATAGATTGATGCGTGTAACCTTGCAGCCCTCCGGAGCGGTGCTTGAGACGCTGCCCGGCGAGCGGATTCTCGATGCGGCGCGGCGCTTGGGCTATGAATGCCCGCAGAGCTGCCGCAATGGCAACTGTCACGTGTGCGCGGCCCTGCTGGTGGAGGGCAGTGTGCAGCAAGCCGGCGATGTGCGTGATCATGGTGAGTTCTACACTTGCATTGCAGAGCCGCTGGAAGACTGCATTGTGCTGTGGGATGGCGTCCTTGCGCTGGGAGAGTTGCCGGTGCGCAGCTTGTCGTGTCAGCTCACTGAGTGCCTTGAGGTCGGCGGCGATGTCTGGCGGGTCAGGCTGCGAGCGCCGGCCGGCAAGCCACCCCGCTATCATGCGGGCCAGTACCTGATGCTGGAGCGGGATAACGGCGAGAAGTCGGCCTTCTCCCTGGCTTCAGCGCCCCATTGCGGGCGTGATCTGGAGCTGCATGTGCTGGTGCGCGAAAACAGTGCGCAGAGCTTGATGGAGCAGTTGCAGCGCAACCGCATGGCTCGGGTCGAATTGCCTTTTGGCGACACTCACCTGGCCGAGTTGCCGCAGGGCCCGCTGGTGCTGATCGCTGCCGGTACCGGTATGGCGCAGATGCACAGCCTGATCGAGCACTGCCGAGCCAAAGGCTTCAAGTATCCGGTGCACCTGTATTGGGGCGTACGCCGGCCGGAAGATTTCTATCAGTTGGAACACTGGGATGAGTGGCAGCAACTGCCTAATCTCTATCTGCACAAGGTGGTCAGCGACCTGTGCGGTTGGGAGGGGCGCTGCGGCATGCTGCATGAGGCGGTTTGCGAGGACATCACCGACCTGTCGTCGGTGCATGTCTACGCCAGCGGCTCGCCAGCCATGATCTACGCCACCCTGGACGCTCTGGTGAATGCCGGGATGGATGCCCATCAGATGCGTGCGGACGTGTTCGCCTACGCCCCGCGGCCCTGACTGCATCGGGTCCTTGCCCTTCGTTATAACTCTGTATATAGCCCATCGGTATTTATCTAATTAAATAAATGCCGGTAGGTTATATATAAGCCTTCAACTTGAGTGCTGCTCTAGTGGCACTTAACTTGCCTTGAAACTTATGTGTCTTGTAGTTACTGCCAAGCGTTCTATTAAGTAACTTCTTTTACGCGGGGAGCCGAACGCTATTCGCCATGACAGCCCTTGAATCCAGTTATCTGAATCTGGCTTACCCTCCGCGGCTCGATCTGGGGCCGCAGCTGACCCACGAACAACTTCTCAGCTCCATGCAGTCCACCATGGCCCGGCACAAGGGCGGCCCGGTCTGGCTGTTTGCCTACGGTTCATTGATCTGGCGCCCGGAGTGTTCGGCGGTCGAGCGCATGCGTGGCCGGGTGCATGGTTATCATCGCGGTCTGTACCTGTGGTCCCACGAGCATCGCGGCACGCCTGAACTGCCGGGGCTGGTGTTTGGCCTGGATCGTGGCGGCTCCTGTAGCGGCTTCGCCTACCGGCTGCCGGAGGAGCATCTGGATGCCTCGTTGTATGCCCTGTGGCAGCGTGAAATGCCTTATCCCTCTTACCGTCCGCACTGGCTCAACTGCCGTCTCGAGGATGGCAGTCAGGTCCAGGCCTTGGGTTTTGTGCTGGAGCGGCACCTGCCCAGCTATGCCGGCAATCTGCCGGATCATGTACTGAGCCAGGTGTTCGAAAGCGCTTGCGGGCGTTATGGCACCACCCGCGATTATGTTGAACAGACCATTCAAGCCCTGCGCAGCCACGCCATGCCGGATCGCAACCTGGAGGCACGGCTCAAGCGCTGCAAGGGTGCTGTGGCCTATTGACGGAAGCCGGCCTCAGCGGACCTGCACCACCACTTTGCCCACTGCCTTGCGCTGCCCCAGATCATCGATGGCCCGGGCGGCTGCCGTCAGAGGATAGACCTGGGACACCAGCGGCTTGAGCTTGCCTTCGGCGAACCAGCCGAACAGCTGCTGGAAGTTCGCCGCGTTGTCCTGAGGCTGGCGCTGAGCGAAGGAGCCCCAGAACACGCCCACCACCGCCGCGCCCTTGAGCAGCGCCAGGTTCACCGGCAATTCGGGAATGCGTCCGCTGGCAAAGCCCACCACCAGCAAGCGACCGTTCCAGGCGATGGAGCGCACCGCCTGATCGAACAGGTCGCCGCCCACCGGGTCGTAGATCACGTCGGCACCGTTGCCATCGGTCAGGCGCTTGATCTCGTCCTTCAGGTTGCTTTCGCTGTAGTTGATCAGCTCATCGGCACCGGCGGCCTTGGCCACGGCGAGCTTTTCTGCGCTGCTGGCGGCGGCGATCACCCTGGCGCCCATGGCCTTGCCGATTTCCACCGCCGCCAGCCCGACCCCGCCCGAGGCACCGAGCACCAGCAGGGTCTCACCCGGCTGCAGGTTGCCCCGTTGCTTGAGGGCGTGCATCGAGGTGCCGTAGGTCATGCTGAAGGCGGCAGCGGTGTTGAAGTCCATGGCGGCGGGAATGGGCAATACGTTGTAGCCCGGCACCGCCACCTGTTCGGCAAAACTGCCCCAGCCGGTCAGGGCCATGACCCGATCGCCGACCTTGAGATGGCTGACTTTCTCGCCCACTGCGCTGATGACACCGGCCGCTTCGCCGCCCGGGGAGAAGGGGAAGGGTGGCTTGAACTGGTATTTGCCCTCGATGATCAGGGTGTCCGGAAAATTCACCCCTGCGGCATGCACGTCCAGCAGGACCTCGTTCTTCTTCGGCACGGGACTTGCGACCTCTTCCAGCACCAGCGTTTCGGCGGGGCCGAAGGCTTTGCACAGCACGGCTTTCATCAGGGCTATTCCTTTGGGAGTGGTGGCCGATAAGTGTAGGAGTGTGAATCAGGCGGTCAACGAGCATGCCCGGCCCTGATGGTCAGCCATAAGCTTGTGCTTGGGCTCAGGCGGGCGGGCCTTTATGCTAGGCCGCAAACCGGATTAAGGAGCGAATTGTGAAAGCGTGGATCATGTTGCTGCTGGCCCTCTCCCTGCCGATGGCAGCCGGGGCTGAAGAGGCTAAAGAAGGCGAAGCACCGAAAGTCAGCTACATCAGCCTGAGCCCGCCCTTTGTCGGTAACTACGGCCTGGATGGCGGCCCCAAGCTCAAGGTCTACAAGGCTGACGTGGCCCTGCGGGTGACCGGCGACGCTTCGGCCCAGGCGGTCAAGGCCAATGAGCCGCTGATCCGCAACCAGTTGGTGGCGCTGTTTGCCCAGCAGACCGTCGACACCATGAACAACGTCGAGGCCAAGGAAAAGCTGCGCCAGGAAGCCCTCAAGCAGGTGCAGCAAGTCATGAATGACGAAACCGGCAAGCCGGTGGTGGAAGACCTGTTGTTCAACAACCTGATCATCCAGTAACGCTCAGCTGTTGGAGCTGGCTGGCCAGCGAAGGCGTCCGAGAGGGCGACGTGGGGCTTGAGGGCCCTTTCGCCGGCCAGTCGGCTCCTACAGCGTGTGGCTCATGAGGCGAGGCTTTTGCGAAAGCGCGCCAGGGCAATGGCGAAGAACAGCAGACCGATCGTCGCCAGGGCCAGCAGGTCGGGCCAGACCACACTGACGCCCGCATCACGAAACAGGATCGCTGCGCTGAGGCTGACGAAGTGTGTTGATGGCGAGCCCTGCATCACCCATTGCAGCCATTGCGGCATGCTGTCCAGCGGTGTGCTGCCACCGGACAGTAGCAGCATCGGGATGATCACCGGGATCGCCAGCAGGCCGAACTGCGGGGTGGAGCGGGCCAGGGTGGCAAGGAAGATCCCCAGTGCGGTGCTGGCGAACAGATACAACGCGGTGACCATCAGGAACAGCCCCATCGAGCCCGCCAGCGGCACGCCCAGCACGCCTTTGACTATCACTTCCAGCGATATCCAGGTGCACAGCACCACCACCAGCATATTGCTCCAGATTTTCGCCAGCATGATCTCCAGGGCCGTCAGCGGCAGTACCAGCAAGTGGTCGAGGGTACCGTGCTCGCGCTCGCGCAGCAGCGCGGTTCCGGTGAGCACGATGGCCAGGATGGTGATGTTGTTGACGATCTGGATCACCGCAAGAAACCAGCCTCCCTCCAGGTTGGTATTGAACAGCGCGCGGGTGGTCATCAGGGCCGGGGCCTTGCTCGCTGCATCCGCCTGGTTGGCATAGTTGAGCAACTCGCGCTGGAAGATTCGGCCAATGTAGCCGGCGCCCATGAACGCCTGGCTCATGGCGGTGGCGTCGACGTTGACCTGCACCGCCGGCTGACGGCCGGCCAGCAGGTCGCTCTGGAAGTTGGCAGGGATGTTGATCACGAAGGTGTACTGGCCGCTGTCCATCACCTTGTCCAGTTGGTCGTAGGGCAAGGCGACCGGGTTCTGGAACTCCGGCGGTTGCAGGGCCTCTGCCAATTGTCGTGACAGTGCGCTGTGGTCTTCATCCACCAGGGCCACACTGGCGTTGTGTACGCCAATGACCGAGCCGGCTGCCGGCAGGTAGATGGCCACGGTGAAGGCGTAGAACAGGAACAACAGCAAGACACTGTCGTGACGCAGGCTGGTGAGCTCCTTCAGACCCAGGCGCAGGATATGGGCGAGCCTGTTCATCAGACCTCCTGCTTTTTCAACATGACCAGGCTAAGCCCGGTGAAACCGAGGAAGAACCCGATCAGTGCCAGGCACTGAGGCCATAGCTCCCGCAGGTCCAGGGCCTTGGTGAAGGTGCCGACGGCGATGTCGAGGAAGTGCCCGGCGGGGAACAACTGCCCCATGATCGCCGCCGAGCCTTCCAGGGACGAGCGCGGCACGATCAACCCGGAGAACTGGATGGTCGGCAGGCTGGTGATGATCATGGTGCCGAGGATCGCCGCGATCTGGGTGCGGGTGAAGGCCGAGATCAGCAGGCCCATGCTGGTGGTGGCCAGCACGTAGAGGACGCCGCCCAGGGCCAGGGTCAGTCCGCTGCCCTTGAAGGGCACGCCGAACAGCCAGCGGTTCATGGCCACCAGCAATCCCAGGTTGATCAGGCTCACGGCCAGGTAGGGCGCCTGCTTGCCCAGGAGGAACTCCAGGCGGGTCAGGGGCGTGGCATAGAAGTTGGTGATCGAGCCCAGTTCCTTCTCGCGAACGATGCCCAGGGCGGTGAGCATGGCCGGAATGAACGCCAGGATCAGCGCCATGACCCCGGGCCCGATGGCGTTGACGCTGACCACGTCCTGGTTGTAGCGAAAGCGTGTTTCCAGCTTGGCGGCGGATCTTGTGTTCAGTGCCGGGCTGCTGTGTTCGGCCAGGAGTTCGAGGTTGGCCTGGTGTACCGCCTCGACATAGTTGCGGCTGGTTTCCGCGCGAAACGGCATGCCGCCGTCCAGCCAGGCGGCCACCGTCGGTTGGCGCCCGGCATACAGATCGCGGCCAAAGCCGGAAGGGATTTCCAGGGCCAGCTTGATCTCCGAGCGCTGCAGGCGCCGATGCAGTTCGGCGGAGCTGCGGATGGTGGGTTTTTCCTCGAAGTAGCGTGAGCTGCGAAAAGCCTCCAGATAGGCGCGGCTTTGCGGCGTCTGATCCTGGTCGTAGACGGCGAAGGCGAGCTTTTCCACATCCAGGGAAATGCCGTAGCCAAAGATCACCATCATGAAGATCGCCCCCAGCAGGGCAAAGCCCAAGCGCACCTTGTCCCGCAATAGCTCCTTGCCTTCCCGGGTGGCCACTGCCAGCAGCCGGGCCAGGCTCAGGCCCGAGCGCGGAGGCGCGATGGCGTGGCTGGCGGCAGCCGCCGGAGGTGGCGCTGCATCCGCGGCTCCTTGGGCTTCTTCCAGGCAGCGGACGAAGGCGGCTTCCAGGGTGTCGCCGGAAAACTGCTGTTGCAGCGCCGCTGGTGTGTCACAGGCCAATACCTTGCCGGCGTGCATCAACGAAATGCGGTCGCAGCGCTGGGCTTCGTTCATGAAATGAGTGGACAGGAAGATGGTCACGCCCTGTTCCCGGGACAGTTCGATCAGCAGTCGCCAGAAATCGTCACGGGCTGCCGGATCAACCCCTGACGTGGGTTCGTCGAGGATCAGCACTTCCGGGCGGTGCAGCACCGCCACGGCCAGGGACAGGCGCTGGCGCAGACCCAGGGGCAGGGCGCCGGATTGCTGCTCGGCGATTGCGCCCAGGTCGAAGCGCTGGATCAGTTCCTCGATGCGTGGGCCGCTCTCGGCTTTCGGCAGGTCGAACAGGCGGGCATGCAGCTCCAGGTTCTGGCGCACGCTGAGTTCGCCGTACAGGGAAAAGCTCTGGGACATGAAGCCGACCCGCTTGCGGGTGGCCAGGTCCTTGGCGTCCACCGGATTGCCCAGCAACTTGGCGCTGCCTTCAGTGGCGGGCATCAGCCCGGTGAGGACCTTCATGGTGGTGGTCTTGCCGCAGCCGTTGGAGCCGAGGAAGCCGAAGATCTCCCCGCGACCGATGGCGAAGCTGACTTTGTTGACGGCGGTGAAGTCGCCGAAGCGCAGGGTCAGCTCGTGGGCCTCGATGGCGATGTCCTGGTTATCGCCAGAACGTGGCGGGATCACCAGTGGCTGATTGTCATGGCCGCTGTCGCCCTGGTAGTGAGTGAAGGCATCGTCCAGCTTGCCGCTGCCCGTTACCTGCGCCAGCTCCCGGCTCAGGCCCTGGGCGATCAACTTGCCTTGGTCGAGCATCAGGCAATGCTCGAACTGTTCGGCTTCTTCCATGTAGGCGGTGGCCACCAACAGGGTCAGTTGTGGTCGTTGCTGGCGCACATCCTCCACCAGTTCCCAGAAGCGTCGGCGGGAAAGCGGGTCGACCCCGGTGGTGGGCTCGTCAAGGATCAACAGATCCGGTTCGTGGATCAGCGCGCAGCACAGGCCGAGTTTCTGTTTCATCCCACCGGACAGCTTGCCCGCCGGGCGTTCGGCAAAGCGCAGCAGGTCGGTGGCCAGCAACAGGCTGTGCATGCGCTGGTCGCATTCGTCACGTGGCAGGCCGAACAGGGTGGCGAAGAAGCGGATGTTCTCGCTAATGGACAGGTCGGGATACAGGTTGCCCCCCAGCCCCTGGGGCATGAAGGCGATGCGCGGGTATAGGCTTCTGCGGTGGCGGCGCTGGGAGATGGCTCCGCCGAGTACCTCGAGCTCGCCTTGCTGAAGCTTCTTGACCCCGGCAATCAGCCCGAGAAGGCTCGACTTGCCGGCACCGTCAGGACCGATCAGACCGCAGCGTGTGCCTGCCGGCAGGCTGAAACTGATGTCGATCAGAGCCTGCTGGGCACCGTAGCGATGGCTGATGCCGGTGGCGTGCAGCGCCAGGGCATTCATTGCAGGTTAGCCGGCCAGTCCACGGTGGCTGTGCGCACATAACCGGCACCGGGCATGCCCGGTTTGGCCTGGGGCACGGCGGCGGGTTGAGTCAGGCGCACCTTGACCCGGAATACCAGTTTCTGGCGTTCGTCACGGGTTTCCACTTCTTTGGGGGTGAATTGCGACTTGGCCGCGACGAAGCTGATCTTTGCCGGCAGTGGCTGGTTGGGCAGGGCGTCGAGAACAATCCGCGATTCATCGCCCACCGTCAGGCGCCCGGTGACCGAGGCTGGCAAGTAGAGGTTCATGTATTGGTCGTTGGGGTCGATCAACAGCAGTACTCGGCCGCCGGCACCCAGGACTTCGCCAGGCTCGGCCAGACGCAGTTGGATGATGCCGTCGATGGGGGCTCGCAGGCTGCTGTCGTCGATCTCGCTGGTGAGCTGCGCAACCTGGGCCAGGGCGGCGCCGATAGCGGCCTTGACCGCCGCAACCTGGGCCTGGGCCGCCAGCACGGCGGCATTGCCGGTGTTCAGCCGTGCCTGTTGCTGATCGATGATCTGCTGGCTGGCGAAGCCGCGCCTGAACAGTTCCTGGGAGCGCTTGAGTTCCTGATTGGCCAGGAGCAATTCGCTCTGGCGCAGTTGCACGTTGGCTTCTGCGGCGGAGAGGTTTTCCCGGGCGCGCAGCACTTCGGCTTCGGCCTGGCTGCGCTGGGCTTCCAGGGTGCGGGTATCCATCCGGGCCAGCAGTTGGCCCTGGAGCACTTTGTCGCCTTCATTGACCCGCACTTCCGCCAGGCGTCCGGGAATCTTGCTGGCGATCTGCACCTCAGTGGCTTCGAGACGGCCATTGCCCATGCTCAGCCCTTCCGGCAGACGATCCTGGAGGGATTTCCAGTAACCGAAGCCACCAGCGGCGAGCAACAGAATCAAGAGGGAGACAGCGAAAAGGCGGGAAGAACGGTGGTTCGTCGACATGTGTTCTGCGTCCTGCGGCTATAGCGTCCTAGTCTGACGTATCAAGGCTTTTACCCGCTTGATGCTCGTCAAATGAAAGGGCCAAGCCTAAACCTATTGTTCGCAGGCTGCATGGCGATCGGGGCAAAAAACTGGCGCCAGTGCCGTTGCGCTTGCTAGGCCACGGCACACCGGGGCGGGTTGCTCAACGTAGAGAGAGCACAGCCGCCCATTGCTCTGCGGTCACTGGCATGACTGACAGGCGACTGCCTTTTTGCACCAGGGGCATTTCAGCGAGGGCAGTCTGCTGCTTGAGATAGTCCAGGCGCAGGACCTTGTTGAAGGTTTCCACGTGGGCTACGTCGATTGCGCTCCAGGCATTTTTCTCGGCGCTGGACTTGGGGTCGAAATAGACGCTGTCCGGTTCCAGGGCGGTGGGGTCCGGGTAGGCCGCCTTGATGATTTGGCCGATGCCAGCGATGCCTGGCTCCGGACAACTGGAGTGGTAGAAGAAGAACTCATCGCCGACGGCCATGGCGCGCAGGAAGTTGCGTGCCTGGTAGTTGCGCACACCGTCCCAACGGGCCTTTCCAAGCTTGTTCAGGTCCTGGATCGAGAGTTCGTCTGGCTCGGATTTCATCAGCCAATAGGCCATGTTTCTTACCCTCCAAAGGGTGGTTGGGCAGGTTGTCGGAGGATTTTATGACAAACCGACAGTCGGTTGACGCCAGCATTTGCGTGTCGGTTCACGTTATCGCAGAATGCCGGGATTTTAAGCTTGACGCTGCTGCACGGCCTGTTATGGAAACCGTTGCTGTCATCGTGTGTGACTTGCCCGAGGGGGGGCAATCGATGAAACGCCAACCGGATTTACTATGGATTTTGGTTATTTTGTTCGGTTTGGGCGTTGTGACCACTGGTTATGCGCAGAGCTTATGGGCCAACAAGACCGATGCCCCGATCGAGATTGCCCAACAGCCGCAACCCTTCAAGCGTTGAATCCGTCCCGGCGTCGCTGAGCCAGCGCGACGTCTATCGGGCGCAGTACCATCCCTGATCAGTCACGGTGCCCTGTAGCGGCACATCCCAGCTGGCCTGATCCAGTCTCGCGACCTTCTGACATTCATGGGCCAGCCCCAGCAGCTTCGGCTTGCGCCAGCTCTTGCGCCGCGCCAGGTAAGCCAGGCTGCGGTCGTAGAAGCCGCCGCCCATTCCCAGGCGTCCACCGTCTTCGTCAAATCCCACCAAGGGCAGGAGCACCAGATCCAGCGCCCAGACCTTGCGTTGGCGTGCGACGTTGATCCTGGGTTCGAGGATGCGAAAGCGGTTGGGGCGCAGTTTTTCTCCGGGCCGTACGCGCTGGAAGACCATCTTGGTCCGTGGCCAGGCACTGAGCACTGGCAAGTAGGTGGCCTTGCCCCGGCGTTGCGCGGCACGTAGCAGCAGGCGCGGATCGATCTCTCCGTCAGTGGGCAGGTACAGGGACAGGTGTCGGGCTCGGAGAAACACTGGATTCTGCGCCAACTGGCGGTACAGCCCGCTGGCGGCCTGGCGTTGCTGGGCAGGTGTCAGGGAGCGACGGGCTTTACGCAGCATGCGTCGAAGTTGCGGGCGGGAAAGCGGCGCAGGTTCGGTCATGGATGAGGCTATGGAAAGTCGGACATGGCAGAACAGCCTACCCGGAAAAACCAATGCCAGCATGGATAACTGGCATTGGCTGAGAATTCAGGCTCCCCAGGCGAACCGCTGTCGACTTAGCCCTTGAACCCGAAAGTTCAAGGCGGAAGATGCAGCAGGCTTTAAGGCTTTCCGTCTAGCGGACATGCACACCAGCCCAACGTGCAACTTCCAGGGTAGTGCGAATCGGCTCAGGGACATCGCCAACTGGCAAGCACCCCAGGGAGTGGCGGGAGTATACCGCAACCGCTGTCAGGAATCAGCCTTGCTTGCGTCCGAATCGGTGGCCAGGACCAGGTCGACGCGTTCCAGAAGATCGCGCACTTGTTCGCGAGTGGTGGCGCTGGCCTGCACGTCCGGACGCTCCTGGCGGTGCAGCAGATCGTGGGTGATGTTCAGCGCGGCCATGACCGCGATGCGATCGGCACCGATGACTTTGCCGCTGCTACGGATCTCGCGCATCTTGCCGTCCAGGTAACGGGCTGCGCTCACCAGATTGCTGCGCTCTTCCTGGGGGCAGATGATCGAATACTCTTTGTCGAGGATCTGCACGGTAACGCTATTGCTTGAACTCATGAGTCTTGCTCCAGGGCCTTGAGGCGCGAAATCATCGATTCGACCTTACGCCGGGCGATTTCGTTTTTTTCAATGAGGTGCGCGCGTTCCTCGCGCCAGGTCTTTTCCTGAGCTAATAAGAGTGCGTTTTGACTCTTTAGTTGCTCGACCCGGGTAATAAGCAGTTCGAGTCTGGCCATCAGTGCGTGCAGGTCGGTGTCTTCCATTGTGTCCCACTGAAGTTGGTCTGATGAGTGGCAACTGGCTGGGCAGCGCCTGGACGGCCCGAACAGTCCTGGCGCATCGGGTGCTGTCGGTCGGCAATCTGTCCGTCGCCCCAGGCCCCGCGGACCGTTGTAACGGGGCGCAAGGCGCAACGCGGCGCTGGCAATGAATGATGACACGCCCTACGATACAAGGCCTTCATTCTAGACATTGCGCCGCTTGGCGCCTAGCTGCCCATGCCCATTCAGAATTCCCCGTACAACGCCTTCGCCACCCTGCTCAGCAGCAGCGGTCATCCTGTTTCTCCTGCCGAATTGCACGGCCTGTTGCTGGGCCGTAGCTGCGCTGGCGCCGGCTTCGAGGTCGACGGCTGGCTGGTGGACGCTTCCGAGCTGCTCGAAGGCGAGCCACAAGAAAATGTGCGCAACGCCCTGATCGGCCTGCAGGAAATGGTCAAGGGCGAGCTCACCAGCGACGACATGACCGTGGTCCTGCTGCTGCCCAGCGACGACGCGCCATTGACCGAACGTGCCGCGGCCCTGGGCCAGTGGTGCCAGGGTTTCCTCGCCGGTTTCGGCCTCAATTCCCGTGACAGCAGCGCCCTGAGCGTCGAGGCCACGGAAGTGTTGCAGGACCTTGCAGCCATCGCTCAGGTACAGGATGCGCTGGAAGAGTCCGACGACGGTGAAAGCGACTACATGGAAGTGATGGAGTACCTGCGGGTCGCGCCATTGCTGCTGTTCACCGAAACCAACAAGACCGTTGCACCGGCTGCCAAGCCTTCTCTGCACTGACTGACAGGGAACTGCATCTGCCCATGATTCATATCCCTAGAGCGGAATACAGCCGTCGCCGCAAGGCGCTCATGGCGCAGATGGAGCCCAACAGCATCGCGATCCTGCCGGCGGCGGCCGTGGCCATTCGCAACCGCGATGTGGAGCACGTCTACCGCCAGGACAGCGATTTCCAATACCTCAGCGGTTTTCCCGAGCCCCAGGCCGTGATCGTGCTGATGCCCGGTCGCGAGCATGGTGAGTACGTGCTGTTCTGCCGTGAGCGCAATGCCGAGCGGG
The DNA here is from genome assembly GCF_017491625.1 of Pseudomonas sp. 50_B. Lineage (NCBI taxonomy): Bacteria > Pseudomonadati > Pseudomonadota > Gammaproteobacteria > Pseudomonadales > Pseudomonadaceae > Pseudomonas > Pseudomonas sp. 50_B. The sequence goes on from NZ_JAFGYX010000001.1 coordinate 426,025, forward strand.
AACTGTGGGATGGCCTGCGGGCTGGTCAGGAAGGCGCGATCCGTGACTACGGTGCGGACGATGCGTTTCCCATCACTGATATCGATGACATTCTCCCGGGGCTGATCGAAGGTCGTGACCGGGTCTATTCGGCCATGGGCAGCAACCCCGAGTTCGATCGCCACCTGATGGACTGGATCAACGTGATCCGCTCTAAAGCGCACCTTGGCGCCCAGCCGCCGAACGAATTCGTTGCCCTGGATCATCTGCTGCACGACATGCGCCTGTATAAATCGGCGGCGGAAGTGAAGGTGATGCGCGAAGCCGCACGGATTTCCGCCCAGGCCCATATCCGGGCCATGCAGGCCAGTCGCCCCGGATTGCACGAGTTCAGTCTGGAAGCCGAGCTGGACTACGAGTTCCGCAAGGGCGGGGCGAAGATGCCGGCTTATGGTTCCATCGTCGCTGCCGGGCGCAACAGCTGCATCCTGCACTACCAACAGAATGACGCCCTGCTCAAGGACGGTGATCTGGTGTTGATCGACGCTGGTTGTGAAATCGACTGCTATGCCAGTGATATCACCCGGACCTGGCCGGTCAACGGTAAGTTCTCGCCCGAGCAGAAGGCGATCTACGAACTGGTGCTGGCGGCCCAGGAAGCGGCGTTTGCCGAGATCGCCCCGAACAAGCACTGGAACCAGGCCCATGAGGCAACGGTCCGGGTGATCACCGCCGGTCTGGTGAAGTTGGGTCTGTTGGAAGGCGCAGTCGACGAGCTGATTGCCAGCGAGGCTTACAAGACGTTTTACATGCACCGCGCCGGGCATTGGCTGGGCATGGATGTACACGATGTCGGCGAATACAAGGTCGGCGGCGAGTGGCGGGTGTTGGAGGTCGGCATGGCGCTGACCGTGGAGCCGGGCATCTACATCTCCCCGGACAACCAGCAAGTGGCGAAGAAGTGGCGCGGCATTGGCGTGCGCATCGAGGACGACGTGGTAGTGACCAAGCAGGGCTGTGAAATTCTGACAAGCGGCGTGCCCAAAAGCGTCGCCGAGATCGAGGCGCTGATGGCAGCAGCCCGAGTTCAGGCCTCATGAGCCGGGTCAATCTGGCCATCATCGGTGGCGGCTTGGTCGGCGCAAGCCTGGCCCTGGCTCTGCAGGCCGGAGCCAAGGCCCGGGGCTGGAAGATCGTGCTGATCGAACCCTTCGCCCCCGGCGACAGCTTCCAGCCCAGCTACGATGCGCGTTCTTCGGCACTGTCCTTTGGCGCCCGACAGATCTACCAGCGCCTGGGCTTGTGGCAAGCGATCTCCCGGCGCGCCGAGCCGATCAAGCAGATTCATGTGTCCGACCGTGGGCGGTTTTCCACTGCGCGCCTGTCGGCCATGGAAGAAGGGGTTCCGGCCCTGGGTTATGTGGTGGAAAACGCCTGGCTCGGTCAATGCCTGTGGCAAGGACTGGACAAGGACGTGATCAGCTGGCGCTGTCCGGCGGAGGTCACTCGCCTGGAGCCTCTGGAAGGCGGCTATCGCCTGACCCTGAATGACGAAACCACACTGGAATGCGACCTTGCGGTGCTCGCCGACGGTGGCCGCTCCGGCCTGCGCGAACAATTGGGTATCGGGGTCAAGAATCGCCCCTATAACCAGAGCGCGCTGATTGCCAACATTACCCCCAGCGAAGCCCACAACGGCATGGCCTTCGAGCGCTTCACCGATGACGGACCGATGGCGTTGCTGCCATTGCCGGAAAACCGCTGCGCGCTGATCTGGACCCGCCAGGGCATGGACGCTCAGCGTCTGGCCGACCTGGATGACCGTAGTTTCCTCAGCGAATTGCAGGGCGTATTCGGTTATCGCCTGGGCACCTTGAAACAAGTGGGTGCTCGGCATTTGTATCCGCTGTCCCTGGTAGAAGCCGAAGAGCAGGTGCGCTCCCATCTGGTGGTGCTGGGCAATGCCGCCCACAGCCTGCATCCGATTGCCGGACAGGGCTTCAACCTGTCGCTGCGTGATGCCCAGGCCCTGGCGGATGCCTTGCTGGCCAGCGAACAACTGCCGGGCGATTTTGCCGTGCTGCAGGCTTATCGCGAGCGCCAGCGCCTGGACCAGAGCCTGACCGTGGGTTTTTCCGATCAGGTCACGCGGCTGTTCGGCAGCAAGCTGCCCCTGCTGTCGGTGGGGCGCAATCTTGGCTTGCTCGGACTGGACCTGCTGCCCCCGGCCAAGCGCTGGTTCGCGCGCCAGGCCATGGGCCTGGGCACTCGTCCGGATGCGTGAGTGGCTGACTCGACGCGTCGGCAAGGCACGCTTGCTGCGCTGGGTGATGAACCTGTATCCGCCCTATCTGGGGGCAGGTGTGCGGGTTCGCCAGATCAGCGCGGATTTCCGCGAAGTCCAGGTCTCCATGGGTCTGGGCTGGTACAACCGCAACTATGTCGGCACCCAGTTCGGCGGCAGCCTGTATTCGATGGTGGACCCGTTTTTCATGCTGATGCTGATGGAGAACCTGGGACGCGACTACATCGTCTGGGACAAGGCCGCGGCCATCGACTTCATCGCCCCGGGCAAGGGGCCGGTGTTTGCTCGGTTCAGCATTGACCAGGCGCTGCTCGACGAAGTGCGCCAGCAGACCGCAACGGGCGAGAAGTACCTGCCGCAGTTGCAGGTAGAGATTCATGACGGCTCCGGCACCCTGGTGGCGCGGGTCGATAAAACCCTTTATGTGCGGCTCAAGCCGCAAGCGAGACAGGCCTAAAGCATGGAAATGCGCGCAGATGTGCTGATTGTCGGAGCTGGAATGGTCGGCAGTGCCTTGGCGTTGGCGTTGCAGGGCAGCGGCCTGGAAGTGCTGCTGCTCGATGGCGGCTCCCTGAGTGTCAAACCCTTCGACGCCGAGTTGCCGTTCGAACCCCGGGTCAGTGCCTTGTCGGCCGCCAGCCAGCGGATTCTGCAGCGCCTTGGCGCCTGGGACGGTATTGCCGCACGGCGCAGCAGCCCCTACTGCGACATGCAGGTCTGGGACGGCAGCGGCACCGGGCAGATTCACTTCTCGGCCTCCAGCGTGCATGCCGAGGTGTTGGGACATATCGTCGAGAACCGCGTGGTTCAGGATGCCTTGCTTGAGCGTTTGCACGAGTGCGACATCGGTTTGTTGGCCAATGCCCGCCTGGAGCAGATGCGCCGCTCCGGCGATGACTGGCTGCTGACCCTGGCGGACGGCCGGGTCCTGCGAGCGCCTTTGGTCATCGCCGCCGATGGCGCCAACTCGGCCGTGCGTCGCCTGACCGGTTGTGCTACCCGGGAGTGGGATTACCTGCATCACGCCATCGTCACCAGTGTGCGCAGCAGCCAGCCCCATCAACTGACCGCCTGGCAGCGTTTCACCGACACCGGCCCGTTGGCGTTTCTGCCGTTGGTACGGGACGGGCAGCACGACTGGTGCTCCATTGTCTGGTCCACCACGCCCACCGAGGCCGAGCGCTTGATGGCCCTGGATGACGCCGCGTTTTGTGCTGAGCTGGAGCGCGCCTTCGAAGGTCGCCTGGGCACCGTGCTCAGCGCCGACCCTCGGCTTTGCGTGCCGCTACGCCAGCGCCACGCCAAGCGCTACGTGGCCGAAGGCCTGGCCCTGATCGGCGACGCCGCCCATACCATTCATCCGCTGGCGGGACAGGGGGTCAACCTGGGTTTCCTCGATGCCGCAGTGCTGGCCGAAGTGCTGCTGCAAGCGGCCAGCCGTGGCGAGCGCTTGGCCGAGCTCAAGGTGCTGAGCCGTTTCGAGCGTCGGCGCATGCCTCACAACCTGGCGCTGATGGCGGCCATGGAAGGCTTCGAGCGGCTGTTCCAGGCCGATCCGTTGCCGCTGCGCTGGCTGCGCAACACTGGCCTGAAGATGGTCGACCAGATGCCCGAGGCCAAGGCGCTGTTCGTGCGTCAGGCACTGGGCCTGAGCGGCGATCTACCAGAGCTGGCCCAAGCGTAGGCGCCGGCTGGCCGGCGAAGCTTCCTGGCGGACGGCTCTACGCAACATCTGGTAACGCCTCGGCGTCAGGTTCGGTTGAGAAGGCAAATGGGAGTCCTTATCATTTCGCCTCATTTTATAATCGAGAGACTGCTCCCATGTTGGCACCGAAGCGTCTACTGACCGCCCTGGCACTCACTTTCATCGGCACCGCCGCCCATGCTGCCGATGAAGTCGTGGTCTACTCCTCGCGTATCGATGAGCTGATCAAGCCGGTGTTCGATGCCTACACCCAGAAGACCGGGGTGAAGATCAAGTTCATCACCGACAAGGAAGCGCCGCTGATGCAGCGGATCAAGGCCGAGGGCGAAAACGCCACCGCCGACCTGCTGCTCACCGTGGACGCCGGCAACCTCTGGCAGGCCGAGCAGATGGGCATCCTGCAACCGTTCACCTCCAAGGTCATCGACAGCAACATCCCTCTGCAATACCGCTCTTCCAACCACGCCTGGACCGGCCTGAGCCTGCGGGCGCGGACCCTGGCCTACTCCACCGAGCGGGTCAAACCTTCCGAACTGACCACCTATGAAGCCTTGGCCGACAAGCAGTGGGAAGGCCGTCTGTGCCTGCGTAGCGCGAAGAAGGTCTACAACCAGTCGCTGACTGCCACCCTGATCGAGACCCACGGCGCGGCGAAGACCGAAGAGATCATCAAGGGCTGGGTCAACAACCTGTCCACCGATGTGTTCTCCGATGACATCGCGGTGCTGGATGCGATCAACGCCGGCCAATGCGACGTTGGCATCGTCAACACCTACTATTACGGCCGCTTGCACAAGCAGAAGCCCGACCTGGCGGTGAAGCTGTTCTGGCCGAACCAGGGCGATCGCGGGGTGCACGTCAACCTGTCGGGTATTGGCCTGACCAAGTACGCGCCGCATCCGGAGGCGGCCAAGGCGCTGGTGGAGTGGATGACCACGCCTGAAGCGCAAAAGATCTTTGCCGACGTCAACCAGGAGTTCCCGGCCAACCCGGCGGTGGCGCCTTCTGCGGAAGTGGCCAGCTGGGGCAAATTCGTGGCCGATACCCTGCCGGTTGAGATCGCCGGCAAGCGCCAGGCCGAGGCCATTCGCTTGATGGACCGCGCTGGCTGGAACTGAGACTGCCGTTATACTGCGCCCCGCTTTTGCGGGGCGTTTTGTTTAACGGTTGGGCTTTTGTGGCGAGGGAGCTTGCTCCCGTTCCACCGCGTAGCAGTGGCAAGCCCTGAATACGTGATTCAACTGGCGTAACGTGGTTGCAGCCGTTGGGGCGGCCATGGCACCCAGCGGGAGCAAGCTCCATCGCTCCACGCGTTTTGCGCAAGTATTTTTGTCTGTTCCACCTGCCCGAGAGTTCTTTGTGGCCCATCCTGCCCAACGTCGCTGGTATCCCCTGGTCTTCGCCGTAGCGGCCCTGGTCCTGTTGCCGCTGAGTGTGCTGCTGCTGTCCTGGCAGGCCGTCGACCAGCAGATCTGGTCCCACCTGTGGGACACGCAGATGCCGCGTCTGTTGAGCAACACCCTGACCCTGGTGTTCGGGGTCGGCGTTGGCGTCACGCTGCTGGGGGTGAGCCTGGCCTGGCTCACCAGCCTCTGCGAGTTTCCCGGACGGCGCTGGCTGGATTGGGCGCTGATGCTGCCCTTCGCGATCCCGGCCTATGTACTGGCCTTTGTCTTCGTCGGCCTGCTGGATTTTTCCGGACCGGTGCAAAGTCTGCTGCGGGAATGGTTCGGCACAGGCTTGCGGCTACCGAGAGTGCGCTCCACCGGCGGCGTGATCCTGGTGCTGGTGCTGGTGTTCTATCCCTACGTCTACCTGTTGGCACGCAACGCCTTCCTGGCCCAGGGCAAAGGCTTGATGGAGGCCGCTCGGGTGCTTGGGCAGTCGCCCTGGCAGGCCTTTTGGCGCGTGGCGCTGCCGATGGCGCGGCCGGCCATCGGCGCTGGGGTCGCCCTGGCGCTGATGGAGACCCTGGCGGATTTCGGCGCGGTGTCGGTGTTTAACTTCGACACCTTCACTACCGCTATCTACAAGACCTGGTACGGGTTTTTCAGTCTATCCAGTGCCGCGCAACTGGCCAGCCTGTTGCTACTGGCGGTGATGCTGGTGCTGTACGGCGAGCGACGCGCCCGCGGCGCCAGTCGCACCGGCAACGAGCGGCCCCGGGGCAAGGCGCTGTACCACCTGTCTGGGCTCAAGGCCATGGCGGCTACGGGCTGGTGCCTGCTGGTATTTGCCTGTGCCTTCGTGATCCCGCTGCTGCAACTGCTGGTGTGGTTCTGGCAGCGCGGGCGCTTCGACCTGGATGAGCGCTATGCCGGGCTGATTGTCCACACCCTGTACCTGGGAGGCATGGCGGCGCTGATCACCGTCTGCGTGGCTTTGCTGTTGGCATTCGCCCGACGCTTGGCGCCGACCCGAGGCATCCGCGCCGGGGTCAGCCTGGCCAATCTCGGTTACGCCTTGCCCGGCTCGGTGCTGGCGGTATCGATCATGCTGGCCTTCAGCTATCTGGACCGGGAACTGGTGATTCCGTTGTCCGGCTGGTTGGGCGGGGCCGGCAAGCCGCTGTTGCTGGGTAGCCTGTCCGCCTTGTTGCTGGCCTACCTGGTGCGTTTTATCGCGGTAGCCTACGGACCGCTGGAAAACAGCCTGGAGCGGATTCGCCCGTCGCTGCCCGAAGCCGCGCGCAGCCTGGGGGTGGGTGGGCCGCGACTGTTTTTCAAAGTGTATCTACCGTTATTGCTGCCCGGGACCCTGAGCGCGGCCTTGCTGGTGTTCGTCGATGTGCTCAAGGAAATGCCCGCCACCTTGCTGATGCGCCCGTTCGGCTGGGACACGCTGGCGGTGCGGATCTTCGAAATGACCAGTGAAGGGGAGTGGGCGCGAGCTTCGTTGCCGGCGCTGACCCTGGTACTGGTTGGCCTGCTGCCGGTGATTGGCCTGATTCGTCGCTCAGCCCATCGAATCGGTTAGGTGCCAGCCTTGCACCTTGCGGCTACAATGCGCGGCATTCGGTGCGGCCTGTTGTTTGGCCGGGACGCTGAAATCGGCTGCAAGCCATCTATTTCAAGGCTTTCACCCTAGCAGCGCCAGTCCGCACCCTCGCCACGCCCGGAAGGAGAAACCCATGGGACAGCGTACGCCTCTGTATGACCTGCATCTCGCCCTCGGCGCGAAAATGGTCGATTTTGGCGGTTGGGATATGCCTTTGCATTACGGCTCGCAGGTCGAGGAGCACCATCAGGTGCGACGTGATTGCGGTGTGTTCGATGTATCGCACATGACCGTGATCGATGTCAGCGGCGCCCAGGCCAAGGCCTGGCTCCAGCACTTGCTGGCCAATGATGTCGAACGTTTGCAGCACCCTGGCCAGGCCTTGTACAGCACCATGCTCAATGAGCGCGGCGGCATCGTCGACGACATGATCGTCTACCGCCTCGAGGACGCTTATCGCCTCGCGCTCAACGCCGCCACCCGGGATCAGGACCTGGCCTGGATGCAGGCGCAGTTGGGTGAGTTCCAGGTGCAACTGCGCGAGCGACCGGAGCTGGCCATGCTGGCGATCCAGGGACCTCAGGCCCGGCACAAGATCGCCGAGTTGGTGACCCAGTCCCGTGGCGCCCTGATTCAACAGCTCAAGCCTTTCGAAGCCGGCACCGACGGTGACTGGTTCATCGCCCGTACCGGTTACACCGGTGAGGATGGACTGGAAATCGTCCTGCCCGCCGATCAGGCGCCGGCCTTTTTCAACGATCTGGTGGGAGCGGGGATCTCGCCTATCGGCCTGGGCGCCCGGGATACCCTGCGCCTGGAAGCCGGCATGAACCTCTACGGCCAGGATATTCACCAGGATGTTTCGCCCTTGGCAGCGAACATGGCCTGGAGCATTGCCTGGGAGCCGTCGTCACGCAAATTCATCGGTCGTACCGCTCTGGAGGCTGAGCGAGCGTCCGGGGTGAAGCAAAAGCTGGTGGGGTTGGTACTGGAAGAGCGTGGGGTTTTGCGCGCGCATCAAGTGGTTCGCATCGCCGATGTTGGCGAAGGTGAGATCACCAGTGGTAGTTTCTCCCCTACGCTGAGTAAATCGATCGCACTGGCGCGGGTGCCGATGGCCACCGCTGACCGTGCCGAAGTGGAAATCCGCGGCAAGTGGTACCCGGTCCGGGTGGTCAAACCGACCTTCGTGCGCCACGGCAAGACCTTGATCTAACTATTTCCAGCCGGCATTGCGCCGCTGACACTTCTTCTTGAGGACACAGAACATGAGCGATATCCCTGCCCACCTGCGTTTTGCCGATAGTCACGAATGGGCCCGTCTGGAAGCTGACGGCAGTGTGACCGTGGGTATTAGCGACCACGCCCAGGAAGCCCTGGGCGATGTGGTATTCGTCGAGCTGACGGAAGTTGGCAACGTGTTTGGCGCAGGGGACCAGGCGGGCGTGGTGGAGTCGGTCAAGGCCGCTTCCGACATCTATGCCCCGGTGGCCGGTGAAGTGATCGCGGTCAACGAAGATCTGAGCACCAGCCCCGAGCTGCTCAACAGCGAGCCTTACGACGCCTGGATCTTCAAGCTCAAGCCGAGCAACCCGGCCGATCTGGAGAAACTGCTGGACGCCGCCGGCTACAAGGCCGCCATCGGCGAGTAAGGCATTCCTGCAAGCAGGCCCGCTCCTGTTGTGCAGGAGCGAGCTTGCTCGCGAAGGCCTAAGCCTGCAACACCTCTTTCACCGCCGCCACCGCACGTTCCACGTCGGCCTTGCTCATGGCGGTGAACATCGGCAACGAGACGATCAGACGACCGACCCGTTCCGCCACCGGGAACATTCCCTCCTTGAAACCGCGCTCGCGGTACAGGCTCAGCAAGTGAATCGGCGGATAGTGATAGCCGATGCCGATGCCCCGTTCCTGCATCTGCTCCATGAAGGTGGCGCGGGCCGGCTTGCCGTCCTTGCGCTCCGGAAGCACCAGCTGGAACAGGTGCCAGTTGCTGTTGCTGAAATCCGCCGGCGGTAGCTGGGCGCCATAGCGGGCCTCGAAGTCGCTGCCGAAGCATTCGAAGTAGTGCCGGGCCAGCTCACGGCGATGGGCGGTGATCGCCTCGATATGGGCAAACTGCCCCAGGCCGATGGCGGCGGCGACGTCGGTCATGTTGAACTTGCCCCCCAGCACATCCACATCCAGACCGTCGAAGCCGTTGCGGGTGACCCCTTGCAGGCGGTACTTCTCGGCCAGGCGCACTTCTTCAGGGGTATTGAGGACCAGGCAGCCGCCCTCGGACGAAGTGACGTTCTTGTTGGCCTGGAAGCTGAAGGACACGAAGTCGCCACCGGCGCCGATGCGTTGGCCATTCCAGCTGGAACCCAGGGCCTGGGCCGCGTCTTCCACCACCCGCAGGCCGTGTTTCTTGGCCAGGGCATACAAGCGGCTCATGTCCACCGGCAAGCCGGCCAGGAACACCGGGATGATGGCTTTGGTGCGTGGCGTAATAGCAGCTTCCACCTGGGCCAGGTCGATGTTGCGGGTGATCGGATCAATGTCGGCGAACACCGGCGTGGCACCCACTTCGAGAATCACGTTGGCGGTGGCCACCCAGGAAATCGGCGTGGTGATGACTTCATCTCCAGGGCCGATGCCGGCAATGCGCAAGGCGATCTCCATGGTGCAGGTGCCGGAGTTGAAGGTACGCACGCTGCGTCCGCCGAAGAACGCCGAGAGCTGGGCTTCGAACGCCTGGACCTTGGGGCCGCTGGTGATCCAGCCCGAACGCAGCACTTCGCCGACGGCGGCGATGGTGGATTCATCGATGGTGGGTTTGGAGAACGGCAGGAAAGACGGTTGGCTCATGACGATGGGGCACCCGATAAGCGGACGATGAGAGCAGGGGTTGCGGCGCACCGGGGCCGGCGCGCGGACGCCCTGCATGATGGTACCGATTGCCTCGGGATGCCAGCGCGTCGACGCGCAGAATCGGCTGCTATGCTGCTTGGCACCCTGTTGCATCGAAGCTGAGCGCCGCTTATCGGAGAGAGCCTGCCATGTCCCTGTCGCCATCCCTGAGCCAGTTACGCGAGCCCAACGCATTTCTCCACCGGCACCTGGGGCCCGATGCCGAGGAGCAGCAGGCGATGCTTGCCAGCCTCGGGCTGGGGAGTCGGATCGAGCTGGTCGAGCAGACGGTGCCGCCGGGCATCCGCCTCAATCGCGCCCTGGACCTGCCACCGGCACTGGATGAACAGGCGGCCCTGGCCAAGCTCAAGGGGTATGCCGCGCAGAACCAAGTCTGGACCAGCCTGATCGGCATGGGTTACCACGGCACCCTGACGCCGACGGTGATCCTGCGCAACGTGTTGGAAAACCCCGGTTGGTACACCGCCTACACGCCCTACCAACCGGAAATCGCCCAGGGCCGACTCGAAGCCCTGCTGAATTTCCAGCAGATGACCATCGACCTCACTGGCCTTGATCTGGCCAACGCCTCCTTGCTGGACGAGGCCACCGCAGCGGCCGAAGCCATGGCCCTGGCCAAGCGCGTGGCCAAGTCCAGGAGCAATCTGTTTTTTGTCGATGAACACTGCCATCCCCAGACCATCTCCGTGGTGCGCACCCGGGCCGAGGGGTTCGGTTTCGAGGTGATCGTCGACGCTGTGGATAACTTGCCCGCGCATCAGGTGTTTGGCGCGCTGTTGCAGTACCCGGATACCCACGGCGAGATCCGCGACCTGCGGCCGTTGATCGATCAGTTGCATGCCCAGCAGGCCCTGGCCTGTGTGGCCACCGATCTGCTCAGCCTGTTGGTACTGACCCCGCCCGGCGAGCTGGGGGCCGATGTGGTCCTGGGCTCCTCCCAGCGCTTCGGCGTGCCCATGGGATACGGCGGTCCTCATGCAGCGTTTTTCGCTTGTCGCGACGAATACAAGCGGGCGATGCCCGGGCGCATCATCGGCGTGTCCAAGGATGCCCGCGGGCAGGTGGCCTTGCGCATGGCTCTGCAAACCCGCGAGCAGCATATCCGCCGCGAGAAGGCCAACTCCAACATCTGCACCGCCCAGGTGCTGCTGGCCAACATCGCCGGCTTCTATGCGGTCTATCACGGTCCGGCTGGCCTCAAGCGCATTGCCCAGCGGGTGCATCGATTGACCTGCATCCTCGCTGCGGGCCTTGAGCGCCACGGCATAACGCGGGTCAACCGGCACTTCTTCGACACCCTGACCCTGGAGGTGGGCGGCAGTCAGACCGCGATCATCGAGAGCGCCAAGGCGCTGCAGATCAACCTGCGGATTCTCGGCCGTGGCCAGTTGGGCCTGAGCCTTGATGAGACCTGTGACGAAACCACCGTGGCCCGGCTGTTGGACGTGTTTCTCGGCGCGGATCATGGATTGGACGTCGCCGAACTGGATGCCGAGGTGCTGGCCTCGGGTCTTCCTGACAGCCTGTTGCGCCGCAGCCCCTACCTGACGCATCCGGTGTTCAGCGCCCATCACAGCGAAACCCGGATGCTGCGCTACCTCAAACAACTGGAGAACAAGGACCTGGCGCTCAACCAGTCGATGATCCCCTTGGGCTCCTGCACCATGAAGCTCAATGCCAGCAGCGAGATGGTCCCCATCACCTGGCCGGAATTCGCCAACCTGCACCCCTTTGCACCTCGGGAGCAGGCCGTCGGCTACACCTTGATGATCGAGGAACTGGAGCGTTGGTTGTGCGCCATCACCGGCTTCGATGCCATCTGCATGCAGCCCAACTCCGGTGCCCAGGGCGAATACGCGGGGTTGCTGGCCATTCGTCGTTACCACGAGAGCCGCCAGCAAGGCGGGCGGCACATTTGCCTGATACCGGCCTCGGCCCATGGCACCAACCCGGCCTCGGCCCAAATGGCCGGGATGCAGGTGGTGATCGTCGAATGCGATGAGGCTGGCAACGTCGACCTGGAGGATCTGACGGCCAAGGCCCAGGCCGCCGGTGATCGGCTGTCCTGCCTGATGGCCACTTACCCCTCGACCCATGGCGTCTATGAAGAGGGCATCAGCCAGATCTGTGAAGTTATCCACAGCCACGGCGGCCAGGTGTACATGGACGGCGCCAACCTCAATGCCCAGGTGGGCCTGACTCGGCCTGCGGACATCGGCGCCGATGTCTCGCACATGAACCTGCACAAGACGTTCTGTATTCCCCATGGCGGCGGCGGGCCGGGGATGGGGCCGATCGGCGTGCGAGCCCATCTGGCGCCCTTTGTCGCCAATCACCCGGTGGTGCCCATCGACGGGCCGCTTGCAGAGAATGGCGCGGTCAGTGCGGCGCCCTGGGGCAGCGCCAGTATCTTGCCCATCAGCTGGATGTACATCGCTTTGATGGGGCCGCAACTGGCGGATGCCAGCGAGGTGGCGATCCTCGCCGCCAACTACCTGGCCGCCCAGCTCAGCGGCGCCTTCCCGGTGCTCTATAGCGGGCGTAATGGCCGAGTGGCCCATGAATGCATCCTCGACCTGCGGCCGCTCAAGGCGCTGACCGGGATTACCGAGGAGGATGTGGCCAAGCGTCTGATGGATTACGGCTTTCATGCCCCGACCATGTCCTTCCCGGTGCCGGGCACGCTGATGGTGGAACCCACCGAAAGCGAGTCCAAGGCTGAGCTGGACCGCTTTGTCGAGGCCATGCTGAGCATTCGTGCCGAGATCGCCCAGGTCCAGGAGGGCAACTGGCCGGCCGAGGACAATCCGCTCAAGGGGGCTCCCCATACCCTGGCGGACATCACCGGGATCTGGGAGCGGCCCTACAGCATCGAGCAGGCGGTGCTGCCCAGTGGCCATGCCCGGGCCCACAAGTACTGGCCTGCGGTGAACCGAGTGGACAACGTCTACGGCGATCGCAACCTGTTCTGCGCCTGTGTCCCGGTGGCGGCCTATCGCTGAGTCCGCCTCAGTAGTGCTGGCGTAGCCGCGTGGGACGGCTGCCGTGGGCGCGGCCCCGGTGTGGCTGACTCTCCAGGGGATAGAGGTGCAGCAGCTCTTCTTCGCTGACCTGGTTGCTCAGGCCCAGCTCCAGCTCCGGGCAGTCCAGGTCCAGCCAGTCGCCGTGCTGCAGCTGCAGTTCGTTCTCACGCCGGCAGGCACTGTGGAACACGTAGTGGACCATGCCCGGTTGCAGGAACTGCTCATGCTGTTCGAGGAAGGCCTGGGAGTATTTGCGGATCGCCCACCAGTTCTGCAGATCAAGGCGATAGCTGAGGTAGGACAACTGCACGCCCTGGCGTTCAACCCGTACATTGAGTGACAGGCTGCTCTGCAGCTCGCCGAGGATCAGCGCCGGAGTGATGGCGCACTGGCGCAGGCGTGATTGTGCGCAGGAACTGGCGTCCTGGCGGCTGAGCAACGGGTCATGGATGTCATGACCCAGGCTGAAGCCGACAAAGCGCAGTTGCTTGAAGTGGTCCACCAGATACACGCAGAACACGCCCGGCTGACTGCAAATGCTCAGGGCGTGATACGGGATCATCAGCGCCTCGCCGTCGGTCTTGAGCAGGCTGCCGTTGCCCTTGTAGAACCAGCCCTGGCGGGTGTTCGGGGTGTTCAGGCTGACCTCGCTGACCTGGGCCAGGAGGCTGTCGCTGGGTTTGAGTGGCGGACGCAGCGGCCCTTGCGGGTGTCCCTCGCAAGGCTGTTGCGGATGGGCTGGCAGGCTGCGCAGGTACTCGCTCCAATCCAGGTGTCGGCGGGCGCAGAAATGCAGGGTTTCGTATAACCCACCGTGTTCGGACAGGGCATGCATGCTGCGACCATTGTGCAAGTCGAACAGCCCGATGGCGCGCTGTTCCTTGTGGCAGACATCCAGCAACAGCAGGTAATCGTCCATGATTCTCTAGTCCTTCAGGGGCAAGGGGGCGGGGAGGATGGGCAGCGGCTCGGGGGCTCGCGTCCGGCGAGGTTCGAGCGCACTTTCCTTGAGCAGAAATGACATCAGCAAGCCGATCAGGCTGCCGCTCAGGGCCACGTACAGGATCGACGGCAGGCCGAAATGGCTGGCGGCAAACCCGGCCACGGCCGGGGACAGCCCGCCCCCGAGAATCTCGCCGAAACCCACGACAATCCCGGTCGCCGTCGGCAGCAGGGCCGGGGTCACGGATTCACTGGTCAGCGGGCCGACCGTCATGCAGATCAGGCTGAAATTGAAAAACGACAGCAGGAACAACAGCAGAAACAGCAGCCAGGGAATCGCCGGGCTGACGATCAGCAGGCCCACCAGGGTGCTGCTGGTCATGAAACAGGCCGATACCACCGGTTTGCGTCCGAGGCGGTCGGACATTCCAGGAATGATCAATTGGCCGATGAAGCCGCCCAGGCCGATGGCCGAGATGACAAAGGCCATGGACAGGGTTTCCAGGTGCAGGTGGTCGGTCAGGTAACTGGGCAGCATGGCGCAGAGCACGAACTGACAGGTGAGGATGCAGAACATGATCAGGATGTTCAGGCTGACGTTGCCGCTCTTGAACGCCACCAGCCAGTTGCGCCCGGCGCTGCCAGACAGGCCTGCGGTGGAGGGCGCCGGCAGCGGCCGGTAGACCTTCCACAGGTAGCCGGCCAGCAGCAGGCCCGGCAGGGAAATGATGGCGAACACCGCCCGCCACGAGCCGGAAAGCTGCAGCAGGTAGGCGGCGATCAGTGGCCCCAGGCACAGGCCGAGAATCGGGAACAGCGCCTGCTGGATACCCAGGTTCAGCCCGCGTCGGTCAGGGCGCGAGACTTCGTTGGTAACAATGATGCTGGTCGGGGTAAAGGCGCCTTCGCAGATGCCCATCAACCCGCGCAGGATCACCAGCCCCAGCACGCCGGTGGCCAGCGCGGAGAAGCCGGACAGCAGCGACAGCACGGCAATCGAGGCCACCAGCACGCGGCGGGTGCCCAGGCGTTCGATCACGCCGCCCATGCCCAGGGCGGACAGCCCCCAGGTGAAGGCCAGCGCGGCGGACAGGTAGCCCAGGTCCTGATAGTCCAGTTGCAGGTCGTGCATGATCACCGGAAACAGCGGCAGGATGATGAAGCGATCAAGCCCCACCAGCCCGAAACTCAGTGACAGCAACAGCACCATGGATCTTTCGTAACGGCTGTCGGCAGCCGTGGTTGGTATTCCAGCGTTCATCGCTCTGCTTCCTTGAAAACCATGAACCCGGCGCGGCGCGCCGTGAGGGTGCGGCCTGACGTTGCCTTACAGCCCGGCAACGTCAGGTCGGACAGACGCAGGTTTTCCCGTCAGGCGGTCCACTCACCGACGGCCATTTCCGCAGTGAAGCCTGGGCCGAAGGCTGCCAGCAGGCCGATATCGCCGCGATTCAGGTTGGAATCGAACTGGCGCTTGAGCACGTCGAACACCACCACGCTGGCGATGTTGCCGGCTTCCGAGAGGCTGCTGCGCGATTGCGAGACCCGGTTCGAGGCCAGGTCCAGGTGCATCACCAGCTCGTCGAGGATCTTGCGTCCCCCGGTGTGGAAGATGAAGAAGTCGTTGTGCGCGCAGTTCTGTTCGAACGTCTCGTAGTTGAGCTTCTCCATCACCGGCGCCACATCCTTGATGGAGTTCATCACCGCCTTGTCCAGGGTGAAGTGGAAGCCGGTGTCCTTCACGTCATATTTGATGTAGTGCTCGCTCTTGGGCAGGAAGAACGACTCGGTCTTCTTGATCTTGAAACCGCCGGCCTGGTCGTCGGCGCGCAGCACGCAGGCCGACACCGCATCGCCGAACAGGGCCGCGGAGATGAAGGCATGCAGCTTGGTGTCGTCTGGCTGATAGCACAGCGAAGAGAACTCCAGGGACACGATCAGCACATGGTTGCGTGCATCGAGCCGGGCGAAATCGTTGGCCCGGTTGATGGCCGCGGCACCGGCCACGCAGCCCAGCTGGGCGATGGGCAGTTGCACGGTGGAATTGGGCAGGCCGAGGTCGTTGATCAGGTGCGCGGTCAGCGACGGCATCATGAAGCCGGTGCAGGAGGTGACGATCACCATGCGGATGTCGCTGATCTGCAACCCGGCATTTTCGATGGCCTGGCGCGCCGCCGCCGACGACATCTGCCGGGCTTCACGCTCATAGACGATGCTGCGGTGGGTGAAGCCGGTGTGTACCGCCAGTTCGTCGATCGGTAGCACCAGATGGCGCTCGTTGACTTCAGTGTTGGCGATCATGCGTTTGGCCAGGGCCATGCGCGGATGGTCGGCGTGGAGGTTTTCCAGGTGATCAACCATCTGCTGTTGGGTGATCTTGTGTTGCGGAAACATGACGTGTGGAAGGCAAAGAGTAGACATGATGGGTCCTTGGCTCTAAGTAAGCCAATAAGTTAAGGGGTGGGGATAGTCCCCGTTCATAGGCACAGGAATCTGTAGGCCCTAAAGGAAATCAGGGCCTTAAGGCAACTTCGAGGCGTGAAGCGGCCGTTGATGTAACTTTTAAGTTGGATTTTATTTTAATGGCTAACTTCAAGGTGCCTTATATAAAGGCACCTTGAACAACAACTTATATATCCAGTACGAACTTATAAGCGTATTGCCAGGCCAGGTTGCTTTCGCGCACATGCTTGCGAATCACCATGCGCACTGGCGCGCCGACTTTCAGCTGCTGTGGATCGCAGACATCGACGATCTCCGAGGCAATCACCAGGCCGTCATCCAGGCGCACCATGGCCATGACGCGCGGCACGGTTTCGCCATAACCCATGGCGGCCAGGACCGGGTTCTCGGCGTGGGCCATGACTTCGATCTTGCCCGTGCGCTTGCAGCGGTAAGGCTTCACGCTCAGGGAATTGCAGGCGCCGCAGACGGTGCGCCTTGGGAAGAAGATTTCGTTGCACTCTTCGCACTGGCTGCCTTCGAGGCGGTACTTGCCGCCATGCTCGCGCCATTCGCGGAGCATGCTGGCAGTGGTCATTCTGTGGATCTGTTCTGGGTACATGGACATGGTCCGGGCTCCTTAGTCGTTCGAGAGGACAATCACTGAGTTGTGCGCCGCATAACCGCCAAGGTTCTGCGACACGCCGATGCGTGCGCCCTTGACCTGGTTGTCGGATTCACCCCTCAGCTGCCGGAACAGCTCGGTGATGTGCAGGATGCCGTCGCAGCCCGAGGCGTGGCCGCGGCCGATGTTGCCGCCGTCGGTGTTCAGTGGCAGTTGGCCGTCCAGGGCGATGCCGCCTTCGAGTACGAAGTCGCCGGCCTGGCCCTTGCCGCAGATGCCCATGGATTCCATCTGGATCAGCCCGGCGCCGAGCAGGTCGTAGACCTGGGCCACGTCGATGTCCTTGGCGGTGATCCCGGCTTTCTTGTAGGCAATTTCCGCGCAGGCGATGGAGTTGGCCGAGACGGCCATGCCCACGTCCTTGGGCAGGCCCGGGTGATGCAGGGTCGGATTGTGGAAGCGCGTGCCGAAGTAGTGTGAGACCCCGGTGTAGGCACAGCCGCGCACGAACACCGGCTTGTCGGTGTACTTGTGGGCCAGGTGTTCGGCCACCAGGATGGCGCAGCCACTGGCTTCGCCCCAGGCCAGCATCGAACCGCAGGCTTCGCTGTTCTTCAGCGCTTCCAGGGTGGGAATCGGCTGGCCATAGCGGGTGGCGGTCGGGGTGTTGTGGGCATAGATGCGCATCTGCCGGCCAAATGTGGCCAGTACATCAGCCTCGCGACCGGCGTAGCCGAACTTCTGGAAGTACTCGGCGGTGGCCAGGGCGAAGGCGTCAGTGTGGGAGATGCCGAGGAAGTAATCGTATTCACATTCAGTGCTGGAGCCGATGTACTCGGCGTAGTTGAAGTGATCGGTCATCTTCTCGAAACCGCCGCACAGGACGATGTCGTACTCACCGGACGCGACCATCTGGTGACCCATCTGGAACGACACCGAACTGCTGGTGCAGTTGGCGGTGCTCATGAAGGTCGGCGCCGGGCTGATGCCCAGGGCGTCGGAAATGGTCGGCCCCAGGCCGCCATATTCGGAAATGCCTTCACCGTGATAACCATAGGCGACCCCCTGGATTTCCCGGGGGTGCATCTTGGCGTCCTTGAGGGCTTTATAGGCGGACTCGACGATCATTTCCTTGAACGTCTGCCGAACTCGTGAACTTCCGGGCTTCGGCGTATAGGCGGCCGAAACGATTGCAACACGACGTGCGCACATGTACATGCTCCTTGCGTAGACAGGCGTAATCAGAGGTAGGCGGTCAGGGCGTAGTCAGCCCGCAGGTACTTGAACTCGTACTTGATGGAGGTGCCGTAATCGACATAGGTCTTGGCTTCGAGCAGTTCGCGCAGGGGTGTGTTGTGCTTCTGGTACTGCTCGATGGCGTCGGTGACGGTCAGGGCAATGGCGTCACTGCCGGCCCCGAAACCATAGGACACCATGAGGATCTTCTGCCCCGGACGGGCCTGGTCCAGCACGTTGATCAGGCCGAGCAGCGGGCTGGCGGCGCCAGTGTCACCCACATCGCCGGCGTAGATCCCCGGTTCGATCTGCTTGGTGTTGAAACCCAGGTGCTTGCCCAGGGAATAGGGCGTGGACACCAGGTTCTGCTGGAACACCACGTAGTCATAGTCGGCGGCGCTGGTACGCAGTTTGGCCATCAGGCCTTCGGCGGCGCGGCGGGTCTGATCTTCCAGGCCGATGCTGTTCTTGTCCGAGCCCAGGCCCATCCCGGAACGAATGTAGCGATCGCCCTGGGGGCGGATGTTGTCGGCGATATCGGCGGCGCAGGAAAAACTGCCGTCAAACTCGGCGATGACGTTCTGATTGCCGATCAGCAGGGCGGCGGCGCCGGCTCCAGCATAGGACTCGGTCAGGTCGCCCGGCGCGGTGTTACGGTTGATGGTGTCGGCGCCGATGGCCAGGGCGCTGCCGGTCATGCCGGAGGCCACCAGGGCCTGGCAGATCTGCAGGGCGGAGGTGCCGGACTTGCCGGCAAACTGCACGTCGGCGCAATAGGCGTCGTAACCGCTGCCGAGCATTTCCAGGATGATCGAAGCCGAGGCTCGTGAGTCGTAGGGGTTGGTGCAGGTACCCAGGTACAGGGCTTCGAGCTCATGGCCGGGGACTTTATCCAGGGCCCGTTGCGCCGCCAGCACACCGAGGGTGATGACATCTTCATCGGGCTGCAGCACGGCTCTTTCAGTGACGCCGAGGTTTTCCTCGACCAGCTTGAGCTCGGTGTTTTTCCAGACGTTGATCACGTCCTGGACTTTGAGGCGGCATACCGGAATACCCGCGCCATAGCTGACAATGCCTACTTTTTTCACGTTCATTTTCCTCTTGATTCCATTCTTTTTGAGAAAACTGGGTCGTGCCTGCTCAGAAGCACCCTTGAAACATACGGAAAACAATTTTGCTGTCTGTCTCGTGGCGACACCGCATAAACCGGCGGCCCAGAGGGGGGGGACAGCAGACTCCGAATAGGGGAAAACCCACTCGAAAGCTGTTTTTCTTAACCTCTCTATGCTATGATACGGAACGTTTCGTTTAGTAATAATTTCAGACGATCTAGTCTCTTTTTGGGAAGCGGGCCGCAGCCTCGAATCCGAGGGACTCGCAGTTGCAGGGCCTGATTTACTCAACCCTAATGAGATACTTTAAAAACTAGATAGATCGGTGCAAGAAGTTCATGATTCTTTTAAGAATGAAACGAAACGGACCGTTTCATTTCGATTCGGAGGAATCCTATACCCTGCGTTGCGTTTGTCAAGCGCCCTGCCTGGAGATTTTTTATTGTGGCTCGTACCCCATCTCGCAGCTCCATCGGCTCGTTGCGAAGTCCCCATACCCATAAAGCCATCCTCAGTTCCACCATCGAAATCCTTAAGGAATGCGGTTATTCCGGGCTTAGTATCGAGTCCGTCGCCCGCCGGGCGGGTGCCAGCAAGCCGACGATCTATCGGTGGTGGTCGAACAAGGCGGCATTGATCGCGGAAGTTTATGAAAACGAGAGTGAACAGGTCAGGAAATTTCCTGATCTCGGCTCGTTCAAGGCGGATCTCGACTTTTTGCTACGCAATCTCTGGAAAGTCTGGCGAGAAACCATATGCGGAGAGGCTTTCCGCTGTGTCATCGCTGAAGCGCAGTTGGATCCAGCAACATTGACCCAGCTCAAGGATCAATTCATGGAGCGCAGAAGGGAGTTGCCGAAAAAACTGGTGGAAAATGCCATCAGCAATGGCGAGCTCCCCAAGGACACCAACCGTGAATTGCTGCTGGATATGATTTTTGGTTTTTGCTGGTATCGGTTGCTGACCGAGCAGTTGACGGCGGAACAGGACATTGAGGAGTTCACTTCTCTGCTGATCAACGGTGTTTGTCCTGATACGCCACGTTGATTCATTGCCAGCCATTAAGCCCTTGAGTTGTGCGGGCTTAATGGCTGTTGTTTCAGGCTGAAGTCGCGCCGAACTCCCGATACAGGTCCGGCAGGAAGCTGGCCAGATGATTGAACTCGCACATATCGTGCACGGCAAATTCATAGGCCAGGGTTTCCAGCTCGGCTTCGCCAAAGCCACTTTCCTTGAGCAGCGCCGATGCTTTTTCAGCTCCGGGAAAGCGGGCCATCGATGGGTGCGATCCGACCCAGTAACGGCTGGTCAGGTACATGCCGCCCGGCACCTCCTTGAACAGATGCACCATCAATGACACCGGCACCTCTGGGTGATCGGCCAGGCTCATCAAGGCACTGACGCTGCCGTCGATTTTCGCTTCGCGATACAGGTCAGGGTCAAGGCCCAGGCTGGCTGGTTCCTGAAAATCGATGTGCAGGTGCATCAGGCGATCGCCGACATACTCCGATGCGCAGAAAGTGTTGCCATACAGCCGCTCCTCGAAGCTCAAGGATTCGTCGCTCAGGCGCTGATGGTTCACGCAGGGGTTGCTGACATGGGCGTAGGGGAACCACAGGGTATAGCGCTCCGATTCCGCCGGGTGCCACATGAACCACCACTTGAACATCTGTGCGGTGCAGCCGGGGAAGAACTTGCGGCTTTGCACATAAGCCATCGGCCCCGGTAGCAGGGCGTAGCCGGACTCCTCACTGACGAAGTCCGGGTCGAGCAGACGATTGATGTCCTCGACGCTTGGGGTCAGGGTGTCTTTCAGGTCCATCGGGCCTTGTTGGATCTTGCGTACAGCGGACAGCGGCACGCGCATTTCCGAGCGGAAATACTTGGCGTAGGGCTTGTTTCGGATTGCCACCTGGTTACGCAGGAAGAGCTTCTGCATGGGCAGTGAGAAGTAGGTGAAGGGAGTCATGATGCGCGCTTCCATGCTGATATCCTTTGGCGTGAATTGACGAGTAGCCGCCACGTTCGTGCAATCCGCTCGCGGAGTTGAACGAGAAACTGGCGCTTTTTAGCTAAGCAGTCCATAAGCAAAAGTCAAATTTGAATTTAACTTAGTGAGAGCGTCTATGGTCGTTTCCGCTTCCCCGCCGCCTGCTGCGGCCCGTGCGCCGCGTCAGGATGGCCAGGCAACTCGCCAGCAGATCCTGGAAACGGCTGGCCAGCTCTTTGCCGAGCTGGGGTACGCCAACACCACCAGCAAGCAGATTTGCGAAAACTCCAAGGCCAACAACGCCTCGGTCAACTATCACTTCGAGAACAAGGACGGCCTGTACCGGGCGGTGCTGCGCGAAGCCCACGATCGCCTGGTGCGGATCGAGACCATGATCAGCCTGAGCGAGAGCCAGGACAGTGCCGAAGATAAGCTGCGGGCGATCATCACTGTGCTGATCGAGGGGCTGAACAATCAGCGCGAGGGCTGGGCACTGAAAGTGCTGACCCGCGAGCTGCTGTCGCCTTCGTCGGTGCTGCCGGCGGTTCTGGAGGAGCAGGCGTTCCCCAAGGCGAAGATCGTGCGCACCATTCTCGGCCAAATCATGCACCTGTCGCCGGAAGATCCGGCCACGTTGCGCAGTGCCGTCAGTGTGTTCGCGCCCTGCCTGTTCCTGCTGATCGCCCATCAGCCGCTGGCGCGCAACGTACTGCCCGGCCTGGAGCTGGACCCGCCGGCCCTGATCGAGCACATGATGAGCTATGCCCTGGCTGGCCTGGCGGCGGTGGCCCGGGCTTCTGGCAGAGCCTAGCGTGTCATTCGGGCGAAAAAAAACGCCGACCCTGAGGTCGGCGCTTTCTGTCAGCCATCCCTGGGACGATCCTTACTCCTGTGCGACGGCGTTCTTCGCCAGGATCGCGTTGGCCAGTTCCATATCAGTGGCCTTGAGGCCGGGATTGTCGGCGCGGACTTTCTGCATGGCGGCTTCCAGGTACGGGCCGCGAATGCTGCCTTCGCTGGCGACGAAGCTGCCGGCGTCGTCCTGGGCGGCGACGATCAGCTTGTGATCCTTGAAGGTCAGGTAAGTGGAGCCGGTGGTGGCGCCGGAGGAAATGACGTTACGCCAGAAGGTGTCGGCCATTGCCGAACCAACGGGAAGAGAAAGCAGGGCAAGGGTGGCGACAGCTATTTTCAGACGCATGATGGGTGACTCCAACTGGGGGTTATCTGCACCGTTTGATTCTAGATACCCCAGCGGAGTTCCGTGACCCATCAGTCAAGGTTTTCGACCAGCAGAATGGCGCCTTCCTGGCCAATCACACGTACCCGGGCGCCCACAGGCGCGTCGGCGCCCTTGGCGATCCACACCCCATCGGCGACCTTGATCCGGCCACGGCCGTCAACAATCGCCTGATGCACCACGAAGGTCTTGCCGACCAGCTCCTGCCCTCGCAGGTTCAGGTTCGGCTGGTCGCTGGGGCGCACCACACTGCGTTGGCGACGCCACCAGTAGAGGGCGGTCAGCACCGATAGCAGGCCGAACAGGAGGAACTGCACCTCCCAGGTCAGGCCGGGAATCAGAAAGGTCAGGACCCCTACGGCGGCAGCCGCCAGGCCGATCCACAGCAGGTAGCCGCCGGCACCGAACACTTCGAGAATCAGCAATACGGTGCCCAGGGCCAGCCAGTCCCAGAACGATAGGGCGTGCAGGAATGCCAACATGGATCGGGCCTCAGACCTTCTTGCCGTCGAACGTGGCCTTGACGATTTCGCCAATGCCGCCCACGGCGCCGATCACCTGGCTGGCTTCCAGTGGCATCAGGATCACCTTGCTGTTGTTGGCCGACGCCAGCTTGCCCAGGGCATCGATGTACTTTTGCGCGACGAAGTAGTTGATCGCCTGGACGTTGCCGCTGGCGATCGCCTCGGATACCACCTGGGTCGCCCGGGCCTCGGCTTCGGCCTGGCGCTCCCTGGCTTCGGACTCAAGGAAGGCTGCCTGACGTTCACCCTCGGCTTCCAGAATCTGCGCCTGCTTCTTGCCTTCGGCGGTCAGAATGGCCGCTGCCCGCAGGCCTTCGGCTTCGAGGATCTGGGCACGCTTGACCCGTTCGGCCTTCATCTGCCCGGACATGGCCGCCATCAGGTCGGCAGGCGGGCTGATGTCCTTGATCTCGATACGGGTGATCTTGATTCCCCAGGGCGCGGTGGCTTCGTCAACGGTTCGCAGCAGTTTCTCGTTGATGCCGTCACGTTGGCTCAGCATCGCGTCCAGTTCCATGGAACCGAGCACGGTACGGATATTGGTCTGCAGCAGGTTGCGGATGGCGTGCTCTAGGTTGTTGACCTCGTAGGCCGCCTGGGCGGTGTTGACCACCTGGAAGAAGCACACGGCGTCGATCTGTACCGTGGCGTTGTCGGCGGTGATGACTTCCTGAGGGGGAATGTCCAGCACGCTTTCCATGACGTTGATCTTGCGACCGATGCGGTCCATCACCGGAATGATGATGTTCAGCCCCGGCTTGAGGGTGTTGGTGTAGCGACCAAAGCGCTCCACTGTCCACTGGTAGCCTTGGGGCACGACCTTGAACCCCATGAACACCAGGGCCACCGCGAGGCCGACAAAAAGTAACAGCACGCTTCCGATCTGCATAACATTCACCTGTTCAGTCATTGCTCAAGGGCTCGAGGAGCACGAGTGTACGGCGGTGTCCGGCCCGGCGCCGGCATACCTTGGTCCTTGCATCATCAGGACACACATCACCGGCGCGATTCGGGCACGCCGCAAGGTTCAAAGCTGGAAGCGGGTGACCGAGGTTTGCAGGGTCGCCACAGAGTTTTCCATCTGCTCCACCGTTTGGGTCAGCTCACGCATGGCCTGGCTGTTGCGCCGGGCTACCTGACTGATCATCTCCACCCGTTGCGCCACTTCGCTGCTGGCCTTGGACTGCTCGCCGATGGTGTGGGAAATCTCTTCCACCATCAGCGCCGAACGTTGGGCTCCCTGGCGAATCTCGTTGATCGAAGTCCCCGCCTGCTGGGCCATGTGTACCCCGTCGCTGACCCGGCTGACCCCGGTTTGCATGCTGCTCACTGCTTGCTCGGTGGTTTCACGGATGCGCTCGATCATGCCGGTGATCTCCCGGGTGGATTGCGCGGTGCGCGCCGCCAGGTTGCGCACCTCGTCGGCGACCACGGCGAATCCGCGTCCGGCCTCGCCGGCCCGGGCCGCTTCGATGGCGGCATTCAGGGCCAGCAGGTTGGTCTGCTCGGCGATGCCATTGATCACCTGGATGATCGAATGGATCTCCTCCGAGGACTGGCCCAGGGCGGTGATGCTCTGGGACGACTGGTTCACCGCCTCGGCGATGTGGCTCATGCCGTCCACGACCCCGAGGATCACCTGGCCGCCGCTGCCGGCCAGGGACTCGGACTGGGCGGCAATGCCCTGGGCGTTGCGGGCGTGCTCGGCGACCTGGGCAATGTTGCTGATCATCTGCTCCATGGCTGCTGCCATGTCGGTGGCGCCGTCGGCCTGCTCGGTGGCGCCGTCGGCGATGCCCAGCGAGGTGTCGCTGAGGCTGTGGGAACGCCCCCGCAACTCCTCGCTCTCATGGCGGATGGTGGTGATCATCTGCCGCAGGTTGTCCTGCATTTCGCCAAGGGCCTGTTGCAACTGGCCGGCTTCGTCCCGGCTGTCGACACTGATGGGCATGGTCAGGTTGCCCTGGGCGATGGCCCGGGCCGTGGCGACGGATTTTTCCAGGGGCTTGAGGACCCGGATGAGCAACTGGCGGGTCAACAGGCACAGGGCCAGGGCGGCAATCAGACTGCCGCCGATCAGCCACCAGGCGGCTTGGCGTACGGCGGTTTCACTGTCTGCGCTGGTCTGTGCGGTAGCGGCTTCGATCTTGCTGCTCAGTGCCGAGTTGCGGGTCTCCACTTCACTGAAACGCTGAGAAAACTCCGGCATTTGCAGGCGCGCGGCCTGGGGGTCCTTGAGGGCCTGTTCGGCGATGCTTTCGGCCGCATGAATGTAGCTTTCCAGGACTGGCTGCAACTCGCTGATGGCATCGCGGATATCCGGCGCCAGGGGCAGCCGGGCGTTTTCCGCCAGGGCCTTGCGGAACCAATCGCCGTGTTCGCGCAGACTGTTGCGCACCTCCTCTGCGGCCGCGCTGTCGCCAGGCTGGCTGCTCAGAGCCTCCAGCACATCGGCCCGCAGGGCGTCGTGCATCATGTCGGCTTCCAGGTGATTGCGCAGGGCACTGGCATTGACTTCATTGTCATGCAGGGCCTTGGCCAGGCGTGACTGTCCCCAGAGGCCGAGGCCGGCTACCAGGGCAATGGCCAGCAGGCTGAGAACCCCGGAGGCGATCATGTTGTGACGAATATTCATGCCTGGCTTCCTGCTTGTCTTGGCGGTGGTTAAAGCGTAGCCCAGCACTTGGGGTTCGCCTCCGGGCGAGCGGGGTCTGGTTACTGGTTTTCGCTTTGAGGTGTCACCCGCAGCACTTCCTCCAGGCTGGTCAGGCCATCGGCAAGCTTTTGTGCGGCGGCCAGGCGCAGGCTGCGCATGCCGTCGTCGCAAGCCTGGCGACGCAGGCCGGCGAGGTCGAGGTCGTCTCGAACAAGGGCTTTGAGCGGGGTACTCAAGGGCATGATTTCGTAGACGCCGGTACGTCCGTGATAGCCGGTGCCACGGCACTCTGCGCAGCCCACGGCCTTTTTGCTCAGGGGCGGGAGCGGCAATTGTCGGGGGGAGGTCAGGCTCTGCCAGTCATCCGGGGCGAGGGCGGCGGGCGCCTTGCAGTGGGGGCACAGGGTACGCAGCAAGCGTTGGGCCATGACGCCGATCAGGGTGGCCTTGATCAGATAGTGAGGCACTCCCAGTTCCAGTAGGCGGCTGATGGCTCCGGGGGCATCGTTGGTGTGCAGGGTGGAGAGCACCAGGTGCCCGGTGAGTGCAGCCTGGATAGCCATTTCGGCGGTCTCCAGGTCGCGGATCTCGCCGATCATGATGATGTCCGGGTCCTGGCGCATCAATGCACGCACGCCGCTGGAAAAACTCAGGTCGATATTGTGCTGCACCTGCATCTGGTTGAACGCCGGCTCGATCATCTCGATCGGGTCTTCGATGGTGCACAGGTTGATCTCGGGGCTCGCGAGCTTTTTCAAGGTGGTGTAGAGGGTGCTGGTCTTGCCCGAGCCTGTGGGGCCGGTCACCAGGATGATGCCGTGAGCCTGCGCGGTCATGGCTTGCCAACGGTTCAAGTCGTCGGCGCCGAAGCCCAGCTGATCGAAATCCTTGAGCAGCACCTGCGGGTCGAAGATGCGCATCACCAACTTTTCGCCAAAGACCGTGGGCAGGGTCGAGAGCCGCAACTCGATCTCGCTGCCTTCTGGAGTACGGGTCTTGACCCGGCCATCCTGGGGTTTGCGTTTTTCCGCGACGTTCATCCGTCCCAGGCTCTTGAGGCGGCTGACGATGGCCAGGGTCACCTGGGGCGGGAACTGGTAGACGCCGTGCAGCACCCCGTCGATGCGAAAGCGCAGGGTGCCGTGCTCGCGGCGGGGCTCGATATGGATATCGCTGGCCCGTTGCTGGAAGGCGTACTGAAACAGCCAGTCGACGATGTTGATGATGTGGGCGTCGTCGGCATCCGGCTCCTGGTCGCTGGCCCCGAGCTTGAGCAGTTGCTCGAGGTTGCCCGGGCCGCTTGTCCTTTGCTCGCTGCTGGCCCCGCTGACCGATTTGGCCAGGCGATAGAACTCCAGGGTCAGGCGCTGGATATCCACCGGGCTGGCCACCACCCGGTGGATCGAGCGCTTGAGGACATGGGCCAGATCGGCCTCCCAGGCGCTGACATAGGGCTGGGCGCTGGCCACGGTGACGCTTTGGGCATCCACCGCCACGGCGAGGATCTTGTGCCGCTGGGCGAAGGCGCAGGACATCAGCGGGGTGATGCTGGCGACGTCGATCTGCAACGGGTCGATGCGCAGGTAGGGCTGGCCGGCGCGCCGGGCCAGCCACGCGGTGAGGCTGTCCAGGTCCAGATGCTGGCCGGGACGCTGCAAGTCCGGCAGATGCTGACTGGCAATCAGTTCCAGGGGATGCAAGGGGGGGCTGGTGCCATGACGTCGGATGCTGAGGGCCTGTTCGGCGGCATCCTGGCTGATGCGGCCCTGGGCCAGCAGTTCACGCAGCAGCTCACTGAGGTCCAGCCAGTGATCCTGGGCAATGTGTGCGGCAGCCATGGGGGCTCCTTGGGGCTGTTGTCCAGACGCGGGTCTCTGACCACAAATGGCCAAGAATAGCCCCGCCAGACTGGGCCGCCGCCTGCCAAGGGTTGCAGGGTTTTTCCGGCCTCAGCCAGCGGCCTGCAGTTGCGCCGGCTCTGCCCGTTCCAGTTCTACCGAGCAGACGCTGATCAGGTTGCGCAACTTGTCGCCGATCACCCGAGCCCGGTGCCAACTCAGGCCGTCGAGTTCCACGTCGATGTGCAGCGTGGCGTCTTGCTGGATCACCGTGACCCGCTGGGGCACCAGAAATTGCAGGGCGAAGTGGTTGAGCACCCGACACAGGACATCGGCTTCGGCCTCGGCCGTCATCTGATAGCGCACGCGACAGTGGATATTGTTCTGGTTCCAGACATCGGCGCGGGATGATTGGCCAGGAGCGGGTTCGAGATGGGGCATGGCAGTCTCCAGATCAGTGGAGAAATTTTTACATTCGGTTTCGGGTATTTCTTATCTAAGATTGAGCGGAATTCATGAAAGTAGAATTGTTTGATTCAAGTTTTTATAGATAAGGGAATTTATTATGCATAGCGAGCTGGACGCCTACGACCGCCGGATACTCGCGTTGCTGCAAGAGGACGCGTCACTTTCCAGTGCGCAGATTGCCGAACAGGTGGGCTTGTCCCAGTCACCGTGCTGGCGGCGGATTCAACGCTTGAAGGAAGAGGGGGTGATCCGTGGCCAGGTGACCTTGCTTGATCGCAAGAAGATCGGCCTCAACACGCAGATCTTTGCCGAGATCAAGCTCAACGCCCACGGACGCTCCAACTTCACCGAGTTCACCGAGGCGATTCGCGGTTTTCCGGAGGTGCTGGAGTGTTATGTGCTGATGGGGGCGGTGGATTTCCTGCTGCGCATCGTGACCGCGGACATCGAAGCCTATGAGCGGTTTTTCTTCGAGAAACTGTCCATGGTACCCGGCATTCAGGAGGTGAACTCGATCGTTGCCCTGTCGGAGATCAAGTCCACCACCAGCCTGCCGGTACTGCGCTGAGGGGGCGGCTTACATGCGCAGCAGGGTTTTCCAGGCGCGGTTCTGGAACACCGCGATGGCCTGTTGCTTGCGGGCATCGAGGGCTTCGTCGGTAATGGGCTCGTTGGCCAGTTGTGCCAGCTTGTTCAGTTCACCGTAGAGGCGGTCCAGCTCCGGAATGTCCAGCGCGGCGCGGGCGTGGTGCAGCCAGGCCTGGATACGTTCGATCCGCGGCAACTGCTCGGCCAGATCTTCCGGCTGCTGCTGGTAGCGCGGCAGTTGCAGGGAGGTCGCTTCCTCGGCCAGCAGGCGTGGCAGCCAGCTGCCCAGTTGCGCAGCACCCTGGCGGTTGCCACGGGTGTTGCGCTCGGCGGTCCAGGCTCGGGCCAGCAGCCAGCGCGAGGTGTTCAGGGAGAACAGGCCCCAGCGTACGTCCTGCAGTTCCTCGATGAACTGCTCCGGCGCGGCTTTGCGCACGTCTTCATCGTCGAGGCCGGCTTGTACCAGCGGACGCCAGTCTTCCAGCAGGGCATCCAGGGCGCTACGCAGCTCAGCGGTGGATTGGCGTGGCGCGGCTTGGCCCAGGCTGCTGGCCAGAGCTCGCAGCTCGGCGAGGTTATCCACCCAGTCCTGCAGCAGGCGCCAGTGACCATTGAAGCGATACTGTTCGGCCAGGCGCTGGCTGCTGCCCAGCAGGTGCCAGGCCAGGGCGGCGAAGGCATCGTCCAGCGGGGTTTCGGCGCTCAGCTGTGGCGCCGGCAGGCTCAAGGAGTAGCTACCGGCATCGAACAGGCGATAGCCACGCTCGGCCTTGCTGATGTCGCAGGGCATCAGGGGCAGGGTGAGGGCCAGCTCCGCCGCCAGTTCCAGCAGAGCAGCGGGTTCGCCTTCACGCAGTTCCAGCTCCAGCTCGCAGATTTCTTCCTTGTGCTTGCCGGCGATCACCTGGCCCAGGTCCAGGGCCGCCTCGATCACCACTTTGGCCTTGCCACGGCCCCAGGCGATTTCCGCGCGTTCACGGACAAAGTCGGTGGTGAACAGCGGCTTGAGGGTCTTTTTGTCCAGCTCGGCCAGGGCTTCGGGCCAGCATTCGCCGTCGAGTTTTTTCACGTCGAGCTTGGCTTTGGCCAACGACCAGTCGTACTCGTTGCGCTCGGACAGGCCGGCAACGCTCTGGCCGCTGGTCTTGAGGGTCTGGATCACTGCGTCACCGTCACGACGCAGGCGCAGGGCGACTTTGGCCCGGGCCAGATCGCGCTCTGGGGTGTCGAAGTACTGGTTCATCAGCTCACGGCGTTCCCAGCCACTTTTGTTGCGTTTTTTCAGTAGCGGGTGCTCGCGCAGGGCGGCGAGGGTTTCGCGGCTGACGCGGAGTTTGATTTCGGTTTCTTTCTGCATGGCCGGAAAATCCAGGATCGGGAGTGCAGCCGGGGGAAGAGTTGGCTGCCAAGGCCGTGCAGTGTACAGGACCAGGCGCCCGGAGGCGCCACGACGGTTCCTTCCTCTCACGAGATGCCTCTATGATGGTCCTCATCTTGGGATTTGCGGAGCCAGTTCATGCCATTGCCGTCCATGAAAGATCAGTTCGCTGCACTGATCGCCGCGCCGTCGGTGAGCTGCACTCAAGCTGCGCTGGACCAGTCCAACCGTCCGGTCATCTACTTGTTGGCCAGTTGGCTTGGCGACCTCGGTTTTGCCTGCGATATCCAGCAGGTCAGCCCCGGCAAGTTCAATCTGCTGGCCAGCTTCGGTAGCGGTCCCGGTGGCCTGGTACTGGCCGGGCACAGTGATACGGTGCCGTTCGATGCCGCTTTATGGCAGACCGATCCGCTGAAGTTGACCGAGGTCGACGGCCGCTGGGTCGGTCTGGGCAGTTGTGACATGAAGGGCTTTTTCGCCTTGATCATCGAAGCGGTGCGACCGTTGCTGGAGCAGCCATTCAAGCAGCCGCTGCTGATCCTTGCGACCTGTGATGAAGAAAGCTCCATGGCCGGTGCCCGGGCCCTGGCGGAAGCCGGGCGGCCCCTGGGGCGCGCGGCGGTGATCGGCGAGCCCACGGGCCTCAAGCCGATCCGCCTGCACAAGGGGGTGATGATGGAGCGCATCGATATCCTCGGGCGCAGTGGTCATTCCTCTGACCCGCGCCTGGGGCGTAGCGCTCTGGAGGCCATGCACGACGCCATCGGCGAACTGCGGGGGTTGCGGCTGCTGTGGCAGCGCGAGTACCGCAATCCACAGTTCAGCGTGCCGCAACCGACCTTGAACTTCGGCTGCATCCACGGTGGCGACAACCCCAACCGTATCTGCGGCCAGTGCTCCCTGGAGTTCGACCTGCGTCCCTTGCCGGGCATGGACCCGCAAGTGCTGCGCGAGGCGATCCGGCAGAAACTTCAACCCATTGCCGAGCGGCATGAAGTGCAGATCGACTATGCGCCGCTGTTCCCTGCGGTGCCGCCGTTCGAGCAGCCCGAGGACGCTGAGCTGGTGCGGGTGGCGGAGCGGCTTACCGGGCATCGTGCCGAAGCAGTAGCGTTTGGCACTGAAGCGCCTTATCTTCAGCGCCTTGGCTGCGAGACGCTGGTGCTGGGCCCGGGCGATATTGCCTGCGCCCACCAGCCTGGGGAGTACCTCGAAATGTCACGCTTGCAGCCTACTGTGCAGTTGCTACGAGAGTTGATTGAACATTACTGCCTGACGCCGGCCCAATTTCAGTAAATTACCGGCGTCCTGATCCGTACCCATGAGGAGAGTAAGCGTGTTGCCAAGCCTGTTCCGACGATAACCATCAGCCCGCTGTGCGTTTTCCGTTTCGTCCTTTTATAGGCTGCTTTTTATTTACAGGCTCAGGTTCATGCCCGAATACGTCAATTGGCTCCGCCACGCGTCTCCCTATATCAACGCTCACCGTGACTGTACCTTCGTGGTCATGCTCCCCGGCGACGGCGTTGAGCACCCCAACTTCGGCAATATCGTCCACGACCTGGTGCTGCTCCACAGCCTGGGGGTTCGCCTGGTGCTGGTGCACGGTTCACGGCCACAGATCGAAGCCCGTCTGGCGGCTCGCGGTCTGGCGCCCCATTACCATCACGGCCTGCGGATTACCGACGCGGCGACCCTGGAGTGCGTGATCGACGCCGTGGGCCAGTTGCGCATTGCCATCGAGGCGCGTCTGTCCATGGACATGGCCTCCTCGCCCATGCAGGGCTCGCGGTTGCGGGTCGCCAGCGGCAACCTGGTGACGGCCCGTCCGATCGGCGTGCTGGAAGGTGTCGACTACCACCACACCGGTGAAGTGCGTCGGGTCGATCGCAAGGGCATCAATCGCCTGCTGGACGAGCGCTCCATCGTGCTGCTGTCGCCTTTGGGGTATTCGCCCACTGGCGAAACCTTCAACCTGGCTTGCGAGGACGTGGCAACTCGCGCCGCCATCGATCTGGGGGCCGACAAGCTGCTGCTGTTCGGCGCCGACCCGGGGCTGCTGGATGAAAACGGCAAGCTGGTGCGCGAGTTGCGCCCGCAACAGGTTCCGGCCCACTTGCAGCGCCTGGGCAGCAATTACCAGGCCGAACTGCTGGATGCCGCTGCCGAGGCCTGTCGTGGGGGTGTGGGACGTAGCCACATCGTCAGTTATGCCGAAGATGGCGCCCTGCTGACGGAACTCTTTACCCGTGATGGCGGCGGCACCCTGGTGGCCCAAGAGCAATTCGAGCGGGTGCGCGAGGCGGCGATTGAAGATGTCGGTGGTTTGTTGGATCTGATCAGCCCGCTGGAAGAACAGGGCATCCTGGTACGGCGCTCCCGGGAGGTGCTGGAGCGTGAGATCGAACAGTTCAGCGTGGTCGAGCGCGAGGGCATGATCATTGCCTGCGCTGCCTTGTACCAGATTGCCGACTCCGACGCCGGCGAGCTGGCCTGCCTTGCGGTGAACCCGGAGTATCGTCATGGCAAGCGCGGTGATGAACTGTTGGAAAGGATTGAAACCCGGGCCCGTGCTCAAGGGTTGAAGACTTTGTTCGTCCTCACTACCCGCACCGCCCACTGGTTTCGCGAGCGGGGTTTTGTGCCCAGTAGCGTCGAACGTCTGCCGTCGGCCAGGGCCTCGCTGTACAACTACCAGCGCAATTCGAAGATCTTCGAAAAGGCCCTCTGAGTCCATTTCTGTTCTGCAATACACAGCGCCTCGACCCCAGGATCGAGGCGTTGTCGTTTTCTGCACATGTCAGAAAAATTTCATTTCGACACAAAAACTGTAACAAATTGACGGGAGGATAGGCTCTTAGCCATGATGCGTCGCTTTTTCGATCCTCCATGACGTTTTACGCCTCTGGCGCGGGGAGGACCTTGAAGGGCTGAATCGGGGAAATATTTTCAGAAATAAGCTTGCGAGTGCCTAGGCCGGGACTCTCGGCTTTACAGTGGCTAGCGTTATTCCTGAAAAGCATGAAAAAGGACTAAACAATTCTTTTTGGGTTTATGAGTAATTCATTACCCTGCATGGACCAAATCACTGCGATTAGACCATGGTCGTAGACATAGATAGTTACGATTGACTTGTCGGTCACGGTCTGGCGCTAATCGCGCATCTGTGGCACCCGGGCGTTCGATCTGGGGCCAGGAACCACAAGAATTAGAAACGAGAGGAGCGAAACATGAACAAGTCCACCTTGGCCCTGGCTGTGGCCGTAGGGGTTTTGGCGCAGCAGGCAGGCGCCGCCGGTTTCATCGAAGACAGCAAGGCTACCTTGGGGCTGCGCAACTTCTATATCAATACCGATAACCGCGATGGCGATGCCAAAGCTGCGGGTGCCCAGAGTAAGCAGGAAGAGTGGGGCCAAGGCTTCCAACTCAACTTCACTTCCGGTTACACCGAGGGCACCGTCGGTTTCGGTCTGGATGCAATCGGCTTGCTGGGCATCAAGCTGGACTCGGGCGGCGGTACTAACGGCGCCACCTCCACTTCCTATGGCGGCACCGTCTTCCCAAGCAAGTCTAATGGCGAAGCCGTTGATAACTATTCCAGCCTGGGCCTGACTGCCAAAGCCAAGGTCTCGCAGACCGAACTGAAGCTGGGCACCCTGCAGCCAAAACTGCCGGTTATCGTGACCAACGATGGTCGCATGCTGCCGCAAACCTTCCAGGGCGGCCAGATCACTACCAACGAGATCAAGGATTTGACTCTGGTCGGTGGCCAGATCGAGCACGCCAAAGGTCGTAACTCCAGCAACAACGAAGAGTTGTCCATTGCTGGCGCCAATGCTCACACAGCAGCAGGCCGTGATAGCAACAAGTTCATCTACGGTGGCGGTGACTACAAAATCACCAAAGACCTGACGGCTCAGTACTACTACGGCAACCTGCAAGACTTCTACAAACAGCACTTTGTGGGCCTGCTGCACAACTGGGCTATCGGCCCGGGCGTATTGAAGTCTGACCTGCGCTACTTCAACAGCCGTAACGACGGTGCCAATGGCCACGACTCGGCTTACTACACCACCGGTGACTACGGCACTGGCATCACCAAGGGCAAGGTTGATAACCGTCTGCTCAGTGGCTTGTTCCTGTACTCGGTTTCCGGCCACACCTTCGGCGGCGGCTATCAGGTCAGCAACGGTGACAGCGATTTCCCTTGGCTGAACCAGGGTGACGGCTCGTCGGCTTACCTGACCACCGACATGCAGATCCAGAAATTCGCCCGTGCCGGCGAACGCACCTGGCAAGCTCGCTACTCCTACGATTTCGCCAAAGTGGGTCTGCCAGGTCTGACCGCAGGTGTGGTTTACCTGCGTGGCGACAACATCGATACATCCGGCAAGGTGGGGTCTACCACTCCTCAACGTACAGTTTCGGCCACTGGCCGCTCCGAGTGGGAACGTGACCTGACCGTTGCCTACGTGATTCCGGAAGGTCCGTTGAAAAACCTCGGCCTGACCTGGAAGAACGCCATGTGGCGTAACGACATCCCGGGCCAGCGCGATCAGGACGAAAACCGTCTGATCGTCAGCTACTCGATCCCGCTGTTGTAATAGCGAGATAAAGCCTCGCCCGGCGCAATGCCGGGCGAGGTATTGCTTCAAGTCAGGCCCACCCCCGTGAGCCCTTCCTGAATCCCCCTCGTTGTACAGCTACTCAAGGCCTTCTCGAACCTTGTTGAGAAGGGTGGTCTTCGCCTGCGCGCGCGTCCAGTGAAGAGATTTTTAATATTCAATTTGGTTATGAATAAATCGATATTTATTCTTTTTAAATAAGCTCCGGTGCAGGCAGAGTAGCTCCATCACGCACTCACAGGAGCAGCACCCCATGAGCCTCAGACTGGGCGACATCGCCCCCGACTTCGAACAGGATTCCAGTGCCGGCAAGATTCGTTTCCACGAGTGGCTGGGCGATAGCTGGGGCGTGCTGTTTTCCCACCCCGCAGACTTCACGCCGGTGTGCACCACCGAGCTGGGTTTCACCGCCAAGCTCAAGGATGAGTTCGCTCAGCGCGGAGTCAAAGCCATTGCCCTGTCGGTGGACCCGGTGGATTCCCATCACCGCTGGATCGAAGACATAAACGAAACCCAGCACACCATCGTCAATTTTCCGATCCTGGCGGACGCCGATCGCAAAGTGTCGGACCTCTATGACCTGATTCATCCCAATGCCAGCGACACGCTGACCGTGCGTTCGCTGTTCGTCATCGACCCGAACAAGAAGATTCGCCTGACCATCACCTATCCCGCCAGTACTGGGCGCAACTTCCACGAAATTCTCCGGGTGATTGACTCGTTGCAACTCACCGACAACTACAAAGTGGCCACTCCGGCCAACTGGCAGGACGGTGACGAGGTGGTGATAGTGCCCTCGCTCAAGGACGAGGAAGAGATCAAACGCCGCTTTCCCAGAGGTTATCGCGCAGTGAAGCCTTACCTGCGCCTGACGCCGCAGCCCAATCGCTGACCCACTCACCGCTGTAGGAGCCGGCTTGCCGGCGAAGGTGGTGGTGAGGCCGGTGCAGGTTTTGCGGACTCTTTCGCGGGCAAGCCCGTTCCTACGCTGAACGCCGAGGTAACAGAACCACAAAGCAGGGGTTTTAAGGCCGTTTCGACGGCCTATTTTTTTGCCTGGAAATCATCGTTCCTTATATTCATTTAAGGAATAAACAAATGAATAAATAAGATTTATGGATATAAAAATAGGCTGTTAAGGTCTGTTCAGTCCGGCGAGATCGCATCCCGCGAATCGCTTTATCTTGTTCAAGGAATCCCCTGCATGCTGGTGGTCTCTCTCGGTGGCAGTCCCAGCCAACGCTCCCGTTCCGGGGTGCTGCTGGAGTTGGCCAAGCGCTGGTTGCAGCAGCAAGGCGTGGAAGTGGTCAGTTACCAGGTGCGGGACTTCCCGGCCGAGGATCTGCTTCACGCTCGCTTTGACAGCGCCATGGTCATCAACCTGCTGCAACACATTGAACAGGCCGACGGCCTGCTGATCGCCACACCGGTGTACAAGGCGTCGTTTTCCGGGGCGCTGAAAACCCTGCTCGATCTGCTGCCGGAACGCGCACTGAGCCACAAGGTGGTGCTGCCCATGGCCACAGGTGGCAGCATCGCCCACATGCTGGCGGTGGATTACGCCCTCAAGCCTGTGCTCTCGGCACTCAAGGCCCAGGAAATGCTCCAGGGCATCTTTGCCGAGGACAGCCAGATCGCTTATGGCGAAGGCAGTGTGCAGCCGCAGCTGGCCGAGGCTCTGGAGCTGCGTTTGAAAGAGGCTCTGGAGCAGTTTCACAGCGCCATGGCCCGTCGCCCCAAACCGCTGGACCCGCATGTATTGAATGAACGGCTGTTGAGTGCTCGCTGGAGCATTTGAGCCACACCCCTGATTTGAAGTACTGGCCTTACTCGCCCGCCAACGGGCAAGCAGGTGCAGCCACAACCCCACAGCAAAAAGGAGAGCGCCATGCGCCCTGTCATTTTGCGTCGCGGTCTGGTCGCTCTGTTTGCTGCGGCTGTGTCCTTCGGCGCCATTGTTCAAGCTCAAGCCGAGACCTTGCGTATCGGTTATCAGAAATACGGCACCCTGGTGCTGCTCAAGGCCAAGGGCACCCTGGAAAAGCGCCTGGCGCAGCAGGGTGTGGACGTGAAGTGGACCGAGTTTCCGGGTGGTCCGCAGTTGCTGGAAGGGCTGAACGTCGGTTCCATCGACTTCGGCGTGACCGGCGAAACCCCGCCGGTGTTCGCCCAGGCCGCCGGTGCCGACCTGCTCTATGTGGCCTACGAACCACCGGCGCCCCATAGCGAAGCGATCCTGGTGCCCAAGGACTCGCCGATCAAGTCGGTGCAGGACCTCAAGGGCAAGAAAGTGGTGCTGAACAAGGGCTCCAACGTTCATTACCTGCTGGTCCGCGCCCTGGAAGACGCCGGCCTCAAGTACAGCGATATCCAGACCGTGTTCCTGCCTCCGGCCGATGCCCGAGCGGCGTTCGAGCGTGGCAGCGTCGACGCCTGGGTGATCTGGGACCCCTACCAGGCGGCAGCCGAGCAGCAACTGCAGGCACGCACGCTGCGTGACGGCAGTGGCATCGTCGACAACCACCAGTTCTACCTGGCGACCAAACCCTACGCACAGCAGCACCCCGAGGTGATCAAGGCCCTGGTGGAAGAAGTGCGGGCCGTGGGCGAGTGGTCCAAGGCCAACCCGCAGGAGGTCACCCAGCAAGTGGCGCCGCTGCTGGGTCTGTCTACCGACATCACCCTGACCTCGGTGAAACGCCAGGGCTACGGTGCGGCCTTCCTGACCCCGGAAGTGATCGCCGCGCAGCAGAAAATTGCCGACAGCTTCTATCAGCTCAAGCTGATTCCCAAGCCGCTGAGCATCAAAGACGTGATCTGGACGCCCCCTGCCGCCGTGGCCAAAGCGCCGTAAATCGACCCCTTAGGAGACAACTCCATGAGCCTCAACATCTTCTGGTTTCTGCCCACCCACGGCGACGGCCATTACCTAGGCACCGCCGAAGGCGCTCGCGCCGTGGATCATGCCTACCTGCAGCAGATCGCCCAGGCCGCCGACCGCCTGGGGTTTGGCGGGGTGCTGATCCCCACCGGGCGCTCCTGCGAGGATTCCTGGTTGGTGGCGGCTTCGCTGATTCCGGTGACCCAGCGTCTGAAGTTCCTGGTCGCCCTGCGCCCCGGGATCATTTCCCCGACGGTGGCGGCGCGTCAGGCGGCAACCCTGGATCGCTTGTCCGGTGGCCGGGCGCTGTTCAACCTGGTGACCGGGGGTGATCCGGACGAACTGGCCGGCGATGGCCTGTTCCTCGACCATGAAGAGCGTTACCAGGCCTCCGTGGAGTTCACCCGTATCTGGCGCCGGGTGCTGGAAGGCGAAACCGTGGACTATGACGGCCAACACATCAGCGTGAAGGGCGCCAAGCTGCTCTATCCACCGCTGCAGCAACCGCGCCCGCCGCTGTATTTCGGTGGCTCTTCGGAAGCCGCCCAGGATCTGGCCGCCGAGCA
Source organism: Pseudomonas sp. 50_B (assembly GCF_017491625.1). Classification (NCBI taxonomy): domain Bacteria; kingdom Pseudomonadati; phylum Pseudomonadota; class Gammaproteobacteria; order Pseudomonadales; family Pseudomonadaceae; genus Pseudomonas; species Pseudomonas sp. 50_B. Next base: position 464,058 of record NZ_JAFGYX010000001.1, read on the forward strand.
GGTGGACATGGTCCTGACCTGGGGCGAGCCACCGGCCGCCGTGGCCGAGAAGATCCAGCAAGTGCGGGACAAGGCAGCCAAGCTCGGACGCTCCGTGCGCTTCGGCATCCGCCTGCACGTGATTGTGCGGGAAACCAATGCCGAGGCCTGGCAGGCCGCCGAGCGCCTGATTTCCCATCTGGACGACGACACCATCGCTCGGGCCCAGGCGTCCCTGGCGCGCTTCGATTCCGTGGGCCAGCAGCGCATGGCGGCCCTGCATGGGGGGCGTCGCGACAAGCTGGAAGTCAGCCCCAATCTCTGGGCCGGAGTGGGTCTGGTGCGTGGCGGGGCCGGCACCGCACTGGTGGGCGATGGCCCTACGGTGGCGGCGCGGATGAAAGAGTACGCGGACCTGGGCATCGATACCTTCATCTTCTCCGGTTATCCACACCTGGAAGAGTCCTATCGCGTGGCCGAGTTGCTGTTTCCGCACCTGGATATCGAACGGCCCAAGCTGCCCGAAGCCGCCGGTTACGTCAGCCCGTTCGGGGAGATGGTCGCCAATGACATCCTTCCCAAAGCCGCGTCCCAGAGCTGAGGTGCGGCCATGAATGGACAACGCATAGTGCATCGGCTGGCGCCCTGGGGGCTGCCGTTGCTGTTGCTCGCGGTGTGGCAACTGTCGGTGTCGGCGGGTTGGCTGTCGACCCGCATCCTGCCGGCTCCCAGCGCGGTGATCGAAGCCGGGATCAGCCTGGTCCGCAGCGGTGATATCTGGACCCACCTGGCTATCAGTGGCTGGCGTGCGGGGCTGGGCTTTGTCATCGGTGGCGGTATCGGCCTGGTGCTGGGCTTCATCACCGGCTTGTCGAAATGGGGTGAACGCTTGCTGGACAGCTCGGTGCAGATGATCCGCAACGTACCGCACTTGGCGCTGATTCCCCTGGTGATTCTGTGGTTCGGCATCGACGAGTCGGCGAAGATTTTCCTGGTGGCGCTGGGCACTCTGTTTCCGATCTACCTCAACACGTACCACGGCATTCGCAACGTCGATCCGGCGCTGGTGGAAATGGCCCGTAGCTATGGCTTGTCGGGGTTTGCGCTGTTTCGCCAAGTGATCCTGCCGGGAGCCTTGCCCTCGATCCTGGTGGGCGTGCGTTTTGCCCTGGGCTTCATGTGGCTGACCCTGATCGTCGCGGAAACCATCTCCGCCAGCTCCGGCATCGGCTATCTGGCCATGAATGCCCGGGAGTTCCTGCAGACCGATGTGGTGGTGCTGGCCATCGTCATGTATGCGCTGCTAGGCAAGCTTGCAGACCTTGCGGCGCGGGGCCTGGAACGAGTCTGGCTGCGCTGGCATCCGGCCTATCAAGTGGCCAGGGGAGATGCCCAATGACGGCTCAACAACCTCCACGGCTGCTGCGGGGCATTCCCCTGGCCGTGCGCAAATTGCAAAAGACCTTTGGGGCGCGGCAGGTGCTGCGGGAAATCGATCTGCACATTCCTGCCGGTCAGTTCGTGGCTGTGGTGGGCCGCAGCGGTTGCGGCAAAAGCACCTTGCTGCGCCTGCTGGCCGGTCTCGACCAGCCTTCGGGCGGTGAGTTGCTGGCCGGTTCCGCGCCCTTGAGCGCAGCCATCGAAGACACCCGGCTGATGTTCCAGGAGGCGCGTTTGCTGCCCTGGAAGAAAGTCATCGACAACGTTGGGCTCGGCCTCAAGGGCCACTGGCGGCCCCAGGCCCTGGAAGCCCTTGAGGCGGTGGGCCTGGCCGATCGCGCCCATGAATGGCCGGCGGCGCTGTCAGGTGGCCAGAAGCAGCGGGTGGCCTTGGCCCGAGCCCTGATTCACCAGCCGCGACTGTTGCTGCTGGACGAGCCGCTGGGAGCACTGGATGCCTTGACCCGGATCGAGATGCAGCAGTTGATCGAACGTTTATGGCAGCAACATGGCTTCACCGTATTGCTGGTGACCCACGATGTCAGCGAAGCCGTGGCAATTGCCGATCGGGTGATCCTGATCGAGGACGGCGAGGTGGGCCTTGACCTGCACGTCGAGCTGCCACGCCCGCGGGTGCGCGGTTCCCATCGCCTGGCGGCCCTGGAAACCGAAGTCCTCAATCGCGTGCTGTCACTGCCAGGCTCACCGCCGGAGCCGGAACCCGTTTCACCCTTGCCCACGCAGTTGCGCTGGGCTCTTTAAAACAGCGACTCATATTCGACCCCAGGAGAAATACCATGACCATTAAAGCCATCAACGTACGCAATCAGTTCAAAGGCACCATCAAGGAAATCGTCGAAGGTGATGTGCTGTCGGAAATCGATGTGCAGACGGCTTCCGGGATTGTCACTTCGGTGATCACCACCCGCTCGGTCAAGGAGCTGGAACTGTCCATCGGCAGCGAGGTGATTGCCTTCGTGAAATCCACCGAGGTGTCGATCGCCAAGTTGTGAGCGATGCAGTGCAACAGCCCCGAAGGGTGCGAGTCCTTCGGGGCTTTTTTCATGGACGCTGTAAATAACGGTCAGATTTGATACTTTCCCTGCTTTCGGCAAGGCCTGAACAGTACAAACATGACAACAGAGCAGGGTCCAAACGTAGGGTATCTGGAGTTTGATCGCGAGCGCTGGTCAGCTCTGCGGGCCGCAGAACCCATGAGTCTGTCACCGTCCGAGATGGAGACGCTGACCAGTCCGACCCAGCCCATGGCGCCCGAGGAGGTGAGGCAGATCCTGCTCCCGCTGTCGCGCCTGCTGCATTTGCATGCGGCCCAGGTAGAGTCACTCAAGGCCCCCCAGGCAGGTTTCAAGGCGCCTTATGTCATAGGTGTTTCCGGCAGTGTCGCGGTGGGCAAAAGCAGTTTTGCCAGGGTCCTGGCGGCCCTTCTGGCCTATTGGCCGGACAAGCCCAATGTGCATCTGGTGACTACGGACTCCTTTCTTTTCCCCCTGGCGACCCTTCAGGAAAAAAATATCCTGCACCGCAAGGGATTTCCCGAGTCCTACGATGAGCCGTTGTTCGTGGATTTTCTGCAATCGGTGTGCAGGAAGGGTGAGTCCGTGAAGATCCCCATCTACTCCCACGTCCGCTACGACATCCTGGCCGATGAGGCGCAGTCGGTGGAGGCTCCGGACATCATCATCCTCGAAGGCCTGAATGTACTGCAGGGGGAGCAGGGGCAAGGCCTGAGCTCCCTGGATTTCATCGACTTCTCCATTTACGTCGATGCGTCCGAGGAGGCGATCAAAGCCTGGTACCTGGAGCGCTTTGTCTACTTGAAGAACACCGCTTTTCAGGCGGCAGATTCCTATTTCAACAAGTACAAGGGGCTTTCGGACCTTGACGCCTTGTCGGTGGCGTCCGATACCTGGGACCGGGTCAATCTGAAGAATCTCGTCGAAAACATCCTGCCGACCCGGGAACGGGCGAACCTGATCATTCACAAATCAGCGGATCACAGCATCGACAGGTTGCTGCTGCGGCAGGTGTGAGCGCTCAGAGCGGCGTTGGGCGCTTGGGCAGGTAGGGCGGCAAGTAAAGGCTCAGGTAGGCATCGAAGACCCGCATGCCTTCCTCCGCCATGCGCGGGGTGATCTGCCCGTGCTGCTGCACCGATCGCGCGTACACCCGGTCTCCCAGCTCCATGGCCAGGGCGAATACATCCACATCCTGGGGCAGTGTCGGCAGCTCGAAGTGGTGATTGAACCGCTTGTGCATCAGGTCACCCAGCTCAATGTCGTGCTGGCGATCGGCCTGGGTGACTTCCGTCAAACCGTGCTGGGCAAGGATCAACTGGCGGGCCGCCGCGTCCTCGCCGTAGATGTCGAGCATGCGTTGTTCGACCAGGCGTGACAGGTCCCGCCAACTGTCGAGCCGGTCGTGGTCGATGGGCGCTTGCAGGCAGGCGCGAAACGCTTCGTGGACATCGGCGGTCAGGGCTTCCAGCAGGGCCGGGACACTGGCGAAGAAGTGATAGACCGAGGACGGTGGAATCTGCGCCCGTTCGGCCACGCTGTAGATCGACAGGCTGGCCACACCCTCGCTGGCGAGCAGGGTCCGGGCGGCGTCGAGTATCGAGTCGATCCGGGCCTGGCTGCGTGCACGGGGTTTGCGAAGAGGGGCGGTGCGCGTCATCGGTGTCTCCTACTGGGCAGCGGGCATTGTACGCGAGAGCGTCAGAGTTCCTGTATCCGCCGGCCATGGATCAGTGGCACAAAAAAACGCCGCGGGGCTGTCAGCTCCGCGGCGTTTTTTTGCAACAACCGCTTAAACGGTGTGCAGGTACCAGTTGTACTCGAGGTCGGAGATGGAGTGTTCGAACTCTTCCAGCTCGCTCTCTTTGCAGGCCACGAAGATATCGATGTACTTCGGATCGATGTACTTGGCCATTACCTCACTGTCGTCCAGCTCGCGCAGGGCATCGCGCAAGTTGTTCGGCAGGCTCTGCTCGTTCTGCTCGTAGCTGTTGCCTTCGGTCGGCGCCGGTGGCTCGATCTTGTTGGTCAGGCCGTGGTGCACGCCCGCCAGGACCGAGGCCATCAACAAGTACGGGTTGGCGTCGGCGCCGGCGACCCTGTGTTCCAGGCGCACGGCATCGGCCGAACCGGTCGGCACCCGCAGGGCCACGGTGCGGTTGTCCAGGCCCCAGCTCGGCGAGTTCGGCACATAGAACTGTGCGCCGAAACGACGGTAGGAGTTGACGTTCGGGCAGAGGAAGGCCATCTGCGCCGGCAGGGTCTCGAGCACACCGCCGATCGCGTGACGCAGTGCGGCGTTCTGCTCGGGATCCTCGCTGGCAAAGATGTTCTTGCCATCTTTATCCAGAACCGAAATGTGGACGTGCAGACCGTTGCCCGCCTGGCCTGGGTAAGGCTTGGCCATGAAGGTGGTATCCATCTCATGGTCGTAGGCGATGTTCTTGATCAGGCGCTTGAGCAGTACCGCGTAGTCGCATGCCTTGATCGGGTCGGCCACGTGGTGCAGGTTGACTTCGAATTGTGCCGGGGCACTTTCCTTGACGATGGCGTCGGCCGGGATGCCTTGTTCCTTGGCACCTTCCAGAATGTCCTGGAGGCAGTCGACGTATTCGTCGAGATCGTCGATCAGGTAGACCTGGGTGGAGTGCGGGCGTTTGCCGGAGATCGGCGAACGTGGCGGTTGTGGACGGCCGTTCACGTTCTCCTGGTCGATCAGGTAGAACTCCAGTTCGAAGGCGGCGCAGATGGTCAGTCCCAGTTCGTCGAACTTGGCCACGACCTGGCGCAGTACTTCTCGTGGATCGGCGAAGAACGGATCGCCTTCAAGCTCGTGCATGGTCATCAGCAGTTGCGCGGTAGGACGCTTCTGCCAGGGCTCGTTGCACAGGGTATCGGGGATTGGATAGCAGATTCGGTCAGCATCGCCGATGTCCAGGCCCAGGCCGGTGCTTTCCACCGTAGAGCCATTGATATCCAGGGCAAACAGGGAGGCCGGCAGGTTGATGCCTTTCTCGTAAACCTTGTGGAGGCTGGTGCGTTCGATGCGCTTGCCGCGCACCACACCATTCATATCCGCAATCAGAAGGTCAACGTACAGAACCTCAGGATGTTCCTTAAGGAACGCGTTCGCTTCGTTGAGCTGAACGGCACGCGGGGGTACCGACATGATGCAACACCTTTGTTGTTAAAAATATCAATCATTGATCTTTTCTGGTTTCAGTCAACCCGAACGGCATGCCGAAGTCAAGTAAGGCTCTTTACGCCCTAATAAAGGGCTGGCGAGGCTCTTTTGGGGCAAAACAGGGCGTTTTTTGGGACTCGACTGCCTCGGGTAGCGCAGACTTGAGCGGGCCGTGTTGTATTTTTTACGGGGGTGTTGTGTAAAAAAATGAACAAGGCTAAGCTCGAATCAAACCCATAACAGCAATAATACCGGGGTGTTTCATGTCTCGCCTGCCGTTAATCGGCATCACCGCCTGCTCCAGGCAGATCGGTCTGCATGCCTATCACATCAGTGGCGACGAGTATGTACAGGCAGTAGCCAGCGCAGCCCAGGGCGTGCCGGTGATTCTTCCGTCCGTGGCGCAGTTGCTTTCCCCGTCCGATATTCTGGACGGTCTGGACGGCATCCTCTTTACCGGTTCTCCCTCCAATATCGAACCTTTCCATTACCAGGGGCCTGCCAGCGCGCCGGGCACTGCTCATGATTCTGCACGGGACGCGGCCACTCTGCCGCTGTTGAATGCCGCCGTCGAAGCCGGTGTTCCGGTGCTGGGCATCTGTCGTGGATTCCAGGAAATGAATGTAGCCCTGGGCGGCAGCCTTCATCAGAACGTGCATGACGTGCAGCCGTTCATGGACCACCGCCATGATGACGAGCCTGGTCAGCCCCTGGATGCCTGGTACGCGCCTGCCCATGATTTGCACGTCCAGGCGGGTGGGGTCCTGGCAAATCTGGGCCTGCCGCAGAAGATTCAAGTCAACTCGATTCATGCTCAAGGCGTTGAACGTCTGGCGCCGGGCCTGCGGGTCGAGGCGCTGGCGCCTGACGGTCTGGTGGAAGCCATCTCGGTCGAGGGAGGCAAGGCATTTGCTTTGGGGGTGCAATGGCACCCCGAATGGCAGGTAAGCTGCAATCCTCACTATCTGGCCATCTTCCAGGCTTTTGGTGATGCCTGCCGCAAACGGGCAAAACAACGCGACGCTGAAGCGTCACACAACGCCTGACTTAATAGAGAGTCAGGAAACTCAGCCTAGAGGCATTTATGAGTAACAACCTCGACCAGCTCACCGATTGGTTGAAAGACCACAAGATCACAGAAGTCGAATGCATGATCGGCGACTTGACCGGTATCACCCGGGGCAAGATCTCGCCGACCAACAAGTTCATTGCCGAAAAAGGCATGCGCCTGCCCGAGAGCGTGCTGTTGCAGACCGTGACCGGCGACTATGTCGAAGACGACATCTATTACGAGTTGCTGGACCCGGCGGACATCGACATGATTTGCCGCCCCGACCAGAACGCGGTGTACCTCGTGCCCTGGGCCATCGAACCCACTGCCCAGGTGATCCACGACACCTACGACAAGCAGGGCAACCCTATCGAGCTGTCGCCTCGCAACGTCTTGAAGAAGGTGCTCAAGCTCTACGCCGACCACGGCTGGCAGCCCATCGTGGCGCCGGAGATGGAGTTCTACCTGACCAAGCGCAGCGACGACCCGGACTACCCGCTGCAGCCGCCGATCGGCCGTTCCGGCCGCCCTGAAACCGGTCGCCAGTCGTTCTCCATCGAAGCGGCCAACGAATTCGATCCGCTGTTCGAAGATGTCTACGACTGGTGCGAACTGCAGGAGCTGGACCTGGACACCCTGATCCATGAAGACGGCACGGCGCAGATGGAGATCAACTTCCGTCACGGCGACGCCCTGTCCCTGGCCGACCAGATCCTGGTGTTCAAGCGCACCATGCGCGAGGCGGCCCTCAAGCACGACGTGGCGGCCACCTTCATGGCCAAGCCCATGACCGGCGAGCCTGGTAGCGCCATGCATTTGCACCAGAGCATCATCGACATCAACACCGGCAAGAACGTCTTCTCCAACGAAGACGGAACCATGAGCCAGCTGTTCCTCAACCACATTGGCGGGCTGCAGAAGTTCATCCCCGAGTTGCTGCCGCTGTTCGCTCCCAACGTCAACTCGTTCCGCCGCTTCCTGCCCGATACCTCGGCGCCGGTAAACGTCGAGTGGGGCGAAGAGAACCGCACCGTGGGCCTGCGGGTGCCGGATGCCGGACCGCAGAACCGTCGGGTGGAAAACCGTCTGCCGGGCGCCGACGCCAACCCTTACCTGGCCATTGCTGCCAGCCTGTTGTGCGGCTTCATCGGCATGGTCGAAGGCCACAACCCGAGCGCGCCAGTGGTCGGTCGTGGTTATGAACGACGCAACCTGCGCCTGCCGTTGACCATCGAGGACGCCCTGGAGCGTATGGAAAACAGCAAGACCATCGAGAAGTACCTGGGCCAGAAGTTCATCACCGGCTACGTCGCGGTGAAGCGGGCCGAGCACGAAAACTTCAAGCGCGTGATCAGTTCGTGGGAGCGGGAATTCCTGCTGTTCGCCGTCTGATTCGCCGGGCGCCGCTGCCCCCCAGCGGCGCCTTCACTGACACTTAGGAGAGATTGATGACTCATAAAAACCCGCAAACCCGCGAGTGGCAAACCCTCAGCAGTGATCACCACCTGGCGCCTTTCAGTGACTTCAAGCAATTGAAGGAGAAGGGGCCGCGGATCATCACCCATGCCAAGGGTGTGTACCTCTGGGACAGTGAAGGCAATCAGATTCTCGACGGCATGGCCGGCCTGTGGTGCGTAGCCATTGGCTATGGCCGTGATGAACTGGCGGAAGCGGCCAGCAAGCAAATGCGCGAACTGCCCTATTACAACCTGTTCTTCCAGACCGCCCACCCGCCGGTGCTGGAGCTGTCCAAGGCGATCGCTGATATCGCGCCAGAAGGCATGAACCACGTGTTCTTCACCGGTTCCGGCTCCGAAGGCAACGACACCATGCTGCGCATGGTCCGCCATTACTGGGCGATCAAGGGCCAGCCGAACAAGAAGACCATCATCAGCCGGGTCAACGGCTACCACGGTTCCACCGTGGCCGGCGCCAGCCTCGGCGGCATGACCTACATGCACGAACAGGGCGACCTGCCGATTCCGGGTATCGTTCATATCCCGCAACCGTACTGGTTCGGTGAAGGTGGCGACATGAGCCCCGAAGAGTTCGGTATCTGGGCGGCCAACCAGTTGGAAGAGAAGATTCTGGAACTGGGTGTGGATAACGTCGGTGCCTTTATCGCCGAGCCGATCCAGGGCGCTGGCGGCGTGATTGTGCCGCCGGACAGCTACTGGCCGCGGATCAAGGAAATCCTCGCCAAGTACGACATCCTCTTCGTCGCCGACGAAGTGATCTGTGGCTTCGGCCGCACCGGTGAGTGGTTCGGTAGCGATTTCTACGACCTCAAGCCCGACATGATGACCATCGCCAAGGGCCTGACCTCCGGCTACATCCCCATGGGCGGCCTGATTGTCCGTGACGAAGTGGTGGCGGTGCTCAACGAGGGCGGCGATTTCAACCACGGTTTCACCTACTCCGGCCATCCGGTGGCCGCAGCCGTGGCCCTGGAAAACATCCGCATCATGCGCGATGAAAAAATTATCCAGCGCGCCCACGAAAAAGCGGCACCCTATTTGCAGAAACGTCTGCGTGAGCTGAGTGATCATCCGTTGGTGGGTGAGGTTCGCGGGGTAGGCCTGCTGGGGGCGATCGAGCTGGTCAAGGACAAGGCCACCCGCGCGCGCTATGAAGGCCGCGGCGTGGGCATGATCTGCCGACAGTTCTGCTTCGATAACGGTCTGATCATGCGTGCCGTGGGCGACACCATGATCATTGCGCCACCGCTGGTGATCAGCGAGGCGGAGATCGACGAACTGGTGGCCAAGGCGCGCAAGTGCCTGGATCTGACCTTGAGTGTGCTGCAGAACTGAGTGCTAGGCTTTGAGCGTGGTGCTTACGGGCACGGCGCTCGAAGCAGATATAAAGGATGGGTCTTTCCTTGAAAGCCGGCCTTGGATCTTGCCAGACTACCCGCCGTTTTGGTTGCCCTGAGACTGGCCGCTGAGCGAGTGGTTAAAAAAGAATAATTGGAGCATTACGCATGAAGGCATTAGGTATGAAGTTAGCTGGCAAGACCCTCCTCGCCATGTCCCTGATGGGCGTGATGGCGGCGGCAGCGCAGGCGGACGATAAAGTACTGCACGTTTATAACTGGTCCGATTACATCGCCCCGGACACCATCAAGAAATTTGAAGCCGAGTCGGGCATCAAAGTGGTCTATGACGTGTTCGACAGCAACGAAACCCTGGAAGCCAAGTTGCTCGCCGGCAAATCCGGTTACGACGTAGTCGTGCCTTCCAACAACTTCCTGGCCAAGCAGATCAAGGCCGGTGTCTATCAGGAACTGGACAAGTCCAAGTTGCCGAACTGGAAGAACCTCAACGAATCGCTGCTCAAGGCGGTATCGGTGAGCGACCCGGGCAACAAGCACGCCTTCCCTTACATGTGGGGTTCGATCGGCATCGGTTTCAACGCCGAGAAGGTCAAGGCGGTATTGGGTGCCGACGCACCGACCAACTCCTGGGACCTGCTGTTCAAGCCGGAAAACGCCGAGAAGTTGAAGGCTTGTGGCGTCAGTTTCCTCGATTCGCCAACCGAGATGATTCCGGTGGCGCTGCACTACCTGGGCTACCCGACCGACAGTCAGGACAAGAAGCAACTGGCTGAAGCCGAAGCCCTGTTCCTCAAGATCCGTCCTTCGATCGCCTATTTCCACTCGTCCAAGTACATCTCCGACCTGGCTAACGGCAATATCTGCGTCGCCGTGGGTTACTCGGGCGATATCTATCAGGCCAAGGCCCGCGCCGCCGAAGCCGGTGACAAGGTCAAGGTCAGCTACAACATTCCGAAAGAGGGTGCTGGCAGCTTCTACGACATGGTCGCCATCCCTAAAGACGCGGAAAACGTCGACGGCGCCTACAAGTTCATGACCTTCCTGCAAAAGCCTGAAGTCATGGCCGAAATCACCAACGCCGTGCGTTTCCCCAACGGTAACGCGGCTGCAACCCCGTTGGTCGATAAAGACATCACCAGCGACCCGGGCGTTTACCCGCCAGCTGACGTACAGGCCAAGCTGTACGCGATTGCTGACCTGCCGGCCGCGACCCAGCGCATCCTGACCCGCAGCTGGACCAAGATCAAATCCGGCAAATAAGCCAATTTGCAGCACGACCTGTTGCCGTCATCGTGGCGAGGGCGGCAACAGGTAACAATTAAATGACAGAAAGTTTTGCTGGATTGGTTTATCGAGGGTAAGTTGCGCGCCGGTTTTGTTGCTGGGCAGCTCGGAGGCTGTCAGGTAGCGCGGGGCAACTTGGGCCCAACTATTTAAGAGGACCTCCACTTGCCTATTTCTTTATTTCGCAAAGCCATGCTGGTCGCCGCCAGCCTGACGCTGGTGGCTGGCGCGCAGGCTGCACCGACCGTGCATATTTATAACTGGTCCGACTACATCGGTCAGAACACCCTGGCCGAATTTGAAAAAGCCACGGGCATCAAGCCGGTGTATGACGTTTTCGATTCCAACGAAACCCTGGAAGGCAAGTTGCTGGCCGGTCGTACCGGTTATGACGTGGTGGTGCCGTCCAACCACTTTCTGGGCAAACAGATCAAGGCCGGGGCTTTCCAGAAACTCGACAAGAGCCTGCTGCCTAACTACTCCAATCTCGATACGGCGCTGCTCAAGCGTCTGGAGATGAACGACCCGGGCAACCAGTACGCGGTGCCGTACCTGTGGGGCACCAATGGCATTGGCTACAACGTCGACAAGGTCAAGGCCGTGCTGGGCGTGGACAAGATCGACTCCTGGGGCGTGCTGTTCGAGCCGGAGAACATCAAGAAGCTCAACAGCTGCGGCGTGGCCTTCCTTGATTCTGCCGATGAAATGATGCCCACGGTCCTCAATTACCTGGGCCTGGATGCCAACAGCACCAACCCCCAGGACTACAAGAAGGCCGAAGCCAAGTTGCTGGCGGTGCGTCCCTACGTGACCTACTTCCACTCGTCCAAGTACATCTCGGACCTGGCCAACGGCAATATCTGCGTGGCCATCGGCTTTTCCGGCGACGTGTTCCAGGCCAAGGCCCGGGCCGCCGACGCTGGCAAGGGCGTGAACATCGCCTACGCGATTCCGAAGGAAGGCGGTGCCCTGTGGTTCGACATGCTGGCGATCCCCAAGGACTCGACCAACGTCAAGGAGGCTCACGCCTTCATCAACTATTTGCTGCAACCTGAGGTGATTGCCCAGGTCAGTGACTACGTCGGTTACGCCAACCCCAACCCCGGGTCGGACAAGCTGATGGAGCAGTCCATTCGCACTGACGAAGCGGTTTATCCACCGCAAGCTGTACTCGACAAGACCTACGTGTCCATCGAGTTGCCACCCAATATCCAACGCTTGATGACCCGTAGCTGGACCAAGGTCAAGACGGGTAAGTAGTTCCACAGGCTCAAACTATCCAAGGTCCGCCCACGTGGGGCGGGCTGCAAATTTTGTTGGGAGTTTCGCAAATGGCAGTTGCCTCCGGCGCCTATAAGAAAGCCCTCGAGGGCGACCAGACACCTAAGCAGGTGCTGGTCAAAATCGACCGGGTCACGAAGAAGTTCGACGAGACGGTTGCCGTGGACGATGTGTCCCTGGAAATCAAGAAGGGCGAGATCTTCGCCCTGCTCGGCGGCTCGGGTTCGGGCAAGTCCACCTTGCTGCGGATGCTGGCTGGTTTCGAACGGCCAACGGAGGGGCGAATCTTCCTCGATGGTGTGGACATCACCGACATGCCGCCCTATGAGCGGCCGATCAACATGATGTTCCAGTCCTACGCGCTGTTCCCGCACATGACCGTGGCCCAGAACATCGCCTTCGGCCTCAAGCAGGACAAGATCCCAGCGGCCGAAATCGACGCCCGGGTGGCGGAGATGCTCAAGCTGGTACAGATGAGCCAGTATGCCAAGCGCAAGCCGCACCAGCTGTCCGGTGGCCAGCGCCAGCGCGTGGCCCTGGCTCGCTCCCTGGCCAAGCGTCCCAAGCTGTTGCTGCTGGACGAACCCATGGGCGCCCTGGACAAGAAGCTGCGCTCGCAGATGCAGCTGGAACTGGTTGAGATCATCGAGCGCGTAGGCGTGACCTGCGTGATGGTGACCCACGACCAGGAAGAGGCCATGACCATGGCCGAACGCATCGCCATCATGCACCTGGGCTGGATCGCCCAGATCGGCAGCCCGATCGATATCTACGAGACTCCGGTCAGCCGCCTGGTCTGCGAATTCATCGGCAACGTCAACATCTTCGAAGGTGAAGTGGTGGACGATGCCGAAGGTCACGCCCTGATCACCTGCAAGGACCTGGACCGCAGCATCTATGTCGGCCACGGCATCAGTACCTCGGTGCAGGACAAGTCGGTGACCTACGCGATCCGCCCGGAAAAGCTCCTGGTGACCGCCGAGATGCCGACCTGCGAGTACAACTGGTCCAGCGGCAAGGTGCACGACATTGCCTACCTGGGCGGCCACTCGGTGTTCTACGTCGAGCTGCCGAGCGGCAAGCTGGTGCAGTCCTTCGTGGCCAACGCCGAGCGTCGCGGCGCCCGGCCGACCTGGGGTGACCAGGTTTACGTGTGGTGGGAAGACGACAGCGGCGTGGTACTGCGCTCATGAACATGCGAAAGCTCAAGCGCCGACTCAATCGAATAATTCCCGGTGGCCGTCAGCTGGTCATCGGGGTTCCGTTCATCTGGCTGTTCCTGTTCTTCATGCTGCCGTTCTTCATCGTGCTGAAGATCAGCTTCGCCGAAGCGGACGTGGCCATTCCGCCGTATACCGAGATCTACAGCTACGTCGACCAGAAGCTGCAGGTGCTGCTCAACCTGGGCAACTACGCGATGCTCGGCGACGACGAGCTGTACATCGCGGCTTACCTGGGCTCGCTGAAGATGGCGTTCTTCAGCACCATCCTCTGCCTGCTGATCGGCTACCCGATGGCCTATGCCATCGCCAGTGCCCGTAAAGAGCTGCAGACGGTGCTGGTGCTGCTGATCATGATGCCGACCTGGACCGCGATCCTGATTCGGGTCTATGCCTGGATGGGCATCCTCAGCAACAACGGCCTGCTCAACGGCTTCCTGCTGTCCATGGGCTGGATCAACGAGCCGCTGCAGATCCTCAACACCAACATCGCGGTGTACATCGGCGTGGTCTATTCCTACCTGCCGTTCATGATCCTGCCGCTGTACGCCAACCTGGTGAAGCACGACACCAGCCTGCTGGAGGCCGCGGCCGACCTGGGTTCGAGCACCTTCAACAGCTTCTGGAAGATCACCGTGCCGCTGTCCAAGAACGGCATCATCGCCGGTTGCATGCTGGTGTTCATCCCGGTGGTGGGCGAGTTCGTGATTCCGGAACTCTTGGGCGGCCCGGAAACCCTGATGATTGGTAAGGTGCTCTGGCAAGAGTTCTTCAACAACCGTGACTGGCCGGTGGCATCCGCCCTGGCGGTGGTGATGCTGGCGATCCTGATTGTGCCGATCATCCTGTTCAACCGCAGTCAGGCCAAAGAAATGGAGGGCAAGGAATGAAGCGCTTCAGTTTCTCAAGCATGATGCTGGTGCTGGGCCTGTTGTTCATCTACCTGCCGATGCTGATCCTGGTGATCTACTCGTTCAACGCCTCGAAACTGGTGACGGTCTGGGGCGGCTGGTCGATCAACTGGTACATCGGCCTGCTGGATAACACTCAGCTCATGGGCTCGGTCCTGCGCTCCCTGGAAATTGCCTGCTACACCGCCGTTGCCGCGGTGGCCCTGGGCACCCTGGCGGCGTTCGTCCTGACCCGGATCACTCACTTCAAGGGCCGCACCCTGTTCGGTGGCCTGGTGACGGCGCCGCTGGTGATGCCTGAAGTGATCACCGGCCTGTCGCTGTTGCTGCTGTTCGTGGCCATGGCTCAGGCGGTCGGCTGGCCTCAGGAGCGTGGCATCGTCACCATCTGGATTGCCCACACCACGTTCTGCGCGGCTTATGTGGCGGTGGTGGTGTCGGCTCGCCTGCGCGAGCTTGACCTGTCCATCGAAGAGGCGGCCATGGACCTGGGCGCGCGGCCGTGGAAGGTGTTCTTCCTGATCACCATCCCGATGATCGCGCCGTCCCTGGCAGCGGGGGGCATGATGTCCTTCGCCCTGTCCCTGGATGACCTGGTCCTGGCGAGCTTCGTCTCTGGCCCTGGCTCCACCACCTTGCCGATGGAAGTGTTCTCGGCGGTGCGCCTGGGGGTCAAACCGGAGATCAACGCCGTGGCCAGCCTGATCCTGCTGGCGGTGTCCCTGGTGACCTTCCTGGTCTGGTTCTTCAGCCGCCGCGCCGAAGAAGCTCGCAAGCGCGCGATCCAGCAAGCCATCGAAGAGAGTGCTGCCGACTCCTGGAAGCAGCCTGACGTACGTCGGGCCCAGGCGCCGGAAGCGGTCTGACCTCAGGTTCGCAACACCTCAGGTTCGCAATAAAAAACCTCGCCCCGTAACCGGGAGCGAGGTTTTTTATTGCCTCATGCCGCCTGTTTCGCCGTAGGAGCCGGCTTGCCGGCGAAAGCGTTCGCGAGATGTACGCCAGGCTTGCAGGCTTCTTCGCTGGCAAGCCAGCTCCACGGGGCGGGGCGCTCAGGGGCGGCGGGCCGGCAGCAGCTTCAGGGTGCTGCGGGTGTTGGCGGTGACTTCCTCTTCGCTGAAGTGCGCCTGTTGGTAGACCCCTTCGATGTAGGCCTCGGCCTGGTCGTCGTAGTGCTTGTCGAACAGCACGCCGCTCTGGCCCACCGGGTTGATGGTCAGGCTGTGGGCCGGGTCGGCGAAGTCGATGATGCGCCGGGTCGAGGGGCCATACACCACGGACCAGGGCGCCGGACCGATCTTGGCAGTGAGGTTGTTAGGCACTTCATGGCTGCCTGGGGCGTCCAGGGGGCCGACGTTGAATACCCGGTCCAGAGGCTTCTGCATCCCCAGCGGGTGGCCGTGGGTCAGGGTATGGGCGCTGCCCCAGCGCCATTGCGCGGGGTTGGCGCCCAGGGTGCGCTTGAGGTGGTCGATGCTGGCGTGCCAGGCCACCTTGACCGTGTCGGCCCGGCTTTCACGCTGGGGCGTGGTGCGGTTGTCCCACCAGGGGGAATCGGGATCGGCCGCCAGCCGGGGCAGGGCAGCATCCACCACTCGGGCCTGGATCAGGGCGTCGAAGTAGGCGTCGCCGAGTTTTTCATGGAAGGTGGCGTTGGCCAGCTCGAACAGGAATTGGTTGAACAGGGTGGCGCTGGTGGAGTCCAGCGGGTAGTCGCCCTGCCACTTGGCCAGTTGCTCCACCAGTTTCAGTTCCTCGGGGGCGTCGACCACTTCCCGCAGCACGGGCAACAGCGGTGCCAGCAGGCGCGGCCCGTAGGCGGTTGTCGTGCCCAGCTGCAGCTTCTGGGTGTTTTCCAGGTCCCATTTCACGCTTTTGTCACTGAGTTGACGGTCCAGTTGCTGGCCCCGGTCGGCGAGGTTGTAGTAGCCGGGGATCTCCATGCCGGTCGGGGAGACGGGCTGGAAGTTGGCGGAGACGATATAGCCCCGGGCCGGGTTCTCTTCCTGGGGATTGGCGCTAAAGGGGTAGAAGCCCTCCTTGTCAGCCATGGCGGTGCTGCCGTCGAGCAGGAACGCCGGTTTCGCCCCGGTCGGGCGCTTGGGCAGCAGCGCCGCCGCCCACCAGCCGATATCGCCCTTGGCGTTGGCCCAGACAATGTTCAGGCCGGGGGCGTGGATCTTGGCGGAGGCCGCTCGGACCTTGACCAGGGTATCGGCGCGGTTGAGCTGGTAGAAACCATCGAGGATCGGGTTGGGGGTTTCCAAAAAGCCCCACCACATGGCCACCGGGGCCTTGCCCACGGTGGTGCCGAGCATGTCGTTGATGATCGGGCCGTGGGGCGACTGGCGCAGGGTCAGGGTCACCGGCGCCTGTCCCTTGACTGCAATCTGCTGCTCGCTGCTGATCAGATCGACCCATTTGTCATGGAACCAGACCTGATTGGGGTTTTCCGGGTTGACCTTCTCGACGATCAGGTCGAGATCGTCGTTCTGGAACATGGTCAGGCTCCAGCCGAAGTCCAGGTTGTGGCCCAGGAAGGCGAAGGGCACCAGGGCCTGATGATGGCCGTAGAGTTCGAAGCCCGGTGCCGAAAGCTGCGCCTCGTACCACACCGACGGCAGGGAGTAGCGGATGTGCGGATCGCCGGCCAGCAGCGGGCGTCCGCTCTTGGTTCGAGCGCCGGCCACGGCCCAGGCGTTGCTGCCTTCAAATTGCGGCAGTCCGGCCTCGCTCAGGGCTTGCTGGCTCAGGAGGGCGATCTGCCCCAGGTCCTGCCAGTCGACAGCGGCCAGGGGCTGTGAAGGTTGCGGCTTGCCTTTGGCCAGCACGCCCTTGGGCTGCCAGTCGAGGTCGAAGACCTTCAGGTAATCGTTGCCCAACTGGTCGCGGATGTAGGTCAAGAGCGGTTCGGTGCGAAAGGCCATGGCGAAGCTGTAGGCCATGAAGCCGGCGACGCTGACGGTGTCTTCTGCGGTGAATGGCCGCTTGTGGATGCCCAGGACATCGAACTCCATGGGGCTGGCGTGGCTGTCCTGATACTGGTTGATGCCATCCAGATAGGCTTCCAGGGCCTTCCAGGCGGGAGACTGACGGTCGAGCCCGGCCACATAGCTGTCAGCGCGCTCGCGGATGCGCAGGCTGCGGAACAGTTTGTCGGTATCCAGTAGCTTGGGCCCCAGGACCTCTGCCAGTTCGCCCCGGGACAGGCGCCGCAAGACTTCCATCTGGAACAGTCGGTCCTGGGCGTGGACGTAACCCAGGGCGCGATACAGGTCGGTTTCGTTCTCCGCGCGGATATGGGGCACGCCACGCTCGTCGTAACGCACAGTGACCGAGCCTTGCAGGCCACGGACTTCCACCTGGCCCTGCCGCGTCGGCTGCTTGCTGTAGAGATAACCGACGACACCCGCCAGCAGGGCGAGGATCAGGACAGCGACGACGGTCAGGCTGCGTTTCATGCGGGCTCCTTGCTGTTGTTTTCAGTGCCGCCCTGGAAGAGCAGCAGAGATTTAGCACAAGTCATGGGCCTCGCGCAGGAGGCAGTCCTTGAATAGTCGCGAATGCCTTAATTGGCAGTGACTGGCCAGGGACAGTAGCAGCCTACCGCCAGGGTGTGGGTGGCATTGATCTGGCGATGGTTCTCGAGCGCCTGGAGGATAGGCTCGATGAAGCTGTTGCTGGAGTTGCAGGTCAGGCCTTCGCTGTAGGGCCCGAAGTATGCCAGCTTGCCGTTGCGGTCCCAGATCGCCACCGCCGGACTGGCGGGAATCTGTTCGGCACCGGGCAGGCTGTCGAGGGGCTTCAGGCGGCCCAGGGTGGCGGGCAGTTGGCCGTGGCTGCCGGGCTTCTGCACGGAATAGAACTCCACGCCCCGCGGACCATAGGTTTCGATCAGTTCAGCCAGGTGCTGCTGGTTGCCGACGTTGCAGGGGCAGGCCGGGTCCCAGAAGTGCACCAGGCGGATGGCGCCGGGGCCGGCCAGCTCGGCGGGCAGTTGCAGCGGGTCGCCGGAGAACACCGCGGTGTGCTCACTGAAGGCCCGCAGATAGCGTCCCTGGAACCAGTCGTAGGCACACCACAGCACAACGGTGCAGATCAGGACGAGCAGGCTGGCAAGCAGGGAGGTGCGGTAAGGCTGGCGCATTAAGATCGGTCCTCGAAGGTCGCGTAGCTTGCCATGCTTGCCGCGACAGATGAATATCGCAGGCCTAGAAAGCCTGTTTTATCCCCGGTGCCCCCCGCTTTGGAAAATCCCATGTCCGTGACCTTCGACCCCGACCACCTGCGTGCCAGTCTGCAACCTCTGGTGGCTGGGCAGCCCTTGTCGGTGGAGGCCCAGGCCTATCAGCGCTTCTATGGGCTGGACTTCGCCGGACGGGCGCTCGTGCCACGCAGTCGCCTGGGGCGCTTTCAAGTGGAGGGCTACGAGGTGGTCACGCAGGTGTGGTGGCCGGAACAGCCACAGGCAACGCTGTTTCTGTTCCACGGTTTCTACGATCACATGGGCTTGTACCGGCATGTGATCGAGTGGGCTCTGCAGCGCCGCTTCGTGGTGATTTCCTGTGACCTGCCCGGGCACGGCCTGTCCAGTGGCGAGCGCGCCAGCATCGATGATTTCGCGGTGTATCAACAGGTACTGCAAGGCCTGTTCGCCGAGGCGCGGTCTCTGGAGTTGCCCCAGCCCTGGCACTTGTTCGGGCAAAGCACCGGTGGCGCGATCATCATGGATCACTTGCTCAACCAGGGTGCCGAGAGCCCGGCCCAGGGGCAGGTGGTGCTGCTCTCGCCCTTGGTACGGCCGCGGGCCTGGGGCTGGTCGATGCTCAGCTATTACCTGTTGCGGCCATTTGTCAGCGGCATTGCCCGGCGCTTCAGCGAGAACTCCAACGATCCGGATTTTCTTGCCTTCCTCCAGGCCGATCCGTTGCAGCCACAACGTTTGCCCACTGCCTGGGTCGGCGCGTTGGCGCGTTGGATCAAGCGGCTGGAAGCGGCCCCGCGCAGTTCAAGGCAGCCGCTGATCGTGCAGGGGCAGGCGGACATGACGGTGGATTGGGAGCACAACCTGCAAGTGATTCGCGGTAAGTTCACGGCCCCCGAGGTCTTGATGCTGCCTGAGGCGCGGCATCACCTGGCCAATGAAATTCCCTTGTACCGCGATCAGTACTTCGCCTTTCTGACCCAGCACGTCTGAGCCCCGGGAGATGGGTGTAGCCGCTGCCGTAGGCTGCGAACGGCCCGAAGAGTCGCTGGAGGTTCGGCGCTGGATTGCCAGGCAAGGTCCTGCGGAGCTTTGCGCAGCCTCGCGGGCTCGGCAGCGGCTACAGGTGAGTTGGCTGGATCAGGGGGCGAGGCTGGAGGTACTCTGGCCGACCGCCAGACCGGCGCGAATCGCTGCCAGGGCTGCCTGGTAATAGGCCTTGCCCTCAGTGGATTCGGCGAAGGTTGCGAACTCTTCCAGCTCGGTGTCGGACAGGTCCCGGTAAACGTACAGCAGGGTGTTGTTCAGGTCGTTGCCGATCTGCTGCATCAATCGCTGGCGCTGACCATTGAGCATGCCCTGGGCCTGCCCCCCTCCCAGCAGGCCGGGAATCATCTGGCTCAGGCTGTCTGCGGCGACTCCGGCGATCGCCAGGCTGACCTCCGCGCCGGCCTCCTTGGCCGGCAGTGCCTGGGCCAGGTGGCCGATGATCAATTGGCGGTTATCGCTGACCTGCATCTTCGGCAGGCCCTGAGCATTCTTGGCCAACTGGTCGCGACGGGTGGCCAGCAGTTCGGCGGCGACGATCTTGCGGCCCAGGGGCGACTGGAAGAAAGCCAGGGCGGGGGCGGGATTGGCGAGATGCCGGCGCAGTTGCTCTTCGGCGCGACGGTCCACGGCCTGGGGCGCAAAGCGCTGGTTGCTGTTGTCCACCAGGGCCTGGTAGACCGCTGGCGGCAAGCTGTTCTGGTAGCGCTGCTGGGCGGCGCTGAGGGCATCGTTGAAATGCGCGCGCTGTTCCGGCCAACCGGCGACCTTGTACAACTGGTCGTGGCTGTCTGCCCAGGCAGGCAAGGCGCAGAACATCAACAGTGAGAAAAGCAAACGGCGCATAAGGACTCCTGTCAGCAGGCGACTATTCTCCGGGGCAAGGCGATGGTTGTCGAGAATTCGTATCAGGATCGCCCGCTAAAGTAATGAGTGGAAAGTGCATTGAAAAAAAATGCGTGATCCTCCGCTCTGTGGCTCTGTCAGATTTATCTGATGCTGGATACTATGCGCGCCATGCAAATACCCTCTGATCATCCGCTGTTGTTGCGTATCGTCGACGACCTGGCCGCCTGTGGCTGGTCGCAGCAGAATATTTTCCTGCCCGAGGGTCTGACCCTCGAACTGGCGGCTGAGTGCCGTAAACGTGCAATAGAAGGTGAACTGGCGCCTGCGGCGGTAGGGCGAGGCCCGGCCCAGGAGATACGCGAGGGTATTCGCGGCGACCATATCCAGTGGCTCGAGCCCGGCCAGGCCGAGGCCGTCGATACCTATCTGGGGTTGATGGACAGCCTGCGCGAGGCCCTCAATCGAGGCCTGTTTCTCGGGCTTGAGGATTTCGAATGTCACTTCGCGATGTACCCGCCGGGCGCCTTCTACAAGCGTCACGTGGATCGCTTTCGCGATGACGACCGGCGCATGGTGTCGGCAGTGATCTACCTCAACTCGCAATGGTTGCCCGAACACGGCGGGCAACTGCGCATGTACCTGAACGATCAGGAACCATACGATGTAGCCCCCGTCGGGGGCCGGCTAGTGGTGTTTCTCTCTGGCGAGGTACCCCATGAAGTCCTCCCAGCGACCCGGGAACGCCTGTCCTTGACCGGTTGGTTCCGGCGTCGTGGCAACGAGCCGTTCTGATGATGCACAAGGTTCTGGTCAGTCGCTGTCTGTTGGGCCACCGCGTACGCTACGACGGCGGCGCCAGCGGCCCGTTTGATCAACTGGCCGCCTGGCTGCAAGAGGGGCGGGTGGTTGCGCTCTGTCCGGAAGTGGCCGGTGGCTTGCCGACGCCACGGGCGGCGGCGGAGATTCCCGGTGGTCAGGGCGGCGATGTGCTTGCAGGGCGGGCACCGGTGATGACCACGGAAGGCGAAGATGTCAGCGCCCAGTTCCTCTCTGGGGCGCGCCAGGCGCTTGAGCTGGTGGAACAGCACGGGATTCGCGTTGCCGTGCTCAAGGCCAACAGCCCATCCTGCGGCAACCTGCTGACCTACGACGGCACCTTCAGCGGGGTCAAAGTCCAGGGCGAAGGGGTGACCGCGGCTTTGCTGAAGCGGCACGGGGTTCAGGTCTTCAGCGAACTGCAACTCCCCGAAGCCGCTGCCGCCCTGGCCACATTGTCCTTGTAGCCGCTGCCGAGCCCCGGCGAGGCTGCGAAAAGGCTCGCAGAGCCTTGCCTGGCGGTCTCTCGCCGACCTCTAGCGGCCAAATCCCTGCGTCCCTTCGGGCCGTTCGCAGCCTGCGGCAGCGGCTACAGCTCAATCCGGCAGGTTGTGTCGTTTACTGCCCGGCGTCGCTCTTGGGCGGTTTGCTCGCATCCATGCCGAACCATTTTTCCGACAGGGCCATCAATCGCCCATCGGCCTTGATTCGCTGCAGGGCGCTGTCCAGGCTCGCCTGGAACGCCGGGTTTCCTTTCTGGAAGGGAATCGCCAGGCTCAGGGTCGGGCCCACCTTGGCGCCTTCCTTGACTGGCAGGCGACTGTCGCGAATGGCGTAGGGAATCAGCAGGCGGTCGCTGATGGCCGCGTCGATCTGTTTGTCCGCCACATCCTTGATCGGTTGCTGGGCATCGGCATAGCTGCGCAGGTTGATGCCTTCCACGGTCCGTGCCTGATCAACGAACTGGCTGCCCTGAGCCACGCCCAGCGCCTGGCCACGCAGGGCCTGGAGGGAGAGCAGCGGGCGTTGTTCTTCCTTGCGCACGATCAACTGGGCGCTGGAATAGCTATAGGGCTCGCTGAAATCGAAACGATCCTTGAGTTCCGGGGTCACTGCTATGTGGTTGATGGCCACGTCGAACTTGCCGCTCTCCACACCCGGCAGCAACTCGGCCGCCGCGGTCACCACGAAGTCCGCGCGCACGTCCAGCTCACTGGCCAGCAACTGCCCCAACTCCACCTCGAAGCCGGTGAGTTTGCCGTCGTCCTTGAAGTTGAAAGGTGGCGTATTGGCTTCCAGGGCGATGCGCAGTTCCCCGCGGTCATTGATGTCGTCCATCAGTTCGGCTTGAGCGCCAGTGCTCACAAGGGGTAGCAAAAGTATCAGGCCAGGCAGGAAACGCATGGTCACTCCTTGAATTTATATGAGCGATGCGCCGTTCAGGCTCGCTTTGCTAAGGTGTTGAGTGCCTTCGACAACGAATCGCCACGAAGTTGTCATAACCGTAAAAGATTTGCGGAAAAACTGGAGAAGATAATGAAAAATTTTATGTCCCGTGCGGCCTTGGCCAGTCTGTTGCTTGGAGCTTCGATGCTGGCGGGCGCGGCGGATATTCCTCGTACTCAGGCACCAGCGGGCGCCAAGGTGTTCATCGTTTCACCTGCTGATGGAGCCACCGTGGACAAGACCTTCAAGGTCAAGTTCGGCGTTGAAGGCATTGCCCTGGCACCGGCGGGCGATCAGACCGCCAATACCGGCCACCATCACCTGCTGATCGATGTCGATCAACTGCCGGCCGAGAACCTGCCGATCCCGATGGACGCCAACCACCTGCATTTCGGCAAGGCCCAGACCGAAACCGAAGTGACCCTGACCCCGGGCAAGCACACCCTGCAGTTGGAGCTGGGCGACAAGAACCACGTGCCGTTCAGCCCGGTCATCGTCTCCAAGAAAATCACAGTAATAGTGAAATAATCGTAAACGCTGCGCAAAAAAAGGGAGCCTTGATGGGCTCCCTTTTTTGCGCAGCTAGCTGCAAGGTTTCAGCTACAAGCTGCAAGCCAGTTATGGCTTGCAGCTTGAAACTTGCCGCAGCTCTTAGAACAGCACACGGCAACGGATGGTGCCGTTGATGTGCTGCAGCTTCTCTTGCGCCAGGTCCGAGTACTCGGCGTCGACGTCGATTACCACGTAGCCGACCTTTTCGTTGGTCTGCAGGAACTGACCGGAGATGTTGATGCCGTTTTCGGCGAAGACCTTGTTGATCTCGCTCATCACACCCGGGATGTTCTCGTGGATGTGCAGCAGGCGGTGCTTGCCAGGGTGGGCCGGCAGCGCCACTTCCGGGAAGTTGACCGAGGAGACCGAAGTACCGTTGTCGCTGTACTTGACCAGCTTCTCTGCCACTTCCAGGCCGATGTTGGCTTGGGCTTCAGCGGTGGAGCCGCCGATGTGCGGAGTCAGGATCACGTTGTCCAGGCCGCGCAGCGGGCTTTCGAACTCTTCGTCGTTGGAGCGCGGTTCAACCGGGAACACGTCGATGGCCGCGCCGATCAGGTGCTTGTCCTTGATCGCGTCCGCCAGGGCGTCCAGCTCAACCACGGTGCCGCGAGCGGCGTTGATCAGGATGCCGCCTTTCTTGATGGCACGGATTTCCTTTTCGCCGATCATCCACTGAGTGGCCGCGGTTTCCGGCACGTGCAGGGTGACGATGTCGGACATGCCCAGCAGTTCGTGCAGGTTGCCCACCTGGGTGGCGTTGCCCAGTGGCAGCTTGGTCACGGTGTCATAGAAGAACACCTGCATCCCCAGGCCTTCGGCCAGGACCGACAGCTGAGTACCAATGGAGCCATAACCGACGATACCCAGCTTCTTGCCGCGGATTTCGAAGGAGTTGGCCGCGCTCTTGATCCAGCCGCCACGGTGGCAGGAAGCGTTTTTCTCAGGGATGCCGCGCAGCAGCAGGATGGCCTCGGCCAGTACCAGTTCGGCGACCGAACGGGTGTTGGAGTAAGGCGCGTTGAACACCGCGATGCCGCGCTCGCGAGCGGCGGACAGGTCAACCTGGTTGGTGCCGATGCAGAAGCAACCCACTGCGACCAGTTTCTTCGCGTGGTCGAAGATCTCTTCGGTCAGTTGAGTGCGGGAGCGAATGCCGATGAAGTGTGCATCGGCGATCTTTTCCTTGAGCTGGGCTTCCGGCAGAGAACCGGTGAGGTACTCGATGCTGGTGTAGCCGGCGGCCTTGAGGACGTCGACAGCGGATTGGTGGACGCCTTCGAGGAGAAGGAACTTGATCTTGCTCTTATCGAGAGAAGTCTTGCTCATCTGCGTAAACCTGTGTCCCGGAGAAAAATGGCAGGGAAATGGACAGCTTGAGCTGACCTGGACGGCATGCAACCGCCACCGCGGGAAGGCCCTTGGGCACTCTCCTGCGGGGGCGGTATGCTAGCATACGCGCCCCGCTAAACACTCATTCCTGCGACGTGAAGCGTTCTCAGGATGACCATGAATTGTTCGAGAGTTCTGTCGATGACCAATCCTGCCCTGATTGATGAACTGAAGACCCTGGTTGAGCCTGGCAAGGTGCTGACCGACGCTGACTCCCTGGAAGCTTACGGCAAGGATTGGACCAAGCATTTCGCCCCGGCCCCCACGGCCATCGTGTTTCCCAAGACCATCGAGCAGGTCCAGGCGATCGTGCGCTGGGCCAATCAGCACAAGGTCGCGCTGGTGCCTTCCGGCGGGCGGACCGGGCTCTCGGCCGCTGCCGTGGCAGCCAACGGCGAAGTGGTGGTGTCCTTCGACTATATGAACCAGATACTCGACCTGAACCTGACTGACCGCACCGCGGTTTGCCAGCCGGGTGTGGTCACCGAACAACTGCAGAACCTGGCGGAAGAAAACGGCCTCTACTACCCGGTGGACTTCGCTTCCGCAGGTTCCAGTCAGATTGGCGGCAATATCGGCACCAATGCCGGTGGTATCAAGGTGATTCGCTACGGCATGACCCGCAACTGGGTGGCCGGCATGAAAGTGGTGACCGGCAAGGGCGACGTGCTGGAGTTGAACAAGGATCTGATCAAGAACGCCACCGGCTATGACCTGCGCCAGTTGTTCATCGGCGCCGAAGGCACCCTGGGCTTCGTGGTCGAGGCCACCATGCGTCTGGATCGGGCGCCAAAGAACCTCACCGCGATGGTGCTCGGCACCGCCGATTTCGACTCGATCATGCCGGTGCTGCACGCTTTCCAGAGCAAGCTCGACCTGACCGCCTTCGAATTCTTCTCCGACAAGGCCCTGGCCAAGGTCCTGGCCCGTGGTGACGTGCCGGCTCCCTTCGAGTCCGACTGCCCGTTCTACGCCTTGCTGGAGTTTGAAGCGACCACTGAAGAAGTGGCCAACCACGCCCTGGAAACCTTCGAGCATTGTGTCGAACAGGGTTGGGTGTTGGACGGGGTGATGAGCCAGAGTGAAACCCAGTTGCAGAACCTGTGGAAGTTGCGGGAATACATCTCCGAGACCATTTCCCACTGGACCCCTTACAAGAACGATATTTCGGTCACTGTTTCGAAAGTGCCGGCTTTCCTCAAGGAAATCGATGCCATCGTCGGTAAACACTATCCGGACTTCGAAATCGTCTGGTTCGGTCATATTGGCGATGGCAACCTGCACCTGAACATCCTCAAGCCGGACAACCTGAGCAAGGACGAGTTCTTCGCCAAGTGCGCCACGGTCAACAAGTGGGTATTCGAAACCGTCGAGAAGTACAACGGTTCGATTTCCGCCGAGCATGGCGTGGGCATGACCAAGCGTGATTACCTGACCTACAGCCGCTCGCCGGTTGAGATCGAGTACATGAAGGCAGTCAAGGCAGTGTTCGATCCGAACGGCATCATGAACCCGGGCAAGATCTTCGCTGTTTGAGTGCAAGCAGCGCCCTGATGAAGCACACGAGCAGGAGTCGGTAATGAGCTATCAGCACCAGTATGTCGACGGTACCCGGATTCATTTCCCTCTGGGCAAGGTGGTTTGCATCGGTCGTAACTACGCCGAGCACGCCAAGGAGCTGGACAACCCGGTTCCCACCGAGCCCCTGCTGTTTATCAAGCCCGGCAGTTGCGTGGTGCCGCTGGAAGGTGGTTTTGCCATTCCCACCGAGCGCGGCTCGGTGCACTACGAGGCGGAAATCGCCGTGCTGATCGGCAAGCCATTGTCCACCAAGCCCAGCCGCGAAGAAGTGCTGGACGCCATCTCCGGTTTCGCCCCGGCCCTGGACTTGACCCTGCGCGACAAGCAGGCCGAGCTCAAGGCCAAGGGCCTGCCTTGGGAAATCGCCAAGTCGTTCGATGGCGCGGCGGTTATCGCGCCATTCGTGGTGGGCAGCAGTTTTGCCGACCTGACGGATATCGGCATTCGCCTGACCATCAACGGTGAGGTACGCCAGGACGGCAACAGCAGCGATATGCTCAATCCCATCGTGCCGATGATCCAGTACATGGCCGGCTGCTTTTCCCTGCAGGCCGGCGATGTAATTCTCACCGGCACCCCGGTTGGCGTCGGGCCGCTGAATGTCGGTGATGAACTGGTGCTGGAGCTGCCGGGCGTCAGTCGATTCACCAGCAGCGTCCGTTGATCGGGAACTTTCTACGAGGACCCGGGAATCCGGCACACCTCGTAGAAAGATCATGGCCTTTTACTGTTTTTTCACATTCGTTCCGGATAATTCTTAGGTCTATGGTTCGCCGATCTGAACACTGCGTGCTATTAACCATGGCCGACCTCTGGAACTCTTGTGATGGATGCTCCTCCCCTGACTAAGCCTCTCGGCAGTCGTATGTCGCGTATTCGCCTGCGCATGCGCTGGTACTCCTGGCTGCTGCTGGCGGGTGTGATCTGCTATGGCGTTGCCAGTCTCCTGCATTGGGACGACCGTGGCGCGCTCTGGGTGCAGGAGCGGTTTGTCAGTCCTTCCGAGCGCAGCGCCAGCATCTGGCTACCCGGTTACCGCGTGGTCATCGATGCCAAGGCGCTGCCTGGCATGGAGAGCGATGAAGCGTCGGATCTCTCCTACAACCCGCAGACCAAAACCCTGTTTTCGGTCATGGGCAAGCATCCGTTCCTGGCGGAGCTGACCCTGCAAGGCGACGTCCTGCGCAAGATCCCTCTGGTGGGCTGGAGCAACCCGGAAGGGGTGGCAGTCCTGGAGAATGGCTTACTGGCGATAGTCGATGAGCGTCAGCATTCGCTGGTGATCGTCAAAGTTGATGCCAGTACCAAAGAGCTGAACATCGCCGATTTTCCGCGCTACGACCTGGGCCCTTCGGAAGATCAGAACAAGGCTTTTGAAGCCATTGCCTGGAACCCGCGCAAGCAGCAACTGCTGTTGGGCGAGGAGCGTCCAGCGGCACTCTTCACCTGGAGCAGCGATGGCAGCCAGGTGCTCAAGGGCAGCAAACAGAAACTCGCCAGTGAGGAGCTCGATTTGCGCAACCTCTCGGCCCTGGGCATTGACCCGCGCACCGGTCATACCCTGGTGCTGTCCGCCGACTCTCATCTGTTGCTGGAGCTGGACGAGCAGGGTGAGCAAGTCAGCTTCATGGCCTTGCTCGGCGGCTTCAACGGCCTGCAGAACACCATTCCCCGGGCCGAAGGCGTGGCCATGGATGAGGCCGGCAACCTGTACATGGTCAGCGAGCCCAATCTGTTCTATCGCTTCGAGAAGCAATGATCTCCTGGTCCGGCGCCTTTGCCGGATCGTCGATTAAGCTTGAATTCAGACGGCTGTGATATTTCATCAGCCTGTCCTGATTTCGAGTTCGCCCGCCATGTATCGTCTGACCCGCTTGCAACCTCTCTATCTGATCCTCTGCCTGATGGCGGTGCTGCTTGCCGCGTTTGCCCACAACCATCGGTTGTGGCAGCGCGCCTGGTTCGACTGGCAATCCTACTGGCAAGTGACGGCCCCGCAATCTCTGGGCCTGGGTGATTATCGAGTGGTACTGGAGGCGCAGCCTATTGAGGGGCTGGATGAGGTTTCGGCACTGACCTACGATCCGCTGCGCAACAGCCTGTTCACCGTGACCAACAAGAATTCCGAGCTGGTAGAGCTGTCCCTGGACGGGCAGGTCCTGCGGCGTATCGCTCTGCTGGGCTTTGGTGATCCGGAGGCAGTGGAGTTCATCAGCGCCAATACCTATGTGATCAGCGATGAACGGCAGCACCGGTTGATCAAGATTCAGCTGGACGACGAAACCACCGTGGTGGATGCGGCAGAGGCCGAGCAGATCACGCTCGGCGTGCACCTTTCGGGGAACAAGGGCTTTGAAGGCCTGGCTTACGATTCACAGGGCCAGCGCTTGTTCGTCGCCAAGGAACGCGACCCGATGCTGATCTATGAGGTGCAGGGCTTTCCCCATCACGATCCGGAAAAGTCCTATGGGGTGCATGTGCTGAACAACCCCAAGCGGGATGCCGGGCTCTTTGTACGCGACCTCTCCAGCCTGCAATACGACGAGCGCAGCGGCCATCTGCTGGCCTTGTCGGACGAGTCGCGCCTGGTGGTGGAACTGGACGTCGACGGGCGCCCGCTGAGCACCCTGGCATTGGGCAAGGGCCGCCAGGGCCTGAGCAAGGCCGTGCCCCAGGCCGAAGGAATAGCCATGGATGACGACGGCACCCTGTATCTGGTGAGCGAGCCGAACCTGTTCTACGTCTTCAAGAAGCCTGAACTGTAGAGGCGGTCGGGCGGCATTCTGCTTGCCGGCGAGGCCCTTGGGACGTCCCTCGCCGGCAAGCCTGAGCCTACCCGCAGGGCAGGCTCAGGCCTTGAGGGTTTTCACCCCTTCGGCCGTACCCAGCAGCAGTACATCGGCGGGGCGCGCGGCGAACAGACCGTTGGTGACCACGCCAACGATGGCATTGATCTGGCGTTCCAGCTCCACCGGGTTGGTGATCTGCATGTTGTGCACGTCGAGGATGATATTGCCGTTGTCGGTGATCACCCCTTCGCGGTACACCGGGTCGCCGCCCAGTTTTACCAACTCGCGGGCTACGTGACTGCGGGCCATCGGGATCACTTCCACCGGCAGTGGGAAGTTGCCCAGCACCGGTACCAGCTTGCTGGCGTCGGCGATGCAGATGAAGGTCTTGGCCACGGCGGCGACGATCTTTTCCCGGGTCAGGGCTGCGCCGCCGCCCTTGATCAGGTTCAGGTGCTCGTCGCTCTCGTCGGCACCGTCGATGTAGAACTCCAGGTCGCTGACGGTGTTGAGCTCGTACACCGCAATCCCGTGGCCCTTGAGGCGTGCGGCGGTGGCTTCAGAGCTGGCTACGGCGCCGTCGAAGGCGCCCTTGTGCAGGGCCAGGGCATCGATGAAGCAGTTGGCGGTGGAGCCGGTGCCGACCCCGACGATGCTCTTGTCATCGAGTTTCGGAAGGATAAGGTCGACGGCGGCCTGGGCGACTGCCTGTTTGAGTTGATCCTGGGTCATGCGGGCTCCGAAGCGGGCAATGGGGGGCACAAAGGCCGGCATTATAGGCGCCGCGACAGATCCGGTCATTGCCCGTTTGGCTAATCGGCCAGGCCGGGCAGGAGAGTTGGCAATCCGCAGGAGGGCGGCGAGGGCGCCGGCCAAAACCTCTGTATTCGTGTGGTCGCCCGGGCAAACGCTGGGTTAGACTCCTTGGCCCTGCCCAACCCGCTCAGTGATGCTTTCCGATGCTCGAACAGTACGTCAAGAAGATCCTCACCTCGCGCGTTTATGACGTTGCCGTAGAAACCCCATTGCAGACTGCCCGCCAGCTCTCCGAGCGGCTGGGCAATCAGGTCTGGCTCAAGCGTGAAGACTTGCAGCCGGTGTTCTCGTTCAAGATTCGCGGCGCCTACAACAAGCTGACCCAACTCAGCGACGCCGAGCGCGCCCGTGGGGTGGTCACCGCATCGGCGGGTAACCATGCTCAAGGCCTGGCCCTGGCGGCCAAGGTGCTGGGGGTCAAGGCCACCATCGTGATGCCCAAGACCACGCCGGAGATCAAGGTTGAAGGCGTGCGCTCCCGCGGCGGCAAGGTGGTGCTGCATGGCGACTCTTTCCCCGAAGCGCTGGCCTATTCGCTGAAGCTGGTGGATGAAAAAGGCTACGTCTATATCCATCCTTACGACGATCCCCACACCATTGCCGGGCAGGGCACTGTGGCCATGGAGATTCTGCGCCAGCACCCGGGGCCACTGGACGCGATTTTCGTGCCGGTGGGCGGCGGCGGGCTGATCGCCGGTATTGCCGCTTATGTGAAGTACCTGCGTCCTGAGATCAAGGTGATCGGTGTCGAGCCGGACGACTCCAACTGCCTGCAAGCGGCCATGGCAGCGGGTGAGCGGGTCGTGCTGCCGACGGTGGGCATTTTCGCCGACGGCGTGGCGGTGGCGCAGATCGGTCAGCACACCTTCGATATCTGCAAGGACTATGTGGATGAAGTGATCACCGTCAGCACCGATGAAATCTGTGCGGCAATCAAGGACATCTACGACGATACCCGCTCGATCACCGAACCTGCCGGCGCTTTGGGCGTTGCGGGGATCAAGAAGTACGTCGAGCAGCGCGGTATCACCGGGCAGACCCTGGTGGCCATCGATTCCGGGGCCAACGTCAATTTCGACCGCCTGCGCCACGTCGCCGAGCGCGCCGAGCTGGGCGAGGGCCGCGAAGCCATCATCGCCGTGACCATTCCCGAGAAACCGGGCAGCTTCAAGGCGTTCTGCGAGGCAGTGGGCAAGCGTCAGATCACCGAATTCAACTACCGCTACAACACCGGCAGCGAAGCCCATATCTTTGTCGGCGTTCAGACCCACCCGGAAAATGATCCACGTAGCGCCTTGATCGCCAGTCTGACCGAGCAGGGTTTTCCGGTGATCGACCTGACCGACAACGAACTGGCCAAGCTGCATATCCGTTACATGGTCGGTGGCCATGCCGAGAAGGTCAGCGACGAAGTGGTGCTGCGCTTCGAGTTCCCGGAGCGTCCGGGGGCATTGTTCAACTTCCTCAACAAACTGGGCGGGCGCTGGAACATCTCCATGTTCCATTACCGTAACCATGGTGCGGCCGATGGCCGAGTGGTCGCCGGCCTGCAAGTACCGGCCGATGAGCGTCATCTGGTACCGGCGGCTCTGGAGCAGATCGGCTATCCGTACTGGGATGAAAGCGATAACCCAGCTTATCAGCTGTTCCTCGGCTGAACGACTACGCTGAGGATCGGAGCCTTAAGGAAGCGAGAACATGGAAACACTGACCACGCTGAAGACGCTTCATGTGCTGGCCAACGTGCTGCTCTTGGGCAGTGCGCTGGGTTTGGCGATCTGGGTCTGGCGCCTGCGCCGCCAAGGTGATGCGACGGTCTACAGCCGCGTGCTGCACCGCCCGGGACTGTTCGGCTGGCTGCTGCTGGCGGTGGGTTTGCTGGCCCTGCCATTCAGCGGCTGGTGGCTGGTGCATCTGGTGGGTTGGCCGCTGGGGCAGACCTGGATTCTGGGCTCCAGTGTGCTCTACACCCTGGGCGCTCTGGCCTGGCTTTGGCTGATGGTGCGCCTCAACCGCCTGCGTCTGGCCAAGGCGGCCAGTGGCCTGACCTTCACCCTGGCACTGGCAATCTTCAGTGCGGTGTGTTTCGTCACCATTGCTGGCCTCATGGGCGCCAAGCCGGTCTAAGCCTTAAGGATTGCCATGAAGGTTGTTCTGGTGGGGGCGACAGGGTTTGTCGGCCGTCATCTGCTGGCGGCGTTGCACGCCGCCGGCCATCAACTCATCGCCACCAGTCGCCATCGGCAAACCCGGAGTCTGCCTGGCGTGGAATGGCGGCAACTGGACCTCGATCGCCTGGGCCTTGAGCCCCAGCCTTTTGACTTGCCCGCTGATACCGACCTGTTGATCAACGCTGCGGGGTTGTTGAGCAATGATGCCCAGGCGTTGACCCTGACTCAGGATCTGGGGACTCGTGCGCTGTTTGATCTGGCGGCGGCCCGGGGTGTGCGGGTGTTGCAGATTTCCGCCTTGGGCGCCGGCCAGCAGCCGCAAGTGCCGTTTCTGGCGAGCAAGGCGGCTGCGGATGATTACCTGCTGCGCCTGGGGATTCCGGCCGTGGTGTTGCGTCCATCCCTGGTGCTCGGCGCGGGTGGCGCCAGCAGTGGCTGGCTGGCCCGGCTGTCGCCCTGGCCGCTGATTCCGTTGTTGTCCGCCAAGGCCCGAATGCAGCCCCTGCATGTGGATGACCTGAGCGCTGCCGTGCTTGCGTTGATCGGGCAATGGCCCGCGCAGTCCATGGTGCTGCCGCTGGTTGGCCCTGAACGGATGACCATGGCGCAGTTGCTGGATCGTCTGCGTGCGGCCCAGGGCTGGGCCCCGGCGCGCTATTTCCAGTTGCCCTCAGTGGTCCTGGCGCTGGTCGCAAGGGTGGGGGAGCGCCTGGGCTGGCGGGCCCTGAACCGGCAGAGTCTGAGCATGGCTCGTTGCGACAACCTGGGGGACCCAGAAGTACTGGCGTCGGTCTGCGGTTATCACGCCGCGCCCTTGGCAGCCCGGCTGCAAGACTGGCCGCAGGCCGCGCAGAGCACCCAGTTGGCCCTGCGACCGCTGCTGCTGGCGGTCATGGTGCTGATCTGGCTGGGTACGGCGGTGGTGTGCATCGGTCCCGGCTACGACTGGGGCCTGCGGATCATGGCCGAGGCCGGGGTGCAGGGCGCCTGGGCGGTACTGGCGGTGATCGCGGGATCGCTCTGCGACGCGGTGCTGGGTGTCGGTCTGCTGCTGCGGCGTTGGCGCCGGCGGGCCCTGCAGGCGCAGCTCGCACTGATGCTTGGCTACACCCTGATCATCAGCCTGATCCTGCCGCATTTCTGGTTTGACCCTTATGCCGCCGTGGCCAAGAACCTGGTGCTGATGGTGGCGACCCTATGGCTGTTGTGGACTGAACCCCGTCGATGAGTGCTTATCTGCTGCTGAAAACCCTGCATATCCTGTCCTCGACCGTTCTTTTCGGCCTCGGCGCGGGCTCGGCCTATTACGCACTGCGGGCCTGGCGCAGCGGCAAGCTGGAAGTGATTGCCGTGACGTTCAAGCATTTGGTGTTCGCCGATTGGGCCTTTACTGCAACGACGGCCGTCTTCCAGCCGTTGAGTGGGCTGGGATTGGTGCATCTGGCGGGCTGGCCAATCCAGCAAGCCTGGCTGATGTGGAGCTTGGGGCTCTATGTCCTGGCGGGGCTGTGCTGGTTGCCGGTGGTCTGGTTGCAGATCCGGGTGCACAAGATGGCTGAGCAGGCGCTGCGGGACGGCGTGCCGATGCCACTGCGGGCCAATCTTTACATGCGCTGGTGGTTCGCCTTGGGCTGGCCGGCGTTTCTGGCCTTCATGGCGATTTTCTATCTGATGGTGGCCAAGCCGGTTTAGCAGCCTTCGCCGGCAAGCCGGCTCCTACGGCTTGCAGGAGCCGGCGAAGCGCTCAATCCCGCAGGCTGATCACCTGCCAGCCGCGCTTGAGAGCCTCGGCACGCAGGTTTGGATCAGGGTCGACGGCCACTGGGGTGGCCACTTGCTCCAGCAACGGCAGATCGTTCATCGAGTCGCTGTAGAAGTAGCTGCCTTCCAGGTCATGACCGGTTTCTTCCAGCCAGCGCTGCAGGCGGATGACCTTGCCTTCACGGAAGCACGGTACGTCGGTGCTGCGTCCGGTGTAGCGGCCGTCCTGCATTTCGCATTCGGTGGCGATCAGGTGTTCCACCCCCAGGCGCTCGGCGATCGGCGCGGTGATGAAACGATTGGTGGCGGTGATGATCACCAGCTTGTCGCCGGCCTCGCGGTGCTGGGCCAGCAGGGCCTGGGCCTTGGGCAGCAGGATGGGCTCGATGCAGTCGCGCATGTAGTCGCGATGCCATTGCTCGAGCACGGCCATCTCGGTGCGGCCGAGGATTTCCAGGCAGAAGTTCAGGTAGGCGGCGTTGTCGAGTTTGCCGGCCAGGTAGTCCTGGTAGAACTCGTCGTTGCGGGTCTTGTAGGCGACGGCGTCGAGGAAGCCCCGCTCGCACAGGTAGTCGCCCCAGGCGTGGTCGCTGTCGCCGCCCAGAAGCGTGTTGTCCAAGTCGAATAAAGCCAGGCGCATTGCAGTTACTCGCTGAAAAGTCGCGGAAAAAGGTGCCCAGAATACGGTCTTTTCACAAGAGTGCACATAAGGTAAGCAGCCTCGTTGCTGCATTCCCAAGCTTTGTGGAACAATGCGGCGACATGCGTTTGCGAGGTTGTAGCCGTGATCGACCCCGATGGTTTCCGCCCCAATGTCGGGATCATTCTGACCAATGATGCCGGACAGGTGCTATGGGCTCGCCGTATCAATCAAGATGCCTGGCAGTTTCCTCAAGGGGGCATCAACCCCGACGAGACGCCGGAAGACGCCTTGTATCGCGAGTTGAACGAAGAAGTAGGGCTGGAGCGCGAAGATGTGCAAATTCTCGCCTGCACCCGGGGCTGGTTGCGCTATCGTTTGCCGCAGCGCCTGGTCCGGACCCACAGCCAGCCGCTGTGCATCGGCCAGAAACAGAAATGGTTTCTCCTGCGCCTGATCTCCAACGAGCAGCGGGTGCGGATGGATTTGACCGGTAAACCGGAATTCGATGGCTGGCGCTGGGTCAGTTATTGGTATCCGTTGGGCCAGGTGGTGACATTCAAGCGCGAAGTGTATCGCCGCGCTCTCAAAGAGCTTGCCCCGCGCCTTTTAGTGCGCGACTGACGACGGAGTTCGACCCCGAGCCATGCTCAATACGCTGCGCAAGATCGTCCAGGAAGTTAACTCCGCCAAGGATCTCAAGGCGGCGTTAGGGATTATTGTATTGCGCGTCAAAGAGGCCATGGGCAGCCAGGTCTGCTCGGTCTACCTGCTGGACCCGGAAACCAACCGTTTTGTGCTGATGGCCACTGAAGGCTTGAACAAGCGTTCCATCGGCAAGGTCAGCATGGCCCCCAACGAAGGCCTGGTGGGCCTGGTGGGCACGCGGGAAGAGCCCCTCAACCTGGAAAACGCCGCCGATCACCCGCGTTATCGCTACTTCGCCGAAACCGGTGAGGAGCGTTACGCCTCGTTCCTCGGCGCCCCGATCATTCACCATCGCCGCGTAGTTGGCGTACTGGTCATCCAGCAGAAAGAGCGCCGCCAGTTCGACGAGGGTGAAGAAGCCTTTCTGGTGACCATGAGCGCGCAACTGGCCGGGGTGATCGCCCACGCCGAGGCCACCGGTTCGATCCGCGGCCTGGGGCGTCAGGGCAAGGGGATTCAGGAAGCCAAGTTTGTCGGCGTGCCAGGTTCCCCCGGCGCCGCGGTAGGTAGCGCGGTGGTGATGTTGCCACCGGCTGATCTGGATGTGGTCCCGGACAAATACATCACCGACATCGACGCTGAACTGGCGCTGTTCAAGACCGCCCTGGAAGGGGTGCGCGCCGATATGCGCGCGTTGTCGGAAAAACTTGCGACCCAACTGCGTCCGGAAGAGCGCGCGCTGTTCGACGTCTATCTGATGATGCTCGACGACGCCTCCCTGGGCAGCGAAGTGAAGACCGTGATCAAGACCGGGCAATGGGCCCAGGGTGCGTTGCGCCAAGTGGTCACCGATCACGTCAACCGTTTCGAACTGATGGACGACGCCTACCTGCGCGAGCGCGCCTCGGACGTCAAGGACCTGGGGCGGCGGCTCCTGGCCTATCTGCAGGAAGAGCGCCAGCAGACCCTGGTCTACCCCGACAACACCATCCTGGTCAGTGAAGAACTGACCCCGGCCATGCTCGGCGAAGTGCCGGAAGGCAAGCTGGTGGGGCTGGTCTCGGTGCTGGGTTCGGGCAACTCCCACGTGGCCATCCTGGCCCGGGCCATGGGCATTCCCACGGTGATGGGCCTTGTCGACCTGCCGTATTCCAAGGTCGATGGCATTCAGATGATCGTCGACGGCTATCACGGCGAGGTCTATACCAACCCCAGTGACGTGCTGCGCAAGCAGTTCGCCGATGTGGTGGAAGAAGAGCGGCAACTGGCCCAGGGCCTGGACGCCTTGCGCGACCTGCCTTGCATCACCCCTGATGGCCACCGCATGCCGCTGTGGGTCAACACCGGCCTGCTGGCCGATGTGGCCCGGGCGCAGAAGCGCGGTGCCGAGGGCGTAGGCCTGTATCGCACCGAAGTGCCGTTCATGATCAACCAGCGCTTTCCCAGCGAGAAAGAACAGCTGGCGATCTATCGCGAGCAGCTGGCGGCCTTCCATCCGCAACCGGTGACCATGCGCAGCCTGGACATCGGTGGCGACAAGTCGCTGTCGTACTTCCCGATCAAGGAAGACAACCCCTTCCTCGGCTGGCGCGGCATCCGCGTGACCCTCGACCACCCGGAAATTTTCCTGGTGCAGGCCCGGGCCATGCTCAAGGCCAGCGAGGGCCTGAACAACCTGCGCATCCTGCTGCCGATGATTTCCGGTATCCATGAGCTGGAAGAAGCCCTGCACCTGATCCACCGTGCCTGGGGTGAAGTCCGCGATGAAGGCACCGACGTGCCCATGCCGCCAGTGGGGGTGATGATCGAGATTCCGGCGGCGGTGTATCAGACCCGGGAACTGGCGCGCCAGGTGGACTTCCTCTCGGTGGGCTCCAACGACCTGACCCAGTACCTGCTGGCGGTAGACCGCAACAACCCGCGGGTCGCCGACCTCTACGACTACCTGCATCCGGCCGTGCTGCAAGCGCTGCAGAACGTGGTGCGTGATGCCCATGCCGAAGGCAAGCCGGTGAGCATCTGTGGCGAAATGGCCGGCGATCCGGCGGCGGCGGTGCTGCTGATGGCCATGGGTTTCGACAGCCTGTCGATGAACGCCACCAACTTGCCGAAAGTGAAGTGGATGCTGCGTCAGATCAACATGAGCAAAGCCAAGGAACTGCTGGACGAGATGATGACCATCGACAACCCGCAAGTTATCCACAGCTCGCTGCAATTGGCGCTGAAGAAACTCGGCCTGGCACGGATGATCAATCCGGCTTCGAGCAAGACCCTGTAATCGAAGTATTTGCTTCGCCGGCCAGCCGACTCCTACAACGGCCTGTGTAGGAGCCGGCTGGCTGGCGAACGTTTCACACTTTCAGCTCGACCTCTCCCAGATGCCCGCCATAAGGGCCAAAACTGCGCTCCAGCAGATGCCGCGAGCCGTCCGCGTTGACGATCAGCGCGGTGCTGGCGCGGGTGCCGTAGCTGGGGCTGGCGATGAATACGCTGGACAGCAGGCTTTCCGTAGCCAAACCCACTCCGGTGTCCGGCAGTTCGGCGAAGGGCGCGGTGTGCGGATCGCTGAGTAACGCCAGCAGGGCTTGGGGTTGTGGATTGGACAGCACTTCCTGCAGCGCGGCCTTGGCCTTGAGCAGCTTGGGCCACGGCGTATCGAGCCCGGCATTGGACAGGCCGTAGACGCCGGGCTTGAGCAATTGCGGTTGCACATCCTGAGCGTTGTAGTGCCACAGTTGCTCTGCTGTGCCCAGCAACAGGTTGAACCCGGCGTACTCCACCGAGCGGCCCACCACATCGTGCAGATAATCTTCCAGGGCTACGTCGCCTTCGAGAAAGCGCGCCACCAGTTCGCCCCGGGAGCGTCGTGCCGGGGGCTGATGCGGGTTGCGGATATTGGTCAGGGCGGCAAAGCGGCCCTTGGCACCGACACCAAGCCAGGTGCCTCCGGCCTCCAGGTCGCGTCCGGCGTGGATCTGCGGCGACTCCGGCCATTGCCCCAGGGGCAGGCTGGGCCGGGCGTAGAATTCGTCACGGTTGGCCGCGACGATCAGTGGCTGAGCATGACCCGGCCGCCAGGCGAATACGATCAAGCACATTAAGGTGGCCCCCTGTGTGTTTTTGCCCACTTTACGCACAGATCCAATGGGTATCCATCGCCATCCAGTGGAGTCCGGGGCGGCGCATCCGTTACCATGCCGGTCTTATTTTCGGATGCTCCCATGGAATTTCTGCTCTATCTGCTGCTGGGCGCCTGTGCAGGTGTGCTGGCCGGGCTGTTCGGCGTGGGCGGCGGGATCATCATTGTCCCGGTGCTGGTGTTCAGTTTCACCCTGCAAGGCTTCGATGCCTCGGTGCTGACCCATCTGGCGGTCGGCACTTCTTTGGCCAGCATCATCTTTACCTCGGTCAACGCCGTTCGCGAACACCATCGCCGTGGCGCGGTGCGCTGGCCGATCTTCGCCTGGATGGCCCTGGGCATCCTGCTGGGGGCCGGTTTCGGCGCGCTGACCGCCGAAGCGATTTCCGGCCCGCACCTGCAAAAAATCATCGGCGTCTTCGCCCTGGTGGTGGCCTTGCAGATGACCCTGGAGCTCAAGCCCAAGGCCAGTCGCCAGGTGCCCGGCAAGCTGGGTTTGGCGGCGGCCGGCGGTGTGATCGGCTGGGCTTCGGCGATCTTCGGCATTGGCGGCGGTTCGCTGACGGTGCCGTTTCTCACCTGGCGCAGCGTACCGATGCAGCAGGCGGTGGCTACATCCTCGGCGTGCGGCTTGCCCATCGCCCTGGCCAGCGCCTTAAGTTTCATGATTCTGGGCTGGCATGATCCGCAGCTTCCGGCTCATAGTCTCGGCTTCGTTTATCTGCCGGCGCTGCTGGGCATTGCCCTGACCAGCATGGTGTTCGCCCGTATCGGTGCGCGCCTGGCCCACACACTGTCGCCACGCCTGTTGAAACGCTTGTTCGCCGCGCTACTGTTCTGCGTGGGGATCAGCTTCCTGTTCTGAGTGGTGACGCAATCCTGGCTTAATCCTGGGCTGGCAGTTTGCCCCGGGACATTTGAGTTCTAACCCTTACGAGGAGTCGCAATGCTGCCTTACCCGCAGATTGATCCGGTGGCCCTGGCCATCGGCCCGCTGAAAATCCACTGGTACGGCCTGATGTACCTGATCGGCATCGGCGGTGCCTGGCTGCTGGCCTCGCGCCGGCTGAACCGTTTCGATCCGACCTGGAGCAAGGAAAAGCTCTCGGACATGGTGTTCTGGATGTCCATGGGGGTGATCGTCGGTGGGCGACTGGGTTACGTGCTGTTCTACGACCTCAGCGCCTATCTGGCCAACCCGACCCTGATCTTCGAGGTGTGGAAGGGCGGCATGTCGTTCCACGGCGGTTTCATCGGAGTAATGCTGGCGGCCTGGTGGTTCGGCAAGCGCAACAACAAGACGTTCTTCGAACTGATGGACTTCGTCGCGCCCATGGTGCCAATCGGCCTGGGTGCCGGGCGAATCGGCAATTTCATCAACGCCGAATTGTGGGGTAAACCCACCGACGTGCCATGGGCGATGATCTTCCCGCCGTTCAGCGATCCGGCGCAGTTGCCGCGTCATCCGTCGCAGTTGTATCAGTTCGCCCTGGAAGGCGTGGCGTTGTTCCTGATCCTGTGGCTGTTCTCGCGCAAACCCCGGCCGACCATGGCGGTTTCCGGTATGTTCGCCCTGTTCTACGGGATCTTCCGTTTCATCGTCGAGTTCGTCCGGGTGCCGGACGCACAGCTGGGCTACCTGGCATGGAACTGGCTGACCATGGGTCAGGTTCTGTGCGTGCCGATGATCCTCGGCGGCCTGGGACTGATCTGGCTGGCTTATCATCGCGCTCCGGCCCAGAGCGCGGCGCAATAAATTCGAATCCCGGGGCGTGCCCCGGGTTCAAGGATGCAGGTAATTCATGAAGCAATATCTTGATCTGGTGGCCCATGTCATCAACAACGGCACCAAGCAGGCCAACCGCACCGGTGTGAACACCATCAGCTTTCCCGGGGCCATGCTGCGCTACGACCTCAAGGAAGGTTTCCCGGCCATCACCACCCGCAAGATGGCCTTCAAGTCGGCCATCGGCGAGATGGTCGGCTTCCTGCGTGGGGTGAACAACGCCGCCGAGTTCCGTGCCCTGGGCTGCAAGGTCTGGGACCAGAACGCCAACGAAAACGCCCAGTGGCTGGCCAACCCGTTCCGCCAGGGCGATGACGATCTGGGCGA
The DNA here is from genome assembly GCF_017491625.1 of Pseudomonas sp. 50_B. Classification (NCBI taxonomy): domain Bacteria; kingdom Pseudomonadati; phylum Pseudomonadota; class Gammaproteobacteria; order Pseudomonadales; family Pseudomonadaceae; genus Pseudomonas; species Pseudomonas sp. 50_B. Next base: position 504,242 of record NZ_JAFGYX010000001.1, read on the forward strand.
GATCTACGGCGTGCAGTGGCGCAAGTGGCCGGCCTACAAGCAGATCAAGACCAGCAACCAGGCCGCCATTGACCTGGCGTTGAGCCAGGGCTACCGGCAGATCGCCGCCGGCGAGGAAGACGGCCAGGGTTACGTGGTGCTGTACAAGGCCATCGATCAGGTGCGCCAGTGCGTTGACACCATCATCAACGACCCGGGCAGCCGGCGAATCCTGTTCCACGGCTGGAACTGCGCGCAGCTGGATGAAATGGCCCTGCCGCCGTGCCATCTGCTGTACCAGTTTCACCCTAATGTCGAGACCCGGGAAATCTCCCTGACCCTCTACATCCGCTCCAACGACCTGGGGCTGGGGACGCCGTTCAACCTCACCGAGGGCGCTGCGCTGCTGAGCCTGATCGGTCGCCTGACCGGCTACACGCCGCGCTGGTTCACCTACTTCATCGGTGATGCCCACGTTTACGAAAATCACCTGGACATGCTCAACGAACAGCTCAAGCGCGAGCCGTTCCCGATGCCCAAGCTGGTGATTTCCGAGCGCGTGCCGGAGTTCGCCAAGACTGGCGTCTACCAGCCGGAGTGGCTGGAACTGATCGAGCCGAGCGATTTCTCCCTGGAAGGCTATGAGCACCACGCGCCGATGACCGCGCCGATGGCGGTTTAAGTCTTTTAGCGGCTGTACCCAGGGGCCGCGCGGCCCCTGTCGATTTCCCCCGATATCTTTATCGACCTTTGCCCGGGAGCTATTCCGGGCATTGCCCTGCCTGCCGGGCGTCAAGGCTCTCAGGAGTGGTCCGGGAAAGCCTGGACGTCGTCCTTTTGACGTTGATCGCGAGCCCCTGAATGGAAGAACTCAATCGCAGCCTGTTCCTGGCCATCAATGCCAGCGCCGAGGCATCGCTGCCGATGCGTGAACTGGCGATTTTTCTCGCCCAGTGGGTGGTCCTTTGTGTCCCGCTGCTGCTCCTGGTGCTCTGGGTCTTTGGCGAGCGCCGGCAGAAAATGATCGTCCTGCTGGCGACCTCGAGCATCGTGGTCGCCCTGGCCTGCAACCTGGTGATCCGTGGCCTGTGGTTTCATCCGCGGCCCTTCATGCTGGAGTTGGGGCAGAATTTCCTCGCCCATGCGCCTGGAGCCTCTTTCCCCAGCGACCACGCCAGCGGCATGTTCGCCATGGCTTTTGCCCTGATCCTGGCGTCCCTGCGCAAGACCGGGCTGGTCATGCTGGCCCTGGCCGTGCTGGTGAGCTGGGCGCGGGTCTACCTGGGCGTGCATTTCCCCTTCGATATTCTTGGCGGTTGCCTGGTGGGTTTGTTCAGCGCATGGCTGGTGCGCCTGGGCCTGGCCTGGCGACAGCTGGATCAGCGTCTGCTGGATGTGCTGGAGCTTGTGTATCAGCGACTGCTGGCGGCGGGGCGCCGGGGTTCCTGAAACCACGGCGCCCAGCCCCAGGCTCAATGCCCGTGGCTGCGGCCGACATGGGACGGCTCGGCCTCGCTAGGAGCCACCGAACCGCTGACTTCCAGGCGCTGGAGGATGCCGCAGTGATCCAGGTCCGGCCCTTCGCTGCAGCGCTGGCGCAGGTCCAGCAGTTGTTCCTGGAGCACCAGTAGCCCGTCGATGCGCGCCTTGACGTGGTGGATGTGCTCGTCGATCAGGGCGTTGACGCTGGCGCACTGGCCTTCGGGGCTGTCCCGCAGGTTGAGCAGGCTGCGGATTTCCTCGAGGGTCATGTCCAGGCTGCGGCAGTTGCGGATAAAGGTCAGGCGCTCGGTGTGGGCCTGGGTGTAGAGGCGGTAGTTGCCTTCGCTGCGGGCCGGTTCCGGCAGCAGTCCTTCGCGCTCGTAGTAACGGATGGTCTCGACCTGACAGTCGGTGAGTTTCGCCAGTTCGCCAATCTTCATTGCCGTCGTCTCCGAATGGGTGCTTGACCCTATAGTGGCTACAGGGTGTTCACTTGGCAACAAGCACCTTTATACGGACGCGACCCCTATGAGCGACTCCATTCACAACCCGCGCAAACCCGACGCCCAGCACGCCCATGCTGATCACGACCACAGCCATGCCCCTGCCTCTGCGGGCAAGCTGCAGCCGGTCAAGGCGCACGATCACGCCACCCACGGTGCCTCCTGCTGCGGTTCTGCCGGCCCGGCGCCGTCCAAGGTCACCCTGAGCGAAACACCGACTGCCGGCGCGCGTCTGAGCAGCTTCCGCATTGAAGCCATGGATTGCCCCACCGAGCAGACCCTGATCCAGAACAAGCTGGGCAAGCTGGCGGGGGTTCAGGCGCTGGAGTTCAACCTGATGAACCGCGTGCTGGGGGTGACCCACGACCTGCCGAGCACGACGCCGATCATCGAAGCGATCAAATCCCTGGGCATGCACGCCGAGCCTCTGCAGCAGGATGGCGCCGAAGTCGCGCCTGCCGCAGCGCCGGTGAAAAAAGCCTGGTGGCCGCTGGCCCTGTCCGGTATCGGCGCGCTGGCCGCCGAAGTCATTCACTTCACCAATGCCGCACCCGACTGGGTCGTGGCGCTGGTGGCCCTGGTGTCGATCCTCAGTGGCGGCCTGGGCACCTACAAGAAGGGCTGGATCGCCCTGAAGAACCGCAACCTGAATATCAATGCGCTGATGAGCATTGCCGTGACCGGTGCAGTGCTGATTGGCCAGTGGCCGGAAGCGGCGATGGTGATGTTCCTGTTCACCGTGGCCGAGTTGATCGAGGCCCGCTCCCTGGACCGGGCGCGCAACGCCATCAGCGGCCTGATGCAGATGACCCCGGAACAGGTCACGGTGCAGCAGGCGGACGGCAGCTGGAGCGAACTGGAGGCGAAAAACGTCGAACTGGGCGCCCACGTGCGAGTTCGCCCGGGAGAGCGCATCGGTCTGGACGGCGAGGTCGTGTCCGGCAGCTCCACCATCGACCAGGCGCCGATCACCGGTGAAAGCCTGCCGGTGGAAAAAACCGTGGGCGACAAGGTGTTCGCCGGCACCATCAACCAGGCCGGTTCCCTGGAGTATCGCGTGACCGCCGCCGCCAACAACTCGACCCTGGCACGGATCATCCACGCCGTGGAGCAGGCCCAGGGCGCCCGGGCGCCGACCCAGCGCTTCGTCGATACCTTCTCGAAAATCTACACCCCGGCGGTATTCGCCTTCGCCCTGGCCGTGGCGCTGATTCCACCGCTGTTCATGGGTGGCGTCTGGTTCGACTGGATCTACCGCGCCCTGGTGTTGCTGGTGGTGGCCTGTCCCTGTGCCCTGGTGATCTCCACCCCGGTGAGCATCGTCAGCGGCCTGGCGGCTGCGGCCCGCAAGGGCATCCTGGTCAAGGGCGGGGTCTACCTGGAGGGCGGTTACAAGCTCGACTACCTGGCCCTGGACAAGACCGGCACCATCACCCACGGCAAACCGGTACAGACCGATTTCCTGTCCCTGGACCCGTTGGCGCAGGACACGGCTCCGGCCCTGGCCGCGAGCCTGGCGGGACGTTCCGATCATCCGGTGTCCCTGGCTATCGCCCAGGCGGCTGTGGATAAGCAGCTGGCGCTGCATGCTGTGGATAACTTCGAAGCCCTGACCGGGCGCGGAGTGCGCGGCGAGATAAACGGCCAGCTGTATCACCTGGGCAATCACCGCCTGGTGGAAGAGCTGGGCCTGTGCTCCCCGGCCCTGGAGGAAAAACTCTTCGCCCTGGAGAAGCAGGGCAAGACCGTGGTCCTGTTGCTGGACAGCAATGGCCCCCTGGCACTGTTCGCCGTGGCCGACACGGTCAAGGAATCCAGCCGCGAGGCCATCCAGCAGTTGCATGAGCTGGGGATCAAGACCCTGATGCTCACCGGCGACAACCCTCACACCGCCCAGGCCATTGCGGCCCAGGTGGGCATCGATCAGGCCCGGGGCGACCTGTTGCCCACCGACAAGCTGCAAGCCATCGAGGCGTTGTATGCCCAGGGGCATCGGGTGGGCATGGTGGGCGACGGCATCAACGACGCCCCGGCCCTGGCCCGTGCCGAGATAGGTTTCGCCATGGCCGCGGCAGGCACCGATACGGCCATCGAGACTGCGGATGTAGCGCTGATGGACGACGATCTGCGCAAGATTCCGGCTTTTATTCGCCTGTCGCGCCAGACCTCGGTGGTGCTCAAGCAAAATATCGCCCTGGCCCTGGTCATCAAGGCGATCTTTCTTGGGGTAACCTTTGCCGGGCTCGCCACCATGTGGATGGCGGTGTTCGCCGACATGGGCGTCAGCCTGCTGGTGGTATTCAACGGCCTGCGCCTGCTGCGCAAATAGGCCACCGTAGCGGCAAGCAACAAGCAACTGAGGGGAGAACCAGAGTGATGAACTCACACGCACCGGCTTCAGCTTGCGGCTTGCCGCTCAAAGCTTGCAGCTGCGGCAAGCCGCCATGCTGAGTGCCGAGCTGAAGGCTTTTTACATGGTCGCCCGCCTGGGCAGCATCACCCTGGCGGCGAAGAAGCTTGGCCTCAGTCAGCCGACGGTGACCACGCAGATCCGCAACCTGGAAAGCCAGTATTCGGTGGAGCTGTTCTACCGCGGCGGTCGGCGCCTGAGCCTCAGCGACGAAGGCACGCGCCTGCTGCCCATGGTCAAGGACCTGTTGCAGCAGGAGGCTGACATCGAGTTCTTCCTGCGCAACAGCGGGCAGGTGCAGGGCACATTGCGCATCGCTGCCACCGCGCCGTACTACATCCTCGATCTGGTGAAGACTTTCCGCGAGCGTTTGCCCCAGGTCGAAGTGTCGGTGGAGATCGGCAACTCCCAGCAAGTCCTCGAAGCCCTGGAAGACTACCGGGTGGATGTGGCGGCCTCCTCGCAACTGCTGGAGGATGCGCGGCTGATCCGCCGGGTATTGGGCAGTGATCCGCTGGTGCTGGCGGTGCATCGCAACCACCCCCTGGCGGCGCTGGATCACGTGCCGCTCAATGCCCTGGCCGGGCATACCCTGTTGATGCGTGAACCGGGCTCCACCACCCGCAGCCTTACTGAAACCTTGCTCAAGGACGCCAACGTCAGCTTTGGCCCGCTGCTGGAAATCGGCAGTCGCGAATCGATCCGCGAGGCGGTGCTGCGCAATATCGGCATCAGCATCATTGCCCGTCAGGAAGTGCCCCACGATCCGCAACTGCGGGTCCTGACCATCGAGCATGCGCCGCAGATCGTCGAGTACCTGTACTGCCTCAAGGAGCGCAAGAACGCGCGCCTGCCCGCGGCCTTCCTCGGCCTGGCCCAGGAAATGGCTCCCGCCTGAAAGACCTGCATCGGCCATGCCGATGCCTTCGCGAGCAAGCTCGCTCCTACATTGAAATGCATTCCCCCTGTGGGAGCGAGCTTGCTCGCGAAGGCGTCAGATCAGGCAGCACCTGACTTGCAGGTTGAACCAAAATCCCTGAATACCACTATCGGTCGTTTTTGCCTTACTGCCATATGGCCGACGCATTACAACTCTAGGATTTGCCTCATCTGCTAGATGAGGTCCGTCCATGAACCACTCCACTGCAACTGCCCTGAGCAACCCCGGCGCGCCGATGAAGGTGCGGGGTATCCAGAAGCGTTTTGGCGCCTTCACCGCCCTGGACAACGTGTCCCTGGACGTCGCGGCCGGCGAACTGGTGTGTCTGCTGGGCCCGTCCGGCTGCGGCAAGACCACACTGCTGCGCTGCATCGCCGGCCTTGAGCGCCAGGACCAGGGCGAGTTGTACCTGGGGGATCGGGATGTTTCGCTGCTGGCGCCACAAGCCCGGGACTACGGCATCCTGTTCCAGTCCTATGCGCTGTTTCCCAATCTCACGGTGGAAGCCAACATCGCCTACGGCCTGGCCGGTAGTGGCCGTGAGGAAGTGCGCAAGCGTGTGGCACAGATGCTGGAACTGGTCGGGCTGACCGGCAGCGAGAAGAAATACCCCGGCCAGCTGTCTGGCGGCCAGCAGCAGCGCGTCGCCCTGGCCCGTGCCCTGGCGCCGTCACCGTCGCTGCTGCTGTTGGACGAACCGATGTCGGCCCTGGACGCCCGGGTCCGCGAGCACCTGTGCACCGAGCTGCGCCAGCTGCAACGGCGTCTGGGGATCACCACCCTGATGGTCACCCACAATCAGGACGAGGCCATGTTGATGGCCGACCGCATCGCCGTGATGAACAACGGCAAGGTCGAGCAGTACGCCACGCCCCAGGAAATCTACGATCGTCCGGCCACGCCCTTCGTCGCCGAGTTCGTCGGCCAGGGCAACTGGCTGCCTTTTAGCCGCAACAGCGACAGCCACGCCCAGGTCGGCGGGATGAATGTGCGCCTGGCCGACGATTCGGCCAAGGCCGCTTCGGGTCGCCTGTTCTGTCGTCCGGAAGCCATCAGCGTGAACCCGCCGGTGCATGAGGAAAACCTGTTCCCGGCCAAGGTCCGCGAGATTACTTTCCTCGGCAATCGCTGCCGCATGAGCTTTGAACTCAACGAGCTGCCGGGGCATGCACTGCTGGCGGAGCTGGCCCCGGAAGCCATGCCGCGCCTGGGCGCCCAGGACATCTGGGTGGCCTTGCCGCCGCGCAGCCTCCAGGTGTTTGCCTAAGATGAGCGTGCCAATGTCCCTGTCGCTACCTGCCAAGCGGGCGCGCCAGGCTTCTCGTGCCGAGATCGGCGACCGTATCTTTGTCGTCGGCGGCAAGGTTCTGCTTCTGCTCCTGCTGGGTGTAGCGGTGCTGTTGCCCCTGTTGGCGATCTTCTGGCGCGGTTTCAGCGCCGAGGCCGGGCAGGGCGGTGGCTGGGTGGCGGCCCGTGAACTGGTGACCAGCGACAACTTCCACTGGTTGCTGGGCAACAGCCTGAAAGTCTCCCTCAGCGTGGCCGCCATCGTGGTGCCCCTGGCTTATCTGTTCGCCTACGCGCTGCAACGCACGCTGATTCCCGGCAAGGGCCTGTGGCGTGGTCTGTCGCTGTTGCCGCTGATGGCGCCGTCGATGCTGCCGGGCATTGCCCTGGTCTATCTGTTCGGCAACCAGGGGATGCTGCGTGGCCTGTTCGCCGAGAACATCTACGGCTTCTGGGGCATCGTTCTCGGCGAAGTCATCTACACCTTTCCCCATGCCCTGATGATCCTGCTCTCGGCCCTGTCCCTGGCGGATGCGCGGCTGTTCGATGCCGCATCGAGCATGGGCGCCAGCCCCGCCAAGGCCTTTCGCAGCATCACCTGGCCGGCCACCCGGCAAGCGGTGTTCGCCGCGTTCTGCCTGGTGTTCACCCTGACCATCACCGACTTCGGCGTGCCGGTGGTGGTGGGCGGCGACTATCAGGTATTGGCCCTGGAGGCCTACAAGGCGGTGGTGGGCCAGCAGCAGTTCGGCCGCGGCGCCTTGATCGGCATGGTGTTGCTGCTGCCGGCGTTGTTCAGTTTCGGCGTCGATGCCTGGTTGCGCCGTCGTCATGGCGACTCCATGAGCGGTCGTGCCCAGGTGTTCAAACCGGCGCCGTCGCGGCTGCGCGATGGTTGCTACCTGACCATCGTGCTGCTGATCTGCGCGACCTTGCTGCTGGTGTTCGGCATGGCGGTGTATTCCTCCCTGGTGAAGTTCTGGCCCTACAACCTGTCGCTGTCGCTGAATCACTACCAGTTCAACGACACCGCCGGTGGCGGCTGGCTGGCCTACCGCAACAGCCTGACCATGGCCCTGTGCACAGCGTTGATCGGCAGTGTGGTGATCTTCACGGGGGCCTACCTGATGGAGAAAACCAGCGGCCAGCGTGGCCTGAACCTGGCGTTGCGCATGCTCAGCTTCGTGCCGATGGCGGTGCCCGGTTTGGTGCTGGGCCTGGGCTATGTGTTCTTCTTCAACCTCAACGGCAATCCGCTGCATGTGTTCTACGGCAGCATGGCCCTGTTGGTGGTGTGCACCATCGCCCACTACCTCACCACCGCGCAGATGACTGCCACCACCGCCCTGCGCCAGTTGGATGCCGAGTTCGAGGCCGCCGCGCTGTCGCTCAAGGCGCCGCTGTACCGGCACTACCTGCGGGTTACCGTACCGATCTGCCTGCCGGCGTTGCTGGACATCGTGCGCTACCTGTTCGTCTCGGCCATGACCACGGTGTCGGCAGCGATCTTCCTCTACAGCCCCGACACTATCCTCGCCGCCGTGGCCGTGCTGAACATGGACGACGCCGGCAATGTGGGCGGCGCTGCGGCGATGTCGACCCTGATCCTGTTCACCTCGGCCGGCGTCTCGCTGCTGCTGGCGGGGGCTTCCCGCGGGCTGTTGCGCCGCTCCCAGGCCTGGCGGCAAAGCGCCCCGGGCCACTGATTTCCTGCTCACTCACCCTCTGATCTGCACTCACTAAGGAACCGCACCATGTTCAAGCCCCTGGCTCTTGCCGCTGCCGTCCTCTCTGCTGTCAGCCTGAACGCCTTTGCTGCGAAAACCGAACTGACGGTCTACACGGCCCTTGAAGCCGAGCAATTGAAGTCCTACAAGCAAGCCTTCGAAAAGGCCAACCCGGACGTGGAGATCAAGTGGGTGCGTGATTCCACCGGGATCATCACCGCCAAGCTGCTGGCGGAAAAAGCCCGTCCACAAGCGGACGCGGTCTGGGGCCTGGCGGCGTCCAGCCTGGCGATCCTCGATCAGCAGGGCATGCTGCAAAGCTATGCGCCCAAGGACCTGGGCAAGATCGGCCCGAACTACCGCGACGCCGCCAACCCACCGACCTGGGTCGGCATGGACGTGTGGGCCGCGACCATCTGCTTCAACACCGTGGAGGCCGAGAAGCAGGGCCTGAGCAAACCGGTGAGCTGGCAGGACCTGACCAAGCCCGAGTACAAGGGCAAGATCGTCATGCCCAACCCGGCGTCTTCGGGCACCGGCTTCCTTGACGTCAGCGCCTGGCTGCAGACCTTCGGCGAGAAACAGGGCTGGCAGTACATGGACGACCTGCACCAGAACATCGGCCAGTACGTCCACTCCGGCTCCAAGCCGTGCAAGCTGGCCGCCGCCGGCGAGTTCCCGATTGGCATTTCCTTCGAATACCCGGCCGTGCAGCTCAAGCGCCAGGGCGCGCCGCTGGACATCATCCTGCCCAAGGAAGGCCTGGGCTGGGAAATCGAAGCCACCGCAGTGATCAAGGGCACCCCTCATGAAGAGGCGGCGAAGAAGCTCGCCGACTTCTCCGCCAGCCCCGAAGCCATGGAGCTGTACAAGGAAAACTTCGCCGTCCTGGCTCAGCCGGGCATCGCCAAGCCGCAGACCGAGCTGCCAGCGGACTACGAGCAGCGCCTGATCAAGAATGACTTTGCCTGGGCCTCGAAGAACCGCGACCAGATACTCGCCGAATGGCGCAAGCGCTATGACGGCAAGTCGGAAAAAGTTGCCAAGCAGTAACCGATCAATCGCTTTCGCCGGCCAGCCGCTCCTACCGGGTTTGTAGAAGCCGGCTCGCCAGCGAAGGCGCTTCCCACCAGGACACCACTCATGACCCATCACAGCGATCTACTGATCGTCGGCGCCGGCATCCTCGGCCTGTCCCACGCCTACGCGGCTGCCAAACGCGGTCTGCGGGTGCGAGTTTTCGAGCGCAGCGCCACGCCTTTGGGCGCTTCGGTGCGCAACTTCGGCCAGGCCCTGGTCACCGGCCAGCCACCGGGCCGCATGCTGGAGCTGGCCCGTGCCAGCCGCGATATCTGGGCGGATTGGCAACAACTGGCAGGCCTGCCACTCAAGCGCAACGGTTCTTACCTGTTCGCCCGCAACGAAGCCGAAGAGCAGTTGCTGGAGGCCTTCTGTGCCGGCCGCGCGCGCGAGCACGGCTACCGCGTCGAGCTGCTTCAGGGCGCGGCGCTGAATGATCTGTACGGTGGCCAGTTCCGCCATCATCGGGCGGCGTTGCATGGCTTGGACGACCAGCAGCTGTATTCCCGGGAAGCCATTGCGCTGTTGATCGACTACCTGCGCCGCGACCTGGGGGTGCAGTTCCACTTTTCGACCCTGGTGCGTGACATCGAGCCGGGGCAACTGCACAGCACCGCTGGCCGCTTCCAAGCGCCACGCATCGTGCTGTGTTCGGGGCACGATTATCAGACCCTGCTGGCCGAACAGATCGCGGCCTTGCAACCGCAGATCTGCCGCTTGCAGATGCTTCGCGCCCGGCCCCAGGTCAACCTGAACCTGCAACATGCGTTGCTCACCGGGCTCAGTTGCGTGCATTACGGCGCCTTTGCCGATCTGCCGGAAGCGGCCGCCGTACAGGCGCAGATCCTGCGTGAGGCGCCACACCTGCATGAGCACGGCATTCACTTGCTGATCAGCCCGACTCCTTATGGCGAGGTGATCATCGGCGATTCCCATGATTACGGCAGCGATCCGTCGCCTTTCAATAGCGAACAGGTGGATAACTGGCTGATCGAGCTGGCCGAGCAGACCCTGGGCTGCAAGGTCCAGGTGGTGGAGCGCTGGCAGGGCGTCTATGGTGCTCGCGGGCCTGGGCCGTTCTCCTTCCTGGAGGCGGCCCCCGGGCTCTATGTGGCGCTGATGCACACTGGGGTGGGCATGAGCGTCGGTCCGGCCATGGCCGAGGGCAATATCGTCCGGGTACTGGAGGAGGCGTGATGAGTCGCCAGCAAGTGATTGATGAGGTTTTCGGCCTGTACGAGCGCTTTGGCGATGACGACTACATCGGCGAGCCGGTGTCGCAGATCGAGCATATGTCCCAGGCGGCGCAGTTGGCCCTGGCGGAAGGTTATGACGACGAAGTGGTGCTGGCGGCGTTCTTCCACGATATCGGGCACATCTGTCAGCAGGATGCCGAGAACATGGGCGGTTTTGGCGTGGTCAGCCATGAGCGCCTGGGGGCCGATTATCTGCGCCGGGCGGGCTTCAGCGAGCGCCTGGCGCGACTGGTGGAATACCACGTCCAGGCCAAGCGTTACCTGACGTTCAAGGAGCCGGGGTATTACCAGCGGCTGAGCGAGGCCAGCCGACGTACCCTGGCGTATCAGGGTGGGGTGATGAGCGCGGCAGAGGCGGCGGCCTTTGAACTCGACCCGCTGTGTGCGTTGAGCTTGCGCATGCGTCACTGGGACGAGCAGGCCAAGGAAATGTGGGTGCCGGTGATGGACCTGCAGATCCTCAAGGACAAGGCCTTGGCGCTGCTTTGATCGTGGTTCAGGCTTGGTTTTTGTAGCTGCTGCCGCAGGCTGCGAACGGCTGCGCAGGAGGCGCCGCTTCTGGGAGTGTTGAAGGTCCTGCGGCCCTTGGCGCAGCCTCGCGGGCTTGGCAGCGGCTACAGCAGATGTTGAGCCAGGGCCTCGATCTGCTCCTGGCGCTCGGCCTGGCTCAGGCGCGCATGGGGATTGAGCGATGACCACTGCGGATGAGCCCGAGCCTTGCTCAAGGCTTCCGGCAACTTGCCCTCGCGCCAGCTCTTATCCTCCGGCGTGGCCAGGCGGATGCTGTCCATGGCCGCGTGTCCGCGCAGGTTCAGCGCCTGCACCAGCTGCCGCTGACGCAGGGCCAAGAGGCGCAGCACGCTGTCGTCCACGGTCAATTCGCGCTGGCCCTTGAGCTTGCCCAGCAGGCGACTGCCATAACTGCGTGCGGTCTGCAGCGCGCCGCCGGCAATGGCCCCGGCCAACGCCGCGGCGCCCAGGGTCAAGCCGCCCACCAGCAGATCCACGCCGGCCCCGGCCGCCGCGCCCGCGGCGATTCCGCCACCGACACGCACCCCCAGTTGCTTGAGGGTTTCCGGGTTGAACAGGTCGTCGCCCCAGCGCCCGTCCAGCAGCGGCAGATCGCTGGCCGAGGCGTCCTGAGGGCGGAAAGCGTAGAGCTTGAGCAGGGCTTCGACGCAGCGCTGTTCACGCTGGCGAATCGCCTGACGCAACTCACTGATGGCTTGCTGTTCCTGCTGAGTGTCGCTGGCTACGCTGCGGCGGCAGGCGGCGCAGTCCACCAGCAGTTCGGCAATCAGCCGTGCCGCACTTTGCTGGCGCACCAGACGTTGGGCCTGCTGGTCGTCGATCAGCCGTTGCAGGGCCGGGCGCGCATGCTCCAGCAGCAGGGACAGGCTTTCATACAGGCGCCGTTCGCCGTCTTGCGGTGGCGCCACGCTGTCGAACCGCACCAGGGCGTGCAGCCCCAGGCGGGCCAGGGCTTCGCGCCAATCGCCTTCACGCTGCTCGGCGCTGCTGACGAAGTTCAGCACCGGCAGCAGCGGCTTGCCGCAGCCGCTCAGCACTTCCAGCTCATCCCGGTACTTGGCCAGCACCGGTTCCCGGGCGTCGATCACATAGAGCCCGGCGTCCGAGGCCAGCAGCTGGCGCAGGACCTTGGCTTCCTGCTCGAAGCGTTGCCGAGCCTCACTGCCGTCGAGAAAGCGTGCCAGCCGGGCCGGGCCGTCCATGCGCTCGCCCGGGCGTTCCAGGCGCTCCAGATAGTCCAGCAGGGCGATGGCGTCTTCCAGGCCCGGGGTGTCGTAGAGCTCCAGCAGGGGTTGGCCATCCACCGACAGGCGGGCGCCCTCCACATGCCGGGTGGTGCTGGGGCGGTGGGAGACTTCGCCAAAGTCCACGTCCCGGGTCAGGGTGCGCAGCAGCGAGGTCTTGCCGACGTTGGTGTGGCCGACCACCGCCAGTTTCAGGGGCTTTTGGCGAACATCAGTCATGACCGGTCTCCAGCCAGTTGAGGGGCGCGCAATCGGCGAACGGCAGCTCCAGCTGCTGCAGGGCGGTGTGCCAATCCCCCAGGCGGTCGGCATCCAGGGCCTGGCCGGGCGGAGCTTGCAGCAGCCAGACCCGGGTGGCGCTGGCGCTGCGGGCCAGTTCGGCGATCAGCCCCAGGCTGCCGCGATCCGGCGAGCGTCGTGGATCACAGGCGATCACCAGGCGCGCCGGGGGAAAGCGGCTCATCTGCTCCAGCAGGCGGTTGCGCGACTCGCGGCTGTCGAGGATGCCGGCGTCCTTGACGCTGTCCGGCAGTTGCGGCGGCCAGGGGCGCTGGTCGTCCAGCTCGATGGCCACCAGCAGGGCGCCGCTGCTGTCCTGGGCGCTGACGCCGCCTTCGACGCGGTGCAACTGCTCGGGTGCGGAATCGTTGACCCCCAGGCGCTCGCTACTGGGCATCAGGCGCTCACGCAATTGGGCGTAGCCCGGCAGCTTGAGGTCCAGTTGCAGGCGGGCCTGTCCGCGTTTCCAGCGCCAGCGGCAGAACAGCATCAGCAGCAGGCGCGGCAGCACGCCGTAGATCATCACCAGCACCACCAGCCAGATGGCCCAGGACTGGCGGATCAGCTCGGTGTTGTAGACGTCCCGGGTGCTGGCCTGGATGCTCGCCACGCTCGGCGCGCCGAAGCCCAGGCTTCGGGGCATGGCACTGAGGGCGTTGGTAATGGCCACGAAGGCATCGCTGCCCAGCAGGGTGCTTTCCCAGACAAAGCTGTAGCGGTGGGTGGTCAGCAGCAACAGCAGCATGACCACGGCGCTGAACAGGGCCAGGCACCACAGGCCGTTGACCAGGGCGCCCAGGGCCCAGCGATTGAGCTTGCGCCGCTGCAGCAACAGCAACAGGGCCGGTGGCAACTGCGCGGCTTTGGCGTCGCGGGAGAACTTTTCACTCAGCCATAGCCACAGCCGGCCCAGGCTGGCGCTGTGCTCGCCGGCGAACAGCAGGCCGATCAGCCAGCTCAGCAGCAGGATCAGGTTCAGGCCCAGCAGGCTGCCCAGGGCCCAGAACACATTGACCGGTTGCTGGGTGTTGCCCAGGGCGCTGAAGGCCAGGCCGGCACCGCTGAGGACCGCCAATACTGCCAGCATCAGCAAGGCCAGGCGGGCGCCTTGCAGCCAGTGCAGCAAAGCGCTGTGCAGACCGTCGCGCTGGGCCAGCCACAGGGCTCGGGTCTGGATGCGGGTGGCCAGGTCGCCGCCCTGGTTGCGGGCCAGGCGGTTGGCTTCCTGATCGTCCAGTGGCCCGGCGTGCTGCTCGCGCAGGCGCACGGTTTCGGTCAGCCACAGTCGTTGCAGGGGAGTCAGTGCAGTCACGCGTCATTCCATCGCTTTAAAGTGCGCTGAGCATAACTGCTGCAGCGGCGGTCGGGTGAAGTTGCCAGGCTTGGGCCCTCTGGTATCCTCGCCGGCATGAAAAAATCTCTCCCTCTCAGCCTGATCGCGGCCCTCGGTGAAAACCGCGTGATCGGCGTCGACAACAGCATGCCCTGGCACTTGCCGGGGGATTTCAAATACTTCAAGGCCACGACCCTGGGCAAGCCGATCATCATGGGGCGCAAGACCTGGGACTCCCTGGGCCGGCCCTTGCCGGGGCGGTTGAATATCGTGGTCAGTCGTCAGACCGATCTGGTGCTCGAAGGTGCCGAGGTTTATCCGTCATTGGAGGCCGCGGTGGTCCGTGCCCAGGAGTGGGCCCTGGAGCAGGGGGCCGACGAGCTGATGCTGATAGGCGGCGCGCAGCTCTATAGCCAAGGCCTGGAGCAGGCCGATCGTCTGTATCTGACGCGGGTGGCCTTGAGCCCGGAAGGGGATGCCTGGTTTCCAGCGTTCGATCTGGACCAATGGCAGTTGGTGTCGGATGTGCCGAATCCGCCGGAAGGGGACAAGCCGGCGTACCGCTTCGAGGTGTGGGAGAAGCGTTAAGCGCTTCGCCGGCAAGTCGTCCCTCGTCGGGGGTGGCTTGCCGGCGAAGAGGTCAATCAAGCCTGAGCCAGTTCCGCGTGCTCATCGGCGTCCAGCAACGCCTTGTCGGTTTGCTGCATCACTTGGCTGGTGATGGCGCCGGCGGTCATCGAACCGCTGACGTTCAGCGCCGTGCGGCCCATGTCGATCAGCGGCTCCACGGAAATCAGCAACGCCACCAACGACACCGGCAAGCCCATGGCCGGTAGTACGATCAGTGCGGCGAAGGTCGCGCCACCGCCCACGCCGGCCACGCCCGCGGAACTCAAGGTCACGATTGCCACCAGGGTGGCGATCCACAGCGGGTCCAGCGGGTTGATGCCCACGGTGGGGGCAACCATCACCGCCAGCATGGCCGGGTACAGGCCGGCGCAACCGTTCTGGCCGATGGTGGCGCCGAACGAAGCGGCGAAGCTGGCGATGGACTGGGGAATGCCCAGGCGCCGGGTCTGGGCTTCGATGCTCAGGGGAATGCTGGCGGCGCTGGAGCGGCTGGTGAAGGCGAAGGTCAGCACCGGCCAGATCTTGCGGAAGAAGCGCAGCGGGTTGATCCCGGCCAGGGCCACCAGCAGGCCGTGGACCACGAACATCAGGCCCAGGCCGAGGTAGGACACCACCACGAAACTGCCGAGCTTGATGATGTCCTGCAGGTTGGAACCGGCCACCACCTTGGTCATCAGCGCCAGCACGCCGTACGGGGTCAGCTTCATCACCAGGCGCACCAGGCGCATTACCCAGGCTTGCAGGGTGTCGATGGCGTTGAGCACCTTCTGGCCCTTGTCGGCGTCATCCTTGAGCAGTTGCAGCGCCGCGACACCGAGGAAGGCGGCGAAGATCACCACGCTGATGATCGAGGTCGGCTTGGCCCGGGCCAGGTCGGCGAAAGGGTTCTGCGGGATGAACGACAGCAGCAGCTGCGGCACGTTGAGGTCGGCGACCTTGCCCGCGTAATCGCTCTGGATCACTTGCAGGCGGGCCATTTCCTGGGTGCCGGCCACCAGCCCTTCGGCCGTCAGGCCGAACAGGTTGGTCAGGCCGATGCCCACCAGC
Organism: Pseudomonas sp. 50_B; assembly: GCF_017491625.1. Lineage (NCBI taxonomy): Bacteria > Pseudomonadati > Pseudomonadota > Gammaproteobacteria > Pseudomonadales > Pseudomonadaceae > Pseudomonas > Pseudomonas sp. 50_B. The sequence continues at coordinate 519,970 of NZ_JAFGYX010000001.1, forward strand.
GCCGCGATGGCGGTGGTGAACAGCAGGGTGCCGATGGTCAGGAAGCTGATCTTGCCCAGGGACGAGGCGTTGTGCAGGCGGGCCACGGCGCTGAGGATCGAGGCGAACACCAGTGGGATCACGATCATCTGCAGCAACTGCACGTAGCCATTGCCCACCAGGTCGAACCAGCTGATGGAGGCCTTGAGCACCGGGTGGCCGGCGCCGTAGAGGCTGTGCAGGGCGATGCCGAAGACCACGCCCAGCACCAGGGCCAGCAGGACCTTCTTGGCCAGGCTCCAGGTGGTGTGGCGGGTTTGTGCCAGGCCCAGCAGCAGGGCCAGGAACACCAGCAGGTTGAGGATCAGCGGCAGATTCATTGGGGCTCCGATAAGACTTGTGTCAATCGCGGCTCAGGGCGATTGCGAACCGGCAAGCCTAACAGCTTGAAATCTATTGAATTAATAACGATATCGCATGGCAACTGTCGTTTTTGGAATAAGCGGCTGACGCTCAGGCGCATGTGGTTGGCGCTCTCGGGACGCAAGCGGTCGCGTGGAGACGGGAACTGTCACAGGGATTTGTTAGCGTCGAACCTTTCACTCAGGGAGAAACCGCAGATGAAGTTCGCGCCGAAATTTCTAGCCGTTGCACTCTGCCTGGGCCTTGCCGGCCAGGCCTTCGCTACCGAGTTGAAGCACTGGCCGCAGGAGCAGGCCAAGCAGCTGGACGCGATGATCGCGGCCAACGCCAACAAGGGTAACTTCGCGGTGTTCGACATGGACAACACCAGTTACCGCTACGATCTGGAAGAGTCCCTGCTGCCCTTCATGGAAAACAAGGGGCTGATCACCCGCGAGACCCTCGACCCGTCGCTGAAACTGATTCCGTTCAAGGACACCGCCGAGCACAAGGAAAGCCTGTTCAGCTACTACTACCGCCTGTGTGAAATCGACGACATGGTCTGCTACCCCTGGGTGGCGCAGGTGTTCTCCGGCTTCACCCTCAAGGAACTCAAGGGCTACGTCGACGAGCTGATGGCCTCCGGCAAGCCGGTGCCGAGCACCTATTACGACGGTGACGTGGTCAAGACCATCGAGGTCAACCCGCCCAAGGTCTTCACCGGCCAGACCGAGCTGTACAACAAACTGATGGAGAACGGCATCGAGGTCTATGTGATGACCGCCGCCTCCGAAGAGCTGGTGCGCATGGTCGCCTCCGATCCCAAGTACGGCTACAACGTCAAGCCGCAGAACGTGATTGGCGTGACCACCCTGCTCAAGGACCGCAAGACCGGCGCCCTGACCACCGCGCGCAAGCAGATCACCGACGGCAAGTACGACGAGAAAGCCAACCTTGGCCTGGAGCTGACGCCTTACCTGTGGACCCCGGCCACCTGGATGGCGGGCAAGCACGCGGCGATCCTGACCTACATCGACGAGTGGAAGAAACCGGTGCTGGTAGGTGGCGACACCCCGACCAGCGACGGCTACATGCTGTTCCATGATGTGGACGTGGCCAAGGGCGGCATCCACCTGTGGATCAACCGCAAGGACAAGTACATGACCCAGCTCAACGGCATGATGGCCAAGCACGCCGCGGCCCAGGCCAAGGAAGGGCTGCCGGTGACCGCCGACAAGAACTGGGTGATCGTCAAGCCCGAAGACATCCAGTAATCCTGCCCCTACACCGCCCCTCTGTAGGAGCCGGCTTGCCGGCGAACAGGCCTTTGGGTCTGGCGTCGCCCTCGTGGACGCTTTCGCTGGCAAGCCAGCTCCTACGGTAAACCGATCCGCCAAGCCGCTTTCATCCGTAGGAGCCGGCTTGCCGGCGAAGAGGTCCTTGGATCTGGCATCGCCCTTGTGGACGCTTTCGCTGGCAAGCCAGCTCCTGCAAGGGGCGCCTGTCGTTCGGTGCGGAGCCGGCGTCCGCTCCAGGCGGAGGATGTTTCAACTTGTGACTGCCAAACCCCCTCTGCCATAATCGCGCCCGTTTCCACTCCTCCTGCCTGCTCTCCCTGTGCCGGGTTTGTCCCCGTCTGCACGTAATGGACTACGTTGTGAGCTATCTCTCGATCGAATTCGGCCTCTGTTTCATCCTGTTCTTCATTCTTTATTGGGGGTTGGGCTTCAGCCTGCGCCTGCAGAACGGCCTGCTACTGGCCGCCAGCTACGCGATCCTCGCCAGCTTCAGCCTGAACTTCCTCTACATCCTGCTGGGCTATACGGCCCTGGTGTATCTGCTCGGCCTGTTGAGCCAGCGTTACCCCGGGCGGGGCTGGGTCAATGGCCTGATGTTGCTGCTGGTGCTCGGGGCCTTTTACCTGTTCAAGTATCAGGATTTCTTCACCAGCACGGTGCAGAACGCCTTCGCCCAGTTCGGTATGGAAGTGTCGTTGCCGCTGCTGGAGGTGCTGTTGCCGGTGGGGCTGTCGTTCTATGCCTTCCACTCGGTCAGCTACCTGGTGTCGATCAACCGTCGAGAGCTGACGCCGGGTTCGCCCTTCGACCTGGCGCTGTACCTGGCGTTTTTCCCCAGCCTGATTGCCGGTCCGGTGAACCGGGCGATCCCCATGCTGGAACAGATCAACCCGCCGCAGTTGCGTCAGGTGCTGGAGCCGCAGCGGGCCCTGGGCCTGATCGCCGTGGCGGTGGTCAAACTGTTCTTCCTCAGCTCGTGGCTGGCCAATGAATGGGTCGACCCGGTGTTCGACAGCCCGGTGGCCTTCTCGGCCGAGCAGATCCTGCGGGCGGTGTACGGCTATTCGTTCCTGATCTACTTCAACTTCAGCGGCTACACCGATCTGGTGACCGGTATCGCCCTGTTGCTGGGCTTCCGCCTGCCGTTGAACTTCAACTACCCCTATGCGGCGCGCAACCTCAAGGAGTTCTGGGGGCGCTGGCACATCAGCCTGTCGACCTTCATCCGTGACTACGTGTACATCCCCCTGGGGGGCAACCGTGGCCCGGTGTGGCGCGGCAACCTGAACATGCTGCTGGCGATGCTGATCTCCGGCCTGTGGCACGGCGCCAGCGCCAACTTCATTATCTGGGGCGCGCTGCACGGCGTTGGCCTGGCGCTGTACAAACTGTGCAGCCCGTTGCTGGCCCGGGGGCCGAGCTGGATCGGTTCGGATCTGATGGCTCGCCTGCTGACCTTCCACTACGTGGCTTTTGCCTGGATCTTCTTCCGCTGTGCGACCTTGTCCGACGCCATGGACATGCTCAGTGGCCTGGGTGGCCTGTCCTTCAGCGGGCTGGCCAGCAGCGCCTTGAGCCTGTTGGGCTGCCTGTTGTTCGTCGCCTTCTACCCACGGATCGTGGCGCTGCTGCAGCGCCTGTTCGCCGCTGCCACCGGCTTGCCATGGCTGTTGTATCCAGTGCCGCTGGGGCTGTTCATCTGCGTAGTCATCTTCGCCTCACCGTCGGGCGTGCCGGGGTTCATCTATGCCAGTTTCTAACCGTTCGCCCTTATCGGTCAGCCTCGGCAGCGCAGCCAAGGTGTTCTATGCCCTGGTGGTGACCAGCCTGTTACTGGTGTGGTTCAACCAGCAGTCGATCCGTCTCTACTGCCAGCAGAAGTACCACGATGACTGCGAGATCCCGGGGCTGTCGCAGAACCCGCAGTGGCGCTTTGGCGCGCAGCTCAACCAGGCCCTGGAAAATGCCCGGGTGGCCTTTGTCGGCAGCTTTGCCGCAACCGCCGACCTGAGCCTGGTGGCCCAGGCTGAAGCAGCCGCGGACGAAGAGCCTGCGCCGTTGCCGAAGGTCGCGGCGGCACCGGCGCCCGAGCACCCGCCGCTGAGTGCTGCTCACGCGGCACCGACCCATACGGCCACCCAGGCTCCTGTCCCGGCCCCGGTGCATCCGCAGCCAGTGGCCGTGGCTCCCGTGGTCAGCCATCCGCCTCAGGTCGAGCCGGGACGCACGGCGCCGCTGATGGCCAGCCTGGCCACGGGGGATGAGGTGTTCTTCGTCGGTGACTCCTTGATGCAGGGCGTGGCGCCGCACATGGCCAACACCTTGCGCAAACGCTACAACGTCAAGAGCCTGAACCTCAGCAAGCAGAGCACTGGCCTTGCCTACCCGAGCTTCTTCAACTGGCCCAAGACCGTTGAGAGCACCTTGGCCAGCAACCCCAACATCCGCCTGATGGTGATCTTCCTCGGTCCCAACGATCCGTGGGACATGCCGGTGGTCAAGGGCAAACCGTTCCTGCGCTTCAAGACCCCGGACTGGGAAGCAGCCTATCGCCAGCGCATCGATTCGATCCTCGACACCGCCCAGGCCCACAATGTGCAAGTGATCTGGGTCGGTCCGCCGAACATGGAGAAGCCCAAGCTGTCTACGGCCATGGCTTACCTGAGCGACCTGTACAAGAGCCAGATCGAGCGCTATCAGCAGCATTTCGTCTCGGCCAACGAGATTCTCGGCTACCAGAACGACGAGTTTTCCTATTACCGCACCACCGGCGATGGCAAGAAGGTCAAGACCCGGGTCGACGACGGTATTCATTTCACCACCACTGGGCAGAAGCTGATCGCTGAGCGTGTGATCTCGCTGATCAACTTTCCCAGTCAACAATTGACGGAGCACTGATATGGGGCGACTGCAAGGCATTGCGCTGTTGCTGGGCATTACCTTGCTGAGCAGTTGCAGCCCGACCACCGAGGTCCAGGCCACTCCGGCCTCGGCCCTGGCCCGGTCCGGGAGCGGAACCAAGAAAGTCGTGACCACCGGCACCGACCCGAACCTGGCACTGCTGGCGCGCAAGTTCAGCACCTCCAACCGCACCCCCATCAACATCGTGCAACTGGGTGACTCCCATACCGCCGCCGACCTGTTCAGCGGCGAGATGCGTCGCCTGTTGCAAGCGCAGTACGGCGATGGCGGCATTGGTTTCGTGGCGGCCACACCGGTGCCCGGCACCCGCTATGAACGGGTGATCCTCGGGGCGGCCAAGCGCCAGTGGTCCCTGGTATCGGCGCGCAACCAGCAGAGCAACCAGTTTCCCCTGGGCGGTTACCTGTCGCTACCGATGACCCCGGGGGCTCGGGTGCATATCGCCGAGCGCCAGCCGAGCAACCAGCAGTACCGCATTTCCGCGCTGTACCAGGCGTCCAGCAACAACACCCTGACCGCCCGGGACAACCTCAACAAAAGCAGCCGCATGCTGGCCGCCACCGGGGGCCAGTGGCGCTTCAGTCCGCCGTTCAACAATCTGACTCTGCCGCTGGACTTCAACGTGGCCAACAACCAGGGCCTGGCCCTGGGCGGCTGGAACATCCTCGGGCAGAAGAGCGCCGGGGTGATCTACTCCTCCCTGGGCATCAATGGCGCGCGCCTGGATGTGCTGGACAAGTGGCAGCCCGGCTGGCTGGAAACCCTCAAGGCCCTGCGCCCGGACATGGTGGTGCTGGCCTATGGCACCAACGAAGCCTTCGATGACGATCTGGATCTGCAGCTGTACCGCAGCCAGTTGCAGGAAAAGGTCAGGCTGCTGCGCAAGAACCTGCCTAAGGCCGTGATCCTGCTGGTGGGGCCGCCGGACTCCATCAAGCGCCGCAATGCCGGGAGTTGTGCGGCATCGCAGCCGCAGCCACTGCGGCAGATCGTGCAGATCCAGAAGGACGTGGCGAAGACCAGTCGCACCCTGTTCTGGGACTGGCAGGCGTTCATGGGCGGGGATTGCTCCATCAGCAAATGGCAGGGCAGCGACCTGGCGCGTAACGACCTGGTGCACCTGACCGCCGACGGCTACCGCAAGAGTGCCGATGGCCTGTACCGCTTCCTGCGCGGGCAGTTGGGCGAACGCATGCCCTGAGAACCCGGAACCGGCTCCTACGGTGGCGGCGCTAGCACCTCGAATGCTGCTGTGGGAGCTGGCTTGCCAGCGAAGGCGTCCGCAAGGGCGATGCAAGGCCAAAAAAATGCCCCGCACTTGGCGGGGCATTTTCATTTGCGGGCGACGATCACAGGCCGTCGAGCATGGCCTTGTTGCGTACCGCGCCCTTGTCGGCGCTGGTGGCCAGCAGGGCGTAAGCCTTCAGCGCGGTGGTCACTTTGCGTGGGCGAGCTTCCACGGGCTTCCAGCCTTTCTTGTCCTGTTCGACGCGGCGCGCCGCCAGTTCCTCATCGCTGACCAACAGGTTGATCGAACGGTTGGGAATGTCGATCAGTACCTTGTCGCCGTCCTGCACCAGGCCGATGGCGCCGCCGGCCGCCGCTTCTGGCGAGGCGTGGCCGATGGACAGGCCTGAAGTGCCGCCGGAGAAGCGGCCGTCGGTGAGCAGGGCGCAGGCTTTGCCCAGACCCTTGGACTTCAGGTAGGAGGTCGGATAGAGCATTTCCTGCATGCCCGGGCCGCCTTTCGGACCTTCGTAACGGATGATCACGATGTCGCCTTCTTTCACTTCGTCGGCGAGGATGCCGCGCACGGCGCTGTCCTGGCTTTCGAAGATCTTGGCGTTGCCTTCGAACACGTGGATCGACTCGTCGACACCGGCGGTCTTCACCACGCAGCCGTCCAGGGCAATGTTGCCGTAGAGCACGGCCAGGCCACCTTCTTTCGAGTAGGCATGCTCGACACTGCGGATGCAGCCATTTTCACGGTCGTCGTCGAGGCTGTCCCAACGGGTCGACTGGCTGAACGCGGTCTGGGTCGGGATGCCCGCCGGGCCGGCCTTGAAGAAGTGGTGCACGGCTTCGTCGCTGGTCTGGGTGATGTCCCACTGGGCGATGCCCTCGGCCAGGGTCTTGCTGTGCACGGTGGGCAGGTCGGTGTGCAGCAGCCCGCCACGGGCCAGTTCGCCGAGGATGCTGAAGATGCCGCCGGCGCGGTGCACGTCTTCCATGTGGTACTTCTGGATGTTCGGCGCCACTTTGCACAGCTGTGGCACGTGGCGCGAGAGGCGATCGATGTCGCGCAGGTCGAAGTCGATCTCGGCTTCCTGGGCGGCGGCCAGCAGGTGCAGGATGGTGTTGGTGGAACCGCCCATGGCGATGTCCAGGGTCATGGCGTTCTCGAACGCCTTGAAGTTGGCGATGTTGCGCGGCAGCACCGACTCGTCGTTGTCGCCGTAGTAACGCTGGCACAGCTCGACGATGGTGCGCCCGGCCCGCAGGAACAGCTCTTCGCGGTCGCTGTGGGTGGCCAGGGTCGAACCGTTGCCCGGCAGGGCCAGCCCCAGGGCTTCGGTCAGGCAGTTCATGGAGTTGGCGGTGAACATGCCGGAGCACGAACCGCAGGTCGGGCAGGCGCTGCGCTCGTACTCGGCAACCTTCTCGTCAGAAGCGCTGGAGTCGGCGGCGATGACCATGGCGTCCACCAGGTCCAGGCCGTGGCTGGCGAGCTTGGTCTTGCCGGCTTCCATCGGGCCGCCGGAGACGAAGATCACCGGGATGTTCAGGCGCAGGGCGGCCATCAGCATGCCGGGGGTGATCTTGTCGCAGTTGGAGATGCAGACGATGGCGTCGGCGCAGTGGGCGTTGACCATGTATTCCACGGAGTCGGCGATGATCTCGCGGCTCGGCAGGGAATACAGCATGCCGTCGTGGCCCATGGCGATGCCGTCGTCCACGGCGATGGTGTTGAATTCCTTGGCCACGCCACCGGCGCGTTCGATCTCACGGGCCACCAGCTGACCCAGGTCCTTCAGGTGCACGTGCCCCGGGACGAACTGGGTGAAGGAGTTGGCAATGGCGATGATCGGCTTCTTGAAGTCGGCATCTTTCATCCCCGTGGCGCGCCACAGGGCGCGAGCACCGGCCATGTTGCGGCCGTGGGTGGATGTTTTCGAGCGGTAATCAGGCATGGAGCACTCCGGGCGGCTAAATCAGGGAACAAATGGGGAGTGAGCTTCTATTGACCTTGGGAACACTCAGAAATGGCCGTGTGTCCGAAAGCTGCCGATGACGCCGCGGGATCGCCGCGCGCCTCAGCCTGAGCTCATAAACCCGCCGGGGGATGACTGGCGATGAATTCGCCGATTCTACACCGCTGGCGTCAGGAAGGAATGCCGTGGCCGCTCTGTGGCGTGCGATTGCCAGGATCTGAGAGGGAGGCTGCCCGTCTGGCCGCTCCTGGTTTAGACTCGCCGCCCCTCGATCACCTTCCAATGGAGCTGGAATGTCCGCGAACATGCGATCCCTGAGGTTCTACCTCGGCACGGGCCTGCTGCAAGGGCTGATGCTGATGTGGCTGGTGCTCTATAGCGACTGGCCCGGCAGCACCATGGCCGTGGTGGGCGCGGCCCTGCTGACGGGCGGCGGCTTCGTGCAGCTGCTGGCCGGGCAGCGGCGCCAGTGGCGCACCTGGAAGGCCGCACTGTTGCTGGCCTTTGCGGCGGCGGTCGTGGTGCAGGCCTGCAGTGAGTTGCCTTTCACCCGCGGGGTGATCTACAGCGTGGTGGCGCTCCTGCTGCTGATGACGCTGCTCAGCGCCACCTGGCTGCCGGGACGTGACGGTTTTAAACGACGGCTGTTGGGTGACGGAGCCTGGATGCTGGTGGCTCTTTGCGCTGCGTGGCTGGTGCAGGCGTTGTTCGATTTCTGGACCCGCGAGCACCATCTGGACCCCTTCAAGAGCGGGTTTTTGTCCTTGCGCTACTTCACTGGCCCGCCCTTGGCGTTTTCCTTCCTGCTGTATCTCAGGGATCTGTGTCGTCTGCGCGATCTTCAGACGCAAGCGCCCTGATAACGACGGTTGACCGGGCTGTTCAGGCCCTGGGCGGCAGCGCTCAGCAGCAGAATGACTACCGAGGTCTTTTTCGTGGTCGCGGGGGAGTGGCCCATGGTGTGGCGCTCTCGGTCCTTGAGAAGGTGCCGAGAATCGAACCATGGTCGTGCAAAGTCAATCGAGGGCGGTGGCCATTCCCGCGCTGGGCAGGAATGGCCGTCGGCCCGGGCTCAGCTGTTAGGCAGCAGGCGGCAGGTGATGCTCTTGATGTAGCGGGTTTCCGGGATGGCTGGGTGCACCGGGTGATCCGGGCCCTGGCCGCCGCGTTCCAGCAGTTGGATATTGCGGTCCAGGTGACGGGCACTGGTCAGCAGAATGTTCTGCAGGTCGTCCTCGGGCAGGTGCATCGAGCACGAGGCGCTGACCAGGATGCCGTCCTTGTTGAGCAGGCGCATGGCTTGCTCGTTCAGGCGGCGGTAGGCGCCTTCGCCGTTCTTCAGGTCTTTCTTGCGCTTGATGAAGGCGGGTGGGTCGGCAACGATCACGTCGAAGCGCTCTTCACTGGCTTTCAGTTCTTTCAGGGCTTCGAAGACGTCGCCTTCGATGCAGGTCATTTTTTCGGCGAAACCGTTCAGCGCGGCGTTGCGCTCCACGCCATCGAGGGCGAAGGCCGAGGCATCGACGCAGAACACTTCACTGGCGCCGAACGCCGCGGCTTGCACACCCCAGCCGCCGATGTAGCTGTACAGGTCCAGCACGCGCTTGCCCTTGGCGTACGGCGCCAGGCGGGCGCGGTTCATGCGGTGGTCGTAGAACCAGCCGGTTTTCTGGCCCTGGATCACCGGGGCTTCGAACTTGACGCCGTTCTCTTCCAGGGCAACCCATTCCGGCACCAGGCCGAACACGGTTTCGACGTAGCGGTTCAGGCCTTCGGCGTCACGGGCGGCGGAATCGTTCTTGAACAGGATGCCGCTGGGCTTGAGCACCTGGGTCAGGGCGGCAATCACGTCGTCCTTGTGGGTTTCCATGGTCGCCGAGGCGATCTGTACTACCAGGATGTCGCCAAAACGGTCGACCACCAGGCCCGGCAGCAGGTCGGAGTCGCCGTAGACCAGGCGGTAGAACGGTTTGTCGAACAGGCGCTCGCGCAGGGACAGGGCCACGTTCAGGCGGTGCACCAGCAGCGACTTGTCCAGGGCCAGCTTGGCGTCCCGGGACAGCAGGCGGGCGCAGATCAGGTTGTTCGGGCTCATGGCGACGACGCCCAGGGGCTTGCCGCCGGCGGCTTCCAGTACCGCCTGGTCGCCTGCTTTGAAGCCGTGCAGAGGGGTGGCGGCTACATCGATTTCGTTGCTGTAGACCCACAGGTGGCCGGCGCGCAGGCGGCGATCGGCGTTGGCTTTGAGGCGCAGGCTTGGCAGGGACATGACGTCGCTCCGGAAAAAAGGGCGCGATTATACCTTGCTGCGCAACTTCAGCGACGGCCAATGGACCTGCGGCTAAAGGCGCAGGGTAAAGTTCCTGTCCGTTCGCCCAACATTGGCTCGTTAGAGGTTAGAATCGCCGCCTCAGCCAGAGTGTGTACTTATGTCCCAAGAGCTATCAGCCGAACAGATTCAGCAGGCCCTGCAAGGCATCAGCGTGCCGCCTCAACCGCAAATCATGGTGGATTTGCAGATGGAGCAGTACATGCCCGACCCCGACCTGGAAGTGATTGCCAAGCTGATATCCCAGGACCCGGGCCTGTCCGGCGCGCTGCTGAAGATCGTCAATTCGCCGTATTACGGCTTGAGCAACAAGATCGCCTCGATCCAGCGCGCGGTGAATCTCTTGGGCAGCCGCTCGATCATCAACCTGATCAACGCGCAGTCGATCAAGGGCGAGATGAGCGATGAAACCATCGTCACCCTCAACCGCTTCTGGGACACCGCCCAGGATGTGGCCATGACCTGCCTGACCCTGGCCAAGCGCACCGGCTCCCAGGCGGTGGATGAAGCCTATGCCCTGGGGCTGTTCCACGACTGCGGCGTGCCGCTGATGCTCAAGCGTTTCCCCGACTACATGAGCGTGCTGGAAGAAGCCTATGGCAGTGCCGGGCCGGAGCAGCGGGTGGTGGACACGGAAAACCGTGCCTTCAACACCAACCACGCGGTGGTGGGGTACTACACCGCCAAGTCCTGGCGCTTGCCGGAGCATGTGACCAATGCCATCGCCAATCACCACAACGCCCTGGCGATCTTCAGCGACGAGTCCTCGCGCAACAGCCAGCTGAAGAACCTGCTGGCGATCCTGAAAATGGCCGAGCACATCTGCGCGTCCTACCGGGTGCTGGGCAACCAGGTGGAAGATCACGAGTGGAACAGCATTGGCCATCTGATTCTCGACTACGTCGGTCTGTCGGATTACGACTTCGAGAACCTCAAGGAAACCGTGCGCGAGCTGGGCGCACACTGATCCTTCATTTCGCAATGAGTGCCAGGGGCGGACATGCCTGAATTACCTGAAGTCGAAACCACCCGGCGCGGGATCGCACCGCACCTGGAAGGCCAGAAGGTCAGTCGGGTCATCGTCCGTGACCGGCGTTTGCGCTGGCCGATCCCCGAGGATCTGGATGTGCGCCTGTCCGGGCAGCGCATCGTCCAGGTGGATCGTCGGGCCAAGTACCTGCTGATCAATGCCGAGGTCGGCACCCTCATCAGTCATCTGGGCATGTCGGGCAATCTGCGCCTGGTGGAAATCGGCCTGCCGGCGGCCAAGCACGAACATGTGGATATCGAACTGGAGTCGGGCCTGGCCCTGCGCTACACCGACCCGCGCCGGTTTGGCGCCATGCTCTGGAGCCTGGACCCGCTGAACCACGAGCTGCTGGCGCGCCTGGGGCCGGAGCCGCTGACCGACCTGTTCGATGGTGAGCGCCTGTTCCAGTTATCCCGGGGACGCTCCATGGCGGTCAAACCGTTCATCATGGACAACGCGGTGGTAGTGGGGGTGGGCAATATCTATGCGACCGAGGCGCTGTTCGCCGCAGGCATCGATCCACGTCGTGAAGCCAAGGGCATTTCCCGGGCCCGCTATCTGCAACTGGCGATCGAGATCAAGCGCATCCTGGCGGCGGCCATCGAGCGGGGCGGCACCACCTTGCGCGACTTTATCGGCGGCGACGGCCAGCCTGGGTACTTCCAACAGGAGCTGTTCGTCTACGGACGTGGCGGGGAGCACTGCAAGGTCTGCGGCACGGGGCTGCGGGAGATCAAGCTGGGCCAGCGGGCCAGCGTCTATTGCCCACGTTGCCAGCGCTGAGAAGCTGCGCCGGCAAGCCGGCTCCTACGAACGCCGTAGGAGCCGGTTTGCCGGCGAAAATGCCCTGAAGGGCCGCTGAATTCCTCAAGCCTTGCCGGTGATCTTCCGGTACTTGGCCATCAACTCTTCTTCGGTTTCCGGACGCGCCTCGTCCAGCGGAATGCAATCCACCGGGCATACCTGTTGGCATTGCGGCTCGTCGTAGTGGCCGACGCACTGGGTGCACAGGTTCGGATCGATGACGTAGATCTCCTCGCCTTGGGAGATGGCCGCGTTGGGGCACTCGGGTTCGCAGACGTCGCAGTTGATGCAATCGTCGGTGATGATCAGGGACATGGGGGACTCCGGCCTGGGCGGCAGGCCCGGGCATGTAAAAACGAATGCGCGCAATTGTGCCGTATTGACGCCCGCAGTGCACGCGGGCGCGATGGCTGACGCCTGGCAAGGGCCCTCTGCGGGGCCGCACGGCTTATTTCTTGAAGCGCAGGGTCAGTGCATCGGCGACGGCCGGATGGACGAACTTGGTGATATCGCCACCCAGGGCAGCAATTTCACGAACCAGCGTCGAGGAAATGAACGAGTAGCGCTCCGACGGCGTCAGGAACAGGCTTTCCACGTCCGGCGCCAGTTGGCGGTTCATGTTGGCCAGCTGGAACTCGTATTCAAAGTCCGAAACTGCTCGCAGGCCCCGCAGAAAGACATTGGCGTTCTGCTCCTTGGCAAAGTGCGCCAGCAGGGTGGAGAAGCCGACGACTTCAACGTTGGGCAGGTGCTTGGTCACCTCTTGCGCCAGTTCCACGCGTTGTTCCAGGGGGAACAGCGGGTTTTTCTTGGGGCTGGCGGCAACGGCGATGATCACGTGGTCGAACAGCCGGGAGGCGCGCTCGACCAGATCGCCGTGGCCCTTGGTAATAGGGTCGAAGGTACCTGGGTACAACACTCGGTTCATCGCGTCGTCCTGGCGGGAATCCGTTGGGGAGTCGGATGGTATCGCAGCCTTCCCGGTCGGCCAAGTCGCCTTTTAGGGAAGAAAGCACTATAGACGACGAAAATACCCCGCTTTTTCACGCCGTTTTCAAGCGCTCCGCCAGGGCCGTGGCCAATTGCGCGGTCAGGCCGTAGACCGACAGCTGCGGGTTGGCACCGATGCTGGTGGGAAACAGCGAGCCGTCGTGGATCGACAGATTGCGCAGTTGATGGTGGCGCCCGAGGCTGTCGGCCACGGCGTTTTTCGGGTCTTCGCCCATGGCGCAGCCACCCATCACGTGGGCGCTGCCCAGGCGGGTGCGGTACAGCGTCAGGTCCAGGCCGTCGATCTGGGTGCGGACTTCATTCAGGGTCTTGGCGAAGCGGGCGTCGCTGTGCAGCGGCTTGACCGCCTTGGCGCCGCCGGCGAACTGGATCTCCGCCATGCTGTGGAAGGCCCGGCGCAGGCCGTCCCAGGCGTAGGGCGAGACCTGATAGTCGAGCACCGGGGTGCCGTCACCGCGCAGCTCGACGTTGCCGCCGGTGCTGTCGGGGTGGAAGCCGTCCCGCAGCAGGGCCAGCATGGCGTGGGTGTGGGGCAGTTGCTCCATGGACAACCCGCTCTGCGGCCCGAAACCACCTAGCAGGGTGCTGGCCAGGGCCGGTTGCAGGGGTGGCACTTCAAGTTTGTAGGACATCTTGCCGGTGGTGCCGTCCTGCCACTGGAAATGGTCGGAGTAGATCGATTGCGGCGCGCCGTAGAACGGGTTGATCACCTCGTCGAACTGGCCGGCGGAGAAGTTCACCAGGTGCAGGAAGGTGCGTTTGCCCAGGCGCGAATGCGGGTCCGGGGCATCGGAGCGCAGCAGCAGGGCGGGGCTGTTGATGCCGCCACCAGCCAGCACGTAGTGCCTGGCCTTGACCGTGATGGTGCGCCCGGTGGGGGCGACGCAGCGGGCGTCCATGGCCTGGCATTGCAGGCCGCTGACCTTGTCATCCTTGATCAACAGGCGTTCGGCCCGGGCCAGGTACAGCAGCTCACCGCCTTTCTCCAGGGTTGCCGGAATGGTGGTCACCAGCATCGATTGCTTGGCATTGGTGGGGCAGCCCAGGCCGCAATAGCCCAGGTTCCAGCAGCCACGGACGTTGCGCGGAATCACGTGCCAGCTGTAGCCCAGGGCTTCGCAGCCCTTGCGGATCACGTCGTTGTTGGCGTTGGGCGGCATGACCCAGGGCGCCACCCCCAGGCGCTGCTCCATTTTCTCGAACCAGGGCGCCATCTCCGCCGAGCTGTGGCCCACTACCCCGTGTTCCCTGGCCCAGTGTTCCAGGGTCGGGTCGGGAGTGCGGAAGCTCGATGTCCAGTTGATCAGGGTGGTGCCGCCCACGGCGCGGCCCTGGAGGATGGTGATGGCGCCGTCCTTGCTCATGCGCCCGATGCCTTCCTGATAGAGGCTGGTGTAGGCCTGGTCCTCCAGCATCTTGAAGTCGTCGCTGGTCTTGAGCGGGCCTTCCTCGATCAGCAGCACCTTGTAGCCGGCGGCGCTGAGGATTTCGGCGGTGGTGCCGCCACCGGCGCCGCTGCCGATGATGGCGACATCGGCTTCCAGGGTCAGGTCCTGCTCCAGCTGCGAGCCGTTGTAGGTTTTCCAGCCACGGTTCAGGCCTTCGCGGAACAGATCAGGTACAGGCATATCGAACGCTCTCTTATTATTGAAGGCTCGGCGCGGATCCACTGTAGCCGCTGCTGAGCCTGCGAAGCTGCGAAAAGGCCCGCAGGGCCTTGCTTGACGATCCCCAGCCGCTGCCCCATCGCCCCACGAACCTAAGCGCTCGTGCGCAGCCTGTGGCAGCGACTACAAAGGCCGGTCAGACCTTCGGTGGCCCGGGATAACCGCAATGGGCCCAGGACTCAGGGCGGGTGTACCAGGCCATCATCACCAGTTGCAGCAACGAGGCATGGCCCATGCGCAGCAGGGCCAGGAAGCTGTTTTCCCAGCGGCTGAGGAAGTTGCGGATGGCCTCGGCGCTGGCGTTTTCCCAACTGCCCCAGATCCCCGTCAGCGGGCCGCGGGTGACCGCCATGCCCAGCACATCGAACAACTGCTGGGTGAGCTTGAACATTTCCGGCGATAGGTGATTGAGGGCGTTGTCCAGGTTGGCCAGGGTGCCGTCGATGGCGGCGGGCATCTTGTCCGCCGCCACGGCGCCTTCAAGCATCACCGGGATCAGCGCCCGCAAAAACGGCAGGTCATTGCTGCGCAGCATGGCGAAGCCGCTGGCGGGCGTGCTGGCAGAGCAACCGCTGAGGCTTGCGCCCAGTCCCGCGGTGGCCAGGAAGGCGCTGGCGCAAAGGCTGATTTTCAGCAATCCGCGCCGTGACAGCGCGGGTGTTTCAGACAGGCTAGGGGTCATTGTTGTTATTACCCGGCGATGTACTGGTTAACGAATGAACAGCTTCTGGATGAGTTTCTGGATCGATTTTCCATAAGGTGGGTAGATCAGGCGCGCCGCGTTGAAGCGCTGCTTGATGAACACTCCCTTGGCCTTGCTGAAGGTCAGGAAGCCTTCATGCCCGTGGTAGTGGCCCATGCCGGAGGGGCCGACACCACCAAACGGCAGGTCATCCTGGGCCACATGCAGCAGGGTGTCGTTGAGGCACACGCCGCCGGAGTGGGTTTCGTTGAGCACCCGCTGCTGTTCGGACTTGTCGTAGCCGAAGTAGTACAGGGCCAGGGGGCGCGGACGCTGGGTGATATAGGCGAGGGCCTGGTCCAGGGTCTTGTAGGGCACGATGGGCAGGATCGGACCGAAGATCTCGTCCTGCATCACGGTCATGTCGTCGGTGACATTCAAGAGCAGGCTATGGCCCAGGCGCCGCTCCTGGCTCTGTTCGAACAGCGGCACCAACAGCGCGCCCTTGCTGGTGGCGTCGCTCAGGTAGCCGTTGAGCCGGGTCAACTGGCGCTGGTTGATGATCGCGGTGTAGTCGGGGTTGTCCGCCAGGGTCGGGAAGAAACCACGCACCACCTGGCGATAGGCTTCGACAAAGGCACCGATGCGTTCTTCCGGCACCAGCACGTAGTCCGGGGCGACGCAGGTCTGCCCGGCGTTCAGGGTCTTGCCGAAGGCGATACGTTCGGCGGCGTCCTTGAGGGGCACGGTGTGGGACACGATGGCCGGGGACTTGCCGCCCAGCTCCAGGGTCACCGGGGTCAGGTTTTCCGCGGCGGCGCGCATCACATGCTTGCCGATGCTGGTGGCGCCGGTGAACAGCAGATGATCGAAACGCAGCTTGGAGAACGCCATGCCCACTTCGGCTTCGCCCAGCACCACGCACACCAGATCCTCGGGGAACACCCGGGCCAGCAACTGTTTGAGCAACTGGCCGGTGGCCGGGGTGGATTCACTGAGCTTGAGCATCACTCGGTTGCCGGCGGCCAGGGCCCCCACCAACGGGCCCATGCACAGGTACAGCGGGTAGTTCCACGGCACGATGACGCCCACCACCCCCAGCGGCTGATAAACCACCTTGGCCGAGGCTGGCTGGAAGGCCAGGCCGACGGCGCGACGAGACGGCTTCATCCATTTTTTCAGGTGCTTGCTGGCGTAGTGAATGCCATGCAGGCTGGGCATCAGCTCGGCCAGCAGGGTTTCATCGGCGCTGCGGTTGCTGAAGTCCTGGCTGATGGCATCGATCAGCGCCTGGCGTTCGGTGTCGAGCAGGTTCTGCAGTGATTTGAGCCATTGTTGGCGTTGTGCGGCCGGTGGCATGGGATTGGCGGCGAAGGCCCGGCGCTGGGCTTCGAACAGCGCATGCAGCTCGTCCTGTTGCTGAAGGGAATCCTGCAGGTAAGCGATTTCGGCAGACATGGACGGGCTCCGGTTTTTATAGGGTGGCTAGTTTTTTAGAGCTTATGCTCTAAATTGTCAAATACCATCCGGTGCCGGTCGCGATTTATCCACAGGGGGATAGAACGTAAGATGCACCCCAGCCTTCTGATTAAAGCCCACGCCCATGGCCCCACGTATAAAAACCCGCGAGCGCATCGTTCAGTTCAGTCTTGAGCTGTTTAACCAACAGGGCGAGCGCAACGTCAGTACCAACCATATTGCTGCGCACATGGAGATTTCTCCGGGCAACCTGTACTACCACTTCCCCAACAAGCAGGCGATCATCGCCGTGTTGTTCGCCGAGTACGAGAGTCTGGTGGACAGCTTCCTGCGCCCGCCCCCCGGGCGTGCGGTTACCGTCGAAGACAAGCGCTATTACCTGCAGGCGCTGCTGGCGGCCATGTGGCGCTACCGCTTCCTGCACCGCGACCTGGAGCACCTGCTGGACAGCGACGCCGAACTGGCGGCTCGCTACCGGCGCTTCTCCCAGCGCTGCCTGATCCAGGGCATGGCCATCTACGGACGTTTCGTCGAGGCCGGGATCGTCGCCATGGACAAGGTGCAGATCGAATCCCTGACCCTCAATGCCTGGATCATCCTCACCTCCTGGGTGCGTTTTCTGTGCACCACCCGGGAGAACTCCACCCACCTGAGCGAGGAAGCCATCAAGCGCGGCGTCTATCAGGTGCTGGTGCTGGAAGCCGGTTTTGTCACCGAGCAGGCCCGGGAAGCGGTCAACGGCCTGTTCGAAGAGTTTTACGTGCCGCTGGCCCAAGCCCTGGAAGAAGTGCAGTAGGATCAATCTCCGACTTACTCACAGGAGCCCGCTATGCCCCTCGCGCAGTTGATCAGCCCGCTTGCCCTGGACCAGAAAAAACAACAGCCCGGCCTGGTGATTCTGGATTGTCGCTTTGCTCTGGAAGACCCGGATTACGGCCAGCGCAGTTACGCCGACGGGCATATCGCCGGGGCCCATTTCGCCGATCTGAACCGGGATCTGAGCGCGCCGGTGATCAAGGGCGTGACCGGCCGGCATCCGTTGCCGGAACCGGCGCAACTGGTGGCCCGCCTGCAGGCCTGGGGCATCGATAACGACAGCGAGATCGTGCTCTATGACGACGGCCCCGGTGCCTACGCTGCCCGCGCCTGGTGGTTGCTGGCCTGGTTGGGCAAGCGTGATGGCGTGTTCATTCTCGATGGCGGCCTCAAAGCCTGGCACGCCGCGGGCCTGCCCCTGAGCCTGGATGCACCGCAAACCGTGCCGGGCCGGTTCGCCGGCCAGCCCGACCACAGTCTGCTACTGGATGCCGAGCACTTGCGCCAGCGCCTGGGCCAGGCGGACCTGACCCTGCTGGATGCCCGTGGCCTGCCGCGTTTTCGTGGTGAGGTGGAGCCCATCGATCCGGTGGCCGGGCATATTCCCGGTGCCCAATGCGCGGCATTCACCGACAACCTGGGCGAGGACGGGCGCTTCCTTGCGGCCGACCGACTCAAGCAGCGATTCGCGCAAAAGCTCGCCGGACGCTCCCCGGAGCAGTTGGTGGCTTACTGCGGCTCTGGCGTCACCGCTTGCCACAACCTGTTCGCCTTGTGCCTGGCCGGCTACCCGCTGGGGCGCCTGTATGCCGGTTCGTGGAGCGAATGGATCACCGATGCCCAGCGGCCTGTCGCCACCGGCGATTGACGGGCTGCCCCCGTCGGCCTCTTCGCTGGCAAGCCAGCTCCTGCGGCCCGCAGGCCCCCGCGAACCTGCTCGCGAAAGCCGCGCCGCCCTACTTCAGAGCGGCGCTGCGATAAGCCGCCGGCGTCACCCCATACACCTGTTTGAACTGCCGGCTCAGATGGCTTTGGTCGGCAAATCCCAACTGTGTCGCCACTGCCAGCGGCAGGCAGCCATCACGCAACAAGGCCCGGGCTTTGGCGATGCGCTGTTGCATCAACCAGGTATGGGGTGCAATCCCGGTGGTCCGGCGAAACACCCGGGCGAAATGAAACGGCGACAGGTTTACCGCCGCCGCCAACTCTTCCAATGACGGCGGCGCGGCCAGTTGCGAGCGCAGCAGTTCCTTGGCTTGGACAATCGCCCGGTGTTCCTGCCCAGGTTCACCCGGTGCCCGGACGCCGGCGTGGCGCTGCAACAGCATCAGCAGCATTTCACGCCACTGGGTCTGTTGTTGCAGGGCGGTGGCCGGGCTTTCCAGCAGGTGGTGCAGGCGGGCAAAGCCCTGCACCAGATCCGGGTCTCGATACAGGGTGGCGCCAAAGGCCGGCAGGCTGCCGCTGGGCAGTTCCAGTTCATCCAGCAAGCCGAGAATCTGCCGGTTGTCCGGGTAAAAGGCCCGATACAGCCAGCCGTCTTCAACACCCTTGGCCCCGGTGTGCAATTCGTCCGGGTTGATCAGCACCAGGGTGCCGCTGCCCGCCAGGTGTTCGGCCCCGCGGTAGCGGTAGCGCTGAGCGCCAGCCATGATCATGCCGATCACATAACCCTCGTGCACATGGGGCACGAAGCGCTGTTCGATATAACGCGCGGCCAGCAACTCGACCCCGGCCAGGGGCGCGGTCTGCCAGAAGCGGATCGACTCCCGGGCGGGCTTATCCATGGCGGTCCAGGCCGGTCAGCCATTGTGGGATGCGTTGTTCCAGGTAGTAGCTCGGGTGTTTCAGGCTGCCTCCGACAAAGCCCACGTGGCCGCCCTTGGCCTGCAGTTCGAACTGGGTACTGGCGGACAGTTCGCCGGCCTCGGGCAGGCTGTGGGGGAACACAAAGGGATCGTCCGCGGCCTGGATGATCAGGGTCGGGGTACGGATTTCCCCGAGGTAATAGCGGCTGGAAGCGCGGCGGTAGTAGTCCTGGGCATCGGCAAAGCCATGCAGCGGCGCGGTGACCCGGCCATCGAAGTCCCAGAAGGTGCGCATCTTGGTCAGCGGGCCCAGTTGCGCCAGGGTCGCCAGGCCTTCATGGCGACCGTCGTGCTGGAACTGGCGTTGCTTGTCCTTGATGTAGGCCAGCATCTCGCGCATGAAGTGGGCCTGATAGACCTTGGAGAACCCCTGGCCAATGCGGTCGGCGCACTGGTCCAGGCGAAACGGCACCGACACCGCCGTAGCCCCTTGCAGCGGACTGGCGCTGCCGCTTTCCCCCAGGTACTTGAGCAGTACATTGCCTCCCAGGGAGTAGCCCACCGCGTACAGCGGTGCCTGGGGGCGCTTGGCCCGCAGATGGGCAATGGCCGAAGCCAGGTCTTCGCTGGCGCCGGAGTGGTAGCTGCGGGGCAGCAGGTTGGGTTCGCCGGAGCAGCCGCGCCAGTTCAGCGCTGCGCTGGCCCAGCCTCGGGCGGCGAGGGCCTGTTGCAGGCCGGCCACATAAGGTGAATTGGAAGAACCGGTCAGCCCATGCAGCACCAGCACCAGCGGGGCCTCGGCGCTATGGGGGCCGTGCCAGTCAAGATCGAGAAAGTCGCCGTCATCCAGCCACAGACGTTCGCGCTGGCGCTCAAGGTGGGTGGTCGGGCGCCACAGCGGACCCCACAGCGTCTGCAGGTGCGGGTTGCCAAGGCCGAAGGCGGGGATGAAACGATCAGGCGAGTTGGGCACGGGGTGAGTCTCGATGCGGCGCTGCGCAGCCCGGGTGGGCTGCGCAGCTTGTTCCGGCCGAGCGTAAACAGGTTCTACGCGGCGCTGTCTGCCATACGTTGCCACAAGGAGTAATACACCTGCCCGGATTTTTGTTCACGGTGCAGGCGCCAACTGCCGGGCAGACCCAGGGTCGATGGCGCGGTTTCGCTTTCGGTGTAGATCCAGGCGTCGTCCGCCAACCAGCCGCGTTCCTCCAGCAGGGCGCAGGCGGCGGGCAGCAGGTTCTGGTTGAACGGCGGGTCCAGAAACGCCAGGTCGAACGGCGTGGCCGGCTGGGTTTCCAGGTAGCGCAGGGCGTCAGCGGTCTGCGCCTGGCCCACGGTGCAACGCAGCGTTCCCAGGTGCTCGCGCAGGCTGGAGACCGCTACGTTGCTGCTGTCCAGGGCCAGCCCCGAGGCGGCGCCGCGGGACAGGGCTTCAAGGAACACTGCACCGCTGCCGGCGAACAGGTCGATGACCTTGGCCCCGGCCACATAGGGGGCCAGCCAGTTGAACAGGGTTTCGCGCACCCGGTCCGGGGTCGGGCGCAGCCCCGGCAGATCGGGGAAGCTCAGCTTACGGCTGCGCCACTCGCCGCCGATGATGCGCAGCTGGCCCACGCCATTGTGCTGGTTGTGGACGGGCTTCTTGCTGGGACGGGCTGGACGGGCCATCAGTGCTCCGGAACCCCGAGCGGCTGCTCGGCGGGTTTGTCAGTGGGGGGCGGCAACGGCTTCTGCGCGACGGTGGGGCCGGCGCTGACGATGACCATCTTGTCGACGCCGAGGTGTTTGTTCATGGCGGCCTTGACCTGTTCCACCGTCAGTGCCTGGGATTGACGCATGAAGTCTTCCAGGTAGCTCAACGGCAGGTTGTAGAAGCCCATGGCGCCCAGCTGGCCGACGATATCGGCGTTGCTCGCGGTGGACAGCGGGAAGCTGCCGGCCAGTTCGCGCTTGGCGTCATCCAGTTCCTTCTGGGTCGGGCCGTTTTTCAGGTAATCGGCGAACACGTCCTGCACCAGTTTCAGGGTGCCTTCGCTCATTTCTGCGCGGGTCTGCAGGTTGATCATGAACGGCCCGCGGGCCTGCATCGGGGTGAAGCCCGAGTACACGCCGTAGGTCAGGCCGCGTTTCTCGCGCACTTCACTCATCAGCCGGGTGCCGAAGCCGCCACCGCCGAGGATCTGGTTGCCCAGGGACACGGCGGCGTAATCCGGATCGTCACGGTCGATCCCCAGTTGCGCCAGCAGCAGGTTGGTCTGGCTCGACGGGAATTCGATGTGGCCGATGCTGGCCTTGGGTTCAGTGGGTTGCTCGACCTTCGCCAGGGCCGGGCCTTTGGGCAGGGCGGCGGAGACTTGCGCGGCAATTGCCTCGGCGTCGCTGCGGGACAGATCGCCGACCAGAGCGATCACCACGTTGCCGGCGGTATAGGCCTTGGCGTGGAAGGCCTGCAGTTGCGCCTGGGTGATAGTCGGAACGCTCTTGGCATTGCCTTCGCTGGCATGCGCATAGGGATGGCTGCCGTACAGGCGCTGCATCAGCTCCAGGCTGGCCAGCTTGCCCGGGTTCTGCTTCTGGTACTCGAAGCCGGCGAGCAACTGGTTCTTGATCCGCGCCAGGGAGTCGGCAGGGAAGGTCGGCTTGCCCACCACTTCGGCGAACAGCTCAAGCGCCGGTTCGCGTTTATCCACAGCGCTGAGGCTGCGCAGCGAGACCACGGCCATGTCCTTGTAGGCACCGTTGCCGATATCCGCGCCCAGGCTTTCAAAGCCCTGGGCGATGGCGCCCACATCCTTGCCGGGCACGCCTTCGTTGAGCATGGCGTTAGTCAGCAGGGCCAGGCCGGAAGTGTTGCCGTCCTGGCTGCTGCCGGCGGCGAAGATCAGGCGCATGTCGAACATCGGCAGCTCGCGGGCTTCGACGAACAGCACCTTGGCGCCTTCGGCAGTGTTCCAGGTCTGCACATTGAGGTTGCGATGGCTGGGGGCCTTGCCATCCAGCTCGGCCAGAGATTGCAGCTTCTGGCTGCTCTTGGCGTTGTCCAGGGCCTGGCTGGCATTGCTCTCGCCGGAGCGCGACAGGTACAGGCCACCGGCGGTAAGCAGGGCGACCAGGGCCAGGCCCAGCAGGACCGGTGAAGCATTCTTGCGCTTACTCATGAGCGGACTCCTCAGGCAGTACATGGGCCACGCTCATACGCTCCCGAGTGAAATAGGTGCGGGCGGCTTTCTGGATGTCTTCCGGGGTCACGCTTTGCAGTTCCGCCAGCTCGGTGTCCATCAGCTTCCAGGACAGGCCGACGGTTTCCAGCTGGCCGATGGCGCTGGCCTGGCTGGTGATCGAGTCACGCTCGTAGACCAGCCCGGCAATCACTTGTGCCCGGACCCGCTCCAACTCTGCGGCCGACGGCGGGGTGGTTTTCAGTTGGTCCAGCAGGCGCCACAGCCCGGCTTCGGCCTGGGCGATGGTTTTCTTCTTCTGGCTGTTGGGGGTGGCCGAGAGCATGAACAGGCTGTCGCCTCGGGTGTAGGCGTCATAGCTGGTGGAGCCGTTGGACAGCAACTCTTCGCCGCGCTCCAGCTGGGTCGGAATGCGCGCGCTGTAGCCGCCGTCCAGCAGGGCCGCGGCCAGGCGCAGGGCGTTGACCGAACGCTTGTCTTCAGCTGTGGCGATGCTGGGCACGTTGAAGGCCAGCATCAGACTCGGCAGTTGGGTCTTCACATGCAGGGTGATCAGGCGCTCGCCGGGTTCGGCCAGCTCCAGGGGGATCTTCGCCGGTGGCACGTCGCGCTTGGGGATGGCGCCGAAATAGCGTTGGGCCAGAGCCTTGACCTCATCCGGGGTGACATCGCCCACCACCACCAGGGTGGCGTTGTTCGGCGCGTACCAGGATTGGTACCAGTGGCGCAGTTCCTCGACCTTCATCCGGTTCAGGTCGGCCATCCAGCCGATGGTCGGCGTGTGGTAGCCGCTGGCGGGGTAGGCCATGGCCTTGAAGCGCTCGTAGGCCTTGGACAGCGGCTTGTCGTCGGTGCGCAGGCGGCGTTCTTCCTTGATCACTTCGATCTCGCGGGCGAACTCGTCGGCCGGCAGGCGCAGGCTGGCCATGCGGTCGGCTTCCAGCTCCAGGGCTACGCCCAGGCGGTCGCGGGCCAGGACCTGGTAATAAGCGGTGAAGTCGTCGCTGGTGAAGGCGTTCTCTTCGGCGCCAAGATCCCGCAGGATCAGGGACGCTTCACCCGGGCCGACCTTCTCGCTGCCCTTGAACATCATGTGTTCCAGGGCGTGGGACAAACCGGTCTGGCCCGGGGTTTCGTAGCTGGAGCCGACCTTGTACCAGACCTGCGACACCACTACCGGTGCGCGATGGTCTTCGCGGACCACCACTTTGAGGCCGTTGTCGAGGGTGAATTCGTGGGTGGGTTGCGGGTCGGCAGCCAGGGCTGCAAGGGGCAGACAAACTGTGCTGAGCAGCAGGCCTGCAGCGCGGCGGGCTAGAGCATTCATTCGTTTTTAAACCTGTTGGGCTGCCCGCTTGGTCTTAGCCTGTGCGGGCGAGGAGGTGCTAGGATACTGATCCGTTTTACTGGCGGCCACGCCTATCAGGCTTGCACGAATCAGAGTGTGCTTGAGCAGGTTGTATGAGTTACCGGCAAAAAGCCTTGATTTGTCAGCTAAACTTCGACTTTTCGCCGATTTTGCCGTTCCAGTCCTTAAGTAAAATCGATCCTTGAAGTGCTTTTGGGCATTTCGACAACATGTTGCGCGTGAACAAGCTGGATGAAACACAGTCTGTTCTGCATCGAATATTTATTTACCGAAGCGCCCACTGGCGCATCGCTACCTTGAGATAGCCGTCTCCATGTTTGGTTCCAACGACGACAAAAAGACCCCAGCCGCGGCTGGCGAGAAGAAAGGCCTGTTCGGATGGCTGCGCAAAAAGCCGCAGGAACCCGTCGTCGAACAGCCGCAAGTGCCTGTCGAGCCGGTGCCGGCTCCAGTTATTGAAACCGCTCCCGGCGTTGCCCCGAGTGAGCCGGTTGTGCTGTCGACCGGCGAGCCGGTGCTGCAACCCCGGGGCGAGGCCGAGCCGGTAGCGGCCGTTGCGCCCGAGTTGCCCCTGACTCCGAGCCCGGAGCACAAGCCCTGGCTGACTCTACCGGTAGCGGAAGAGCCGGTGGCCCTGGTGGAGGACGCTCAGGCGGAGCACGTCACTCCGCCGATTCCAGCCCTGACCCCAGCATCTGAACCGGTGGTCGAAGCGCCGGTTGTCACCCCGGCTCCTGTGCTCGAAGTGCAAACGCCGGTAGCGCCGGTAGCGCCGGTATTCGTCGCGCCGGAGCCTGTTGCTCCTGCTCCTGCTCCTGTTGCCGAGCCGGTTGCCCAGGTGGCGGAGCCCGAGCCCGTGGTCGAGCCGGTCCGTCCTGTTGAAGAGAACAAGGTCGGTTTCTTCGCCCGCTTGAAGCAGGGCCTGTCCAAGACCAGCGCCAGCATTGGCGAAGGCATGGCCAGCCTGTTCCTGGGCAAGAAGGCCATCGATGACGAGTTGCTGGAAGACCTGGAAACCCGTCTGCTGACTGCCGACGTCGGGGTCGAAGCGACTTCGGTGATCATCCAGAACCTGACCCAGAAGGTGGCGCGCAAGCAACTCACCGACTCCGATGCGCTGTACGCCTCGTTGCAGGCCGAACTCACCAGCATGCTCAAGCCGGTGGAGCAGCCGCTGAAAATCGTCGCCCAGAACAAACCCTTCGTGATCCTGGTGGTGGGCGTCAACGGCGCCGGCAAGACCACCACCATCGGCAAGCTGGCGAAGAAACTGCAGCTGGAAGGCAAGAAAGTCATGCTGGCGGCTGGCGACACCTTCCGCGCCGCGGCGGTGGAGCAACTGCAAGTCTGGGGCGAGCGCAACAAGATCCCGGTCATCGCCCAGCACACCGGAGCCGATTCCGCTTCGGTGATCTTCGACGCCGTGCAGGCGGCCAAGGCCCGTGGTATCGATGTGCTGATCGCCGACACGGCGGGGCGCCTGCACACCAAAGACAACCTGATGGAAGAGCTGAAGAAGGTTCGCCGGGTGATCGGCAAGCTCGACGCCGATGCGCCGCACGAGGTGCTGCTGGTGCTGGACGCCGGTACCGGCCAGAACGCCATCAACCAGGCCAAACAGTTCAACCAGACCGTGGAATTGACCGGCCTGGCCCTGACCAAACTCGATGGCACGGCCAAAGGCGGGGTGATCTTCGCCCTGGCCAAGCAATTCGGTCTGCCGATCCGTTATATCGGGGTCGGTGAAGGCATCGATGACTTGCGTACTTTTGAAGCAGAACCCTTTGTCCAGGCACTGTTTGCCGAGCGGGAGCGTTCATGATTCGTTTCGAACAGGTCGGTAAGCGCTATCCCAATGGCCACGTTGGCCTGCATGAGCTGAGCTTTCGCGTCCGTCGTGGCGAATTCCTGTTTGTCACCGGCCATTCCGGCGCCGGCAAAAGCACCTTGCTGCGCCTGCTGCTGGCCATGGAACGTCCGACCTCCGGCAAATTGCTGCTGGCGGGTCAGGACCTGGGTCAGATCAGCAATGCACAGATCCCTTTCCTGCGGCGGCAGATTGGCGTGGTGTTCCAGAATCACCAGTTACTGTTCGATCGCACGGTGTTCAACAACGTCGCTCTGCCGTTGCAGATCCTCGGTCTGTCCAAGGCGGAAATCGCCAAGCGCGTGGATTCGGCCCTGGAGCGCGTGGCCTTGTCGGACAAAACCGATCTTTACCCAGGTGATCTGTCCACCGGTCAGCAACAGCGCGTAGGTATTGCTCGGGCCATCGTCCATCGCCCGGCTCTACTGCTGGCGGACGAACCCACCGGTAACCTCGACCCGCGTCTTGCGGCGGAAATCATGGGCGTGTTCGAAGACATCAACCGCCTGGGCACCAGCGTACTGATCGCCAGTCACGACCTGGCGCTGATCGCGCGCATGCGTCACCGCATGCTGACCCTGCAGCGCGGCCGATTGATTGGTGACGGGGAGGCCGGCGTATGAGTGCCACACGTACTCCTAAAGTGGCGGAGCGCGTAGCGCCCAAGGCCTCCGAAGCACCGCCACCGAAGAAAAAACGCGACGAGGACGACGGTCCGGATTTCGCCACCCTGTTGCATGCCTGGATCGAAAGCCATCGCGCCAGCTTGCTGGACAGCCTGCGGCGCCTGGGCAAGCAGCCCATCGGCAGTTTCTTTACCTGCCTGGTGATGGCTGTGGCCCTGAGCTTGCCCATGGGCCTGTCGTTGCTGCTCAGCAACGTCGAGCGCCTGGGCGGTTCCTGGCAGCGGGCAGCGCAGATTTCGCTGTACCTGGATCTGGGGGCTTCAGCCAGCGAAGGTGAGAAGCTTGGCGAAGAGATCAAGGGCCTGCCCGGTGTGGCGGATGCCGAGTTCATCAGTAAGGAAAAGGCGCTGGAAGAATTCCAGCAGCAGTCCGGCCTGGGTGAGGCTTTGCGCGAGCTGCCCCACAATCCGCTGCCGGGCGTAGTGCTGGTCACGCCGAGCGAAGTGGACAAGGCGACCCTGGAGGCCTTGCGTCAGCGGTTGTCGGAAATGCCCAAGGTGCAACTGGCGCAGTTGGACCTGGTATGGGTCGAGCGGCTGGCGGCCATCCTCAAGCTGGGGGACCGTTTTGTCTTCGGCCTGACGGTGTTGCTGGTTTCTGCATTACTTTTGGTGATAGGCAATACCATTCGTCTTCATATTGAAAACCGCCGCACAGAGATAGAAGTGATTAAACTCGTCGGCGGCACAGACAGCTATGTGCGCCGTCCCTTCCTTTATATGGGCGCGTTGTATGGCTTCGGTGCGGGGATTCTGTCCTGGGGCGTATTGGCGTTTGGCCTGAACTGGCTGAACGACGCGGTGATCGGCTTGGCCGGCTTGTACGGCAGTGATTTTGCCCTGGCAGGGGTGCCGGTTGCTGATGGTCTATCGCTCTTGCTTGGTGCGGTGCTGTTGGGTTATATCGGTGCGTGGATTGCGGTGGCCCGCCACCTGAGGGAGTTGGCACCGAAGTAATGTCATTTTGCTTGTATTGACCTTTCAGAATATTTGGGAACTTGTTTCGCGGTTTCCGGTCAATTTTCGCAGTGCTGAACTGCACGAGTTATGTGAGTCGGAGGTTTTTTCGTATGACCACTTCTTTGCAACCTGCTTACGCATTGGTTCCAGGCGCAAACCTGGAGGCCTATGTGCACACGGTGAACAGCATTCCATTGCTGACGCCCGAGCAGGAGCGTGAACTGGCCGAGAGTCTCTACTATGAGCAGGATCTTGAGGCGGCTCGGCAGATGGTGCTCGCCCACCTGCGTTTTGTCGTACATATCGCCCGTAGCTATTCCGGCTACGGGTTGGCCCAGGCTGACCTGATCCAGGAAGGCAACGTTGGCCTGATGAAAGCCGTGAAGCGCTTCAACCCGGAAATGGGTGTGCGCCTGGTGTCCTTTGCGGTGCACTGGATCAAGGCGGAAATTCACGAGTTCATCCTGCGTAACTGGCGGATTGTGAAAGTCGCGACCACCAAGGCTCAGCGCAAGCTGTTCTTCAACCTGCGCAGCCAGAAGAAGCGTCTGGCCTGGCTGAACAATGAAGAAGTGCATCGCGTGGCGGAGAGCCTGGGCGTTGAGCCCCGTGAAGTGCGCGAGATGGAAAGCCGTCTGACCGGCCAGGACATGGCCTTCGATCCGGCTGCTGAAGCGGATGATGACAGCGCCTTCCAATCGCCGGCCAACTACCTGGAAGACCATCGCTACGACCCGGCGCTGCAACTGGAAGATGCCGATTGGAGCGACAACTCCACCCACAACCTGCACGAAGCGCTGGAAGTGCTGGACGAGCGCAGCCGTGACATCCTCTACCAGCGCTGGCTGGCCGAAGAGAAAGCCACGCTGCACGACCTGGCGCAGAAGTACAACGTTTCGGCCGAGCGTATCCGCCAGCTGGAAAAGAGCGCGATGAACAAGTTGAAGCTGTCCATCGCCGCTTAAGCCTGAAGCGTCATGCAAAACGCCCCGAGATGATCGGGGCGTTTTTGTTTGCGCGTCTTTTGTAGGGGCCGGCTTGTCGGCGAATAGACCTGGTTTACCTAACCCGCCCACGGCGCTTTACGGGCTTCATTCAACCGATTCAGGTAATCGGCCCCACCCAACTGGCTCATCTGCCGCCGAACCCAGCCCGCCCGCTGCATCACATAAGTGCTGGGCCGCGCTGCGCTCCACACCCTTGGATTGGGCAGGACAGCGGCCAGCAGGCTGGCTTGCTGGCGTGACAGGTTGGCCGCGCTGACGCCGAAGTGATGGCGCGCCGCGGCTTCTGCCCCGAACACCCCTTCATCCCATTCGACACTGTTGAGGTAGACCTCAAGAATCCGCTGCTTGGGCCAGAACACCTCGATCAGCGCGGTGAACCAGGCTTCCAGCCCCTTGCGCAAGTAGCTGCGGCCGGACCAGAGGAACAGGTTTTTCGACACTTGCTGACTCAGGGTGCTGGCACCACGGATCGAACCGCCCCGTTCGTTGTGGATCAACGCTGCCTGGATTGCATCGATATCAAAGCCCCAGTGCTCGGGGAATTTCTGATCCTCGCCGGCGATCACCGCCACCTTGAGGTTGTCGGAGATTTCATCCCAAGGCTTCCAGGTGCGTTGCAGGTCGATGGGGTCGTTGTCGATCCAGGATTCGACCTTGCGCTCCACCATCAGGGCGGTGCCCGGCGGCGGCACGAAACGGAACAGCAGCACCAGCAGCACGCTACCGACGACGAACCACATCAAGGCTTTTACAAGGCGACGAAACAGATAACGCAGCATAGAGATGGCTTGGCCGAACCCGTTGAGCGCGCCATTATACAGACCCTTTGCGCTGAATCTGACTGGAGTTCCTCATGTTGCGTGGCTTCCTGATGCTGGCCGCTTTCTTCGGTTTCACCGGGGTCGCCCTCGGCGCCTTTGCCGCTCACGGTCTGAAAAACCGCCTGAGCACCGAGTACCTGGCTATTTTTCATACAGGGGTCACTTACCAGCTGGTGCATACCCTGGCGCTGTTCGGCGTCGCCTTGCTGGCGGCGCATATTCCAGGGCGGCTGGTGACCTGGGCCGGTATCGCGTTCACCCTGGGCATCCTGTTGTTCTCCGGCAGCCTGTACCTGCTGACCCTGAGCGGCATCAGCAAGCTGGGCATCGTCACCCCCTTCGGTGGCCTGGCCTTCCTGGTTGGCTGGTTTCTGCTGGGCCTTGCCGCCTGGCGCCTGCAAGGGGCCGGCTGACGCTTGTAGCTGACCTTTAGGTCACGATCGGGCTAGAATGCTGGCCCCTAAAAATGATGGCGGCCTCGAGCATGCGCATTCAGTTGAACGGTGAATCCTTTGAACTGCCCGACGGCTCGACCGTTGCGGCCCTGCTGACCCGTCTGGACCTGACCGGACGCCGGATCGCGGTGGAACTCAATCTGGATATCGTTCCGCGCAGCCAGCACGCCGAGACCGCCCTCAACGAGGGCGACCAGGTGGAAGTGGTCCACGCCATCGGCGGCGGCTAGCCACTGGCGTCAATCGCGCTGCTACGTATTCCGCGCAGCGCCCTGGCCCGGCTCCGGGCCTCTCCCATGGAAGACGCGTTCACCGGCCCCGGAATGAGGGCTCCAGGGCCCCGGGCCTGATGAAGAATTCTGCAAGAACCTCACCCCAACAGAGGATTTCCGATGAGCAACGTTCGTAGTGACAAGCCTTTCGTCCTGGCCGGTCGGACGTACCAGTCGCGTTTGCTGGTAGGCACCGGCAAGTACCGCGACATGGAAGAAACCCGCCTGGCCATCGAGGCCTCGGGTGCCGAGATCGTCACCGTCGCCGTGCGCCGGACCAATATCGGCCAGAACCCGGGCGAACCGAACCTGCTGGATATCCTGCCACCGGATCGCTACACCATCCTGCCCAACACCGCCGGCTGCTATGACGCAGTGGAAGCGGTACGCACCTGCCGCCTGGCTCGCGAACTGCTGGACGGCCACAACCTGGTCAAGCTGGAAGTCCTGGCCGACCAGAAGACCCTGTTCCCCAACGTGCTGGAAACCCTCAAGGCCGCCGAAGTGCTGGTCAAGGAAGGTTTCGACGTGATGGTCTACACCAGCGATGACCCGATCATCGCTCGCCAACTGGCGGAAATGGGCTGCATCGCGGTCATGCCCCTGGCGGGCCTGATCGGCACCGGGCTGGGGATCTGCAACCCGTACAACCTGCAGATCATCCTCGAAGAAGCCAAGGTCCCGGTGCTGGTGGATGCCGGTGTCGGCACTGCCTCCGACGCCACCATCGCCATGGAGCTGGGGTGTGAAGCGGTGCTGATGAACTCGGCCATCGCCCATGCGCAGCAACCGGTGCTGATGGCCGAAGCCATGAAACACGCAATTGTCGCGGGCCGCCTGGCGTACCTCGCCGGTCGCATGCCGAAGAAACTCTATGCCAGCGCCTCCTCGCCGCTGGATGGTCTGATCAAGTAAGAGCCATTGATGACTGAATCAAACGACACGCCAATCCAGCCGGAAGCCGGCGACGAGCGCCAACACCGCCGCATCAAGAGTTTCGTGATGCGCGCCGGGCGCATGACCGAAGGCCAGCAACGTGGCCTGGACCAGGGCGCGCCGCTGTACGTGCTGCCCCTGGCTGACGCCCCGGTGGACTACGACCAGGTGTTCGGCCGTTCAGCGCCGCGCTCTTTGGAAATCGGCTTCGGCATGGGTCACTCGCTGCTGGAAATGGCCGCGGCGGCTCCGGAGCAGGACTTCATTGGTGTGGAAGTTCACCGTCCGGGCGTCGGCGCGCTGCTCAATGGCGTGCTGACTCAGGGCCTGACCAACCTGCGGGTCTACGATTGCGACGCCATTGAAGTGCTCAATCGCTGCATCGCCGACAACAGCCTGGATCGGCTGATGCTGTTCTTCCCCGATCCGTGGCACAAGAGCCGGCACCACAAGCGCCGCATCGTCCAGGCCTCTTTCGCCGAACTGGTGCGCAGCAAGCTCAAGGTGGGCGGCATTCTGCACATGGCCACCGACTGGGAGCCCTATGCCGAATACATGCTGGAGGTGATGAACGTCGCTCCGGGTTACCGCAACCTGGCCGAAGACGGCAAGTGCGTGCCGCGCCCGGCCGAACGCCCGATCACCAAGTTCGAGCGTCGTGGCGAGCGCCTGGGGCATGGCGTGTGGGATCTGAAGTTCGAAAAGCTCGACTGAGCCCCGTACAGCCGCTGTTGTAGGCGCTGGTTTGCTAGCGAAGGTGCCCTCAAGGACGCCTTCGCCAGCCAGCTGACTCCTACAAGGCTTTGATGAAACTGACCGGCACCTGGTCGGTCAGCCACACCCCATTCTCTGCCTGATAGAAGGTGAAACCCTGGGCCTGCATGGCCTGGGCGTCGATCTGCAGGATCACCACCTTGCCGTAACGCTGGCCCACGGCCCGGGCGGTGTCGATTTCCTGGGACAGGTGCACGTGATGGCGTGAGCCCGGGATCAGCCCCTTCTCATTGATCGAATCCATGAAGCGCGTGGCGGTGCCGTGGTAGAGCACGGCGGGCGGTTGCTTTGCCTCAAGCTGCAATTGCACGGCCTTGTTGGAGTGTCCCTGAACGGCGCGGATTTGCTGGCCGTCAGCGGAGAGGGCGAAGCGCTTCTTGTCGTTGCCTTCGACCACCCGCTCGATCAGTTCCCGGCTCAGTTGCCGGCCGTTCTTGGCCGCGCCGCTGATCAGCGCGTCGAGATCGCCCCAGCCTTGGCTGTCCAGCTCAAGACCGATGGCCTGGGGCTCGTGGCGCAGCACGTAGCTGAGGAACTTGCTGGTGTCTTCGATGACTTTCTTGCTCATGTTCTTCCTTGATAGCGGGCTGCAGGTCAGCGGCGGTCGGCGACCACGCCAATCAGCACCAGCACCACCAGCAGCACTGGCGCCAGGCTGTAGTTGTTGAACTGGCTCAGGCCGCGGACGATCCACGGCGTGGCGTAGATCAGCGCCAGGCCGCTGCCGACCATGCACAGCAGGGCCATCAGCGGCACGCGCAGGGCGCCGGCGATGCCGCCCAGGCGCTGCTCGACCCAGCCCTTGATGTCCGCGCCGAACAGCACCAGCAGGCAGCCCACCAATGCCAGGGCGATTTCCGAGAGGTTGCTGCGACTCCAGCGGGACACGGTGGCAAGCAGGTCGAGTACCAGATCCATGTGATTTCCTTAGATCAGAAAGTATTGCAGCAGGTCATTGAGGAAGAGTTGCCCGCGGGCCGTGGCCGCCAGGCGTGACGGTTCGACCTGCAACAAGCCACTTTGTTCGGCCTGACGCCGACCTTCGGCAAGGCTGGCCAGATCCAGGCCGGTGCGCTGGGCGAACAGTGCGGCGTCGACGCCATCGGTGAGGCGCAGGGCGTTCATCAGGAACTCGAACGGCAGCTCGTCGTTGCCCAGGGTCTTCTCGCCAGCCTTGAACGGCTTGGCCGGGTTCAGGTAGTCCTTGGGCAGGCGGGTCTTCCAGGTGCGCAGAATGCGCCCGTCCGGGTGGCTGAGCTTGCCGTGGGCGCCGGCACCGATGCCGATGAAGTCGCCGAAGCTCCAGTAGTTCAGGTTGTGCCGCGCCGCGCGTCCGGGCTGGGCGTAGGCCGACACTTCATACTGGGCGTAGCCATGCTCGGCCAGCAGTGCCTGGCCGGCTTCCTGGATATCCCACAGGGTGTCGTCCTCCGGCAGCACCGGCGGCTGGTTCCAGAACACCGTGTTGGGTTCCAGGGTCAGCTGATACCAGGACAGGTGGGTCGGCTTCATGGCGATGGCCTGACGCAGATCGCCCAGGGCATCGTCCAGGGACTGATCCGGCAAGCCGTGCATCAGGTCCAGGTTGAAGTTGTCGAACCCGGCCTGGCGCGCCATACCGGCGGCGCGTACCGCTTCGTCACCGTTGTGGATGCGGCCCAGGGCCTTGAGCTTCTGTTCCTGGAAGCTCTGGATGCCGATGGACAGGCGGTTGATTCCCAGGGCGCGATAGGCGGTGAATTTCTCCTGCTCGAAGGTCCCGGGGTTGGCTTCCAGGGTGATTTCGATATCGCTGGCGAAGGCGATGCGTTGTTCCACGCCCTGGAGCAGCCGCCCCAGGGCCTGGGCACTGAACAGGCTCGGGGTGCCGCCGCCGAAGAAGATCGAACTCAGCTCGCGGCCATGCACCGCGTGCAGCTCCAGGTCGAGGTCGGCCAGCAGGGCGTCGACGTACTCTTCTTCCGGCAACGTCGGGCTGGCGGCGTGGGAGTTGAAATCGCAATAAGGGCATTTGCGTACACACCACGGGATGTGGATGTACAGCGCCAGGGGCGGCAACTGGGGCAGCGCCGCCCGAGGCGTTGGCGCGCCGCCGAGAATCAGCGGCGACGCGGATCGGTCCTGGCTCATTTCAGGCCCAGGCGTTGCCGCAGAATGGCCATGGCGCGGGCGCGGTGGCTGAGCTGGTTTTTCTCCACGGGGCCCAGCTCGGCGCTGGAGCAGTCACGTTCCGGCACCCAGAACAGCGGGTCGTAGCCGAAACCGTGTTCGCCACTGGCGGCGGTGAGGATGCGCCCGTGCCACAGGCCTTCGCAGAGGATCGGCAACGGATCGTCGGCGTGCCGCACCAGGGCCAGGACGCAGACGAACTGCGCGCCGCGCTGGGCTTCGGGGACGTCTTTCAGGGCTTCGAGCAGCTTGGCGTTGTTCGCCGCGTCGCCCTGGCCGTCGGCATAGCGCGCCGAGTAGATGCCCGGCGCGCCGCCGAGAAAGTCCACGGCCAGGCCGGAATCGTCCGCCAGTGCCGGCAGGCCGGAAATGCGTGCGGCATTGCGCGCCTTGAGGATGGCGTTTTCGACGAACGACAGACCGGTTTCTTCCGGCTCGACGCTGCTGAACTCGCCGATCGAGCGCAGTTGCACCGAGGCGCCGAGCATGGCCTGGAGTTCTTTGAGTTTGCCGGCATTGTGGCTGGCCAGTACGAGTTGCGTAAGGTTCATTATTCGCCCGGGAATAGCTCTTGGTTGAAGCTGAAGCTGTTGGTATCGCCACCCGTTTGCACGGTGATGGTGAAGGTACGGGTTTCCTGCTGTTCCACCGGGAACTGGGCGATGTAGTAGATCGCGCCCTGTTCGGTGATCTGGCGGAATTTCAGCGGGATGCTCTTGCTGGTCAGGTCCTTGACCGTACCGCTGACCTGGCCGACCAGCGGCTTGCCGTCCTTGATCAGCGAAACGTTGATCACGCCCTGGTTCTTGCTGCGAACCAGCTCCGCGGCCCTGGCGACGTCAGGTTGCAGGTAGGTGGAGTTGAAGGTGTTGTAGTGCACGGTGATGTCACCGAACACCTCCTTGCGCTCGCTCTTGATCGGGTCTGCCGCCAGGGCACTGAAGCTCAGGCAGGCAGCCAATAGAAATGTCACCAGACGTCCCATGATGGTTCTCCTCGATGCAACGTGGTTTATACCGCGACCTTGTGATCTTGCAGGCCGGGACTGCTGACGCGGTAGATGCCGATCTCTCCCAACAGATTAGGCCATAGCTTACTGGCCCACCCGTGACGGTGTTGTTGATCGACGGCAAGGCGGTTGATCACCCGGGCTTGGCGCTCGCGGCACAGCTCTTCGAAGTCCTCGAAGGTGCAGAAGTGGATGTTCGGCGTGTTGTACCAGGTGTACGGGAGGAACTCCGAGACCGGCATCCGCCCCTTGCTGGCCAGGTACCAGCGGCAGCGCCAGTGGCCGAAGTTGGGGAAAGTGATGATGCACTGGCGGCCGACCCGGAGCATTTCGTCGAGGATCTTGTCCGGGTAGTGCACGGCCTGCAGGGCCTGGGTCATGACCACGATATCGAAGCTGTTGCTGGCGAAGTTGCCCAGACCCTTGTCCAGGTCCTGCTCGATCACGTTGATGCCCTTGGCCACGCACTCGGCAATGTTGTCCGGGTCGTTTTCCAGGCCGTAGCCGGTGACTTGCTTGTGTTCCTGCAGCCAGCTCAGCAGCTCGCCGTTACCGCAGCCCAGGTCGAGGACGCGGCTGCCGGCGGGGATCCATTCCTGGATGATTTCCAGATCGGCTCTCATCGTGTCCTCACAAGGTAATGCGGTTCATGTAGTGACTAAAGGCCTGCAAGTAGCGCGGGATCGGGATCAGGAAGGCGTCGTGCCCCTGGGGTGCGTCGATCTCCAGGTAGCAGACGTCCTTGCGCGCCGCCATCAGCGCGTCCACCAGCTCCCGGGAACGGGCCGGGGAGAAGCGCCAGTCGGTGGTGAAGGACATCACGCAGAACTTGGCGCTGGCGTTGGCGAAGGTCTTGGCCAGATCGTCGTCGAAGTTCGCCGCCGGGTCGAAATAGTCCAGGGCCTTGGTCATCAGCAGGTAGGTGTTGGCGTCGAAACGCCCGGAAAACTCTTCGCCCTGGTAGCGCAGGTAGCTTTCCACCTGGAATTCGACGCTGTGGAAGTCGTAGTTGAGCTTTTCGCTCTTGAGGCCGCGGCCGAATTTCTCGCCCATGGAGTCATCGGACAGGTAGGTGATGTGCCCGACCATGCGCGCCAGCATCAGCCCGCGTTTAGGGATCACGCCTTGTTCCTGGAAAGAACCGCCGTGGAACTCCGGGTCGGTGAGAATCGCCTGGCGTGCCACTTCGTTGAAGGCAATGTTCTGCGCCGAGAGCTTGGGCGCCGAGGCGATGGCCAGGCAGTGCCGTACCCGGTCCGGGTAGGTGATGGTCCATTGCAGGGCCTGCATGCCGCCCAGGCTGCCGCCGATCACCGCTGCCCACTGGGCAATGCCCAGGCGGTCCGCCAGGCGCGCCTGGCTGTGCACCCAGTCTTCCACGGTGAGCACCGGGAAATCGGCGCCGAACGGCTTGCCGGTTTCCGGATTGAGGCTGCTGGGGCCGGTGGAGCCGTTGCAACCGCCGAGGTTGTTGAGGCTGACCACGAAGAACTTGTTGGTATCGATGGGCTTGCCGGGACCGATGCAGCTGTCCCACCAACCGGGCTTGCGGTCATCGACGCTGTGGTAGCCGGCGGCGTGATGATGGCCGGACAGGGCGTGGCAGATCAGCACCGCGTTGCTGGCGCTGGCGTTGAGCTGACCATAGGTTTCGTAGATCAGGTCGTAGGCCGGTAGCGCGCGTCCGCAGGCCAGAGCCAGAGGATCGCTGAAGTGCGCTATTTCTGGCGTGACCAGACCAACAGAATCGGGGGGAAAGGCAGTTGGCATCGACCCTGCTCTCATTTAAATGAGGCGTAAGTCTAAAGACCGCTGCCCCCAGCGGCAAGCAAAGCCCGGGGCTGTATTTGGTTGGAGAAATGGCGGGGTGAGATTCGCTGGCAAGCCAGCGCCTACAGCGGACCTGGGGCGTAGGAGCCGGCTTGCCGAAGAATCAGGCAGGGCGCGCCAGCCCCGGCAGATCCGGCAGCTTCTTCGGCGCTTGCAGGCGCACGCGCTTCTGCCGGTTCAACTCGCCACTGACCAGGCTGACGTGGCTCTTGGGAATGCCGAAAGCCTTGGCCAGGAACCCCATCAAGTGAGCATTGGCCTTGCCCTCCACAGGCGGGGCGGTGAGGCGGATCTTCAGCCGCTCCCCATGCAGGCCAGCGAACTCGTCGCTGCTGGCCTTGGGTTGCAGGTGACAATCGAGAATCAGATCGTCACCGTCCCAGCGGAAGTAGCTCATCAGATCAGCCCGAACAACTCAGGGGGCATGAAGGTGTAGAGCGCCAGGCGCGGAATCAGCCACTGTTGCACCAGCTGGATCACGATGAAGGCCAGGATCGGCGAGATGTCCAGACCGCCCAGGTTGGGCACGATGCGCCGGAATGGGGCCAGCAGCGGCTCGCTGATCTGGTAGGCCAGTTCCGCGCCCGGGCTCTGGCTGCCAGGAGCGACCCAGGACAGGATCACGCTGATGATCATGGCGAAGAACCAGATCTTCAGGAACAGCGCGAAGATCCCGATCGGCGCCCACAGCAGCAGTCCCAGGGCATTGAAGGAGATTTGGCTGAGGGTCAGGACGATGGCGAACAGCGCCATTTGGACGATCAGGGCCAGGACCAGCGAGGACATGTCGAGCCCGAACATGCTGGGGATCACCCGGCGCAGGGGTTTGAGCAATGGCTGGGTGGCGCGCACGATGAACTGGCAGATAGGGTTGTAGAAGTTCGCCCGCACCACTTGCAGCATGAAGCGCAGCAGGACCACCAGCAGGTACAGGCTGCCCAGGGTCTGAATCACAAAAATGGCAGCGTCGTTGAGTCCGAACATTATCGATTCCTTTGTAGGGGCGAGTTAACGACCGAGTTGTTCGGCCATTTCGGCCGAGCGGTGCGCGGCGGCACCCAATGCTTTTTCCACCAGGGCTTCAAAGCCGTTGGCCTGGAACGATTTGATCGCGGCTTCTGTGGTGCCGGCTGGCGACGTTACGCGGCGGCGCAGCTCGGCGGCGTCGACGTCACTGGACACTGCCATGTGAGCCGCCCCCAGGGCGGTCTGCAGGGTCAGTTGGGCGGCGGTTTCCCGAGGCAGGCCGAGCTTTTCGCCAGCGGCGGTCATGGCTTCGATCAGCAGGAAGAAATACGCCGGGCCGCTGCCGGACACCGCGGTCACAGCGTCCAGTTGTTGCTCTTGATCCAGCCACAGGGCGATGCCCACGGCGGACAGCAGTTCTTCGGCCTGATGGCGCTGTTCAGGGCTGACCTGGGCGGTGGCATACAGGCCGCTGACGCCCTGGCGCAGCAGCGCCGGGGTGTTGGGCATGCAGCGCACGATCGGTTGCTCGCCGAGCCAGTGGTTCATGCTGGCGCAGGTGATGCCGGCGGCAATGGACACCACCAGCTGCTGCGGCTGCAGGCTCGGGCGCAGGGCTTCGCACACGGCTTTCATGGCCTGGGGTTTGACCGCCAGGACGATCACATCGACGCCGGCGATGGCTTCGGCGTTGTCGGCGAACACCTGGATGCCGTGTTCGGCAGCCACCTTGGCCCGGGTTTCGGCGCCGGGGTCACTGGCACGGATCTGTGCCGCCTCAAGGCCTTTGGCCCGCAGGCCACCGATGAGGCTGGCCGCCATGTTGCCGGCGCCGATAAAAGCGATACGAGTCGTGTTCATGACAGGTCCTTATGAGAGGTCAGGGTCAGTCGCATCAGGACTGACTGTAGTCGCGGGCACCAAACAGTGCGGTACCGATCCGCACCCAGGTGGCGCCCTGGGCGATGGCCGCTTCGAGGTCGTGGCTCATGCCCATGGAAAGGGTGTCCAGGGGCAGCTTGAGGTTGTCGCGCAGTTGGTTGTTCAGGGCCTGCACCGCCGCGAAGGCGGCTTCCTGGGCGGCGCGGTCCTCGGTGGGCTCGGGAATCGCCATCAGCCCGCGCAGTTGCAGGCGTGGCAAGGCGCTGATGGCCCTGGCCAGGTCTGGCAGGTCGGCCGGGGTACAGCCGGACTTGCTGGCTTCGCCACTGACATTCACCTGGATGCAGATGTTCAGCGGCGGCAGCTCGGCGGGGCGTTGCTCGGACAGGCGTTGTGCGATTTTCAAGCGATCCACGGAATGCACCCAGGCAAAGTGCTCGGCAATGGCGCGAGTCTTGTTCGACTGAATGGGGCCGATGAAGTGCCAACTCAAGGGCAGGTCCGCCAGTTCCTGTTGTTTGCCCAGGGCTTCTTGCAGGTAGTTCTCGCCGAAGTCCCGCAGGCCGGCGGCATAGGCTTCGCGCAGGGCGGCGGCGGGTTTGGTCTTGCTCACGGCCAGCAGCATGACGCTGTCCGGGGCACGCTGTACGGCCTGGCAGGCGCTGCGGATGCGCTCGGCTAGCTGGGCAATGTTGTCTGCTATCGTGGACATTCGATTTCTTCTCAAAAGTACCGGCGACCGGGAGCCTGTGACCTTGGCCGCCAACCGCCGCATGAATCCACCAGACCCTGATTGTCGACCGGCCCGAGCATCGCTCAAGGGCCGCGCCGGTCATTGCCTGGCATGGCGGCTGGGTCTGAAGCTCGCGGCATTCTACTGGAATTGGGGGGCACTATGGACATCACCGAACTCCTGACTTTGAGCATCTCCCGGGGTGCTTCCGACTTGCATCTGTCTGCCGGACTGGCGCCGATGTTGCGCATTGATGGCGATATTCGTCCGCTGGACAGCCCGGCCCTGGATGCACAGCAGGTGCTGTCCTTGATGCATGGCCTGATGAGCGAGCCACAGCGGCAGGTATTCGCCAGCCAGCAGGATCTGGACTTTGCCTACGAACTGCCGGGCGTGGCGCGGTTCCGGGTCAATGCCTTCCAGCACGTCCGGGGAGCGGCTGCAGTGCTGCGCCTGATCCCGTCACGGGTACAGAGCCTGGAGGCGTTGGGACTGGGGCAAGTGTTTCAGCAGATTGTCGAAGCGCCTCGGGGGCTGGTGCTGGTCACCGGGCCCACCGGTAGCGGCAAGTCCACCACCCTGGCGGCGATGATCGATCACCTGAACCAGCATCGGCAGCAGCACATCCTCACCCTCGAAGACCCCATCGAGTTCATTCATCCGCAGAAAAGTTGCCTGATCCACCAGCGCGAGGTGCCGCGTGATACCCGCAGTTTCGCCACCGCCTTGCGTGCGGCGCTGCGGGAGGACCCGGACGTGATCCTGCTGGGAGAGTTGCGCGATCTGGAAAGCATTCGCCTGGCCCTGACCGCCGCCGAAACCGGGCACCTGGTGTTCGCCACCCTGCACACTGCATCCGCGGCCAAGAGCATCGACCGGCTGGTGGACGTGTTCCCGGGGGAGGAAAAGGCCCTGGTGCGCTCGATGCTGGCCGAGTCGCTGCAGGCGGTCATTGCCCAGGTGTTGCTGAAGAAAGTGGGCGGTGGGCGGGTGGCGGCTCACGAAATCATGCTGGGCAATGCGGCGATCCGTAACCTGATTCGCGAGGACAAGGTGGCGCAGATGTATTCGGCGATCCAGACCGGCGGGGCCCAGGGCATGCGCACCCTGGACATGAGCCTCAAGGAATTGCTGGGGCAAGGGCTGATCAGCCGTGAACAGGCGCGGGAGCAGGCCCGGATGCCGGAGAGCTTTTGACAGGGCTGGAAATGCATTCGCCGGCAAGCCGGCTCCTACAGGTGGGTGTAGGAGCCGGCTTGCCGGCGAATGGGCGAATCAGCAGATCAGCGCTGCACGACCCGCAGAGGTGCCTGTTCCTTGGGCAGTACCCGCTTGGCAACCACGTAGTGGCTCTGCCAGTAGGGTTTCTTCAGGGTGTCGATGGTCACTGCCTTACCGCGCCGTGGGGCGTGGATAAAGCGGTCTTCGCCCAGGTAGATGGCGACGTGGTTGACCTTGCGGCTCTTGATGTTGAAGAACAGCAGATCGCCCGGCTTCAGGTCCTTGCGCTCGACCTTCTGCCCGTGGCCGCTGGCCATGGCGTTGGAGGTGCGTGGCAGGTCCACGGCGGCGACGTCATTGAAGGCGTAGCGCACCAGGCCGCTGCAATCGAAGCCTTTACTTGGGCTGCTGCCGCCCCAACGATAGGGGGTGCCCAGCACATTGACCGCACGGCTGAGGACAGTGGTGCTTGGCCGGCCGGCGTTGTTGGCCACCAGCTTGCTGTCGGCCTTGCTCAGGCGGGTGGGGTGCTTGATGGTGGTCTTGTTCTTGGCGGTGACCGTCGAAACATGGGGTTTCGGGGTGTAGCCATTAACGTTGGGAAGTCGTTGCTCACGGTTGGTGGCGTGGGCGGCCAGTGGCATTAATAGGCAAATGGTTAGCCATGTCTTGAAAAATGGTCGCATTAGGCAAGGCTCTTATTTGGTTAGCGCGCAACTTTATAACAGCTTTCAGGTCACTTCCGTGGCCGTTTGTCGATTCAACCTTGGGGTCAACTTCGGCAAAGAGGTGGCAACTTGACGCAGAAAACCGTCAGAAGTCAGGCAGTACAAGGCTTTGGCGGAACAGAAGGTAACATTGTCCACACGTCGAAAGCCTGTAAAAAAGTCACAAAGATTTTAAGAATATTTATCTATCACCTAGCAAGAGGCTCTTAATGAACACCTATCGTCAGGATGCATCCGCCCATGACACCCACAGCAAGGTGATCGGTTACCTGTTGTGGATTCTCGGTTTTACCGGCGCTCACCGCTTCTATTACGGCAAGCCGGTGACCGGGACCATTTGGTTCTTCACCCTTGGTCTATTGGGCATTGGCTGGCTGATCGACTTGTTCCTGATCCCGTCCATGGACCGGGAAGCGGACTTGCGCTTTACCTCTGGTCCCGTGGAATACAGCGTGGCTTGGATTCTGCTGACCTTCCTCGGGGTATTTGGCGTACATCGCATGTACCAGGGCAAATGGCTGAGCGGTGTGCTCTACCTGTTCACCGGTGGTTTGTTCTTCCTGGGGGTGCTGTACGACTTCTGGACCCTGAACGACCAGGTCTCCCTGGAAAACGCCAAACGCCGCTGATCCAGTCAGCGGCGCAGGCGGTGATGGCGTTGCATGGGGCTGTTGCCGCAGGCCGCCATCAGGAGCGGCGGCTCCTTCGGAGCCGTTCGCAGCCTGCGGCAGCGGCTACAGGGCGCCAGCCAGGCAATCAGCCTTGATAGCTGATATGCCCATCCACCAGGGTGTAGCGCACGGCGCCCGGCAGGCTATGGCCGAGGAACGGGCAGTTCTCGCCCTTGGACAGCCAGCGCTCGCCGGCCACGGTGGAACTGGCCGGGTCGAACAGCACCAGGTCCGCTGCACCCCCTTCCACCAGCTTGCCCGCCGGCAGGCGCAAGGCCTCGGCAGGACCCGCGCTGAGGCGCGCCAGCAGGGTCGGCAGGTCCAGTAAACCGTCCTGAACCAGGGTCAGGGCCAGTGGCAGCAGCAACTCGACGCTGCTGATGCCGGGCTCGGTGGCGCCGAACGGCGCCAGCTTGGCATCGCGCTCGTGGGGCTGGTGATGGCTGGAGATGGCTTGCACCACCCCGGACTTCACCGCTGCACGCAGGGCATCACGGTCGGCCCGCGAGCGCAGTGGCGGCTGCACGTGATACAGGCTGGAGAAGTCGATCAGCGCCTCATCGGTGAGGATCAGCTGATACAGCGCCACATCGGCGGTCACTGGCAGGCCGCGGGCCTGGGCCTGGGCGATCAGCTCAACGCCCCGGGCGCTGGTCAGCTGGCTGAAGTGAGCGCGCACGCCGCTTTGTTCCACCAGCAGCAGGTCCCGGGCCAGGGCCACGGTTTCCGCGCTTTCGGGAATCCCCGGCAAACCGAGGAAGCTGGCGGTAGCACCTTCATGGGCCAGGCCGCCTTCGGCCAGGTCGCGGTCCTGGGAGTGGAAGATCACCGTCAGGTCGAAGGTGGCGGCGTATTCCAGGGCGCGGCACAGGGTGCGGGTGCTGCGGAAACCGTCCAGGCCATTGCCGAAGGCCACGCAGCCGGCGTCACGCAACGCGATCAGCTCGGCTAATTGCTCGCCTTCCAGGCCCTTGCTCAGAGCCCCGATCGGGAAGACTTTGCTGTTGCCGGCTTCCCGGGCGCGGTCGAGGATCAGTTCGGCCACGGCCGAGGTATCCAGTACCGGTTTGGTATGCGGCGGGCAGCACAGGCTGGTGACGCCACCGGCCGCGGCGGCGCGGGTTTCGCTGGCGATGCTGCCCTTGCGGCTGTAGCCCGGCTCGCGCAGGGCCACGCTCAGGTCCACCAGGCCAGGCGCGGCCACCAGGCCCTTGGCGTCGATGATAGTGACGGCATTGAAACCATTGGGGGCGGCGCCGATGGCGACGATCTTGCCGGCTTCCAGGTGCAGATCAGTGGTTTGATCCAGGCCGCTGCTTGGATCGATGACGCGGGCGCCGAGAATGCTGAGCTTCACTGGGCGTTCTCCTGCTCGAATTGTCGCTGGGCGGTCTGCCCGCTCATGGCCATGGACAGCACGGCCATGCGCACTGCAATGCCGTAGGTCACCTGATTGAGGATCACCGAGTGCGGACCGTCGGCCACCGCCGATTCGATCTCCACGCCGCGGTTAATCGGGCCCGGGTGCATGACGATGGCGTCGGGCTTGGCCCCGGCCAGGCGTGCGGTGGTCAGGCCGAACAGGCGGTAGAACTCGCCTTCGCTGGGCAGCAGGCCGCCCTGCATGCGTTCACGCTGCAGGCGCAGCATGATCACCACGTCCACGTCTTTCAGGCCTTCGGTCATGTCGGTGTAGACCTTGACCCCGTACTGCTCGATGCCGATGGGCAGCAGGGTTTTCGGTGCGATCACGCGGATGTCCGGGCAGCCGAGGGTTTTCAGCGCCAGCATGTTGGAGCGCGCCACCCGCGAGTGCAGGATGTCGCCGACGATGGCCACCGAGAGGTTCTCGAAGCCGCCCTTGTGCCGGCGGATGGTCAGCATGTCGAGCATGCCCTGGGTCGGGTGGGCGTGACGGCCGTCGCCGCCGTTGATGATCGCTACCTGAGGGCACACGTGTTCGGCGATGAAGTGCGCGGCGCCGGAGTCGCCGTGGCGTACCACGAACATGTCGGCGGCCATGGCTTCCAGGTTGCGCAGGGTGTCCAGCAGGGTTTCACCCTTGCTCGCCGAGGAGGTCGAGACATTCAGGGTGATCACGTCCGCCGACAGCCGCTGGGCCGCCAGTTCGAAGGTGGTGCGGGTCCGGGTGGAGTTCTCGAAGAACACGTTGCACACGGTCTTGCCGCGCAGCAGCGGGACTTTCTTGACCGCCCGGGCGCCGACTTCGAGGAAGGAGTCGGCGGTGTCGAGGATTTCTGTCAGCAGCTCGCGGTTCAGGCCGTCGAGGGACAGGAAATGGCGCAGCTGGCCCTGATCGTTGAGCTGCAGCGGGCGCTTGGCGTCTAGAGG
The DNA here is from genome assembly GCF_017491625.1 of Pseudomonas sp. 50_B. Taxonomy (NCBI): domain Bacteria; kingdom Pseudomonadati; phylum Pseudomonadota; class Gammaproteobacteria; order Pseudomonadales; family Pseudomonadaceae; genus Pseudomonas; species Pseudomonas sp. 50_B. Next base: position 564,295 of record NZ_JAFGYX010000001.1, read on the forward strand.
CGTCATCGCAATGGACTCTTAAAAGGGCGAGTTAGAGGGCGAGGTCTTGGAGCTCGAGTTGAAGCGGCGCAGGACCGGACAATTTTACCCGCTCGTGGGCGGCCAGCGACAGGGTCGCGCCCACCACATTCGGACGAATCGGCAGCTCGGCGGCGTTCAGGTCCAGCAGGCAGACCAGGGTCACGCTGGCTGGACGGCCATAGTCGAACAGCTCGTTGAGGGCGGCGCGGATGGTCCGGCCGCTCATCAGCACGTCATCGATCAGCACCAGATGCTGGCCTTCGATCTCGAACGGCAGTTCCGAAGGGCGAACTTGCGGGTGCAGGCCGTTCTGGCTGAAGTCGTCGCGGTAGAAGGACACATCCAGGGTGCCCAGGGGGGCGTCGCTGCCCAGGGCTTCCAACAGGGCCTGGGCCACCCACACGCCACCGGTACGGATACCGATGAAGCGCGGCTCGCTGATGGCGCGCTGGGCCAGGTGGGCGTTGAGATCAGTGGCCATCTGGCTGATCAGGGCGGCGGGATTGGGCAGGCTCATGGTGGCTCCTTCGTGGGCTCGCGCCTGCTGCCGGGCAGCAGGGCACGGGAACTTACGGCTGGTGTTGGGCCAGGAGGCGCGCAGCCTTGGGCCGCGCATCTTCAGGATTCGGGATCTCAGGTATTCAACAGCGTGGCGTTTTCGTCGAGCCAGCCCTGCAGCAGCAGGGCTGCGGCGATGGCGTCTACCGGGTTGTCGCGGTAACTGCCTTTCTGCCCGCCCCGGGCCAGGCGTTCGCCCTTGGCCTCGAAGGTGGTCAGGCGTTCATCGTGGGTATAGAAGGGCACATTGAAGCGGCCGTTCAGGCGCCGGGCGAACTTCTCGGCGCGCACGCACATGTCGCTGGGGCTGCCGTCCATGTTCAGGGGCAGGCCCACCACCACGGCGTCGGGTTTCCATTCCGTCATCAGCGCTTGCACCTGATTCCAGTCCGGCACGCCGTTCTGCGCCTTCAAGGTGCACAGCTCCCGGGCCTGGCCGGTGATGGCCTGGCCGACGGCAACGCCGATCTGCTTGGTGCCGTAGTCGAAGCCCAGGATCAGTCGCAAGGCCATCAGGCGTGCCCCGCCTGGCTGGTGAGCAGGCTGAGGTTGACCCCCAGGTGCCGGGCGGCGGCTTCCAGGCGCAATTCGCTGCTGGTGTTGAACAGGATGTCGGCGTCGAAGGGGCAGGTCAGCCAGGCGTTGTCCGCCAGTTCGGCTTCCAGCTGCCCGGCTTCCCAGCCGGCATAGCCCAGGGCGATCAGGCTCTTGGCCGGGCCCACGCCGTCGGCAATGGCGAACAGCACATCCTGGGAGGTGGACAGGGACAGTCCTTCGAATTCCACTGTGGCCTGATAGATCGGGCCGTTGGGGTGCAGGACAAAACCGCGATCAGTCTGCACCGGGCCGCCGCTGAAGATCGGCACATGCTGGCACAGCAGCGACGGTTCTTCGTCGGGGCGCAATTGTTCGAGGATATCGGCCAGGCTCAGGTCCAGGGGCCGATTGATCACCAGGCCCATGGCGCCGCTGGCATTGTGCTCGACGATATAGGTCAACGTCTGGGCAAAATTCGGGTCGGCCATATGGGGCATGGCGATCAGGAAGTGATGCTTGAGATAGCTGGGGCTGACATTTTTCATGAGCGCTAGTGTGGCGGTGGCGGGCCCGGCTGACAAGCGCGCCCTGTGCAGGAGCTGGCTTGCCAGCGAAGGCGTCATTGGGATTTGCGCCACTCTGTCGGGCCTCTTCGAGGCCGCAGGGGCGAACGATCAGTTGCTGGACAGTTTGTCGCCCCGGGCGAAGCGCCAGGTGCGGATGATTTCCAGGCGGTCGATGTCCGACAGGTCGCCGGTAAAGGGGGCGAACGGCGCCGCCAGGCGCACGATGCGTTGGGCGGCCTGGTCCAGCAGCGGCTGGCCGGAGGACTCCAGCACCAGCACTTCGTACAGGGAACCGTCGCGGTTGATCGAGACCATCAGCCGCAAGTTGCCGTAGATCTGCTTGCGCCGGGCTTCCTCGGGGTAGTTGAGGTTGCCGATGCGCTCGACCTTCTTGCGCCACTCGTCCTTATACCAGGCGCCCTTGTCGCGCATGGTGGAGGCGGCGCTCAGGCGGTGGATGCGTGGACGCTTGGCGTACAGCTGCTGTTCGTTGGCCAGTTCGGCTTCCAGGCTGGAAATCTCGCTGGACAGTTGGGCGCTGTCGAAACGCGGGGTATCGGCCTTGGGCGTCGGGTCTTTCTTGACCTCTTCACGCTGGGTCACGGTCTTTTTCGGCTTCGGCGCGGTGGTGGCCACGGCCGCTTTGGGCGCGACTTCCTTGACTTCAGGTTTGACTGACGGTGGCGGCACGACCTTTTTCACCGAGTTGTCCTGAAAGGGGGCGACTTCGGTGGTTTTCGGAATGGCTTTCTTGTCCAGGGTGCCGCTGCCTTCCTGATTTTCCTGGGCGAGGAAGTCGGCCTTCTTCGGCTTGGTCTCGCTCTTGAAGGTGGCCAGGGTGATTTCCAGGGTCTTGCTGATCGCCTTGGGTTCGGCAAAGGAAAAGCCCAGGCCGAGGATCAGTGCCAGGTGCAGGAGCGCCGCCAGGAACAGGGTAAATCCCAGGCGATCGGCCGCGCGCACGCCGCTATGGGCCAGCTCGGGGGGCAGATCGGACTGGAGGTTCATCGACGGTTCGACATCACAGGGGGCATCACACAACCAACATCACGGTTTCACAGGCGGCGCATGATAACGCAATGTTGGTTTCAAGCCTTGAGTGCCAAGCTTCAAGCGACAAGCTGCAGCTTGATGCAGATCAAGCTTGCGGCTTGTTGCTGGCGGCTTGCAGTTTGCGTTCGATGGTATCCATCAGCCGCGCGCCGATCTGGGTGCCGAAGGCATTGTCGATTTCACGGATGCAGGTGGGGCTGGTGACGTTGATTTCCGTCAGGTGCTCGCCGATCACGTCGAGGCCGACGAACAGCAGGCCCTTGGCCCGCAGGGTCGGGCCGACCTGGGCGGCAATCCAGCGATCCTTGTCGCTCAGTGGACGGGCCTCGCCACGACCGCCGGCGGCCAGGTTGCCACGGGTTTCACCGGCGGCGGGGATGCGCGCCAGGCAGTAATCCACCGGTTCGCCATCGATCATCAGGATGCGCTTGTCGCCGTCCTTGATGGCCGGCAGGTAGGCCTGGGCCATGATCTGCTGGCTGCCGAGCACGGTCAGGGTTTCCAGGATCACCGACAGGTTCGGGTCGCCGGCGCGGTGACGGAAGATCGAGGTGCCGCCCATGCCGTCCAGGGGCTTGAGAATCACATCGCCATGCTGGGCGGCGAACTCGCGCAACACATCGGCGCGACGGCTGACCACGGTGGGCGGGGTGCACTGGGGGAACAGGGTGGCAAACAGCTTTTCATTGCAGTCGCGCAGGCTCTGGGGCTTGTTGACCACCAGCACGCCGGCGCTTTCGGCCTGTTCCAGCAGGTAGGTGGAGTAGACGAACTCCATGTCGAAGGGCGGGTCCTTGCGCATCAGGATCACGTCCAGATCGCTCAGCGGGCAGTCGATCTCGGCGTCCAGCTCGAACCATTTCTCCGGGTTGGCGAACACCTGCAGCGGCCGCATGCGCGCCCGGGCCACGCCGGCGCCCTGGTACAGGTCGCGCTGCTCCATATAGAAGAGGGTCCAGCCGCGCTCCTGGGCGGCCAGCAGCATGGCCAGCGAGCTGTCCTTCTTGTAGGAAATGCTGGCGATAGGGTCCATGACAATCCCGACGCGAACGCTCATGGGTGGATTCCTTTAAGAAAATGAGTGGAAGCAAGGCAAAAAAAGTGGCGTCAGAGTGGCGCTGACAAGGGCCTGGGTCAAGGAAAAACCACTGCCTGGCGTGGTCCATAGATTGCAGGGGGGAGAGTGTGCTAAAAAGGCTCGCAGGCCGGGCCGAGGCCTTGAAGTTCAAGGGTTTGGGGCGTTGGCCAGCAGTACCGGATCAAATCATTCGCTGGGGCGATGGCAGAGCAGATATGGAACAGCATTCCAACGCCTTGAAGGTGATGGTGATCGACGATTCGAAGACGATTCGCCGCACGGCCGAAATGCTGCTGAAGAACGTCGGCTGTGAAGTCATTACCGCAGTGGACGGCTTCGAAGCGCTGTCGAAGATCGTCGACCACCACCCCGGAATCATTTTCGTCGACATCATGATGCCGCGGCTCGACGGTTATCAGACCTGTGCGCTGGTGAAGAACCACAGCGCGTTCAAGTCCATTCCCGTGATCATGCTGTCCTCCAAGGACGGCCTGTTCGACAAGGCCAAGGGGCGTATCGTCGGCTCCGACCAGTTTTTGACCAAACCCTTCAGCAAGGAAGAACTGCTGAGCGCAATCAAGGCCCACGTTCCGGACTTTGTCGCGCTTGCGCCACAGTAGACACGCACAATGGCGTCCGGCCCGCGGGCCGCGCGCCTATACCGTATGGGGAAGACCATGGCTCGTATTCTGATCGTCGATGACTCGCCGACTGAAATGTACAAACTCACCGGCATGCTGGAAAAGCACGGCCATGAAGTGCTCAAGGCCGAGAACGGTGCCGACGGCGTGGCCCTGGCCCGGGAAGAAAAACCCGATGCGGTGCTGATGGACATCGTCATGCCCGGCCTCAACGGCTTCCAGGCCACCCGGCAGTTGACCAAGGACGCCGAGACCAGCCACATCCCGGTGATCATCATCACCACCAAGGATCAGGAAACCGACAAGGTCTGGGGCACCCGCCAGGGCGCCAAGGACTACCTGACCAAGCCGGTGGACGAAGAGACCCTGATCAAGACCCTGAACAACGTCCTGGCCGGCTGATCGCCCGGCCATGAGCGAATCCCAGACCGCCTTCGAGCTGCTGCTGGAGATCGACCAGCGCTGCCGCCTGCTGGCTGCCGACCTGCCGTCCCAGGAAACCCGCCAGCACAGCTGGAGCGGTATCGGTTTCCGCCTGGGAGAGCACTGGTACGTCGCGGCCATGGGCGAGATCAGCGAAGTCCTGCACGAGCCGCGCTACACCCTGCTGCCCGGGGTCAAACCCTGGGTCAAGGGCGTGGCCAACCTGCGTGGGCGCCTGCTGCCGATCATGGACCTGTGCGGTTTTTTCGGTCATGAACTGTCGCCCCTGCGCAAGCAGCGGCGAGTGCTGGTGGTGGAGTACAAAGAGCTGTTCGCCGGCCTGCTGGTGGATGAGGTGGCCGGCCTGCAGCACTTTGCCCAGGACAGCCTGGAGCCCGGCCTTGGCGGATTCTCCGACGCCGCGATCAATCCCTACCTGCAAGGGCAGTTCCGTCGTGATCAGGTCTGGCAGGTGTTCAGCCCCTTCGCCCTGGCCCGTTCTCCCGGGTTCCTGGAGGTGGCGGCATGAATGACTCCCCGACGGCTGTGCAGCCCGTTTGCAGTGCCATGGCAGGCCCGTGCCTTCCTGGATCAATCCATGCTGCCCTGGCGATGCGTGCGTCCCGGGGACCCGAACGCGGGACCGCCCGCTCGCCAAAGGCCTGATCGATGACCAACGCCAAAACCGGCAAGCCCCTGGAGGGCTCCCGCAGTCGCTCGCAGATCATCGTGCTGTTCATCGCACTGATCGTGTTCATCATGCTGCTGTTCGCCAACTTCGCTTACCTCAATACCCAGGCCACCTACGACAAGCAGTACATCGGCCATGCCGGCGAGCTGCGGGTGCTGTCCCAGCGCATCGCCAAGAACGCCACCGAAGCGGCGGCGGGCAAGGCCGCGGCGTTCAAGCTGCTGGGGGATGCACGCAACGACTTTGCCCAGCGCTGGGGCTATCTGAAGAAGGGCGACCCGGCCACCGGCCTGCCCGGGGCCCCGGTGGCCCTGCGCCAGGAAATGCGCGCCGTGCAGTTGGACTGGGAAAAACTGCTGAAGAACACCGACGCGATCCTGGCCAGCGAACAGACGGTGTTGTCCCTGCATCAGGTGGCTGCGACCCTGGCGGAAACCGTGCCGCAGTTGCAGGTGGAATACGAAAAGGTGGTGGAGATCCTGCTCCAGCGCGGCGCCCCGGCAGCCCAGGTGGCAATGGCCCAGCGCCAGTCGCTGTTGGCCGAACGGATTCTCGGTGCGGTGAATACGGTGCTGGCCGGCGACGAAAACGCCGTGCAGGCCGCCGATGCATTCGGCCGCGATGCCGCGCGTTTCGGCCAGGTGCTCAACGGCATGCTGCAAGGCAACCCGGGGCTGAAGATCAGCCAGGTCGAAGACCTCGACGCCCGGTCCCGCCTGACGGAGATTTCCGAACTGTTCGAGTTCGTTTCCGGTTCCGTAGACGAGATCCTCGAAACCTCGCCCGAGCTGTTCCAGGTCCGCGAATCGGCGAGCAACATCTTCAGCCTGTCCCAGACCCTGCTGGACGAAGCCTCGCTGCTGGCCACCGGCTTCGAGAACCTGGCCGGCAGCCGCAAGCTGGACACCATCGGCGGTTATGTCCTGGGCCTGCTGGCACTGGCGTCGATCATCCTCATCGGCCTGGTGATGGTCCGCGAAACCAACCGCCAGTTGCGGGAAACCGCCGAGAAGAACGAGCGCAACCAGAACGCGATCATGCGTCTGCTGGATGAGATCGAGGACCTGGCGGACGGCGACCTGACAGTGACCGCTTCGGTGACCGAGGACTTCACCGGCACCATTGCCGATTCCATCAACTATTCCGTCGACCAACTGCGCGACCTGGTGGCCACCATCAACCTCACGGCGGGTCAGGTGGCCGGCGCGGTGCAGGAAACCCAGGCCACCGCCATGCAACTGGCGGAAGCCTCGGAGCATCAGGCGCAGCAGATTTGCGAAGCCTCCACGGCGATCAACGACATTGCCCAGTCCATCGATCAGGTCTCGGCCACCGCGGCGGAGTCCTCGGCGGTGGCCGAGCGCTCGGTGGAGATCGCCAACAAGGGCAACGAAGTGGTGCACAACACCATCCACGGCATGGACAACATTCGTGAACAGATCCAGGACACCGCCAAGCGCATCAAGCGCCTGGGTGAGTCTTCCCAGGAAATCGGCGATATCGTCAGCCTGATCGACGACATTGCCGACCAGACCAACATCCTGGCCCTCAACGCGGCGATCCAGGCCTCCATGGCCGGGGATGCCGGGCGCGGTTTTGCCGTGGTGGCCGATGAAGTGCAACGGTTGGCGGAGCGCTCCTCGGCGGCTACGCGACAGATCGAGACCCTGGTGCGGGCGATCCAGACCGATACCAACGAAGCGGTGATCTCCATGGAGCAGACCACCACCGAAGTGGTGCGCGGTGCGCGCCTGGCCCAGGACGCTGGGGTGGCCCTGGAAGAAATCGAAGGCGTATCCAGGACCCTGGCGGCGCTGATCCAGAGCATCTCCAATGCGGCCCAGCAACAGACCTCCTCGGCCGGTCAGATTTCCCTGACCATGAACGTGATCCAGCAGATCACCTCGCAAACCTCGTCCGGCTCCACTGCGACCGCCGAGAGCATCGGCAACCTGGCGAAGATGGCCAGCCAACTGCGCCGCTCTGTATCCGGCTTTACCCTGCCGGCGACCCGGGGACCGGCCCCGAATGACAACCGCTGACGCTGGGAACCCGTTTGCGATCTGGCGAGCACAGAAGGTTTTGACTGGAGTGGTTATGGTTGACCGGCATGACTATGTGGCCCTGGAATGGGTCAAGGGCGAAATTGCCGAGACCTTGAAGCAGGCCTATCAGGCACTGGAGCACCTGGCGGACGATCCCCAGGCCTTGGACGCCCTCGACCAGTGCCTGGAGGGGATTCATCAGGTCCATGGCAGCCTGCAGATGGTGGAGTTCTACGGCGCCGCGCTGTTGGCCGAGGAGATGGAGAAACTCGCCCTGGCCCTGCAGCAACAGCGGGTGGCCCAGCGTGACGAAGCCCTGCGCCTGCTGCGCCAGGCCATCAGCCAGTTGCCCCAGTACCTGGACCGGGTGCAGAGCGCCCGGCGCGACCTGCCGTTGGTGGTGTTGCCACTGCTCAACGACCTGCGCAGCGCCCGGGGTGAAAGCCTGCTTTCGGAAACCAGCCTGTTCAGCCCGCAATTGCCCAGCCTGCCGCCTCTTTCCGACAAGGCCCTGGCAGCCCTGGAACCCCTGGAATTCCCGACCCAGTTGCGCAAGCTGCGACACATGCTGCAGACCGCGCTGGTGGACCTGCTGCGTGAGCAGGACGCCGACATTTGCCTGGGCCACATGGCCAAGGTCTTCGAGCGCCTGGAGGCCCTGTGCCAGGATGCGCCGCTGGCGCCCTTGTGGCATATCGCCTCGGCCCTGGTGGAAGGCATGCGCCAGAACGAAATCGCCAACAGCCCGGCGGTGCGCAGCCTGCTCAAGGACGCCGACAAGGAACTCAAGCGGCTCCTGGAGCAGGGCATGCCCGGCATCAACCAGGCGGCGCCCGCCGAGTTGCTCAAGAGCCTGTTGTTCTACATCGCCAAGGCGCGCCATCCCACTCCATTGATGCTGACCATGAAAGAACGTTACGGACTGGACGATGCCTTGCCCGACAGCGCGGTGGTCGATGAGGAGCGGGCCCGCATGGCCGGCCCCGATCGCGATGCCATGCGTTCGGTGCTGGCGGCCGTGTGCGACGGCCTGGTGCGGGTCAAGGAGCGCCTCGACCTGTTCGTGCGCAGCGATCGCCAGCATGCCGGCGACCTGGACAGCCTGCTGTCGCCGCTGCGGCAGATCGCCGACACCCTGGCGGTGCTGGGGTTCGGCCAGCCGCGCAAGGTGATCATCGACCAGTTGGCGGTGGTGCAGAGTCTGGCTCAGGGCCAGCGGGCGCCGGACGACGCGGTGTTGATGGATGTGGCCGGTGCCCTGTTGTATGTCGAGGCGACCCTGGCCGGCATGGTCGGCACTGTGGAGCCGGAGAGTCGCGAAGAAAGCCGCCTGCCCACCACCGACCTGACCCAGATCCACCAACTGGTGATCAGGGAGGCACGGCTCTGCCTGCAGCAGGCCAAGGACCTGATCATCGAGTGCATCGAAGGTGACTGGGAGCGCGAGCTACTGGTTTCGCTGCCAGAGCTGCTGACCCAGGTGCGCGGTGCCCTGGCGATGATTCCGCTGCCCCGTGCCGCCAGCCTGATGGAGGCCTGCAACCAGTTCATCGTCGAGCATCTGCTGCTGGCGCAACCCAGGCCGGCCTGGCAGCAACTGGACCATCTGGCTGACGTGATCACCAGCCTGGAGTACTACCTGGAGCGCTTGAGCGAGGACCATGAAGCCCCGGGCGAAAAGATCCTCGACGTTGCCGAGCAAGGCCTGGCCGCCCTCGGCTATGTACCGGTGGAACAGGTGCCGTTGCTGGATCAGCCCCTGAGTCCCAACCAGGCCCAAGTGGCGCAGGACCTGCAGGCTCAGGATGATCCCCAGGTGGCGCAGTCCCTGGCGGATGCGCTGGCGCTGCCGGTATCGGCCCTCAACCCGCCGGCCCTGATCACCCCGGGCAGCCTGCTGCCGCCCCCTCGGGACGAGGAGCCCGTGGACGACGAACTGCGGGAAGTGTTCCTCGAAGAAACCGAGGAAGTGCTGGAAATGCTTCGCGAGTACCTGCCGCGCTGGGCGGCCGACCCCCAGGGCACGTCCGCCCTGAGTGAGCTGCGGCGGGCCTTTCATACCCTCAAGGGCAGCGGCCGCATGGTGCGCGCGCTGGTGCTGGGGGAGTTGGCCTGGGCGGTGGAGAACCTCCTCAATCGGGTGCTGGAACACAGCGTGGCCCCCGGCCCCGAGGTCCTGCAGCTGGTGGCGGACACGCTGGAGCTGTTGCCTGAGCTGATTGCCGAATTCGCCGTCCAGGGTCAGCGTCAGCGCGATGATGTCGATCGCCTGGCGGCGCGTGCCCATGCCCTGGCCAAGGGCGCCGAGGAGCCTGCCAGCGTGGCGCCGGACGACCACGCCCTCGACCCGCAGTTGCTGGAAATCTTCCGTGCCGAAGCCCAGACCCACCTGGACAGCATCCAGCGTTTTCTCGATCAGGCCGCCGAGCACGTGCCGTTGCAGGCCAGCGACGCACTGCAACGTGCCCTGCACACCCTCAAGGGCAGCGCCTCCATGGCCGGAGTGCTGCCCATCGCCGAGCTGGCCGGGCCCTTCGACCAATTGGCCCGGGAGTACCGGGCGCACCTGATTCCCCTGGACCTGGACGAAGTGGAACTGCTGCTGGAGGCCGAAGGCCTGCTGCGCCGTGGCTTGCGGCAGCTGGACAGTGATCCGCTGGCGCCCATCGATGGTGCCCGCTCATTGGTCGGCCGCGTCCTGGTGCTGCTGGGGGAGCGGCTGGAAGCCTTGCTCAACGCCCCGGACAGTGCCCCTCGGGCCAAGCGCGATCCGCAACTGATCAACAACTTCCTGGCCCAGGGCATGGACATCCTGCTGGATGCCGAAAGCCTGTTGCGGCGTTGGCAGCAGCATCCCGGCGAGCGCCAGGAGCTCAGCGCCTTGCTGGACGAGTTGACCACCCTTGGCGAAGGCGCTCACCTGGCCGACCTGCATCCGGTGGATGAGCTGTGCGAGGCCCTGCTCGATCTCTATGGCGCCGTGGAGGAAAGCAGCCTGGCGGTCAGCGAGGGCTTCTTCAATGAAGCCGAAAGCGCCCATGAAGCCCTGATCAACATGCTCGACGAGCTGGCGGCGGGCCAGGAAGTCAGCCCGCGGCCGGAGCGGGTCGAGGCCCTGCGCGAACTGTTGCACCAGGGCCTCGACCCGTCCGCCACCGGCTTGATCAGAAGCGACGGCAGCCGTGTCCTGAGTATCAGTGAACTGGGGACGGCCACCGCTGGTCTGGAGCAGGTTGCAGATCCTCTGCAAGCCGATGACGAGATCGTCGAGATCTTCCTCGAAGAAGCGGTGGATATCCTCGAAAGCGCCGACCAGGCCTTGCAGCGCTGGCTGGCCGATCCTGAAAATGCTGCACCGCTGTCGTCCCTGCAGCGGGACATGCATACCCTCAAGGGCGGTGCGCGCATGGCCGAAGTGGCCCCGGTGGCGGAACTGGCCCATGAGCTGGAGTCGCTGTACGAGGGGCTGGTGGACCGGCGCTACAGCCACAGTCAGCACCTGGGCCTGCTATTGCGCAGCAGCCATGAGCAGTTGGCGCTGCTGCTGGAACAATTGCAGGGGCAACGGCCGCTGGACGAGTCCCGGGCCCAGGTCGATGCCGTGCGGGCCTACCGGCAGCAGGCCGCAAGCCCTGCGGAGCCGGTGCCGAGCGCGGCGCAGGAAGACAGTGCCGCCCAGGACCCGGAGCTGCTGGAGATCTTCCTCGAAGAGGGCTTCGACATCATCGACAGCTCCGCCGCGGCCCTGGGGCGCTGGCAGGCCGACCCCCAGGCCCGCCAGGAGGTGGAAACCCTGCTGCGGGACCTGCACACCCTCAAGGGCGGTGCGCGGATGGTGGAGATTGCTCCCATCGGCGATCTGGCCCACGAGCTGGAGTTTCTCTTCGAAGGCCTTTCCGCCGGCCTGCTGCAACCCAGCCCGGCGCTGTTCACCCTGTTGCAGAAAAGTCACGACCGTCTGGCGCAGATGCTCGACGCAGCTCGGGCTGGCCAGCCCATCGAGGCGGCGCAGAAACTCATCGACGCCATCCACGACCTGAGCCATCCCCGTGTGCCGTCCACGTCTGGGGTGCCAACCCCGCTACCGGCGAGCAAGCCCGAGCCTGTTGCACCCGCTCCAGAAGCGGCGGCAGCCGGGGACATGGTCAAGGTATCGGCGGAGTTGCTGGACGACCTGGTGAACCTGGCCGGGGAGACGTCGATCTTTCGTGGCCGCATCGAACAACAGGTCAACGATGCCCGGGTGGCCCTCGGCGAGATGGAAACCACCATCGAGCGGATGCGTGACCAGCTGCGCCGCCTGGACACCGAAACCCAGGGACGGATTCTCAGCCGCCAGCAGGTGGAGGCCGAGCGCCTGGGCTACGAAGAGTTCGATCCCCTGGAAATGGATCGACACTCGCAGTTGCAGCAGCTGTCCCGGGCCCTGTTCGAATCGGCCTCGGACCTGCTGGACCTCAAGGAAACCCTCGACCGGCGCAACCATGACGCCGAGAACCTGTTGCAGCAGCAGGGGCGCATCAACACCGAGTTGCAAGAAGGCCTGATGCGCACCCGCATGGTGCCTTTCGAACGCATGGTGCCAAGGCTCAAGCGCATCGTGCGCCAAGTGGCCGAAGAGCTGGGCAAGGACGTGGAATTCGTGGTGGGCAATGCCGAGGGGGAAATGGACCGCAACGTGCTCGAACGCATGGTCGCGCCCCTGGAGCACATGCTGCGCAACGCCGTGGACCACGGCCTGGAATCCGTCGAGGCGCGGCTGGCCGCCGGCAAGCCGCGACAGGGGCGGATCACCCTCGACCTGTCCCGCGAGGGCGGCGACATCATCTTCGACATGCGCGACGACGGTGCCGGAGTGCCCCTGGAGGCGGTGCGCAACAAGGCCATCAAGCGCGGCCTGCTGGACCCGCAAGCCCCCATCAGCGACCGCGAGGTGCTGCAGTTCATCATGCAGCCGGGCTTTTCCACCGCCGAGAAGATCACCCAGATCTCCGGGCGCGGCGTCGGCATGGACGTGGTCCATGAAGAAGTACGCCAACTGGGCGGCAGCATGAGCATTGATTCGGTGGCCGGGCAGGGGGTGCATTTTCGTATCCGTTTGCCATTCACCGTCTCGGTCAACCGGGCATTGATGGTGCAGTGCGCCGACGAGCAGTACGCCATCCCGCTGAACACCGTGGAAGGCATCGTCCGGGTGCTGCCGGGTGAGCTGGACGCCTATTACCAACTCGACCCGCCGCGCTATGAATACGCCGGCCAGCGCTATGACCTGTGCTACCTGGGGGAGCTGCTGCACACCGTGCCGCGGCCCAAGCTCCTGGGCCAGGTGCTGCCGTTGCCGGTGCTGCTGGTGCACTGCAACGAGCAGCGTATCGCGGTGCAGGTGGACACCACGGCCGGCACCCGGGAGATCGTGGTCAAGAGCCTGGGCCCGCAGTTCGCGGCGGTGCAGGGCCTGTCCGGTGCGACCATTCTCGGCGATGGCCGGGTGGTGCTGATTCTCGACCTGCTGGCGCATATCCGCGCACAGCAGTTGCAAGCGCCCGTGCCGCGTCCGGCCGGGGAAGAAGCGCTCAGCGAGGTGGAGCCGCCACGGCCGATGCTGGTGCTGGTGGTGGATGACTCGGTCACCGTGCGCAAGGTCACCAGCCGCTTGCTGGAGCGCCACGGCATGAACGTGCTCACTGCCAAGGACGGAGTCGATGCCATGGCCGTGCTGGCCGAGCACACCCCGGACCTGATGCTGCTGGATATCGAGATGCCGCGCATGGACGGCTTCGAAGTGGCGATCCAGGTGCGTAACGATCCCCGTCTGCAGCACTTGCCGATCATCATGATCACCTCCCGTACCGGCCAGAAACACCGCGATCGGGCCATGGCCATTGGGGTCAACGACTACCTCGGCAAGCCTTATCAAGAGTCGGTGTTGCTGGAAAGCATCGCCCTGTGGAGCAAGAACCATGCTTGATCACCGCTCCAGCACTCTCACCGGGCTGTTGTTGCCCCTGGCCGACCGCACCCTGATCTTGCCGAACGTGGCGGTGGCCGAGTTGATCGACTACCAGCAGGGCGCCTTCGACCTGGACTCGCCACCCTGGTACCTGGGCCAGGTGCTCTGGCGCGAGCGGCGGATTCCGTTGATCAGTTTCGAATCGGCCTGTGGCAACAAGACGGTGATCGGCGAGCGGGCTCGCATCGTGGTGCTCAATGCCCTGGGCGGGCGCCCGGAACTGAAGTTCATCGCCTTGCTGGTGCAGGGCATTCCCCGCTCTTGCAAGCTCGACAGCCAACTGAGCTATGTCGACGTGCCCCTGGCCCCCCTGGAAAAAGCCGCGGTGCAGGTGGCCGAGCTGGTGGCCAAGGTGCCGGATCTGCTGGCGCTGGAAGAGTTGCTGGTGGGGGGGCTTTAGGGCCGCTTCGCCGGCAAGCCGGCTCCTGCACAAAACCGCCTGTAGGCGCGGGCTTGCCAGCGAAAGCAGCGCCTCAGGCAGTACGCAACCTGTCCCGCACTTCCATCAGCGCATAGCCCAGCAGGTTCAGGCCGCGCCATTGCTCCGGCCGGCTGGCCTTGGCGTCCTCGGCGGCCAGGCCAATGCCCCAGATCCGGTCCACCGGGCTGGCTTCCACCAGCACCTGGTCCCGGGTGGACAGCAAGTACTCGCCCAGGGCCGAGTGCTGGCTGAACTTGGCCAGGTTGCCCTGGACCACGATGTCGAAGCGCGCCGCTTGCCATTGCGTGTCATCGAAACCACGAACCTCACGGCCCAGTTGCTTCACATCGGCGGGCGTCACGGCCTTGAGGATGCGCCCGTGGGTTTCCCGGTCGTCGAACAGCAGGGCCTTGCCGGCCATCATGAAGTGCTCGGCGCTGGGATAGTGGATGCCCTCGATCTCGAAACCGGCGGCAAACCACTGGCTGAAGCAACTCGGGGAAATGCGCCCGTCCCGGGTCGGCTGGTGCCCCCAGAACATCAGGTAGTCGGGCTTCAGGCCGTGCTTGATCTGTTCCAGCAACGCCTGGTTCGAGCGAATCGGTGTGTCCATGCTGACTCTCATTGTTGTCTGCTCAGGCCATTGGCTGGCCGGTCCGGTGGGCATTGTGTACCGAGAGCGAGAAACGGCGCCATTGGCTTGGCAATCGTTACGCTCAGCGTAACTATCCAACGCCGGGCTTGATTGATGACCCCAGGTTTCACTCCTATGGTGACTGCCACGACAGCGAACCCGTGGAGTGAGCATGACAACAATAATTTCCCCCGACGCGCGCTGGTCGCGGCGGCGCAGCGAAAAGCAGCGGCGCCTCGAGCAGGTGCGGGCCATCGCCGATGGCGTGGTGTTGCCGAGCGACAAGATCGTCGCCGCCCTGGAAGCCCTGATCCTGCCCGGCGACCGGGTGGTGCTGGAAGGCAACAACCAGAAGCAGGCGGACTTTCTCTCCCGCTCCCTGGCCAAGGCCGACCCGGCCAAGCTGCATGACCTGCACATGATCATGCCCAGCGTCGGTCGTTCCGAGCACCTGGACCTGTTCGAGCGTGGCATCGCCCGCAAGCTGGACTTCTCCTTCGCCGGCACCCAGAGCCTGCGCATCAGCCAGTTGCTGGAAGACGGGCTGCTGGAAATCGGCGCCATTCATACCTACATCGAACTCTATGCGCGGCTGGTGGTGGACCTGATCCCCAATGTGGTGCTGTCCGCCGGCTTCATGGCCGACCGCGCCGGCAACATCTACACCGGCCCCAGCACCGAGGACACCCCGGCACTGATCGAGCCGGCGGCCTTCAGCGACGGCATTGTCATCGTCCAGGTCAACCAGTTGGTGGATGACGTCAGCGAGCTGCCCCGGGTCGACATCCCCGCCTCCTGGGTCGACTTCGTGGTGGTGGCCGACAAGCCGTTCTACATCGAACCGCTGTTCACCCGCGATCCACGGCATATCAAGCCGGTGCACGTGCTGATGGCGATGATGGCGATCCGCGGCATCTACGAAAAACACAAGGTGCAGTCGCTGAACCACGGCATCGGTTTCAACACCGCGGCCATCGAGCTGATCCTGCCGACCTACGGCGAGTCCCTGGGGCTCAAGGGCAAGATCTGCCGCAACTGGACCCTCAATCCTCACCCGACCCTGATCCCGGCCATTGAAAGCGGCTGGGTGGAAAGCGTGCATTGCTTCGGCACCGAACTGGGCATGGAGAACTACATCGCCGCGCGTCCGGACGTGTTCTTCACCGGCCGCGACGGCTCGCTGCGGTCCAACCGGATGTTCTGTCAGCTGGCCGGGCAATACGCGGTGGACCTGTTTATCGGCGCCACCTTGCAGGTGGACGGCGACGGTCACTCTTCCACCGTGACCCGCGGCCGCCTGGCTGGTTTCGGCGGCGCACCGAACATGGGCCACGACCCACGCGGGCGGCGCCACGGCACTCCGGCCTGGCTCGATATGCGCCAGGATCAGAGCGATGCACCCCAGGCCATGCTCGAACGCGGCAAGAAGCTGGTGGTGCAGATGGTGGAAACCTTCCAGGAAGGCGGCAAACCGACCTTTGTCGAGACCCTGGATGCCGTGGAGGTGGCGCGCAAGAGCGGCATGCCCCTGGCGCCGATCATGATCTACGGCGACGACGTCACTCACCTGCTCACCGAGGAAGGCATCGCCTACCTGTACAAGGCCCGCTCCCTGGAAGAACGCCAGGCGATGATTGCCGCCGTGGCTGGGGTGACCGCCATCGGTTTGCGCCACAACCCCAAAGACACCGCGCGCATGCGCCGTGAAGGGCTGATCGCCTTGCCCGAAGACCTGGGCATCCGCCGGACCGACGCCAGCCGCGAGCTGCTGGCGGCGAAAAGCGTCGCCGATCTGGTGCAGTGGTCCGGTGGCTTGTACAACCCGCCCGCCAAGTTCAGGAGCTGGTAATGCACGCACTCAACCTGCAATCACAACCCCTGAGCCTGGCCGAACGCCTGGCGGACCTGGCGGTGGACGCGCTGATCGACGAGGCCGACCTGTCGCCCAAGCCGGCCCTGGTGGACCGCCGTGGCAATGGTGCCCATACCGATCTGCACCTGGGCTTGATGCACGCTTCGGCCCTGGCCCTGTGGCCGGCCTTCAAGGAGATGGCCGAAGCGGCGCTGGCGTTCGGTGAAGTCGGCCTGCCTCTGCGCGAAGCCCTGGGCCGCATCGGCCGCGAAGGCGAACAGGCCATGCTCGCCACCACGGCGGGGGTGAATACCCATCGTGGGGCGATCTGGGCCCTGGGCCTGCTGGTGGCCGCCGCCGCGCTGGAACCACGATCCACAGGTGCCGGCAGTGTTGCGCTGCGGGCTGCGCGCCTGGCCCTGCTGGAGGATCGCTATGCACCACGGCCCTTGAGTCATGGCGCCCAGGTGGCGCTGCGCTACGGCGTGCGCGGTGCTCGGGAAGAAGCCCAGCAAGGCTTCCCCGCGGTGCTGCAATGGGGGCTGCCACAGCTCAAGCGCAGCCGCGCCCAGGGCCATGGCGAACAGAACGCCCGACTCGATGCCTTGCTGGCGATCATGAGCCGTCTGGCGGATACCTGCGTGCTGTACCGCGCCGGTGAGCAAGGCTTGCAGGCCATGCAGCAGGGCGCCCAGGCGGTGCTCGATGCCGGTGGCAGCGCCAGCCTTGCCGGTCGTCGTCGTTTGCATGAGCTGGACCTGCAACTGTTGACCTTGAATGCCTCGCCCGGCGGTGCTGCTGATTTGCTGGCGGCCAGCCTGCTGTTGGACCGGATCGAATCCGCCGACGCCTTTATCCAGGGAGCGCTGTAATGGAAACCTTGTCTTTTCAATTCCCCGCCGGCCAGCCCGGCCGTGGCCGCGCCCTGGTGGGCTGTGTGGGCTCCGGCGACCTGGAAGTGCTGCTGGAGCCGGGTCAGCCCGGCACATTGACCATCCAGGTGCAGACTTCGGTAAACGGCAGCGCCGCCCGCTGGCAGCACCTGTTCGAGCGCATGTTCGACGGCCAGTTGCCGCCGGCGCTGCTGATCGACATCCATGATTTCGGCGCCACTCCCGGGGTGGTGCGCCTGCGCCTGGAACAGGGCTTCGAGGAGATCGGCCATGACTGACAGCGCACGTTTATTGAACAAGCACAGCTTCGTCGAGCTGGGTGCTCGGCAGCGGGCCCGGGCCTTGCTGGATGCCGGCAGTTTTCGCGAGCTGCTGGACCCTTTCCAGCGGGTCATGTCGCCCTGGCTGGCGCGTCAGGGCGTGGTGCCCCAGGCCGACGACGGCGTGGTGATCGCCAAGGGCAGCATCGCCGGTTTGCCGGTGGTGATTGCCGCCATCGAAGGCGCGTTCCAGGGCGGCAGCCTGGGTGAAGTGGGCGGGGCGAAGATCGCCGGAGCCCTGGAACTGGCTGCCGAGGACAACCGCAACGGCATCCCGACCTGTGCCGTGCTGCTGCTGGAAACCGGTGGCGTGCGCCTGCAGGAAGCCAACCTCGGGCTGGCGGCGATTGCCGACATCCATGCGGCGATTGTCGACCTGCGCCAGTACCAGCCGGTGATCGGCGTGGTGGCCGGCAGTGTCGGCTGTTTTGGCGGCATGTCGATTGCCGCCGGGCTGTGCAGTTATCTCGTGGTCACCCAGGAAGCGCGCCTGGGGCTCAACGGCCCGCAAGTGATCGAGCAGGAAGCCGGGCTTGAGGAGTACGACTCCCGGGATCGGCCGTTCATCTGGAGCCTGACCGGCGGCGAGCAGCGTTTTGCCAGCGGCCTGGTGGACCGTTACGTGGCCGACGACGTGGCGCAGATCCAGGCCCAGGTCCGCGAGTTGCTGGCCCTTGGCTTGCCCGAGCGGCAACGCAGCCGCGAGGCCGATCTGTACCTGCAACGCCTGGCCCGTTTGGACACCACGCCGCAAATCGATGCGGCGACGGTTCGCGATCTGTATCAAGGAGACCGCTCATGAGTGCTTGTTCTTTGCGGGGTTTGAACTGGTTCAACGCCTTGAGTGGCGGCGCCGCGCTGGTGGCCGGCCTGCCGCCGTCGCTGCGGGTGGCCGATGGTGAATTGGCGGGGCAACCGGTGCGTTTTATCGCCGTGGTGGCCGACCCGGAAAATCGCTTTCCCCGTGCCCGTCAGGGCGAGGTTGGATTACTGGAAGGCTGGGGCCTGGCCAAGGCCGTGGATGAGTTGATCGATGCCGACTGCGACCAGCCTCACAAGCGGGCGCTGCTCGCCATTGTCGATGTGCCGAGCCAGGCCTATGGCCGTCGCGAAGAGGCCCTGGGCATCCATCAGGCCCTCGCGGCGGCGGCCGACAGCTACGCCCGGGCGCGGCTGGCCGGGCACCCGGTGATTGCCCTGTTGGTGGGCAAGGCCATGTCCGGAGCCTTTCTGGCCCACGGTTATCAGGCCAACCGCTTGATCGCCCTGCGCGATCCCGGGGTGATGGTGCATGCCATGGGCAAGGCCTCGGCGGCGCGGGTCACCCTGCGCAGTGTCGAGGAACTGGAAGCCCTGGCCGCCAGCGTGCCGCCCATGGCCTATGACATCGGCAGCTACGCCAGTCTCGGGCTGCTCTGGGAAAGCGTATCGGTGCGGCAGATTGAACAGCCGGCAGTGGAGGATCTGGCGGTCGTCGAGGAATGCCTGTTGGCGGCGATTGCCGACGTGCGGGCCAAAGGTGTCGATCTGAGCTGCCGTCTGGGGGCGTCGAACCGGGCGGCGTCGAGCCGGGTTCGCCAATTGCTGCGGGAACAGTGGTGAACGGCCTCGGCCCCTGGCTGCCCCACGACTTGCTGTGGGGCATGACCCCGGCGCAGTTGGCCGCCGATGCGCCGGATTGGGCCTTTGCCGTGCTGGAGGCCGGGCAGCCGGTGGTGGTGCGGCGGGCGCTGACGGCGCCGGGGCAGATTGCTGTCGGCCTGCGCGGTCGCACCCGTGAGCAGCGCTACCCGGCTGTGCTGGCGTTGGAGTCGGTGCAGCGTGGGGTACATCCCGAGGCGCTGTGCCGGATGTCCGGCTCGCGCTCATTGCCGGCGCTTCGGGCGTTGCAGCAGTTACGCGGCGAGCTGGATGCCCTGGGCCTGGTCTGGGGCGTCAGCGGCAGCGCCGGTTTTGAGTTGGCCTGTGGGATTGCCGCGCTGCATCAGCACAGCGACCTGGACCTGATCCTGCGCACGCCGGAACCTTTTTCCCGGGCTCAGGCCCGCGAGTTGCTGGCCCTGCTGGAGTGCGCCGAGTGCCCGGTGGATCTGCAATTGCAGGTGCCGGCCGGCGCTCTGGCCCTGCGGGAATGGGCGGGAACGGCGCCTCGGGTGCTGCTCAAGAGTGCCGGGGGCGCACGCTTGGTCAGCGACCCCTGGTGCGCGCTGGAGCAAGCGGCATGAGCAGCTTGCTGGTGTTTCCGGGCCAGGGCGCGCAGCAGCCGGGGATGCTCCAGCGTTTGCCGCCAAGCCCTGAAATCCGCGCCTGCCTGGACGAGGCCAGCGAAGTGCTGGGCGAGGATGTGCTGACCCTGGATTCGCCCCAGGCCCTGGCCAGCACACGGGCCGTGCAGTTGTGCCTGTTGATCGCTGGCGTGGCCTGTGCCCGGACCCTGCTGCAAGCGCCGGTCAAGGCGGACTATGTGGCGGGCTTGTCCATCGGCGCCTACCCGGCGGCGGTGGTGGCCGGGGCCCTGGGGTTTGCCGATGCGTTGCGACTGGTGAGCCTGCGTGGCCAGTTGATGCAGCAAGCCTATCCGCAGGGCTATGGCATGACCGCATTGATCGGCCTGGATCTGGCGCAGGTGGAGGGGTTGCTGGCCCAGGTCCACAGCCCGCAAACGCCGGTGTACCTGGCCAATATCAACGCCGACAGCCAAGTGGTGATCGCCGGCAGCGATGCGGCGATGCATGCCGTGGCCGAGCTGGCCCGGGGGTGTGGAGTCGGCGTGGCCAAGCGTCTGGCGGTCAGCGTGCCGTCCCATTGCCCGTTGCTGGAACAACCGGCCCAGATCCTGGCCGCCGCTTTTGCCGAAGTGCCCTTGCAGGTGCCCGCCCTGGGTTATCTGAGCGGCAGTCGGGCCCGACCGTTGCGCACGGTGGAACAGGTGCGCGATGACCTGGCGTTCAACATGTGCCGGGTGGTGGACTGGCGCGGCACCGTGCAAAGCACCTACGAGCGCGGGGTGCGCCTGCAGATCGAACTGCCACCCGGCGCGGTACTCACCGGGTTGGCCCGCCGGGTGTTTGCCCAGGGGACGGTGATCGCCTTCGACGGCGCGCGCCTGGACACCTTGCAGGCGCTGATGCGTGAGGAGGGAAGCCGCGACCGATAGAGCACCGACTCAGGCTGACGAAGCACAAGAACAACAACTTCGACGATGCACTTTGAGGACAACAACAATGATTATCTACGGTGTGGCCTTCCTGGCCTTTTGTACCCTGGTGGGTATTTTCATCGGTGAGCTGCTGGGCAAATTGATCGGCGTGCCGGCCAATGTCGGCGGCGTCGGTATTGCCATGCTGCTGTTGATCGGCCTGGGCAGCTACCTGCACAAGCGCGGCTTGTTCGCCGGCAAGTCCGAGCAGGGCGTGGAGTTCTGGGGCGCGGTGTACATCCCCATCGTGGTGGCCATGGCCGCCCAGCAAAACGTGTATGGCGCGCTCAAGGGCGGGCCGATGGCGATCCTCGCGGGCACCCTGGCGGTGGTGATCGCCTTTGCCCTGGTGCCGGTGCTGGTGCGCATCGGCAACAAGGCGCCGGATGCGGCCGTTGCTCAGAAAACAGCGGGGTAAGGGCCATGTACGAATCGATGATGAAGGTCATTACCGGCTACGGGCTGATCAGCGGTTTTGCAGTGATCGGAATCACCATGTGGGTCTCCTACTGGATCTCCAACACCTTTACCAAGGGCCGCCTGCATGGCTCGGCCATCGCCATTCTGCTGGGGCTGGTGCTGTCCTACGTGGGCGGCGCCTTCACCGGTGGGCAGAAGGGCGTGGTGGATATCCCGCTGCTCTCGGGCATCGGCTTGTTGGGCGGAGCGATGCTGCGGGACTTCGCGATTGTCGCCACCGCCTTCGGTGTCAGTGTCGAGGAGCTCAAGCGCGCCGGATTCGTAGGGGTGCTGGCGCTGTTCGTCGGGGTTGGCTCGTCCTTTGTGGCGGGAGTGGGGGTGGCCATGGCGTTTGGTTACACCGATGCGGTGAGCCTGACCACCATTGGCGCCGGGGCGGTGACTTACATCGTCGGGCCGGTGACTGGCGCAGCCATCGGCGCCAGCTCCGAGGTCATGGCGCTGTCGATTGCCGCGGGGTTGATCAAGGCGATTCTGGTGATGGTGATGACACCCTTCGTGGCACCGCTGATCGGCCTCAACAACCCGCGCAGCGCGGTGATCTTCGGCGGTTTGATGGGCACTTCCAGCGGTGTCGCCGGGGGCCTGGCGGCCACCGATCCGAAGCTGGTGCCCTATGGTTGCCTGACGGCGGCGTTCTACACGGCCCTGGGCTGCCTGCTGGGGCCGTCGCTGCTGTTCCTGCTGATGCGTGGCCTGCTGGGCGCGTAGGCGCCGGCTTGCCGGCGAAGGGGCCTTTGAGACGTGCACAGGTCTTATGGACGCCTTCGCTGGCAAGCCAGCTCCTACGGCGGGTTGCGGTGTTGCCAATGACGCGTTTTGGCAGGAACCGGCTTCCTACGTGATTTGCCGATTGGCGTACATCCGGCATTCGGCCAACAGTGCCAACAGGTTCGGGTCGCGTTCCTTGGCCTTGAGAAACACCACGCCGATATGTTGCTGCAGGCGGTAGCGCGCCTGCAGCGGTATCAGTTTCACGCGGTTCTCGTAGACGGCCGCGATCCTCCCCGGCAGCAACGCGTAACCCACCCCTGAGCTGACCATGCTCAGTAAGGTGAAGATGTCGTTGACCTGCATCGCTACCTTGGGTTCGAACCCCGCCTGCTTGAACACCCGCACCCCATCCTGATGAGTGGCAAAGCCTTGGGTCAGGGTGATGAAGGTGGCATCGCGCACGTCGGCCAGGTCCACTTCACGCTGCTGGGCGAAGGGCGAATCGGCGGGAGTGGCAAGGAAAATGTCGTCGGAAAACAGCGGCAGTTGTTCACAGTCCGGGTCGTTGACGCTGTCGTCCAGGGAAATCAGGATGGCGTCCACTTCCATGTTCTTGAGCTTGTACAGCAGGTCGATGTTGGAGCCCAGGATCAGGTCGATGTTCAGTTCGCTGCGGCGCAGCTTCAGGCCCATGATCAGCTGCGGCACGGTTTTCACCGTCAGCGAATAAAGCGCGCCGAGCTTGAAACGTTCTGCGGAAAAGCCCGCCGCTTCACGGGTCAAACGCACGCTCTCGACCACGTCCTGGACCAGCTTCTGGGCGCGTTCTTCGAGGACGAAGGCGCTTTCCAGCGGCGTCAGGTTGCGCCCCTCATGCTTGAACAGCGGGCAGCGCAGAGCGTTTTCCAGGGAGTGGATGGCGCGGTGCACGCTGACATTGCTGGTCTGCAACTCGGCGGCAGCGCGGGCCAGATTGCCGGTGCGCATGAAGGCCAGAAACACTTCGAGCTTTTTCAGGGTCAACTCTTCGTCGATGAGCATGGACTGGCCTCGGCTGATGAGGGGCTGATAATGCCCGATGAGTCAGGGCGTGGCCGCTGGTTTTTTATTGGCCGTGCCCCAATAGACATGTTGCGCTTTCAAGCTGCAGGCCTGAGCCTTGCGTGTTTTTTCAATGTTTCAAGGGTGAGCGACAGATGTATCACGGAGAAAGATTCAACGCCTGGACCCACTTGCTGGGTGCGATCGCCGCGTTTGTCGGCGGGATCTGGCTGGTGGTGCTGGCCAGCCTCGATGGCGACCCGTGGAAGATCGTCGGTGTGGCGATCTATTCCTTCACCTTGCTGGTGCTCTACAGCGTGTCCACGGTCTACCACAGCGTGCGTGGGCGGGCCAAAGGCATCATGCAGAAGGTCGATCACTTTTCCATCTATCTGCTGATTGCCGGCAGCTACACCCCCTTCTGCCTGGTGACCCTGCGCGGGCCCTGGGGCTGGACCCTGTTCGGGATTGTCTGGGGGTTGGCGCTGATTGGCATCCTGCAGGAGATCAAGCCGCGTTCCGAGGCGCGAATTCTGTCCATCGTGATCTACGCAGTCATGGGCTGGATCGTGCTGGTGGCGGTCAAGCCGCTGCTGGCGGCTTTGGGCCCCGCCGGTTTTGCCTGGCTGGCCTCGGGTGGCGTGCTGTACACCGTGGGCATCATCTTCTTTGCCCTGGATAGCCGCCTGCGTCATGCCCATGGCATCTGGCACCTGTTTGTGATCGCCGGCAGTCTGCTGCACTTCATCGCCATCCTGTTCTACGTCCTATAAGGGGTGGTCCAGCTGGGCCTGGGCCTGGTGGGCGAAGATCTCCAACAGGCTGGCCAGGGTGTGGGGCGGTGGTTCGGCGGCGCGGGTCACGGCGTACAGGGTGATGGGCAGCGGCGGGCTCAGGGGGCGGATGGCGGTGCTGGCGGTTGACGCGCCCAGGGCGGTGAACGGGTCGATCAGCGCCAACCCGGCGCCGGATTCGACCATGGCCCGGGCCAGGGAATAGGTCTGTACGGCAATGCTGATCCGCGGCGGCGGTTCCACGGCCTTGAGGTAGCTGTCGAGCCGGGCCGACAGCGGGTCGCTGCTGCTCAGGCCAATCAGTGGTGCATCCGCCAATTCCATCAACGCCAGCGGCTGGCCGCGCATGGCGGGCGGCCAGTAGTCCTGCGGGGCCAGGGCCACCAGCACGCCCTCGGCCAGGGGCTGTGCACAGAGCCCGGGGTGGTCCGGGCGCTGCAGGGTCAGGGCCACATCGATTTCCCGCATCAGCAGGTTCTGCACCAGTTCGCGGCTATGGGCGCTGGACAGTTCGCACAGGCTGTCCGGGTAGCGGCGGGTCCATTCGCTGATGGCCGGCGGCAGCAGTGCCAGGGCCAGGGCCGGGGTGGCGCCGATGCGCAGGCTCTGGCCCGGCGCCCGGCGCAGGTTCTGCGCCAGCCGCCTGACCCCTTGCAGGCTTTCGCTGACCTTGTCCACTTCCCGCTCCAGCTCCAGGGCTTCGGGCGTGGGTTGCAACTTGCCCCGTACCCGCAGGAACAACGGAAAACCCAGTTGCAGTTCGGCGTGCTGCAGGACCTTGCTCACTGCCGGCTGGGAGACGTGCAGCAGCTGCGCGGCGCCGCTGATGGAGCCGGTCTGGCGAATGGCCTGGAAGATTTCGATGTGACGCAGTCGCATGGGTAGTCCATAACCTTTGTTTATGGGTGGTCCATCTTTATTCATTGTTCGGCGCCTGTCACCTGCCCCTAACCTTGCGCCATTCAACAAGCGGTCGGGGACAGTCATGAGTCAGCGGGTTTGCATCATCGGCGGTGGCGTCATTGGCCTGGCCAGCGCCTATGCCCTGGTTCGCCAGGGCCTGGAAGTGACGCTGGTGGAGGCCCAGGATGCCCTCGGCAGCCAGACCAGCTTCGCCAATGGCGGGCAGTTGTCCTATCGCTATGTAGCGCCCCTGGCCGATGCCGGTGTGCCTTGGCAGGCCCTGGGCTGGATGCTCAAGGGCGACTCGCCGCTCAAGCTGCGCCCGCGCCTGGACCCGGCGCAATGGCGTTGGTTGGCGGGGTTTCTCGGCGCCTGCCGGCATTCGGTGAACCAGCGCAATGCTGCTCATCTGCTGCGCCTGGCGCTGCTCAGCCAGAGCACGATGCAGAGCTGGCGCGAGGACGACGGCTTGGCGGGCTTCGACTGGCGGCGCAATGGCAAGCTGGTGACCTTTCGTGAGCGTGGCAGCTTCGACCACGCTCGGCACAACCTCGCGGACCGCCGCCAGCAGCAGGTGTTGTCGGCCGCCGAGTGCGCGGCGCTGGAACCGACCCTGGGCGACGCGCCCTTTGTCGGCGGCATCCACACCCCCGACGAGGAAGTGGCCGATTGTCATGGCTTCTGCCAGCAGTTGGCGGCGCGGCTGCGGGCTTCCGGGCGTTGCGAGATTCTCCTGGGCCAGCGGGTTCGGGGCATTCATCACCAGGGCGACCGGGTGCAGGCCATCGATCTGGGCGACCGGCTCTTACCGGTGGAGCACCTGGTGCTGGCGGCCGGTCACCGCAGCGCCGAGCTGCGCCTGCCCGGGCTCAAGCTGCCCCTGTATCCGCTCAAGGGCTATAGCCTCAGCGTGCCCATCGGTCCTGAGCACCGCGCACCGGATATCAGCATCACCGACTACAACCGCAAGATCGTCTACGCCCGGATCGGCCAGCAGTTGCGGGTGGCGGCCATGGTCGACATCGTCGGCTTCGATCCGTCCCCGGACCCGGCTCGGCTGGCCTTGATGCGGCGTCAGGCCGAGCAGACCTTCGCCGCCGCCGGTGATTATGCGGCGGCCAGCGAATGGGCCGGGATGCGTCCCGCCACTCCCAGCGGCGTGCCGCTGATCGGCGCCACCGCTTATCGCAATCTGTGGCTCAACCTTGGTCACGGCGCGCTGGGATTCACCCTGGCCTGTGGCAGTGGCCAGCTGCTGGGCGAACTGATTGGCCAGCGTTCCACCAGCATCGACATGCAGGGCCTGGCGCCCCGCGTCGCCTGAACGTTCAACAGGAGTCTTCAGATGAGTATCCAGCGTATCCACAGCAACCATCGCCTCAGCGGTGCCGTCACCTTTGCCGGACTGGTGTTCCTTTCCGGCCAGGTGCCGGGGGCCAGCAGCGACATCGGCGGCCAGACCCGGGAGGTCCTGGAGAAGATCGACGCCTTGCTGGCCGAGGCGGGCAGCGACAAGGATCATCTCTTGAGCGCGACGATCTACCTCAAGGACATCCAGGCCGATTTCGCGGTGATGAACGAAGTCTGGTCGGCCTGGCTGTCCCCCGGGCAGGCGCCGGCGCGCACGACCTTGCAGGCGGCCCTGGCGCGCCCGCAGATCCTCGTCGAAATCAGCGTCATCGCTGCTCGCCGCTGAATCACCTCTACCCACAACGGAGAATAACAATGCATAAGATCACGTTGCTCGGCTGCACCCTGGGGCTGTTGTTCAGCGCCGTTTCCCAGGCCAACGAGGCGCCCCTGGATGGCACCCTGGCCAAGATCGCCAATAGCTCCAGTATTACCTTAGGTTATCGCGATGCCTCGGTGCCCTTTTCCTACGTCGGCGACAACAGCGGCCAGCCCATGGGCTATTCGGTGGAGCTGGCGGGCAAGGTGGTGGAGCGCATCCAGCAGCAGTTGCACCTGCCCAAGCTGAAGGTGAAGTACAACCTGGTGACGTCCCAGACGCGCATTCCCCTGGTGCAGAACGGCACCGTGGATCTGGAGTGCGGTTCCACCGGCGTGACAGCCGAGCGGCAGAAGCAGGTGGCGTTTTCCTACGGTTTTATCTACGTCAAAGGGCAACTCTTGACCGCCAAGGACAGCGGGATCAAAAGCTTCGCCGATCTGCGGGGCAAGAACGTGGTGACCACGGCGGGGACCACCAACGAGCGGTTTCTCAAGAGCTACAACGTCGAGCACAAGATCGACATGTTCGTGATCAGCGCCAAGGACCACGGCGAGGCATTCCAGATGCTGCAGTCGGGGCGTGCGGCGGCGTTCTACATGGATGATGCGCTGCTCTACGGCGAACGGGCCAAGGCGCGGGACCCGCACAATTGGGTGGTGGTGGGGGAGGAGCAGTCGCGGGAGATCTACAGCTGCATGGTGCGCAAGGATGACCCGCAATTCCTGGCCCTGGTGAATGGGGTCCTGGCGGATCTGTATCGCAGTGGCGAGATCAACGGCATCTACCAGCGCTGGTTCCAGCAGCCGATTCCGCCCAAGGGCCTGAACCTGGAGTTCCCCATGACTGCCGAGCTGAAGGCGATCATCGCCCAGCCCACCAGCGACCCGGTGCAATAACCGGCTGTTGCGCCGCCACCTGTAGGAGCCGGCTGCCGGCGAAGGGTCTTTGATACGTGTACGGGACTGATGGGCGCCTTCGCTGGCAAGCCAGCGCCTACGGTGGGTATTTGAACGGGGACTGTTTTAGAAGTCGCCCCACAGTTGCTGGGCCACGGCCAGGGCGACCACGGGGGCGGTTTCGGTGCGCAGCACGCGAGGACCAAGACGGGCAGGCAGAAAGCCTGCACCGTGGGCCTGATCCACTTCGGCATCGGACAGACCGCCTTCCGGGCCAATCAGGAAGGCCAGGGTCTGGGGTTTGGCGTGGCTTTCCAGGGGCTGGGCCACGGGATGCAGGACCAGTTTCAGGTCCGCCTGGGTCTGCTTGATCCAGTCCGCCAGCAATACCGGTGGATGAATCAGCGGAACGCGGGAGCGACCGCATTGCTCACAGGCGCTGATGGCCACCTGGCGCCAGTGCAGCAGGCGTTTGTCGGCGCGTTCGTCCTTGAGCCGCACTTCGCAGCGCTCGCTGAAGATCGGGGTGATTTCGCTGACCCCAAGTTCCGTGGCTTTCTGGATCGCCCAGTCCATGCGTTCGCCCCGGGACAGGCCCTGGCCCAGGTGAATCTGCAGCGGCGATTCGTCCTGGCCGGCAAAGCGTTCATCCAGCTGCACCCGTACCCGCTTCTTGCCCACTTCCAGCAGCGTGCCGCGAAACTCCATCCCTGAGCCGTCGAACACCTGCAAGGCATCACCTTCGGCCATGCGCAGCACGCGTCCGATGTAATGGGCCTGGGCTTCCGGCAGTTCGTGTTCGCCAAGGCTCAAGGGGGCGTCGATAAAGAAGCGGGACAATCTCATCTGGTTTCTCTGTGCTGTAGGAGCCGGCTTGCCGGCAATAAACGATGGTGCGCTGCGTGGCGAAGCGCTTCGCTGGCAAGCCCGCTCCTGCGCCAGAGGGTGCAGGAGCGGGGCGAGGGACTCAGCCCGGATCGCGGAAGCCCGGGTGGAAGTCCTTGGGCACGGCCATGCTGACGCTGTCGCGGGTGGCGATGTCGATGCCTTCGCTGGCGACTTCGGCGAGGAAGTCGATCTGCTCCGGGGTGATCACGTAGGGCGGCAGGAAATACACCACGTTGCCCAGGGGACGCAACAGGGCGCCGCGCTCCAGGGCGTGCTGGAAAACCTTCAGGCCGCGACGTTCCTGCCACGGGTAGGCGCTCTTGCTGGCCTTGTCCTGGACCATTTCGATGGCCAGGACCATGCCGGTCTGGCGCACTTCGGCCACGTGGGGGTGATCCACTAGATGCGCAGTGGCGCTGGCCATGCGCTGGGACAGGGCGCGGTTGTTCTCGATGACGTTGTCCTGCTCGAAGATGTCCAGGGTCGCCAGCGCCGCCGCACAGGCCAGCGGGTTGCCGGTGTAGCTGTGGGAGTGGAGGAAGGCGCGCAGGGTCGGGTAGTCATCGTAGAAGGCGCTGTAGACCTCATCGGTGGTCATGCACGCGGCCAGGGGCAGGTAGCCGCCGGTCAGGGCCTTGGACAGGCACAGAAAGTCCGGACGGATGCCGGCCTGCTCGCAGGCGAACATGCTGCCGGTGCGGCCGAAGCCCACGGCGATCTCATCATGGATCAGGTGCACGCCATAGCGGTCGCAGGCTTCGCGCAGCAGCTTGAGGTACACCGGGTGGTACATGCGCATGCCGCCGGCGCCCTGGATCAATGGCTCGACGATGACCGCGGCTAGCGTGTCGTGGTGTTCGGCCAGGGTCTGTTCCATGGCGGCGAACATGTTTCGCGAATGCTCTTCCCAGCTCATGCCGTCGGGACGCAGGTAGCAGTCCGGGCTAGGCACCTTGAGGGTGTCCAGCAGCAGGGCCTTGTAGGTCTCGGTGAACAGCGGTACGTCGCCCACCGACATGGCGGCGATGGTTTCGCCGTGGTAGCTGTTGCTCAGGGTGACGAAGCGCTTCTTGGCCGGCTGACCGCGGTTGAGCCAGTAGTGGAAGCTCATCTTCATCGCCACTTCGATGCACGACGAACCGTTGTCGGCGTAGAAGCAGCGGGTCAGGCCTTCGGGGGTGATCTGCACCAGGCGCTCGGACAGCTCGATCACCGGCTGGTGGCTGAAACCGGCGAGGATCACATGCTCCAGCTGGTCCACTTGATCCTTGATGCGTTGGTTGATGCGCGGATTGGCATGGCCGAATACATTGACCCACCAGGAACTGACCGCGTCCAGGTAGCGTTTGCCTTCGAAGTCTTCCAGCCAGACGCCTTCACCGCGCTTGATGGGGATCAAAGGCAGTTGTTCGTGGTCTTTCATCTGGGTGCAGGGATGCCACAACACCGCGAGATCGCGTTGCATCCACTGGTTATTCAGGCCCATGTAGAGTCTCCTGGAGGCGGAATCGGGCAAGCCTATGCAATGCATGGCCGCGGGACAACCTATTGTGTGGGGCGACGGTCAGACAAATGCGCCCTGTACGCAAAGACGTGTCTGAGAGCTGCCAGGGCACCCGCCCTTGGTTATCCCTGAGTCTTCTGAAACGGTCCTTAATCTTTTCTTAACGAGCTCGGCCCAGACTATCGATCGTATTTCTCGATATTTCAAAGCAAAATTTTTCGCTTTAATTCGATAGGTAAATCGCTAGTCTTGGTCAGCGTTTCTTACAGGATGCAACTCGATGCAGTTACGTAATTCTTCTTCGCGCTACGGCTGGGTAAGCATTGTTCTGCACTGGGGCGTGGCCCTGGCCGTCTTCGGATTGTTCGCTTTGGGCCTGTGGATGGTCGGTCTCGACTACTACAGCACCTGGCGCAAAGACGCCCCGGACCTGCACAAGAGTATTGGCCTGACGCTGTTTGCGATCATGCTGCTGCGGGTGCTGTGGCGTTTTGTCAGCCCACCACCACCGGCACCGGCCAATCATGGGCGTCTGACCCGCCTGGGGGCCAAGTTGGGACATGGGTTCCTGTACCTGGGTCTGTTCGCGGTCATGATTGCCGGTTACCTGATCTCCACCGCAGACGGCGTCGGTATCCCGGTGTTTGGCTTGTTTGAAGTTCCTGCCCTGGTTTCCGGACTGCCGGACCAGGCAGATGTAGCAGGCGTGGTGCATCTGTACCTGGCCTGGGCGCTGGTGATCTTTGCCGGCATCCATGGTCTGGCGGCCTTGAAGCACCACTTTATCGATCGTGATGCGACCCTCACCCGTATGCTGGGTCGCAAAGCCTGATGTTCAACCTCGACTCAAAAGGAATAGAAAGCATGTTGAAAAAGACTCTCGCCGCTCTGGCAATCGGATCGGCTGTATTGGCGGCCGGTCAAGTGATGGCAGCGGACTACGTGATCGACAAGGAAGGCCAGCACGCCTTCGTCGACTTCAAGATCAGCCACCTGGGCTACAGCTTCATCACCGGTACCTTCAAGGACCTGGACGGCAAGTTCAGCTTCGACGCGGCCAAGCCTGAAGACGCCAAGATTGAAGTCAATGTGCGCACCGCCAGCGTGTTCACCAACCACGCCGAACGTGACAAGCACATCACCAGCAAGGACTTCCTCGACGCTGGCAAGTTTGCCGATGCCAAGTTCGTCTCCACCAGCGTCAAGCCTACCGGCAAGAATGCCGACGGCAAGCTGACCGCTGATGTGGCCGGCGACCTGACCCTGCACGGTGTGACCAAGCCGGTTGTGGTCAAGGCCACCTTCCTGGGTGAAGGCAAGGACCCATGGGGCGGCTACCGTGCCGGTTTCGAAGGCACCACCAGCATCAATCGCCAGGATTTCGGCAAGATGATGGACCTGGGCCCGGCGTCCAACAACGTCGACCTGTACATCACCTTCGAAGGTGTGAAAGCGAAGTAATGCTTCGTCTGTAGCCGCTGCCGCAGGCTGCGACAAGGCCCGCAGGGCCGTCGCGATTCAATTCGCACAGTCCTTATTGGACTGATCGCAACCTGCGCCAGGGCAAAAAAGCGCCCCCGACCACAAATCGGGGGCGTTTTTTATTGCCCGTCGTGTAACCCGGTGAGCCTGGCAGGCCCTTGCGCCGGGCTCCCCGTCGTTCGCAGCCTGCGGCAGCGGCTGCAGAAAGCGCCCTCGACCAGCCGCCACAAAAAACGCCCCGGGTCTTGCGACCAGGGGCGTTTTTCATTGCAGCCTGCGGACTCAGCGATTGCGGGTCAGCAGTGCCGGCTTCTCGCCCCGTGGGCGGCTCGGCAACTGGTCCAGTTGCTCAGGCGTCGGGAAGCGATCGGCCTTGGACTCCTTGTGCATGATCTTCGGCTGGTTGCCCCGAGGATTCTGCACTGCCGGCTCCTGGCGTGGCTGTTCGTCACGGTTCGGGCGACGATTGCGCGACTCGTCGCGACGACCCTGGCTGTCACGAGGGGCGCCGTTGCGTGGACCGCCGCTGCGCTTGGCCGGTGCGGTGCCGGTGGTGCTGCCGTTGCTGTTGCGTGGGTTGCCGGAGCGACCCTGGCCACCACCAGCGCCACCGCGTGGCGGATTGCCGGCACCGGCGCCCTGGGCCGGAGCCCCTGGACGGCGACCACGGCCCTGGTTGTTCTTGTTCTGGTAGGGGCTGACGTAGTCAGCGCGGTTACCGAAGTTGTCCACGTCGTCGTCGAGGAACTCATCCGGTGCCCGGTCGGCACGTGGCGTCGGCTGGCGCTGTTCGCGGGCCGGAGTGCCTTCACGCGGTTTCTGCTCGCGGGCCGGGCGCTCGCCACGGGCCGGCTTGTCTTTGCCGCCCTTGTCCTTGCCCTTGTCCTTGCGACCACCGCCGCCACCGCCGCCGTTCGGGCCGTCGCCACGTGGGCCACGAGGATTGCGCGGGTTGCGTACGTCCGGACGCTCGCGCACTTCCGGCTTCTCGGCTTCCACGGCGCTGGCATCGAAGCCCATCAGGTCGCCATCGGCGATCTTCTGCTTGGTCATGCGCTCGATGCTTTTCAGCAGTTTCTCTTCGTCCGGAGCCACCAGGGAGATGGCCTCGCCCGAGCGACCGGCACGGCCGGTACGACCGATACGGTGCACGTAGTCTTCGTCGACGTTAGGCAGCTCGAAGTTGACCACGTGGGGCAGTTGGTCGATATCCAGGCCGCGGGCAGCGATATCGGTGGCCACCAGAATGCGTACGTCGCCGGCCTTGAAATCGGCCAGGGCCTTGGTGCGGGCGTTCTGGCTCTTGTTACCGTGGATCGCCACAGCGCTCAGGCCGTGCTTGTCCAGGTACTCGGCCAGGCGGTTGGCGCCGTGCTTGGTACGCGTGAACACCAGCACCTGTTCCCAGGCGCCGGCGGTGATCAGGTGCGCCAGCAGCGAGCGTTTGTGGCTGGCGGGCAGGCGGAACACCCGCTGCTCGATACGCTCAACCGTGGTGTTGGGCGGGGTGACTTCGATGCGCTCGGGGTTGTGCAGCAGCTTGCCGGCCAGGTCCGTGATGTCCTTGGAGAAGGTCGCGGAGAACAGCAGGTTCTGGCGCTTGGCCGGCAGGCGCGCGAGGACTTTCTTCACGTCATGGACGAAGCCCATGTCGAGCATGCGGTCGGCTTCGTCGAGCACGAGGATTTCCACGTGGGACAGGTCGACGCTGCCTTGGCCGGCCAGGTCCAGCAGACGGCCGGGGCACGCCACCAGCACATCGACGCCACGGGCCATGGCCTGGACCTGCGGGTTCATGCCGACGCCGCCGAAGATGCAGGCGCTGACGAACTTCAGATCGCGGGCATACAGCTTGAAGCTGTCATGCACTTGCGCGGCCAGTTCGCGAGTCGGGGTCAGGACCAGTACGCGCGGTTGGCGCGGGCCGTGACGCTGGGATTTGTCCGGGTGACCGTTGGGAAACAACCGCTCCAGGATCGGGAGGGCGAAACCGCCGGTTTTACCAGTACCTGTCTGTGCCGCGACCATCAGATCGCGACCTTGCAACACGGCGGGAATGGCCCGCTGTTGCACCGGAGTAGGCTGGGTGTAGCCGGCGGCTTCGATGGCACCGACTAAAGCCTCGGAGAGACCGAGGGAAGCAAAGGACATGAGTAATCCTGTTTTAGTGAGGGCTTGGCCCAAAGGGATAATCTTGCCGGGCGTGAATGGCGTTTAAGAGGACGCAATCCCGTCCGGTCCTGCTGGCCTGAAGACTCATCCAACACAGGCTCGCGCGGGCCGGTTGGCTGCGCCGTAGCGGGGTGGAGAGGCCTTGAACAGGTTCCAGCGTCCGGGCGTGAGCCTGGCGGGAGGCGGGAGTATAACAGAGCAATCAGTATGCGCTGCTTTCCTGCTGCTCAACGGTTTTTTCTGACCCCCGGGTAGAGGATGACCTGACAGGGGGCAGAACAGGTTCCGCTCCGTACTTGGCGCTCAACTCGGCGTAGGCCGGCTCGCGCTTGAAGCGCTTGAGTTCGGCGCCGAAGCGTTGCACCAAAAGGTCCATCCCGGCGTTGCGGCGCAGCGCCAGGTACTGGCTCTGGCGGCTGATGACCGTAGGGTTCTGGCTGACCTGATCGCGAATGCCCAGGCTGTCCAGCAGATGCTGGCCCACTCGCTTGTCGGTGATCAACAGGTCGATGCGTCCCAGTAGCAGCTTGCCGAAGTTGGCTTCATGGGTCGGTGCCGGCTCGCGGTTGAACAGCGTCGAATTGCTGAAGTCATCGCTGTACAGGTAGCCGGGAGAGGTGCCGATGGTCAGGCCCTTGAGTTCATCCAGGTGCTTGAACGGATGTGGGCGCTGCTTGGCGTAGAACATCACGAACTCCACATCCGAGAGAGGCTCGCTGGGATAGAGCAAGGTATGGTCGCGCTGGTCGCTATGGAAGATATCCAGGGCTCCGTCGGCCTGGCCGGTTTCCAGCATGGCCAGGCAGCGTTTCCATGGCAGGAACTGCCACTCGACTTCTATCCCCAGGCGCTGAAAGACAATGGCCGTGGTTTCGTAGTCCAGCCCCAGGGCCTTGCCGTTTTCCTCATAGACATAAGGCGCCCAGGGTTCGGTGACAATGCGCAGCTTCTCGCCATGGGCGGCGACGCTCAGGCAAGTGCAGAGGAGGGCTATCAGCAACTGGGCAATGACGGACATTGCTGGAGATTACGACGAGAGATCATGCAATTGCTAGGGGGAGTTCCAGCCGCTCTGGCTCAAGGCTTGGGCAAATAAAAAGGCCCCGGTTTGCGCCGGGGCCTGGTGAAGGGTTGCCGATCAGCGCGGCAGCTTCAGGTTGTTCCAGATGGCCAGGCTCGGGTCGGCCTGGTTCAGGGTGTAGAAGTGCAGTCCTGGTGCGCCGCCCTGCAGCAGGCGCTCGCACATCTCGCTAATGACCTGCTCACCGAAAGCCTGGATGCTGGTGCTGTCGTCACCGTAGGCTTCCAGTTGCTTGCGGATCCAGCGAGGGATCTCCGCGCCGCAGGCGTCGGAAAAACGCGCCAGCTTGCTGTAGTTGGTGATCGGCATGATGCCCGGCACGATCGGGATGTTTACGCCCATCTTCTGCACGCGCTCGACGAAGTAGAAGTAGCTGTCGGCATTGAAGAAGTACTGGGTGATCGCACTGTCGGCACCGGCATTGGCCTTGCGTACGAAATGGGTGAGATCGTCTTCGAAGTTGCGCGCTTGCGGGTGCATCTCCGGATAGGCGGCGACTTCTATATGGAAGTGGCTGCCGGTTTCTTCACGAATGAAGCTCACCAGATCGTTGGCGTGGCGCAACTCGCCGCTGGCCATGCCCATGCCCGAAGGCAGGTCGCCGCGCAGGGCAACGATGCGCTTGATGCCAGCTGCCTGATACTGCTGCAGCAGACCGCGCAGGTCGTCCTTGCTGTCGCCGACGCAAGACAGGTGCGGTGCGGCAGGGACTTTTACTTCGCTCTCCAGTTGCAGCACGGTGTTGACCGTACGATCACGGGTCGAGCCGCCGGCACCGTAGGTGCAGGAGAAGAAGTCGGGGTTGTAGCTGGCCAGCTGACGGGCAGTGGCAAGCAGTTTTTCATGCCCAGCATCGGTCTTGGTCGGAAAGAACTCGAAGCTGTAGCGACGATCTTGGGACATGGAAGCAACCTCCAGCTACAAGCCGCAAGCTGAAAGCGCCAAGAGAAGCGTGGGTGCGCTCATCTCCTGATTCTGGAGCCTGTTGCCTGACACTGTTTAAGCAAATAGGGGCAAAGCTTGAGGCTCTGTGCGGCAAGCCCGGCTTGTGGCCCTGGCTTGCCGCTTGAAGCTCAACGCTTGCAGCTGCTCTTAGTAGCGATAAGCGTCTGGCTTGAACGGACCTTCGACGGTCACGCCGATGTAGTCAGCCTGTTGCTTGGTCAGTTGAGTGACCACGCCGCCGAAGCCGCGAACCATTTCCAGGGCCACTTCTTCGTCGAGCTTCTTCGGCAGGACTTCAACGGTCAGGCGCTCGGCTTTCTGGGCCGGCGACAGGTCGGCGTACTTCTGGCCGAACAGGAAGATCTGCGCCAGAACCTGGTTGGCGAACGAACCGTCCATGATGCGGCTTGGGTGACCAGTGGCGTTGCCCAGGTTCACCAGGCGGCCTTCGGCCAGCAGGATCAGGTAGTCGTCGTTCTGTGGGTCGAAATCGCCATGGCCGGTACGGTGGATCTTGTGTACCTGTGGCTTCACTTCTTCCCATGCCCAGTGCTTGCGCATGAAAGCGGTGTCTATTTCGTTGTCGAAGTGACCGATGTTGCAGACCACGGCGCGCTTTTTCAGGGCCTTGAGCATGTTGGCGTCGCAAACATTGACGTTGCCGGTGGTGGTCACGATCAGGTCGATCTTGCCCAGCAGGGCCTTGTCGATGCAGGCTTCGGTGCCGTTGTTGATACCGTCGATGAACGGCGAAACCAGTTCGAAACCGTCCATGCAGGCTTGCATGGCGCAGATCGGGTCGACTTCGGACACCTTGACGATCATGCCTTCCTGACGCAGGGACTGGGCCGAGCCCTTGCCCACGTCACCGTAGCCGATGACCAGCGCTTGCTTGCCGGACAGCAGGTGGTCGGTGCCGCGCTTGATGGCGTCGTTCAGGCTGTGACGGCAGCCGTACTTGTTGTCGTTCTTGCTCTTGGTCACCGAGTCGTTGACGTTGATCGCAGGAATCTTCAGCTCGCCCTTGGCCAGCATGTCCAGCAGGCGGTGTACGCCGGTGGTGGTTTCTTCGGTCACGCCGTGAACGCGATCCAGTACCTGTGGGTATTTGTCGTGCAGCAGCTGGGTCAGGTCGCCGCCGTCGTCGAGGATCATGTTGGCGTCCCAAGGCTGGCCATCCTTGAGGATGGTCTGCTCCAGGCACCACTCGTACTCTTGTTCGGTTTCGCCTTTCCAGGCGAACACAGGAATGCCGGCGGCGGCGATGGAGGCAGCAGCCTGGTCTTGAGTCGAGAAGATGTTGCAGGACGACCAGCGTACTTCGGCACCCAGGGCAACCAGGGTTTCGATCAGCACGGCGGTCTGAATGGTCATGTGGATGCAGCCGAGGATTTTCGCGCCCTTGAGTGGCTGTTCAGCCAGGTACTTGCGGCGCAGACCCATCAGAGCGGGCATTTCCGACTCGGCGATGATGGTTTCGCGACGGCCCCAGGCGGCCAGGGAAATGTCGGCGACTTTGTAGTCGGTAAAATCTGCAGGCGTGTTTACAGCGCTCATGAAGAGCCTCCATTCGTAGTGTGCGAATGGGCGCCGTTGTGCGTTTAGTGTCCGTACAGGGAAGCCTGTACCGACAACGCCCCATCCGAGCCTGACAGGTCATGCCTGCTGCAGCGCCCCTCGGACAGGTGGCGGGAAAACGGTATCAAGTGCAGATGACCGTTTTGAAACGGTGGCGATTATAGCCGCCAGAGCCAGACTTCCAAAAGTGTTTCTGTCGCCTGGATGAAGATCGTTAATCGCGACCATAGTCGATGTTGCGTAGAGCATGACCGTCCGGTCTGCCATTATGCCGGGCATCAATTGGCAGGACGGTCAGGAGTGAATATGAATTTCCACACCCGCAAGTGGGTAAAGCCCGAAGACCTCAACCCCAACGGCACGCTGTTCGGCGGCAGCCTGTTGCGCTGGATCGACGAAGAAGCGGCGATCTACGCCATTGTCCAGCTGGGCAACCAGCGAGTGGTCACCAAGTACATCTCGGAAATCAACTTCGTCAGTGCCTCACGCCAGGGCGACATCATTGAGCTGGGCATCACCGCCACCGAGTTCGGTCGCACTTCCATTACCCTGACCTGCGAAGTACGCAACAAGATCACCCGCAAATCCATTCTCACCGTAGAGAAGATGGTCTTCGTCAACCTGGGTGAAGACGGCCTGCCGGCGCCTCACGGGCGCACCGAAATCAAATACGTCAAGGACCAGTTCAAGGACGAAGCCTGAACCCACGCGCCAGCGAGTGCCTTGACCCCATTCGCCAGCCTGAGGCCTCCAATCCGAACGGAACAGCCCTGAACCTCGCGTGTCGTAACTCATACGACCCACCTGGTTCAGGACTCCCATGGACACTCGACACGACGGTAAAACCCCCGGTCTTTCGGCCGCGGAGCAGCAGGACGTCGACCGTAACCAGCCGCCCCGCGCGGCGGTCCTGCATGAAATCATCCGCACCCAGGGCGATCAGGAGCTGGAGCGCAGCGTCGCTGCCCTGTGGTGGTCGGCCTTGGCTGCCGGCCTGACCATGGGCCTGTCCCTGATGGGCATGGGCCTGCTCAACTCCCGCCTGCCGGATGGCGAAGCCTTCAAAGTGATCGCCAGCTTCGGCTACTGTGCGGGCTTTCTGGCGGTGATTCTCGCGCGCCAGAAACTGTTTACGGAAAATACTCTGACCGCGGTATTGCCGGTGATGAGCAAGCCGAGCCTGCAGAACTTCGGGCGGTTGTTGCGCTTATGGGGCGTGGTGCTGGTGGGTAACCTGTGCGGCACCTTGCTGGTGGCCTACGTGATGCTGCACCTGCCGATCTTCGACAGCCGAACCGACCAGGCCTTTCTGGAAATCGGTCGCAAGGTGATGGAGAACGACAGCTCGCAGATGTTTGCCAAGGGCATCATCTCCGGCTGGATGATCGCCACCATGGTGTGGATGATTCCGTCCATGGAGAGCGCCAAGATGTGGATCATCATCCTCATCACCTACCTGATGGCGCTGGGGGACTTCACCCACATCGTGGTGGGCTCGGCCGAAGTCTCTTACCTGGTGTTTGCCGGCGAGTTGGGGTGGCGGGATTTCTGGCAGGTGTTCGCCGGGCCGACCCTGGCGGGGAACATCATCGGCGGCAGTTTCATCTTCGCTCTGATCAGCCATGCCCAGGTGCGCAGCGAGAGCGGCACGCCGAACAAAAACGCGGATCGGGCAGGGGCACCCGATCCGCGACAGATCAAGAAGTGATCAGTGGGCCTCGGTCTTGGTTGCCGGGGTTTCCTGGGTGACGTGGCGCACCAGCTTGCCGATGCTCAGACCCTGCAGCAGGATCGAGGACAGCACCACGATGTAGGTGATGCTCAGCACCAGGTCGCGTTCCGGCCCCAGGGGCAGGGCCAGCGCCAGCGCCACTGAGACGCCACCGCGCAGGCCACCCCAGGTCAGCACGCGAATGGTGCCCCGGGGCACGCTGCGCCAGCGACGCAGCAGGAGGATTGCCGGGGCCACGGTCAACAGGCGCGACAGTATGATGGCCACTGCCAGCAGGCTCGCGGCCGCCAAGTGCAGCCAGTTGAACGGCAGCAGCAACAGTTCCAGGCCGATCAGGGCGAACAGCAGGGCGTTGAGCATGTCGTCCAGCAGTTCCCAGAAACCATCCAGGTAACGCCGGGTCATGTCGTTCATCGCCAGGTTGCGCCCCAGATTGCCGATGATCAGGCCGGCTACCACCATGGCGATCGGTGCCGATACGTGGATCTCGCTGGCCATGGCCGAACCGCCGATCACTAGAGCCAGGGTCAGCATCACTTCGATCTGGTGCTGCTCGATGCTCTTGATCATCAGGTACACCAGGTAGCCGATCAGCCCGCCGAACACCACGCCGCCGATGGCTTCATGCACGAACAGCCAGGCAGTGGCGCTCACCGTTGGGGTTTCACCCAGTTGGGCGATGCCCAGCAGCACGGTGAACACCACGACCGCTGTGCCGTCGTTGAACAGCGACTCGCCGACGATAGTGGTCTTCAGCGGCTTGGAGGCGTTGGCGGTCCGCAGTACGCCCAGCACCGCGATGGGGTCGGTGGGGGAGATCAGTGCGCCGAACAGCAGGCAGTAGAGGAAGCTCACGTGCCAGCCGAACAGGCCGAAGATCCAGTAGGCCAGGCTGCCGATGACGAAGGTGGCGATCAGCACGCCGACGGTGGCCAACAGGCCGATGGGCCAGCGATAACTGCGCAGATCGTTGAGGTTGACGTGCAGGGCGCCTGCGAACAGCAGGAACGACAGCATCCAGTTCATCAGCAGGTCGCCGAAGTCGATCTTGCCGATCAGTTCCTCGACATGCTCTTCCAGGCCGGGGAAACCGAGGTAGCTCAGTCCTTGCAGCAACAAGGAAAAGAGCAGGGCGGTGACCATCACGCCGATGGTCGGCGGCAGGCCGATAAAACGGAAGTTGACGTAGGTGAGCAGGGTGGTCAGGCAGATAAAAGCAGCGACAAGTTCAAGCATCCGGACTCCTTTGGATGATCGCAGGAAAAACAGCCTGAACTCTTTCAGGCCAAAGGTTTGATGTGCCGGCGACGGGACGGGACACAGTTCGTTATGGCGCGGGAGTCCGCTCCCTTGCCACGGCAATGCTGTTGAGCCGCACCCATTGACCGCAGCGAGGGGGCGACGTTGCAGGCCTGGCGGTAAAAATGCCCCGAGCACGCCCATGCTGCCGAATTCGCTGTCGCCACTGCCAAAAAAGCGGGCAACCAGTGCAAGCCGGGCAGCCGGCATGCGAGGATTCCCGCTCTGTGGTCGGGCACTCTGCCCAAGCATGACCGTGCCGCACGAGATCCGATGACCTTCAGGCAAACAGGGAGTGTGAGGTGCTGGCGACAAGTCTGGTTCTGGTGGCGGCGCTGCTGCATGCGGCATGGAACACCCTGATCAAGTTCAGCGGTGAACGATTGTTGGTGGTGGCCTGCATGGACAGCGTGGCGTTGCTGTTCGTGGCGATCATGCTGTTTTTCCTGCAGTGGCCGCCGCCGCAGATCTGGCCCTGGATCATCGCCTCGGCGGCCTTCGAGCTCTTGTACCGCTATCTGCTGATCCAGGCGTATCGGGTGGGGGACCTGGGGCTGGTCTATCCGTTGATGCGCGGCTTGTCGCCCCTGGTGGTGCTGGCCCTGACCCTGATTTTTGCCGGTGAGGTCCTGAGCACCCAGCAAATCCTCGGCATCCTGCTGATTCCCTTCGGCATGCTGTGTCTGCTCTGGCAAGGCGGGGGCGGCGCGCGCCTGCCC
Source organism: Pseudomonas sp. 50_B (assembly GCF_017491625.1). NCBI lineage: Bacteria > Pseudomonadati > Pseudomonadota > Gammaproteobacteria > Pseudomonadales > Pseudomonadaceae > Pseudomonas > Pseudomonas sp. 50_B. Next base: position 605,197 of record NZ_JAFGYX010000001.1, read on the forward strand.
TGGAGCATGCTGCCGGTGGTGGCGCTGATCGGCCTGTGCATCGGTTGCTATACCTTTATCGACGGCCAGGCCCTGCGCCGCTGGTCGCATCCGCTGGACTACCTGACCTGGGTCACGCTGCTCAGCGCCTGGCCTTTTCCCCTGGTGGCCGTGGTGTGGAAACGGCCTGCGTTTGCGCAGTTCTGGCGTGAGCAGTGGCGCCTGGGGCTGAGCGTCGGCTTCTGTGTACTGTTGAGCTACGCTCTGGTGCTTTGGGCCATGCAGTTGGGCTCGATTGCAGAAGCGGCGGCGCTGCGTGAAATCAGTGTGATTCTGGTGGTGCTGTTCGGTATGCGCTACCTGAAAGAACCTTTCGGCCGGCCACGGCTCTTAGCCTGTGGATTGGTGCTGATTGGCATGTTGGTGATGAAGTTCTGAACACTCCCTAAAACTCTAAAAAAGGATTTGCTCCATGACTGTCGCTTTCTGGTGTGTGTTGATCGCAATTGTTCTGCCCTACCTGTGTACCGCCATCGCCAAGGGCGCAGGTAAATACGGGCTTCGCTACAACCATGACCCACGGGCGTTCCTGAGTACCCTGGAGGGGCTGCCCAAGCGTGCCCACAACGCGCAGCTCAATGGCTTCGAGGTGACTCCGGCATTTGCTGCGGCGGTGATCATTGCCCATGTGGCGGGTAACGCCGAACTGGTGACCATCAACGTCCTGGCGGTGTTGTTTGTCACCAGCCGCTTGCTGTACATGATCTGCTACCTGGCGGACTGGGCGATCCTGCGGTCCCTGGTGTGGTTCGTGGGCATGGGCCTGATCGCCAGTTTCTTCTTCGTTTCAGTCTGAAACACCCTCTTGCCGGCGAAAGCGTCTTCATGGTCGCCTCCGCCGGCAAGCCGGCTGCTACTGGGGTCAAGGGGTATCGGGCACTTCCGGTACTTTGGGCAGCGCCGCGCCCTTGGGCCAGAGCATCCAGATCTGCCCCTGCTGCTTCATGTCGCCGGCCAGTTGCCCGGCCGCCTCGCCTGTGCCCCAGAACAAATCGGCACGGACTTCTCCGGTAATCGCGCCGCCCGTGTCCTGAGCGGCTACGGGACGTACCAGGCTGCTGCCGTCGGGACGGGTGGTAGACAGCCACAACAGGCTGCCCAGGGGAATGACCTTGCGATCCACTGCGACGCTGTAGCCGGAAGTCAGCGGCACGTTCAATGAGCCACGGGGGCCTTCGTTGCTGTCCGGGTTGCGATTGAAGAACACGTAGCTCGGGTTGCTGCCCAGCAGTTCGGGAATCCGCGTCGGATGGGCCTTGGCCCAGGCGGCGATGGTGCCCATGGTCACGTCCTCTTTTTTCAGTTCTCCCTGCTCCACCAACCAGCGGCCGATGGGCCGGTACGGGTGGCCGTTCTGGTCGGCATAGCCGATCCGCAGTTGGCGACCGTCATCCAGCTGGATCCTTCCCGACCCCTGGATCTGCAGGAATTGCAGGTCCATCGGATCGGTCAGCCAGGCCAGCACCGGAGCCTTCACCCCCTTGGCTTCGATGGTCGCGGCATCGTCATAGGGCTTGAGCACCCGACCTTCGAGACGGCCCCTCAGGCGCTTGCCCTTGAGTTCCGGATAGAGGCTGTCCAGAGCGACGATGATCATGTCGTCCGGCACGCCGTACACCGGTACATTGGCCGTTCGGGTCTGGGTCAGGCTGCCGGGATACACCGGTTCGTAATAGCCGGTGATCAAGCCGGTGCTGCTGCCGCTGCCCGAGCGCAGCCCATAGACTTCCAGGTGTTCCTTGAGAAAGTCGCGGATGGCGGCCGGAGTCTGTGGCACGTTGGCTGCTGCAGCGCAGGTGGTGCCCCACACCGGGTCGGCTTTCAGGCGGTTGCAGGCACTGCGCCAGGAGCCGAAGCCGGCCAGCAGGTCGTTGTCGGCTACGCTGGGCAACGACTCCCAGGGTGCACTGTTGTAGGTGGCCAAGGCGTGGGTTGGCGCAGGCTTGCCGTTATCGCCGCCGTTGCAGCCGGCAAGCAGCGCCAGGGCTGGCAGGGTCCAGAGCGGGTGGCGACGCCAGCGGAGGAAGCTCGGGTTCATGCTGTATTTCCTTGAAGGGTCATCCACAGACTGGGTGGCAGTGGGCAACCCCTATTGTTAATAGGGCTATTGGTGTTTGCCGGGGAGGCGAGGATACTGGCCGCCGTTTCCGTGACCTGACCTGAAGCCACCATGACGCTAAAAAGACTTTCTGTTGTATTGCTGGCCTGCCTGACGCTTTCCGCCTGTGGCGGTGTCGACCCCAACTCTCCCCTGGGTCAGCGCAAGGCGATCTTCAAACAGATGCTCAAGACCGGCGAGGACCTGGGGGGCATGCTGCGTGGGCGGATTCCTTTCGACGGTGCACGTTTTGCCGAAGGTGCGGTCAAGCTCGACAGCCTGTCCCATGAACCCTGGAAGCACTTCCCCGAGGTCAAGGAAGAAGATCACACCAGCGCCACCGATGACGTCTGGCGCAAGCAGGCGCGATTCCAGGAGCTGGCACGCAACCTGGAGGCGGCCACCGGCGAACTGGTGACCATCAGCCAGGTCCAGCCTTACAAGGCCAGTAACCTGGGGCCGGCAGTGCAGAAGGTCGAGGATGTCTGCAGTGCTTGTCACAAAGAATTCCGCAATCACTGAGTGGCGGTTCTGACAAGGTGTTTTGCGCTGGCGAGGGAGCAGTCTCCCTCGTCACGACAAGCGCCGCTTACTTGTCCAGCTCGTCCAGGGCTTGCTGCAGTTCCTTGCGGGATTCGGCGAGTTTGTCCTTGCGCTTGTTGATCTTCTCCGAGTCGCCTTTCTTCATGGCTTTTTCCAGATCGGCCTGGCGCCGGCTGACTTCGTGCTTGGCTTCCAGCACCTTGTTTTCCCGATCCTTCTTCAGCGAGGCATCGGTGCAGTGGGCGTTGACTTCACTCAGGGCGCGCTCCAGGCCGGCTTGCTGATTGCTGTTGCCATGAGCCTTGGCTTGTTCAATCTGGGTCATGATCGCTTGGCGCTTGGCGGCACAACCGGTCAGTTGCGGAGCTTGTTCGGCGGCCAGCAGGGGCGCGCTCATCAGGCTGCACAGGGTCAAGGCAGCGAGGGATGGAAACAGTTTCATGGAAGGCTCCAGGTGGAAAAAAAGATCAAAAAATAACCAATTAAAATATTGACGCTGGCATCGGGAGTGGGGTGTTGGAGCCCAATCCCGCCTGGGTGGTTCAACCTGCGCCCCAGGATGATGGGTTAAAAACCTTCGATACCCGCTTCACTCAAGGTGGCACGCAGGGCCAGTACCTGTGGATCACGAAAGAATGCCGTCAGTTGCGCAGCACGTTCCGCTCCTATTCCTGCCTCGTCCTGCCAGTCCTGGCTGCTTTTCAGCGCCAGGGTTTGCCATGGCCCGCTCAGGTCAGCTGAGCCACTGGGTGGCAGCCCCAGGGATTTCAGCCAGCGAGGGAAGGGTTGCTGTCTTGCCCGGTGCAGGCTCTCGAGTAAACGAGAGCTGCTGCGCTTGCCGAAGCCGGCAATGTTAGCAAGCTCCGCCTGATCCAGGGTCAGCCAATCCAACAGGCCTTTGATACGCCCTGTTTCAATCAGCCTGCTCCAGGTTCGCTCGCCGATATTCTGCAGGTCCAGGCCCTGTTTGCTGCTGAGCCAGGTCAGTCGCGCGAGAAACTGACTCTCGCAACCGGGAGATGGCTGCCAGCAGCTCAAGCCATGAAAGTCCTCCTGGGCCGGAGCCTGGATGGCCTGGCGTTGCGGGCTCCTGAGTACCACGCTCTCCAGGCGCGGAATGGTCAGTCCGGCAAGGCTGATGGCCACCTGATCGCCGGGCGCTATGTCCAGTGCCCGCCAGCGTTGTAGCGAGCCGACGCTGACGCGACGGATCTGTCGGTCGTCGAGGGTGACAGGCTCGATATCCAGCAAAGGGGTGATGCGTCCGGTGCGGCCGATGCGGAATCGAACCTGACGCACATGGGCCAGGGCCTGGGCGTAGGGATACTTCCACGCGGCGATCCAGTGCGGCGCTTTGGCCTGCCAGCGCTCGGCGGCCGGGCGCTGGCTCTGCCGCAGGATGATGCCGTCGCTGGCGAAGGGCAGGGGTGAGCGGTACCAGTGTTCTCGCCATTGTCGAGCTTCGCTGAACCCGGTGATGGGCCGGCTGTATTCACGGCCCTCGGGAAAACCCAGTTGCGCCAGTTGCTCCAGGCGTTCACTCAAGGTGGCGGGGCCTTGGGGCCAGTCCCAGACAAACAGGCCGATCTGCTGTGCTTCTGCCATCGACAGGTGTTTGCGTGCCAGCCATCCGGCGACCCGGCTGCGGGCATTGAGGCTGCCCGCGCGGGACTGGATGTGTTGCTCCAGTCGTTGATACAGCTCCCCTTGCAGCAGCAGGTCCACGGGCTGTGGCAATTGTTTGGGGATGGCCGGGATCTGATGGGCGCTGGCGCTCCAGTCATGGCCCAGCAGGCCGTCACCCCGACTTAACGCCTGGTGGAAGCGACCCTGGCGGTAGATCAGGGTCACGGCCACGCCGTCGATCTTGGGTTGGGCCCAAACACCTTCGCGACCTTTTAGCCAGAGCTGGACGGCATTGTCATCGGGGAGTTTTTCCACTCCGGTGTGAGCAATAGGGTGGGGGATGCTGCCCCGGGCGTCGAGCAACGGCCGGTCCGCAGTCACGGGAATCTGTGGAAAGCAGTGCCGCAGGTTGGCCAGGCGCTGACGGGACTGGTCGTACAGCTCGTCGGCTACAGGCGATTGGCCGTGCCGGTGGTAGGGGGTATCCCAGTTCTTGAGCTGTTGTTGCAGGGCGGTGATTTCCAGGTTGGCCTGGGACGTTGGCCAGTCGGGACATTGGGCCTGAGCGGTTGGAGCGGCGAGGGCCAGAAGCAGCAGGAAGAGTCTTGGCGGCATGGGGAGCATCCTTGCTCTGATGGGCATGCGCTAAAGGCTAGAGGGGATTGGCTGTGGGCTTGGACGAAGGTGTTTGCCGGGTGTTTCATCGGGCGCCAAAACTTGTCGTCAATGGCGCAGGGCCCTGTATCGACGGTTGTCGGCTGGCTTTGCAAGGAAACCTTCAGCCACAAAAAAGCCCCGCCAGGCGAGCCGGACGGGGCTTTGGATGTTGCCAGGTGAAGCTTACAGGCCGGCAGCAGCGCGCAAGGCGTCGGCGCGGTCGGTTTTTTCCCAAGTGAAGGTGGTGAAGGTGTCCTCACCCACGGTCTTGGTTTGTGGGGCACGGCCGAAGTGACCGTAGGCCGCGGTTTCCTGGTACATCGGGTGCAGCAGGTCAAGCATGGTGGTGATCGCGTAAGGACGCAGGTCGAAGTGCTCGCGTACCAGCTTGACGATCTTGTCGTCGCTGATCTTGCCGGTGCCGAAGGTGTTCAGCGAGATCGAAGTCGGTTGCGCCACGCCGATGGCGTAGGACACCTGGATCTCGCAACGCTCGGCCAGGCCGGCGGCAACGATGTTCTTGGCCACGTAGCGACCAGCATAAGCGGCGGAACGGTCAACCTTGGATGGGTCCTTGCCGGAGAACGCGCCACCGCCGTGACGGGCCATGCCGCCGTAGCTGTCGACGATGATCTTGCGGCCGGTCAGGCCGCAGTCGCCCACCGGGCCACCGATGATGAACTGGCCGGTCGGGTTGATGTGGAACTGGGTGTCCTTGTGCAGCAGCTCGGCTGGCAGCACGTGCTTGACGATCAGTTCCATCACGCCTTCACGCAGGTCGTTGTAGGACACTTCCGGGTTGTGCTGGGTCGACAGCACCACGGCGTCGATGCCGACCACGATGCCGTTTTCATAGCGGCAGGTGACCTGGGACTTGGCGTCCGGGCGCAGCCATGGCAGCAGACCCGATTTGCGAGCTTCAGCCTGGCGATGGACCAGTTGGTGGGAGAAGGCAATCGGCGCCGGCATCAGCGCTGCGGTTTCGTTGCTGGCGTAGCCGAACATCAGGCCCTGGTCGCCGGCGCCCTGATCTTCAGGCTTGGCGCGGTCAACGCCCTGGTTGATGTCGGGGGATTGCTTGCCAATGATGTTCATCACGCCGCAGGTGGCGCCGTCGAAGCCGACGTCCGAGCTGGTGTAGCCGATGTCGCAGATCACGTCACGGACGATCTGTTCCAGGTCGACCCAGGCAGTGGTAGTGACTTCGCCAGCGACGATGGCCACGCCAGTCTTGACCAGGGTTTCCACCGCGACGCGGGCATGCTTGTCCTGGGCAATGATGGCGTCCAGCACCGCATCGGAAATCTGGTCGGCGATTTTATCCGGATGCCCTTCAGACACGGACTCGGAGGTGAAAAGGGAGTATTCGCTCATCTCGAGAGTTTCCTAAATTTACCGATGGTGAGTGTCGCCAGCCGGTCGCTGAAAGTGGCGGACCTGGATCTGGAAACCATTACGTAAGCCTACATAGAGACTTTCCCCGGGAGTCAGTCCCGCAGCGCTGGCCCAGCGGGCCAAATCATCTTGTTCGAACCCTAGCCAGAGATCGCCGCAAGCCTCTTTGGCCCAACTCTGGTTGTGGCTGCACAAGTCTGTTACCAACAGGCTGCCGCCTGGTTGCAGCAATCGGGCCATCTGCTTGAGGGCTTCGGCCGGTGCGGCGAAATGGTGCAGGACCATATTCAGCACTACGCAATCGGCCGTCAGTGGCACGCCATCCAATGCATCGGCCAATTGCAGGCTGACGTTAGCCAATGTTTCGCGCTCACACAGCTGGCGCGCCAGTTCAAGCATTGCCGGACTGTTGTCCAGAGCGGTGACCTGGGCAAAGCGTCGGGCCAGTTCAGGGAGAAATCCACCGTCACCGGGACCCACTTCAATGGCCGTGGCCATTGGCTTGAAACTCAGCTGGTCCAGCAGCGCGAGAACACTGTCGCGGTACTGCGGCAGTCCTGCGATCAGGTCCTGCTGGGCGCGGAATTTCTCCGCCACCCGGGAAAAAAAGTCCTGGCTGGCTGCGGCCCGTTGCCGGTGCACCAGGCCGATCCGGCCCTGGACATCCGCCGGCAGCTGCACCTGGTCCACTTCGTCCAGCAGTGCTGCGTGAAGCTTGCCCCCCAGGAGTTCGGTATGGGGCAGGGCGCGGCGATAGAAAATCGCATTGCCTTCACGGCGGGTCGCCACCAGGTTGGCCTGGGCCAGGACCTTCAAATGGTGACTCATGCCGGACTGGCCGATGGCGAAGATCTGAGCCAGTTCCAGTACACCGAACGAGTCGTTGCTCAGTGCGCGCAATACATTGAGCCGCAGAGGATCGCCGCCGGCCTTGCACAGGGCGGCCAGTTCGTCGCAATCGTCATGCTCAATGGAGGGTGCGTGCAGGTTCATAGGGGCGCAGTCTAGAGGTGCCTGCAAAGCCCTGCAACACCAATATCAAAACTTTTTGATATTGGTGTTGCAGGGGCCTTTGCCAGAGCCGTTCGTTGCCTTGTCAACGAACGGCGAGCGGGTTTCTCCAGTGGATTGAGTACTTATCCTTGGGAAAAACATGCCTGAGTGACTATCTGTCATTGCCCCCGCCAGACGCCTGAGGGAAAATGCAGGCCTTTTTTCCGTTTCGTTTTATTCAATCCTCAGGAGATCAGCGATGCCCAGCCGTCGTGAGCGTGCCAACGCCATTCGTGCCCTCAGCATGGATGCCGTGCAAAAAGCCAACAGCGGCCATCCAGGTGCCCCCATGGGTATGGCGGATATCGCCGAAGTACTTTGGCGTGACTACCTCAAGCACAACCCGAGCAATCCATCCTTCGCCGACCGTGACCGCTTCGTGCTGTCCAACGGTCACGGCTCGATGCTGATCTACTCGCTGCTGCACCTGACCGGCTACGACCTGTCTATCGATGACCTGAAGAGCTTCCGCCAACTGCACAGCCGCACTCCGGGCCACCCGGAATTCGGCTATACCCCGGGTGTGGAAACCACCACTGGCCCACTGGGTCAGGGCCTGGCCAATGCCGTGGGCTTCGCCCTGGCGGAAAAAGTCCTGGCGGCGCAGTTCAACCGTCCAGGCCACGACATCGTTGATCACCACACCTACGTATTCCTGGGTGATGGCTGCATGATGGAAGGCATTTCCCACGAAGTTGCCTCCCTGGCCGGCACCCTGGGCCTGGGCAAGCTGATCGCCTTCTACGATGACAACGGCATCTCCATCGACGGTGAAGTCGAAGGCTGGTTCACCGACGACACGCCCAAGCGTTTCGAAGCCTACAACTGGCAGGTGATCCGCAATGTCGACGGCCACGATCCGGAAGAGATCAAGACCGCCATCGACACCGCGCGCAAGAGCCCGCTGCCAACCCTGATCTGCTGCAAGACCACCATCGGTTTCGGTTCGCCGAACAAGCAGGGCAAGGAAGACTGCCACGGCGCGCCACTGGGTGCCGAGGAAATCGCCCTGACCCGCGCCGCGCTGAAATGGAACCATGGCCCGTTCGAAATCCCGGCCGACATCTACGCCGAGTGGGACGCCAAGGAAGCCGGTCGCGCCGTGGAAGCCGAGTGGGATCAGCGTTTCGCCGCCTACTCCGCTGCGTTCCCTGCCGAAGCCAATGAACTGGTACGTCGCCTTGCGGGCGATCTGCCCGCGGACTTTGCCGAGAAGGCCAACGCCTATATCGCTGAAGTCGCGGCCAAGGGCGAAACCATCGCCAGCCGTAAAGCCAGTCAGAACACCCTGAACGCCTTCGGCCCGCTGCTGCCTGAATTCCTCGGCGGCTCGGCTGACCTGGCCGGCTCCAACCTGACCCTGTGGAAAGGCTGCAAGGGCGTCAGCGCTGAAGATGCCAGCGGCAACTACATGTACTACGGCGTGCGCGAGTTCGGCATGACCGCCATCATGAACGGCGTTGCCTTGCATGGTGGCCTGGTGCCTTACGGCGCGACCTTCCTGATGTTCATGGAATACGCCCGCAACGCAGTGCGCATGTCGGCGCTGATGAAACAGCGGGTGATCCACGTCTACACCCACGACTCCATCGGTCTGGGCGAAGACGGCCCGACTCACCAGCCGATCGAGCAACTGACCAGCCTGCGCAGCACCCCGAACCTCGACACCTGGCGCCCAGCCGATGCCGTGGAATCGGCGGTGTCCTGGAAGTACGCCCTGGAGCGCAAGGACGGCCCATCGGCGCTGATCTTCTCCCGCCAGAACCTGCAGCACCAAACCCGTGATGCCGGGCAGATCGCCGACATCAGCCGCGGTGGCTACGTGTTGAAAGACTGCGCAGGCGAGCCTGAGCTGATCCTGATTGCCACCGGTTCGGAAGTGGGCCTGGCGGTCCAGGCTTTCGACAAGCTGACTGAGCAGGGCCGCAAGGTGCGCGTGGTTTCCATGCCGTGCACCAGCGTGTTCGACGCTCAGGACGCGGGCTACAAGCAATCGGTTCTGCCGTTGCAGGTCAGCGCGCGGATCGCCATCGAAGCTGCTCACGCCGACTTCTGGTACAAGTACGTGGGTCTGGAAGGCCGGGTGATTGGCATGACCACCTACGGCGAGTCGGCGCCTGCGCCGGCCTTGTTCGAAGAGTTCGGTTTCACCCTGGACAACATCCTGGGCCAGGCCGAAGAGCTGCTGGAAGACTAAAAAAGCACGCGGTGGCCCGGCCACCGCGATCCCTCTGTAGGCGCTGGCTTGCCAGCGATTCGCGGCCTGCCTGACACGCCGCTGATCGCTGGCAAGCCAGCTCCTGCGATGGGGTGCGTATAACAAGTTCGTCTGCCTGTGCCTGATCGAGAACCCCATGCCTCAATCGCGTCCCTATAAAGTTGCACTCAACGGCTACGGCCGGGTTGGTCGTTGCGTCTTGCGTGCTCTGTTCGAGCGGGGGGCTGCGGCTGGATTCGAGATCGTCGCCATCAACGATCTGGCCGACATGGCCAGTGTTGAATACCTGACACGCTTCGACTCGACCCACGGCCGGTTTCCCGGCGAGGTGAAGGTCGATGGCGACTGTCTGCATATCAATGGCAACTGCGTGAAAGTGCTGCGCAGTGCCACCCCTGAAGGCATCGATTGGGCGTCCCTGGACGTCGATCTGGTGCTGGAATGCTCCGGTGCCTACCACACCCGGGCAGACGGCCAGCGTTTCCTCGACGCCGGCGCGCCACGGGTGCTGTTCTCCCAGCCGATGGCCAGCGAGGCGGATGTCGATGCCACCATCGTTTACGGGGTCAACCAGGAGTGTCTGACCGGCGCCGAGCTGCTGGTCTCCAACGCCTCCTGCACCACCAACTGTGGTGTGCCGCTGTTGCGCCTGCTGGATCAGGCCATCGGCCTGGAATATGTGTCGATCACCACCATTCACTCGGCGATGAACGACCAGCCGGTGATCGACGCCTATCACCACGAGGATCTGCGTCGGACCCGTTCGGCGTTCCAGTCGGTGATCCCGGTGTCCACTGGTCTGGCGCGTGGTATCGAGCGCTTGTTGCCGGAACTTGCCGGGCGAATTCAGGCCAAAGCTGTGCGAGTGCCGACGGTCAATGTGTCCTGCCTGGATATCACCATGCAGACCGTGAGCGATACCGACGCCACCGAGGTCAACCGGATTCTGCGCGAGGCCGCCACCAGCGGTCCGCTCAAGGGCTTGCTGGCCTATACCGAGTTGCCTCACGCCAGCTGTGATTTCAATCATGATCCCCATTCGGCGATCGTCGATGCCAGTCAGACCCGCGTTTCCGGCCCTCGGCTGGTGAACATCCTGGCCTGGTTCGACAACGAATGGGGCTTTGCCAACCGGATGCTGGATGTTGCTGGGCACTACCTGCAAACAGCCACTCCACGCTCTGACTCTAAACTCTCTGTTTCTGAACAACAGTAACCCAGGAATTGCGACCCATGACCGTGTTGAAGATGACCGACCTCGATCTGCAAGGTAAGCGCGTACTGATCCGCGAAGACCTCAACGTCCCAGTCAAGGACGGTGTTGTCACCAGCGATGCGCGGATCCTGGCTTCGCTGCCGACCATCAAGCTGGCCCTGGAAAAAGGCGCGGCGGTGATGGTCTGCTCGCACCTGGGCCGCCCGACCGAAGGCGAGTTCTCTGCCGAGAACAGCCTCAAGCCGGTAGCCGATTACCTGAGCCGCGCCCTGGGCCGTGAAGTGCCACTGGTGGCCGACTACCTGGGTGGTGTCGAGGTCAAGGCCGGCGACATCGTGCTGTTCGAAAACGTGCGCTTCAACAAGGGCGAGAAAAAGAACGCCGACGAATTGGCCCAGCAATACGCTGCCCTGTGCGACGTGTTCGTGATGGATGCTTTTGGCACCGCGCACCGCGCCGAGGGTTCGACCCATGGCGTGGCCAAGTTCGCCAAAGTAGCCGCTGCAGGTCCTCTGCTGGCTGCTGAGCTGGAGGCGCTGGGCAAGGCCCTGGGCAACCCGGCCAAGCCGATGGCGGCCATCGTTGCCGGTTCCAAGGTGTCCACAAAGCTGGATGTGCTCAACAGCCTGAGCCAGATCTGCGACCAGTTGATCGTCGGTGGCGGCATCGCCAACACCTTCCTGGCCGCTGCCGGGCATCCGGTGGGCAAGTCGCTGTACGAGCCGGACCTCTTGGACACCGCCCGTGCCATCGCCGCCAAGGTCAGCGTACCGCTGCCGGTGGACGTGGTCGTGGCCAAGGAGTTCGCCGAAAGCGCCGAAGCTACCGTCAAGCTGATCGCTGATGTTGCCGCTGACGACATGATCCTCGACATCGGTCCACAGACTGCCGCGCAGTTCGCCGAGCTGCTGAAATCCTCCAAGACCATCCTCTGGAACGGTCCGGTAGGCGTGTTCGAATTCGACCAGTTCGGCAACGGCACCCAAGTGCTGGCCCAGGCCATCGCCGACAGCGCCGCGTTCTCCATTGCTGGCGGTGGCGACACCCTGGCGGCCATCGACAAGTATGGCGTGGCCCAGCAGATCTCCTACATTTCTACCGGTGGCGGCGCTTTCCTCGAGTTCGTCGAGGGCAAGGTACTGCCGGCGGTTGAAGTCCTGGAAGCCCGGGCCAAGGCCTGAGATTCCCGTTGGCCGGGCAAAGGAGTGTTCTGATGGTCAAGACATTGCCACTGTTGATCGCCGCGGCTTTGCTGGCGGGGTGCTCCGGCACTGCGCAGGTAAAATCGGCCGATGAGGCCGGTGAGCCGGACAAAGGCTGCTATCAGGCCGATTGGCAGGCCGAGACGGCGCCGGTGATTAACAAGCGTCTGGGCCCAGAGGGCCTGGAGAAGTACGAGACACCGTCAAAGACCAGGGAACAGGGCTGCCCTTGACGGGTCGGATTGGTTAACGCAACGCGCTGGGGCCTGTGGGCTGTCAGCCGAGGAACATCGATGAAAGGTTTGATCGCCGTGGCGATGCTGGGCTTGCTGGCAGGGTGCGCCAACCTGAACCTGCTCAAGTCGCCGGCTCCCGACAACTGGACGACCTGGGTGTGTGACAGCCAGGCACAAGTGCTTTGGCGCTACACCGACGACAGCCGCAAGGCGGTCGACGTGCGCCTGGGGGGCGACGATCAGGTTCGGCGCCTTAAGCTTGAGCCCAGTGGTTCGGGTTCGCTGTACAGCGATGACATGCTGGCGTTTCACGTCAAGGGTGAAGAGGGCCTGGTTTACTGGGTCGCCACCAATGACTTGATCGGCCGCGGCTGCAAGGCCCAGTAGCAGCTGGCTTGCCAGCCAAGGCGGCGCCCAGGCCGGTGCAAGGTCAAGGGCCCCTTTACCGGCGAACTGGTTCCTGAAGGGCTGTAGAGATTTGGTTTTAACGGATACAACAGGGCGGGCTGACCCCCGATCTGCAATCACTTGAATAGCAGTCGCCGCTACGGCAGGCTTGCACGATTAACGACCCTCGACCGGGAGAGACACACACAATGGCACTCATCAGCATGCGCCAGATGCTGGACCACGCAGCCGAGTTCGGCTACGGCGTCCCAGCCTTCAACGTCAACAACCTTGAGCAGATGCGCGCCATCATGGAAGCCGCTGACAAGACTGACTCCCCGGTGATCGTTCAGGCGTCCGCCGGTGCGCGCAAGTACGCCGGTGCGCCGTTCCTGCGTCACCTGATCCTGGCGGCGATCGAAGAGTTCCCACATATCCCGGTGTGCATGCACCAGGACCACGGCACCAGCCCTGACGTCTGCCAGCGTTCCATCCAACTGGGCTTCTCCTCGGTGATGATGGACGGCTCCCTGGGCGAAGACGGCAAGACGCCGACCGACTACGAATACAACGTGCGCGTCACCCAACAGACCGTGGCCATGGCCCACGCCTGCGGCGTGTCGGTAGAAGGCGAGCTGGGCTGCCTGGGTTCCCTGGAAACCGGCATGGCCGGTGAAGAAGATGGCATCGGTGCCGAAGGCGTGCTGGACCACAGCCAGATGCTGACCGATCCGGAAGAGGCCGCGGACTTCGTCAAGAAGACCCAGGTCGACGCCCTGGCCATCGCCATCGGCACCAGCCACGGTGCCTACAAGTTCACCAAGCCGCCTACCGGCGACGTGCTGGCCATCGACCGCATCAAGGAAATCCACAAGCGCATTCCCAACACCCACTTGGTGATGCACGGTTCTTCGTCGGTTCCGCAGGAGTGGCTGGCGATCATCAACCAGTACGGCGGCGACATCAAAGAAACCTACGGCGTGCCGGTTGAAGAAATCGTCGAAGGCATCAAGTACGGCGTGCGCAAGGTCAACATCGATACCGACCTGCGCCTGGCGTCCACCGGTGCCATGCGTCGCCTGATGGCCACCAACCCGAGCGAGTTCGACCCACGCAAGTTCTTCGGTGCCACCGTGACCGCCATGCGCGACGTGTGCATCGCCCGTTACGAAGCCTTCGGCACTGCCGGCAACGCTTCGAAGATCAAGCCGATCTCCCTGGAAGCGATGTTCCAGCGCTACCTCAAGGGTGAGCTGAACGCCAAGGTCAACTAAGCCTTAGCGTCATCCGGAAAGCCCGCAGCGATGCGGGCTTTTTTGTGCCTGGGATTCCTGCACAGAGACGGGGTTAGATTTTGTTGTGGTCGATATCCAGCTTGGAGAAGGTCACCTTGCCGCCCTCGCTGGTGTAGCCGCTGTTGTCCTGGACATAAACGCCAGCCTTGAAATACAGCGGCTTGTCGCGCCAGGTGGCGCTCAGTTGGCCATCCCATTGATAGCCCGCAGCACTGATCCCCAGGGCACCACCGGGGCTCAGGTGGATCAGGTAGGAAAACTCCCGATCCATGGGCACGTTCCTGGCGATGGTGATGACCCGGCCTTCGTCGTCATCCGGGCGCATGCGCACCTTGGCCACGACATTGCCGCTGCCCTGGCGGGTCTTGTACTGGTACTCCACTTTCACCAGGGGCTTGGTGCTGTTGTAGGCATGGATCTGGCCGACGACGATCTTGCCCGATGAGGGCACCTGCTTCACTGCCAGGGTGGCGTACAACAGGTTGTCGGCCTCGGGGTAGGTCCAGTTGCGCAGGTTTCCGTTGGAATAGGTTTCCCGCAGCTCGGTGCGCGGGTAGATGGCGTTCTCGGTTTTTGATCCGGTCACCGGCGACCAGAAGAACAGGGTGCCGCTATCGGAGTGGAAGTACTGGTCCTTGAAGCCTTTGACCAGGGCGGGGGTGTCAATGGTTGCCGGTGGGCTGCCGACGGGAACGCTGAGGTTCCAGGTTGCCAGATCGATCATGGTGAGAGGTTCCGCAAGGAAAGGTCTGGTACAGGTCGCCGAGGGCTTTAGCCTGCGCTTCTTCGGGCGTCTTTATAACGCAGAACGGATGCCGGGCGAGGTCCGTACGGCGGATATCTGACGTCAGCAAAATATCGAAATGCCATCCTTCCCGGTTTTTATGCTGCACAACTGTGACCGTTAGTCGGGAGTCGGCGCCATTGGCGGAGTGATGGCGTCATGGCGGCTTCTGCTTTTCAAGATCCGGGTCTAGAGTGAATTCACAGTTTTAGCCAGGTTTTCTCACCCGCTCAGTCTTATTACAGGCAAGAGAAGCAGCATGGAATGCGTGCACCCGGAGGTGGCCGAAGGCCACTCCACTCTTCTGATCGTTGATGACTATCCTGAAAATCTCCTAAGCATGCGTGCTCTATTGCAGCGCCAGGACTGGCGGGTGATGACCGCTGCCTCCGGTGTCGAGGCCCTGGGCCTGTTGCTCGAGCATGAGGTGGATCTGGTGCTGCTGGATGTGCAGATGCCCGGCATGGATGGTTTTGAGGTGGCTCGACTGATGCGCGGCAGCCAGCGTACCCGGCTGACACCGATCATCTTCCTCACCGCGAACGAGCAGTCCCAGGATGCCGTGATCAAGGGCTACGCCAGTGGCGCAGTGGACTACCTGTTCAAACCCTTCGACCCGCAGATCCTCAAGCCCAAGGTCCAGGCTTTGCTGGAGCAACAGCGCAACCGCCGAGCCCTGCAGCACCTCAGTCATGATCTGGAGGTGGCGCGAGCGTTCAACGCCGCGGTGTTGGACAACGCCGCTGAAGGCATCCTGGTGGTGGACGAAGGCGGCCATGTGCGCTTCGCCAATCCAGCGGTCTCGCGCTTGCTCAATGCCCAGGTGCAAGATCTGGAAGGTTCGCCCTTCCTCGATTACCTGCAAAAGCCCCATGTCCCCGACTGGAACGAATCCGAACTCTACGCCTGCTACCGCAGGGGCGAGACCTATCGTCTGCATGACGCCCTGTTGCGTACCGTCCCCGGCCAGCAGATCTGTGTGGCCCTGTCCTGCGCGCCCCTGCCCAGCGAACAGAAGGCCATGGTGGTGACCTTGCTGGACATGTCCGAGGTTCGACACCTGCATCAACAGCTGGAGTACCAGGCCGTTACCGATCCGCTGACGGGCCTGCTCAACCGGCGCGGTTTCTATCAGACCGTGGAGAACATCCTGCTGCGCAGCGATCGCTCGGGAAAGTCTCTGGTGCTGCTCTACCTGGACCTGGACGGCTTCAAACGAGTCAACGACTCCCTGGGGCACGATGCCGGTGACCGGGTGCTGCGCTGGGTCTCCGAGCAGTTGAAGGAATGCCTGCATTCGTTCGATATTCTCGGGCGCATGGGCGGCGACGAGTTCACGGCCCTGCTGGAGCTGAGCTTCCCGGAGCAGGCGGCAAAAATCGCCGAAAAACTGATCGAACGCCTGTCCATCAGCCAGCAGATCGATGGCATGGAGGTGGTGCTGGGGGCCAGCATTGGCATCGCCATCTACCCTGACTGCGGTTCCAATCTGGATGGCCTGTTGCGCGCGGCGGATATCGCCATGTACGAGGCCAAGCGTGCCGGCCGTCAGCAGTACCGTTACTACGACCATGAAATGAACGGCCGTGCCCGGTCCCGGCTGATGCTTGAAGAAAGCGTGCGTAGCGCGGTGGAGCGCAAGGAGTTCACCCTGGTGTATCAGCCCCAGGTGGCCATTGCCGATGGCCGCTTGCGAGGGTTCGAGGCGTTGCTGCGCTGGCGGCACCCGAGTGTCGGCGATGTACCGCCGGGGCTGTTTCTGCCGTTGCTGGAAGAGGCACGGTTGATCAGCCGCCTGGGCAGTTGGATCTATCAGCAGGGCGCCGCTCAGCGCAAGGATTGGGAACAGGTGTTCAGCCCGGACCTGGTGCTGGGGGTCAGCCTCAGCGCTACCCAGTTCGGCATGCCCAACCTGGCAACCGAACTGCGCCAGGTGTTGTTGCGCCATGGCCTGCTGCCTCGTCAGCTGGAGGTGGAGGTGACCGAGGCGGCACTGACCCAGAACCTGGACGAGACCCGCAAGCAGTTGCAGCAGTTGCATGAACTGGGGGTGCGGGTGGCCCTGGACGATTTCGGATCAGGCAGCTGCTGTCTGGCGTACCTGCGTGACCTGCAGTTGGACACCCTCAAGCTTGACCGGCACCTGATCGCTCGTCTGCTGACTTCGCCGCGAGATGCCGCCATCGCCCGCAGCGTGATCGATCTGTGCAAACAGTTCGGCCTGCTGGTGATTGCCGAAGGCGTGGAAACCCTCGAGCAATTCGAGTGGCTCAAAGCCAATGGTTGTGAATATGTGCAGGGTTTCCTGGTGGCGCGCCCCCTGACTGCCAACAGTGCCAGTCAGTTTGCCCAGCCTTTTGACTGGAGCGCGTTGCCGGCCTGAATTCGCTACACTGGCGCTCTTTGCACCTTGCGCTGCCCCTTCATGACTGCACTCAAATACCTTCAGGCCTACCCCGTCGCCCTGCAACAGCAAGTGCGCCAGCTGATCGACGAAGATCGCCTGGGGGACTACCTGAGCCGGCGCTATCCGCACAAGCACGCGGTACAGAGCGACAAGGCGTTGTACAACTACGCTCTGGAACTGAAGCAGGAATACCTGCGCAACGCCCCGGCCATCGACAAGGTGCTGTTCGATAACCGTCTGGATCTGACTCACCGCGCCCTGGGCCTGCACACCACGGTGTCCCGGGTGCAGGGCGGCAAGCTCAAGGCCAAGAAGGAGATCCGCATCGCCTCCCTGTTCAAGGAGGCGGCGCCGGAGTTCTTGCGGATGATCGTGGTGCACGAACTGGCGCACTTCAAGGAATCGGATCACAACAAGGCGTTCTACAAGTTCTGCGAGCATATGCTGCCGGGCTATCACCAGCTGGAGTTCGACCTGCGGGTCTACCTGACCTGGCGCGACCTGCAAGCCAAGGCGGGAGCGGCGGATTAGTGCTTAGTGAAAGGGAGTAGGCGATGGATGTCAGCAAGACCAAGAGCAGTTTCTACCGCCGCCTGTATGTGGCGTATCTGATCGACAGCGGCCTGGCCAGCAGTGTGCCGGCGCTGACCGAAGTCACGGGCATGCCCCGACGCACCGCCCAGGACACCATCGCCGCCCTGGCGGACCTGGACATCCTCTGCGAGTTCGAGCAGCAGGATGGCGCCCGCAATCATGCCGGGCGCTACCGGATCCATAGCTGGGGGGCCATCGATAAGGGCTGGATCGAGCCCAATCTGCGGCAGATCAAGACAGTGCTGGGTTATCCCTGAGTCTCAGGCCCGGCGCATGCCGATATGGGGAATGCCGTCCTCAAGGTATTCCTCACCCGCGACGATGAAGCCGTAGCGTCCGTAGTAATCCTGCAGATGGGCCTGGGCCGAGAGGTAGATCGGGGTTTCTGGCCAGTGCCGTTGTGCCTGTTTCAGCGCCTGCTCCATCAGGGCATGACCCAGGCCCTGGCCACGGGCCTGTTCGGCGATCACTACGCGGCCGATCACGACGTCGCCGCCTTGGGAGATCGGGTCCAGCAGGCGCAGATAGGCCAGCAGGCGGTCGTCGTCCCAGGCCATCAAGTGGCAGGTATCGCCTTCAAGGTCGCGGCCGTCCACTTCCTGGTAGGGGCATTTCTGTTCCACGACAAAGACTTCGGTGCGCAGTTGCAGGATGGCGTACAACTGTTCCTTGCCCAGATCGGTGTGATGCTTGCAGACCCATTCGATGGTCATCTTCATATCCTGTAGAAAGTGCTGTGCGAAATACTAGGCACATCGCCGCCGGATGTCTTGTCGAGCAGCACCCAGAGGCTGTTTCTGTGAGTTAGGTCAAAATGCCACCATTGTTGTTACTGGCCTTTGTCTTCTTTGTGTAATCTGTTTTCAAGTCCTGTGCAGCGGTTTTGATGAGCTAGTGTTAGGGGCTGGGCTGCCCTGTCGAATACCGGCAGGGGCCCTCGAGTGTCGGCTGGAATGCGCTGGGCCCTGTGCCCGCTAAGGATCTTTTAGCATGCTGCGATTGCATCGAGCTTTGGCTTTGATCGGATTGCTGTTGCTGGGCCACAGCGCTTCTGCACAGAAGCTGCGCCTGGTCGCTGACGCCTGGCCCCCCTTTACCGACGCGACCCTGGTCAACGGCGGGGTGGCCACCGATATCGTCAGCACCGCCCTGTCCCGTGCCGGCTATTCCAGCGAGTTCGAGCAGGTGCCCTGGGCTCGGGCTCTGATGGGGGTTGGCGAGGGGCGCTACGACGTACTGGTCAATGCCTGGTACAACGAAGAGCGCACCCATCTGGGGCAGTTTTCCTCGGAGTACCTGGTCAACCGAGTGCGCTTCATCAAGCGCAAGGATGCCTCGCTGGAATACAACAACCTCAAGCAACTGCATGAGTACCCGGTGGCGGTAGTGCGTGGCTACGCCTATTCGCCGGAGTTCGACAACGACCCGAACCTGCAGAAAGTTCTGGTGCACAACTTCGCCATGGCCGTGCGCATGCTGGCGGCGGGCCGGGTCAAGCTGACTCTGGAAGACGAATACGTCGCCCGCTACTACCTGGCCCGGGAATCGCCTCGGGTGCGCAATGCCGTGGAGTTCCTGCCCAAGCCCCTGAGCGAGAACGGCCTGCATATCCTGGTCAGCCTGAAAAACCCCGAACACGCGCAGATCGTTGCCAAGTTCGACCGGGAAATTGCCGCCATGAAGGCCGACGGCAGCTACGACCGGCTGTTGCGCCAGCACGGTATGTAACCGAACAGGGGGCTGCATCAGTGGGCTTGCCAGCGAGCGCGGCCCCGGACCTTGCATTAATCTTGCGGCCCCTTTCGCCGACAGGCCTATTCCTACGGTTTTTCGGTGTCGCTGGTGTCTTTGATCAGGTGCGCCGCCAGGGTCCGCAACGGGCCCAGTTGTCGACAGATCAGTGCCAGCTGGGTCTGCACCAGACGCTGGCCTTCGTCGATTTCATCCGGCATCTGCTCCAGCTCATTGGCCAACGCTTCCTCGGCATCGCTCTGAATGGCGATCGGGGTCTTGTTGGCCAGGCCCTGGGCAATCTCGTCGATGCTCGCCGCCAGGCTGACCCCGGCACCGTCGATCAGGTGCTCGCGGACTTCCCCCGGCAGTTGGGTTTCCCGGTGCGCGCCCAACCCCGACAGGTAGCTGAGCAAGGTGTGGGACAGCACCAGGAAACGGAACCCCACGTCGGCTTCCTTACGGAAATGCCCCGGCTCCATGAGCATGTTGGCCAGGGTGGTGGACAGCGCCGCATCGGCGTTGTGGGCGTTGCGCCGGGCCAGCCGGTAGGCCAGGTCGTCGCTTTTGCCCGCGGCGTACTGCTGCATGATCTGACGCAGGTAGATGCTGTTGCAGGTCAGGGTGTTGGCCAGCACCTTGTTCAGGCGTCGGCCCTGCCAGTCCGGCAGGAACAGGAACACCGCCAGCCCGGCGATCAGGCTGCCCAGCAGGGTATCGAACAGCCGCGGCAGGAACAGCCCGTAACCGTCGCCCACCTGGTTGAAGCAGAACAGCACCATCAGGGTGATGGCGGCTGTGGCCAGGGTGTAGCGGGTGGTGCGGTTGGTAAAGAACACCACCCCGGCGGCGATGGCGAACAGCGATTGCACCAAGGGGCTCGGGAACAGGTCGAACAGCGCCCAGGCGATGGTCAGGCCGATGGCGGTGCCGACGATCCTTTGGCCCAGCTTGCGCCGGGTGGCGCCGTAGTTGGGCTGGCAGACGAACAGCGTGGTGAGGATGATCCAGTAGCCCTGGGATGGGTGGATCAGATGCACCATGCCGTAGCCGATACTCAGCGCCAGGGGCAGGCGCAGGGCATGGCGG
This sequence comes from Pseudomonas sp. 50_B, assembly GCF_017491625.1. Taxonomy (NCBI): domain Bacteria; kingdom Pseudomonadati; phylum Pseudomonadota; class Gammaproteobacteria; order Pseudomonadales; family Pseudomonadaceae; genus Pseudomonas; species Pseudomonas sp. 50_B. The sequence goes on from NZ_JAFGYX010000001.1 coordinate 625,767, forward strand.
AACAGCAGTGACGTCGGTGTCAGCTGGGTGCGCAGGCGAGTCCAGACATCCTTGAGGTTGCGCGGCGAGCGGTCCAGCAGGCTGCTGTCGGTGGCATCGGCCAGGGCATCGGGGTTGCTGGCGTCGCTGAGCAGGCGGTCGAGGGTGCCAAGGTTGGCCGCCAGGGCGCGCAGCGAGCGCAGCAGCCCGCGCCAGGCCGGGTTGCTCTGGATGCGCAGGTGTTCCAGGGAGGCGTGCAGGTCGCTCAGGGCCTCGGCGAAGCTGGCGTCATAGACGAACGGCTGGCGCAGCTGGATGGATTCGGCCAGGGCGCGGCAGGCCTTGCCCTGCTGGCGCAACAGGCGCTGGCAGCGAAACAGCACGTCGCTGTGGAAGAAGGCGTCGGTCAGGGCGTTATAGGGGTAATGGGACGAACTGGCGCGCTCGTGGATGTCTTGGGCCAGGAAGTACAGCTTCAGGTAGCGGCTGACTTTCGACCCCGGCCGGCCATTGCCCACCCGGTGCAGGATGATCTCCTTGGCGGCGTTGAGAGCTGCCACGACCTTGCCATTTTGCTGGGCCAGCTCCAGGCGCCGGGCTTCCACATCCAACTGGCGGATCGGCTCGAACAGGGATGACTTGAGCTTGAGGTAGAAACCCAGCTCACGAAACAGCCGGGCCAGGCTCTGCTGCACCGGCTGGTTGGAGAACAGCGCCTGCCAGAGGACCGAGAGCAGGCCATACCAGGCCGCGCCGGCTACCAGCAGCAGCGGCTCGTGCCAGAAGTCGATCACCGCGCCGCCGCGCTGGTCGACGCCGATCATGGTGTAGACCGAGAGAATCAGGGTCGCCGAGGCGATGGCGCCATAGCGTTCCCCCAGGGCCCCGAGCATGGTCAGGCCGAAGCTGGCCAGGGCCAGGGCAACGGCGAAGATCCAGGGGTAGGGGAACAACAGTTCCACCGACAGCGCGGCGATGCTGAAGCACACCAGGGTCACGGCCAGGGCGTTGAGCCGGCCTTGCCAGCTGTCGTCGGTTTCCGCCAGGGCGCTGGCGATGATGCCGAGAAACAGCGGGATCAGCAGGCCCATTTCATCCTGATACCAGCACAGCGCCATGCTGCCGGTCAGGGCGATGAACACCCGCACGCTGTAGCTGAATTTATCCAGCGCCCAGAGGCGGCGCAGAGACTGACGAAAAGAAGTCGATGACATGGAGTGGGACAGGCCTTCCGGGGCGATGCAGCTAAATTGAGCCAGTATTGACGACGGCGCAATGCCGTCGTCACATCCGCCGGCAAATTCTGTTGCCGTTGCCGGTCGGGCGCCTGTAGCCGCTGCCGTAGGCTGCGACAGGTCCGCGGGACCTCAGCGGACATTGGATCGCCGCCGGGGCGTTCGCAGCCTGCGGCAGCGCCTACAGGGATGCGCAGCGGCTCAGACGTACTGCGCCGCCGCGTAGCCCGAGGCCCAGGCCCACTGGAAGTTGAAGCCGCCCAGGTGGCCGGTGACGTCCAGCACTTCACCGATGAAATACAGCCCCGGGCTCTTCAGCGATTCCATGGTCTTGGACGACACCTCGCGGGTATCGACCCCGCCCAGGGTCACTTCGGCGGTGCGGTAGCCCTCGGTGCCCGCCGGCACCAACTGCCAGCTGCCGAGTTTTTGCGCCACGTCCGCCAGTTCCGCCGGGGTGTACTGCTTCATCGGCTTGGAGACGAACCAGTGCTCGGCCAGCAGGCCGGCCATCTTCTTGGTGAAGATTTCCCCCAGCAGGGTTTTCAGCTCGCTGTTGGGGCGCTCGGCCTGCTGCTGTTGCAGCCAGCCCAGGGCGTCGTGATCTGGCAGCAGGTTGATCTCGACACTGTCGCCGGGTTGCCAATAGGACGAAATCTGCAGGATCGCCGGGCCGCTGAGGCCCCGATGAGTGAACAGGATGTTCTCGCGAAAGCTCTGCTCGTTGCAGCTCACCAGACAGTCCACCGAGGTGCCCGACAACTCGCTGCACAGTTCCTTGAGCTGGTCGGTGATGGTGAAGGGCACCAGGCCGGCACGGGTCGGCAGCAGTTCATGGCCGAACTGCTTGGCGACCTGATAGCCAAAACCGGTAGCGCCCAGGGTCGGGATCGACAGGCCGCCGGTGGCGATCACCAGGGACTGGCACTGCACCGCGCCCAGGGTGGTCTGCAGCAGGTAGCCGGACTCAAGCTTCTCGATCTGCTGGATCGAGGTGTCCAGGCGCAGCTCGACGCCGACCTGATCGCATTCGTCGAGCAGCATGCCGAGGATGTCGCTGGACTTGTTATCGCAGAACAGCTGGCCGAGTTTCTTCTCGTGGTAGGGCACGCCGTGCTTGGCCACCAGGCCGATGAAGTCCCACTGGGTGTAGCGGGCCAGGGCCGATTTGCAGAAATGCGGGTTCTGCGAAAGGAAGTTGGCGGGCTCGGTGTACATGTTGGTGAAATTGCAGCGGCCACCGCCGGACATCAGGATTTTCTTGCCGGCCTTGTTGGCGTGGTCCAGCAACAGCACCTGGCGGCCCCGGCCGGCCGCGGTCAGGGCGCACATCAGGCCGGCGGCGCCAGCGCCGATGATCACGACTTCGGTAGAACGCAAAACGGAGTCCTCGTTAGGAGCGAATGACCCTGTAGCCGCTGCCGCAGGCTGCGATAAGGCCGAAGGCCTTCAGCGATCTCAAGATCCAGCGCCCCTTCGTACGGAGTGCCGCCCAGATCGATCGCAGCCTGTGGCAGAGGCTACAGGTCAAGCAGTGGGGTTAGAGGACGCGCACGCGCAGCGAACGGCCCTTGATCTTGCCGTTGTTCAAGCGCTGCAGGGCCTGCATGACCACGCTGCGATCAACCGCCACATACGACTGGAAGTCGAAGATCGCGATCTTGCCGACCTGGGCGCCCGGGATGCCGGCGTCGCCAGTCAGTGCACCGAGAATATCGCCCGGGCGCACTTTGTCCTTGCGCCCGCCGGCGATGCACAGGGTGCTCATCGGTGGCTGCAGCGGGGCGCCGCCCTGGGACTTGAGGTTGTCGACCTGATCCCAGTTCAGTGGGGCTTTCTGCAGCTGTTCGATGGCTTGCGCGCGATGGGCTTCGGACGGTGCGACGAGGCTGACCGCGATGCCTTTTTCGCCAGCGCGACCGGTACGGCCGACGCGGTGAATGTGGATTTCCGAATCGCGGGCCAGCTCGACGTTGATCACCATGTCCAACGCATCGATGTCCAGGCCGCGGGCGGCCACGTCGGTGGCGACCAGTACCGACGTACTGCGGTTGGCGAACATCGCCAGCACCTGATCGCGGTCACGCTGTTCCAGATCGCCATGCAGGCCGACGGCGGAAATGCCTTTGGAGGTCAGGTGATCGACGGTTTCCTGCACTTGCTGCTTGGTGAAGCAGAAAGCGACGCAGGAAGCCGGGCGGAAGTGGTGCAGGACTTTGGTCACAGCGCTCATGCGTTCTTCCGGGGAAATCTCGTAGAAACGCTGTTCGATCTGCGTGTCGTCGTGGAACGCTTCGGCTTTCACCGTCTGCGGATCACGCATGAACTTCGACGCCAGTTGCTTGATGCCCACCGGGTACGTGGCGGAGAACAGCAGGGTCTGCCGGCGCGACGGGGTCTGCTCGATGATGTCTTCGATGGCGTCGTAGAAACCCATGTCGAGCATGCGGTCGGCTTCGTCGAGGATCAGCGTGTTCAGGCCATCAAGCACCAGCGAACCCTTGCGCAGGTGTTGCTGGATACGCCCCGGGGTGCCGACGATGATGTGGGCGCCGTGTTCCAGGGAAGCGATCTGCGGACCGAAGGACACGCCGCCGCACAGGGTCAGGACCTTGATGTTGTCTTCGGCACGGGCCAGGCGCCGGATTTCCTTGGCCACCTGGTCGGCCAGCTCGCGGGTCGGACAGATCACCAGGGCCTGGCAGCCGAAGTAGCGCGGGTTGATCGGGTTCAGCAGGCCGATGCCGAAGGCCGCGGTCTTGCCGCTGCCGGTCTTGGCCTGGGCGATCAGGTCCATGCCCTTGAGGATCACCGGCAAGCTCTGCGCCTGGATCGGCGTCATCTGGGCATAACCGAGGGAGTCGAGGTTAGCCAGCATGGCGGGAGACAGGGGCAAAGTATTAAAAGCGGTGGCAATGGTGGTCACGGGACTGGCCTGCAAAACAAAATGTCGCGCAGTGTATCAGTCTCGCTCCCACAACCTGCAAATTCTGGACGAGCAACCGCGCAGGGGCGGTGTTGTGTAGGAGCTGGCTGGCCAGCGAAGGCGACCGTGAGTTTGGCGCAGGGCTCGGGGGCTCTTCGCCGGCGAGCCGGCTCCTACGGAGGGAAGTGTGCGGCTCAATGCTCGATGTGCTGTTCCTCGACCTTGCGCGCCCTTCGGCCATCGGTGGGCGACAGCTGGAGGAAGATCGCCGCCGCCAGCATCGCCATGATGCCCACGGTGAGGAAGGTCAGCTGGAAGGCGCCGAGCACGGTGTTCACTCCGTCATTGCCTACTTGTGCAGTAAAACCGCCTAGCAGCGCACCGGCACAGGCCACCCCCAGGCTCAGGGACAGCTGCGCCACCACCGACAACAGGCTGTTGCCGCTGCTGGCGGCGGCATCGTCGAGGTCGATCAGGGTCACGGTGTTCATCGCGGTGAACTGCAGCGAGTTGATCGCCCCCAGCACCGCCAGCATGCCCAGCAGCAGGGGATAAGGCGTGTGCTCGCTGACCAGCCCCATGCTGGCCAGCATCAGCCCCAGGGCCAGGGTGTTGCCGGTGAGCACGATGCGGTAGCCCAGGCGCTCGATCAGGGGCCGGGCAATGGACTTGGCCAGCATCGCCGCGGCCGCCAGGGGCAGCATGCTCATCCCCGCCTGAGACGGTGAATAACCCAGCGCCACCTGCAGCAGCAGCGGCACCAGGAACGGCAGGGCACCGCTGCCCAGGCGGGCGAACAGGTTGCCGAGGATGCCCACCGCAAAGGTTCGTACCTTGAATAGCGAGGGCGCAAACAGCGGGTTATCGGTGTGCACGGCCCGCAGCCAATAGGCCGCCAGGCAGGCCAGCCCACCAAACAGCAGCAACATCACCCGCAGGTGCGGCAGGTGCAATTCCCCCAGGCCTTCCATGGCAATGGTGATCAGTACCATCGCCGCGCCGAACAGCACAAAGCCCAGGCCATCGAAACGGGTGCGCTCGCTGCCTCGCAGGTCTGGGATAAAACGCCACACCGCATAGCAGCCGACGACGCCCACCGGCAGGTTGATCAGAAAGATCCAGTGCCAGGTCAGGTATTGCACCATCCAGCCGCCCATGGTCGGACCGATCAGCGGGCCCAGCAGGCCGGGAATGGTGATGAAGCCCATGATCCGCACCAGCTCCGAGCGCGGGTAGGCCCGCAGCACCACCAGCCGTCCCACCGGCAGCATCAGTGCCCCGCCCAGGCCCTGGATCACCCGGGCGCCGATCAGTTGGCTCAGGGTGTTGGACATCGCGCACAGCAGGGAGCCGATGCTGAAGATCAAGATGGCGCCGAAGAAGATCTTCTTGGTGCCGAAGCGGTCGGCGATCCAGCCGGACGCTGGGATCAGCAGGGCCACGGTGAGCATGTAGGCAATGATCACCCCCTGCATGCGCAGCGGGTCTTCCGCCAGGTCCTGGGCCATGGCCGGCAGCGCCGTATTGAGGATGGTGCCGTCCAGGGATTGCATGAAGAAGGCGATGGCCACCACCCAGGGCAGCCAGCGGGCGGTGGTAGCGTCGAGAGGCGGGCGTTCGGGCATGGGACCTCTATGTCAATTCAGGTCGGAGCTGGCTTGCCAGCTCCGACAGCTTTGAGGGCAGTTCCTACAGGGTCAGGGTCAGGCGGCTGACCAGGGCTCCAGGCAAATGCATCGAGGCAGTCTGGCGCTGGCCGTAGGTGCTGGCCGAAAGCAGCAGTTCCCGTTGCGCCGTCAGGGCCTCCAGTTGCGAACCCAGCAGGCTGTAGACGCTGTCATCGAAACGCATGGTGCTCACCGGGGCCTGGATCTCGCCGTTCTCCACCCAGAAGGTGGCGAAGCGGGTCATGCCGGTCAGGCGCGCTGCCGGCAGGTCCGAGTAGTTGAGGTACCACAGGTTGCTGATGTACAGGCCGGTGCCCAGTTGCTTGAGGATCTCCTGCTGCGACAGCTGCCCGGCGGCCATGTTCAGCGCACTGGGGTATTCGCCGCTGCCGGCGCCGTTGCTGGTCAGGCCGTACTCGGCTGCGCTGCGGGAGTTGATCAACTGGGCGTTGGCATTGCCGGCGGCGATCAGCGACAGGTCGCTGCGCGGGTAGCCCTCATCGGAAAAGGCCGGACTCAGGGAGCCGCTGACCTGTTCGTCCAGGGACACCAGGGGGCTCAGGGCGGCATCGCCCGCGTAGAGTTTCTGCAGGGGGCTGTGCTTGCTGGCAATGGACTGGGCCGAGAACCCGCCCCAGGCCAGCATGCCCATGATCTCCTCCAGGGCCGCCGGTGCCAGGTAGGCGCGGTACTGTCCCGGCGCCAGGGTGCGCAGCGGTCGACCGAGGAACTCCAGTTGCTGACGGGCCTGGTCGAAGCGCTGGGCGAAGGCTGCGTCGTCCCAGGCGTGTCCCGCGTAGCTGGCCTTCACCGCTTCGCCATTGGCGTGGAACAGGCTGAAGTCGAAGTTGAAGCTGTTGGCCTGATGCCAGCCGAACGCTCCGGCGGAACTGGCAAAACCTCGGCTGATGGGGCCGGCGGCATAGATGCCCACCAGATCCAGGCCGGCACCGGCGCGGCCGATCTGTGCCACCACCTGCTCGCTATCGGGCAGCGGATGGTCCTGCACATGGTGGGATTGCCATTGGGCGTGATTGAGCATCAGGTACGGGTCCGCCGGCAGCAGCGGCAGGGTTTCGCGCAACTGTTGCAGGGCTTCGACCAGGCGCTGACGGTCCACCTCGGGGTCATTGCTCAAGGTGATGCTCAAGTCGGCGTGGCGTCCGTCGTCGATCAGCTTGAAGTGCAGGCTGGCCTGTTGCACCTGCCCGGCCTGACGCACCTTGGCGTGGTTGAAACGGATGAACTCCGAGGACTCGGCCGAGTAGCTCAGGGTGAACTGTTCCGATTCCTTGATCGCGTCCTGCAGCCACTGCACCCATGCCTTGAACTGCTCGGCCTGATTCATCGTCCTGGTCATCAGGCGTCTCCTCCGAATACGTCAATCTTGCTGAACACGCAGGCCGGCGAAGCGTGGCCGACGCGGATTACCTGGTTGGGCTCGCCCTTGCCGCAGTTGGGCGTGCCCAGGACCTGGAAGGTGCTGCGATCGCCCACCGCGCTGAGGTTGCGCCAGAACTGTGCGGAGATACCCCGGTAGTTGGGGTTCTTGACCACACCCTTGAGCTCGCCGTTTTCGATCAACTGGCCCCATTCGCAGCCGAACTGGAACTTGTTGCGCGCATCGTCGATGGACCAGGAGCGATTGGTGGACATCAGGATGCCGTGTTCGATCTGGCCGATCAGGCGGTCCAGGGGCTGCTCGCCGGGCTCGACGTTGAGGTTGGCCATGCGGTCGATGGGCGCGCGGTTCCAACTGCTGGCGCGGCTGTTGGCTACGCCGTCGAGGCCACTGCGGTATTGCGACAGGGCACTGCCCAGGGGACGTACCAGCAGCCCCTCGCGGATCAGGAACTGCTTGCTGGCGGCGCTGCCATCGTCGTCATGCCCATAGCTGGCCAGTTCCTCGGGAATCTCCGGGTCGAAGGTCACGTTGAGCAGCGAGGAGCCATATTGCAGGCGGCCGAAATCTTCCTGTTTGACGAAACTGGTGCCGGCGTAGTTGCGCTCGTCGCCGAGGATGCGGTCCAGTTCCAGGGGGTGGCCGATGGACTCGTGGATCTGCAGCATCATCTGGTCCGGCATCAGCAGCAGGTCCCGCTGGCCCTGCGGGGTGTTCGGCGCCAGCAGCAGTTGCAGCGCCTGGTCGGCCACCCGTGGCGCCGCGCCTAGCAGGCCACAGCGGCTGATCACATCACCGGCGCCCTGCTGGCCGAAGTTTTCCCGGCCCAGGCTGCGGGTCTGACTGTCGCTACCGTCGTAGGCGGTGACATCCAGGCCCGGGTAGACGAAGCGCTGAGCCTGGCGCAGCTCGGCACCGGCGCTGTTGAGGTAGATCTGCTCGACCTGGGTCACGCCGATGCCCACTTGCCAGTTCACCAGGCGCTCGTCCTTGGGCACCGAGGCCGATTCGTCGCCCAGCAGCTGGTAGCAGTCGCTGAGGGATGGGAAGGGCTGGTCCAGATTCGGCGAAAGGTAATCGCCACGGTGGCTGGATACCGGTTGCTCGCGCAGGTCCAGCAGGGCGTGGGCGGCGATCACCCGAGCCAGCTGTTCGGCGCGGTCGAGGGCGGCTTGCAGGCCGCCTTGCGAGAGGTCACTGGTGGCGGCGTAGGCTTCCACACCACGCACCCTTGCGGTCAGCATCGCCCCTTCGTCGCGGCCCAGGCTCGGTGGTTCGGCAACGTTCTTGCGTACTGACAGGTATTGGTCCGACTCGCGCACGTAGCGCAGGGAAAAGAATTCGGCGCCCGTGCGCAAGGCAGCAAAGCGCTGCTTGAGCTGGGGGTGAAAGTCGAACATGGAGAACCTCCTTGTGAGACGCGATAGCGGGCGGGTCTTGTCGCCAGCAAACGGAACGCTGCCCGGCGGCTCCTACAGATATAGGCGTCGGTGGACTCCGGGGCGAAGGGGATGGGCAAGTTGCAGAACTGTAGCTGCTGCCGGAGGCTGCGATCAAGGATGCAGTGCGGGCAATGCGGGGGCAGGAAATACGCGGGGAGGTGAAAAAGGCACCGACCCTTGCGGTCGGTGCCCGTGCGGCTTACTGCGCGGTCGGAGTGATATCGCGCATTGGCTTGCCACGCACCGGGGCGTTGCCCGCTACGTAGTAGTCGGCCTTGCTGCGGGGCAGCGGCTGACGGCCACGGATTTTGTCGGCGATTTTCTCGGCCATCATGATGGTCGGCGCATTGAGGTTGCCGGTGGTGATGATCGGCATGATCGAGGCATCCACCACGCGCAGGCCTTGCATGCCGTGCACGCGACCCTGGCCATCCACTACCGCCATGTCGTCGGTGCCCATCTTGCACGAGCAGGATGGGTGGAACGCGGTCTCGGCGTGCTCGCGGATGAACTTGTCCAGTTGCTCGTCGGTCTGCACCTCGATGCCCGGGCTGATTTCTCGACCGCGGAAGGCGTCCAGGGCCGGCTGTTGCATGATTTCCCGGGTCAGGCGGATGCCGTCGCGGAATTCCTGCCAGTCCTGCTCGGTGGCCATGTAGTTGAAGAGGATGCTCGGGTGCTGGCGCGGGTCCTTGGACTTGATCTGCACGCGACCACGGCTCGGCGAGCGCATGGAACCCATGTGCGCCTGGAAACCGTGCTCTTTAACACCGTTGCTGCCGTTGTAGTTAATCGCCACTGGCAGGAAGTGGTACTGGATGTTCGGCCACTCGAACTCTTCACGGGTGCGGATGAAACCGCCGGCTTCGAACTGGTTGCTGGCGCCGATGCCGGTGCCGTTGAACAGCCACTCGGCGCCGATGGCCGGCTGGTTCCACCACAGCAGCGATGGGTACAGCGACACCGGTTGGGTGCAGGCGTACTGCAGGTACAGCTCCAGGTGGTCCTGCAGGTTTTCACCCACGCCCGGCAGGTCGTGGACCACCGGGATGTCCAGGCTTTCCAGCAGGGCGCGGGGGCCGACGCCGGAGCGTTGCAGCAGTTGCGGCGAGGCGATGGCGCCGGAGCTGACGATGACTTCCTTGCGGGCGCGGGCTTCCACGCGCTCCTCGGTGCTGCCTTGCAGGTAGCTCACGCCGACGGCGCGCTTGCCGTCAAAGAGGATCTTGTCGGTCAGGGCGTGGGTGACGATGGTCAGGGTCGAACGCTTCTTGGCGATGTCCAGGTAGCCGCGGGCGGTGCTGGAGCGACGACCTTTAGGGGTGACCGTACGGTCCATCGGGCCGAAGCCTTCCTGTTGGTAGCCGTTCAGGTCTTCGGTGCGCGGGTAACCGGCTTGTACACCGGCTTCGACCATGGCGTGGAACAGCGGGTTGTTGCCGGCTTTGGGCGTGGTCACGCTGACCGGGCCTTCGCCGCCGTGGTAGTCGTTAGGGCCGATGTCACGGGTTTCCGCCTTGCGGAAGTACGGCAGGCAGTCCAGGTAGGTCCAGTCTTCCAGGCCTGGCAGCTTGGCCCAGCCGTCGTAGTCCATGGCGTTGCCGCGGATGTAGCACATGCCGTTGATCAGCGACGAGCCACCCAGGCCCTTGCCGCGACCGCACTCCATGCGACGACCGTTCATGTGTGGCTCTGGATCGGTCTCGTAGGCCCAGTTGTAGCGACGGCCTTGCAGTGGGAAGGCCAGTGCCGCCGGCATCTGGGTACGGAAGTCGAAGCGATAGTCCGGGCCGCCGGCTTCCAGCAGCAGGACGGTGACGCCTTCGTCTTCAGTCAGACGGGTTGCCAGGGTGTTACCGGCAGAGCCGGCACCCACAATGATGTAATCGAATTCTTGGGACATTGAATGCACCCTCTTTGAGATTGGTCAGGTCGCACGATCAATAGGCCTGTAGCTGCTGCCGAAGGCTGCGATCGGCCGCGCAGCGGACGTGCTTCGGCGATCGCAGGAAGGTCCTTCGGACCTTTTCGCAGCCTGCGGCAGCGGCTACAGGGGATGTCGTTCAGGCTGGGTGTCTTAGAACACCGAGGCGTAGTCGCCCAGCTCGACCTGTACCGACTTGATGCGGGTGAAGTTGTTCAGCGAGCTGATGCCGTTCTCACGGCCAACACCCGATTGCTTGTAGCCGCCAACCGGCATCTTGGCGTCGGATTCGCCCCAGGCGTTGATCCAGCAGATACCGGCTTCGAGCTGATGAATCACGCGGTGGGCGCGGTTCAGATCCTTGGTGACGATACCGGCGGCCAGGCCGAAGTCGGTGTCGTTGGCACGGCGGATCACTTCTTCTTCGGTTTCGTAGGTCAGGATCGCCATCACCGGGCCGAAGATTTCTTCACGGACGATGGTCATGTCGTCGGTGCAGTCGGTGAACACGGTCGGTGCAACGAAGGCACCCTTGGCGAATTCGCCGTCGGTCAGGCGCTCGCCGCCGCACAGTACGCGGGCACCTTCTGCTTTGCCCTTGGCGATGTAGCCCAGCACGCTTTCCATGTGCTGGAAGCTGACCAGCGGACCGAAGTTGGTGTTTTCGTCTTCCGGGTTGCCGATGCGGATGCGCGCTACGCGCTCGGCGATCTTGGCTTCGAAAGCGGCTTTCAGGTGGCTCGGTACGAACACGCGAGTACCGTTGGTGCAGACCTGACCGGAGCTGTAGAAGTTGGCCATCATGGCGGTGTCGGCGGCGCGATCCAGGTCAGCGTCGTCGAAGATGATCAGCGGCGACTTGCCGCCCAGTTCCATGGTCACGTCTTTGAGCGAGGAGCTGGAAGCGCTGGCCATGACCTTCTTGCCGGTGTCGGTGCCGCCGGTGAAGGAGACTTTCTCGATGCGCGGGTGCTCGGTCAGCCAGGTGCCGACTTCACGGCCGCTGCCGGTCAGCACGTTGAACACGCCAGCCGGTACGCCGGCTTCGGTGTAGATCTCGGCCAGTTTCAGGGTGGTCAGCGAGGTGACTTCGCTGGGCTTGAAGATCATTGCGTTGCCGGCGGCCAGGGCTGGCGCGGATTTCCACAGGGCGATCTGGATCGGGTAGTTCCAGGCGCCGATGCCGGCCACTACGCCCAGCGGCTCGCGACGGGTGTAGACGAAGGATGTGGTGCGCAGCGGGATCTGCTCGCCTTCGATGGCCGGTACCAGGCCTGCGTAGTATTCCAGCACGTCAGCGCCGGTGACGATGTCCACGTACTTGGTTTCGGAGAAGGCTTTACCGGTGTCCAGGGTTTCCAGGGCGGCCAGTTCGTCGTTGCGCTCGCGGAGGATTTCCACGGCGCGACGCAGGATGCGCGAACGCTCCATGGCGGTCATGGCGGCCCAGATCTTCTGGCCTTTTTCGGCGCTGACCACGGCGCGTTCCACGTCATCAAAGGTCGCACGCTGCACTTGTGCGAGAACTTCACCGTTGGCCGGGTTGATGGCATCGAAAGTGGCGTCGCTGCCGGCATCGGTGTAGCCGCCGTCGATGTAGAGTTTTTGCAGTTCGAAACGGGCCATAGTGTCCTCGCAAGTGCATTAAGTAGTGGGCTTGACCACCGGGCGTATCCCGAAGTTCAGGACACGTTGATCAGTGGCGGGTCAGGGGCCGAGCGTCTCTTTTGTGCTCTGGCGCTCCTGCTTAGCCAGTTGTAGATCCATGTATTCGTAAGCGATCCGTATCGCCTGGTCGGTGTCGAATGCATCACCCGACAAGGCACCACGCAGCCACAAACCGTCGATCAAAGCCGCCAGGCCGCGAGCTGCCTTGCGCGCATGGTAGAGCGGCAGGGCACGGCGGAACTGGCAACACAGGTTGGAATACAAGCGGTGGTCGTTGATCCGCTGCAACCTGTGCAAATCGGGCTGGTGCATGCTGGAGGCCCAGAAGGCCAACCAGGTTTTCATGGCCGGGCCGTTCACCTGGCTGGCATCGAAGTTGCCCTCGATGATCACTTTCAGGTGAGCGCGCGGGCTGTCGTCCGTCAGGGCCTGGCGGCGTGCTCTGACGCCTTCGTTGAGCATGCTCATGATGTAACCCATCGTCGCTGCGATCAGGCCGTTCTTGTCCCGAAAGTAGTGACTGATGATGCCGTTTGAAACACCGGCCAAACGGGCGATCAGCGCAATGCTGGCGTCCCCCATTCCGACCTGATCGACGGCCTGTAGCGTGGCTTCGATCAATTGCTGGCGGCGTATGGGTTGCATACCGACCTTGGGCATCTGATACCTCTCCTTAGGCCTGTCGGCGGGCGTATGACGCCGGTCGACTTGTGGGCCAGTCTATTTTGTTTTGATTGAACGTTCAATCAACAAAGAATAAGATCTGCGACAAATCGTCGCTGCCTGGGGAGGTTTTCCTACTCGCGGACGGCGGGAAAACGACCTCCGAAATAGCCCAAAACTTACACGTGGCATGGCGTGGACCGGCAAGAGTAAGGACGTGTTGAAGGGGCAGGACGCTCCGGGGAACAGACGACGAGCTGCAGGTTCGTCACTGACCTTGGATGCGGGTGCGCAACGCGGCTTTTGCGGTTTCGGGCTTTTTCGGGGTGTCTTTATATCACCCGATGATCGGCTGCCAACTAACCGATTGGTCGGGTGCGGTGTTGCCTTGTGTCCTTCTCTCGCACTGCCTGGAGCATCTGTGCAATGAGTTCTGCCTCTCTTATAAAGACCCCACCGGAGAAGGTGCGGGTCAACGGTTGGGTGTTCTACACCTCCACCGCGCTGATCCTGTTGTTGACCGCCATTCTGATCATCGCCCCGCAAGAGGCCGGCAGATTGCTGGGCATTGCCCAGGCCTGGTTGTCTCGCAGCTTCGGCTGGTACTACATGGTGGTGATCGCCGCTTACCTGGTGTTCGTGGTGGGCCTGGCATTCTCCTCCTACGGCAAGCTCAAGCTGGGGACCAAGCAAGACACCCCGGACTTCAGCTACGGTGCCTGGGCCGGGATGCTGTTCTCCTCCGGTATCGGTATCTCGCTGCTGTACTTCGGTGCTTCCGAGCCCCTGGACCACTACTTCAATCCGCCGGAAGGCGTACCCGGCAGCAACCTGGCCGCACGCCAGGCGTTGCAGCTGACCTTCCTGCACTGGGGCCTGCATGGCTGGGCGATCTACGCCCTGGTGGGCCTGGCGGTGGCGTACTTTGCCTACCGGCATAACCAGCCGCTGGCGCTGCGTTCGGCGTTGTATCCGCTGGTGGGCGAGCGCTGGGTCAAGGGCGCGGCCGGCCACGCGGTGGACGGTTTCGGCATGTTCGTGACCCTGCTGGGCCTGGTGACCAACCTGGGGATCGGCTCGATGCAGGTGTCTTCCGGCCTGGAAAACCTGTTCGGCATGGAGCACAGCAACACCAACCTGCTGATCGTGATCATCGTCATGAGCACGGTGGCCACCATCGCCGCGGTGTCCGGTGTGGAAAACGGCATCCGCCGCCTGTCCAACCTGAACATCGTGCTGTTCAGCGGCCTGTTGATTTTCGTCCTGCTGTTCGGCCCGACCCTGCACTTGCTCAACGGCTTCGTGCAGAACATCGGCGACTACCTCAACGGTGTGGTGCTCAAGACCTTCGACCTCTACGTGTACGAAGGCGACAACGCCAAGTCCGACCGCTGGCTGGGCCTGTGGACCCTGTTCTACTGGGCCTGGTGGATTTCCTGGGCGCCATTCGTAGGCATGTTCATTGCGCGTATTTCCCGTGGTCGCACCGTGCGTGAGCTGGTCGCCGGCGTGCTGCTGATTCCCCTGGGCTTCACCCTGGCCTGGCTGTCGATCTTCGGTAACTCGGCCCTGGACCTGGTGGTCAACCAGGGAGCGGTGGAACTGGGCAAGACGGCGCTGGAACAGCCGTCCATGGCGATCTACCAACTGCTTGAGCACTACCCGGCCTCGAAGATTGTCATCGGTGTCTCGATCTTCGTCGGCTTCGTGCTGTTCCTGACCCCCGCCGACTCCGGCGCGGTGATGATGGCCAACCTGTCCTGCAAAGGCGGCAACGTCGACGAAGACGCCCCGCACTGGCTGCGGATCTTCTGGTCGGTGGTGATCACCCTGGTTACCATCGGCCTGTTGTTCGCCGGTAACTTCGAAGCCATGCAGACCATGGTGGTGCTGGCCGGCCTGCCGTTCTCGGTGGTGCTGATCTTCTTCATGTTCGGTTTGCACAAGGCCATGCGCCAGGACGTGCAGATCGAGCAGGAACAAGCGCAATTGGCCGAGCGCGGTCGCCGTGGTTTCAGCGAGCGCCTGACCCAGCTGGACCTGCAACCGACCCAGTCGGTGGTGCAGCGTTACATGGACAAGCACATCAGCCCGGCGCTGCAGGAAGCCGTCGCGCAACTGCGCACCCTGGGCCATGAAGTGCAGACCAACCTGGGCAAGTCCAAGAGTTTGCTGGGCCTGCGGGTGGAAATGGAGGAAGGCAATCCCTTCGTCTATGAAGTGAGCCTGGACGGCTACCTGGCGGCACCGAGCGAATCGGCCCAGCCGGAAGGGGCGGATAGCGAAGTCCGTAGTCGTTTCTACCGCGCCGAGGTGTACCTGCACAACGGCAGCCAGGAATACGACTTGATGGGCTTCACCCAGGAGCAGATCACCCGTGATGTGCTCGATCAGTTCGAAAGCCATCGGCAGCTCCTTGGCCGGGTCTATAGCTGAGTGAAGTGACGGACCGCTCCCGACGGAGCGGCTCCACCCGCTGTAGGAGCCGGCTTGCCGGCGAAGGCGCCCTTCATGGAAGGTTTCAGGGCCTGTTCGCTGGCAAGCCAGCTCCTGCAGAAGGGGGTGTGTCGATAAAGCAAAACGCCGCGATTGCTCGCGGCGTTTTTGTGTCTGCGGCTTAACCCAGGTTCTTGCCAAGCAGCGCGTGGTAGAGCTCGCTGTCGCCAAGGATGCCGACGACTTTCTGGTTGTCGTGGAGCACCAGTTTGTTGCCGGTCTGGTAGCGGATCTGCAGCGCGTCGCGCATGCCGATGTTGGAGTCCACCAGGGTCGGACGCCGGCCCAGTTCTTCCACGGACTGCCCCGGAACCCAGTTCTGCAGGTCCATCTGCGAGCCGTTGCGACGGGCGCCCTTGATGGTGTTGCCTTCCGCCAGGTCGAGCCAGGAATCGCCACCCGGGTCCAGGCACACGGAGCCGTTGACCCGCTTGCAGTTGTCCAGGCTGCGCATCAGGCTGCGCCCGCAGAGCACGTTCAGCGGGTTGGTGTGGGCGACGAAGGTGCGCACATAGTCGTCCGCGGGGTTGAGCACGATTTCTTCCGGCTTGCTGTACTGGATGATCCGCCCGTCTTTCATGATGGCGATGCGGCTGCCCAGCTTCAGGGCCTCGTCCAGGTCGTGGCTGACAAACACGATGGTCTTGCTCAGCTTGCGTTGCAGTTCCAGCAGCTCGTCCTGCAGACCCTGGCGGATCAGCGGGTCGAGGGCCGAGAAAGGTTCGTCCATCAGCAGGATATCGGCGTCCATGGCCAGGGCGCGGGCCAGGCCCACACGCTGCTGCATGCCGCCGGACAGCTCGTCGGGCTTCTTGTTGCGCCACTGGGTCAGGCCCACCAGCTCAAGTTTCTCGTCCACCAGCTTGCGCCTTTCCTTCTCCGGTCGGCCCTGCATCTCCAGGCCGAAGCTGATGTTCTCGCGCACCGTCAGCCAGGGCATCAGGGCGAACTTCTGGAACACCATGGCGATGCGCTGGGTGCGCATCATCTTCAGTTCGGCGGGGGAGCAGGAGGCAATGTCGATCTGCTGGCCTTCGTGCTCGACGAACAGCTTGCCGCGGCTCACGGTGTTGAGGCCGTTGATGCAGCGCAGCAGGCTGGATTTGCCGGAGCCGGAAAGGCCCATGAGTACGCAGATCTCGCCTTTCTGGATGTCCAGGCTGGCTTTTTCCACGCCGACGATCTGCCCGGTTTTCTTCAGGATCTCGTTGCGGGTCATGCCCTGGTCCAGCAGCTTGAGCGCCTCCCGTGGGTCCTTGGAGAAGATAACGTCTACGTTATCGAAGCGGATTATGCTCATGCGTCACCCCCTACTTTGGCTTCAGGTTGTTTGCAGATGCGGTCGAGCATGATCGCCAGCAGCACGATCGCCAGACCGGCTTCAAAGCCCAGGGCAATGTCGGCGGTATTGAGTGCGTTGACCACGGGTTTGCCCAGGCCGTCGGCGCCGACCAGGGCGGCGATCACCACCATCGACAGCGACAACATGATGCATTGGGTAATACCGGCGGCGATGCTCGGCATGGCGTGGGGCAGCTCAATGCGCGACAACAACTGACGGCGCGAACAGCCAAAGGCCTTGCCCGCGTCCATCAACTCTTGTGGAACATCGCGAATGCCCAGGTAGGTCAGGCGGATCGGCGCGGCAATGGCGAACACCACCGTGGAGATCAGGCCGGGTACCACCCCGAGGCCGAACAGGGTCAGGGTCGGGATCAGGTAGACGAATGTGGGGACGGTCTGCATCAGGTCCAGGACCGGACGCATCATGGTGTAGAACAGCGGTTTGTGCGCGGCGACGATTCCCAGGGGCACGCCGATCAGCACGCAGACCAGGGTGGCGAACAGCACCTGGGCCAGGGTTTCCATGGTTTCCTGCCAGTACCCCAGATTGAGGATCAGCAGGAAGGACAGCACGACAAATACAGTCAGGCCCCATTTGCGCTGGATCAGGTGCGCCAGCAGGGCAATCAGGCCGATCAGGGCCAGGGGATTGAACCAGGTCAGCGCGAACGTCACGCCGTGGATCATGGTTTCCAGGGTGGTAGCGATCGCATCGAAGGTGCTGGCACCGTGTTTCGTCAACCAGTCTACGAAAGCCGCGATGTACTGGCCCAGGGGGATTTTCTGATCAGTGAGCATGGTATTGAACGTCCGCATGCAAGGAAAAAACAGCCCGGGCGGGCAAGCCCGCCCGGCGTAAGCGATTACTCAGCAAGCTTGGCTTTCACGGCTTCCAGGCCGGGTTTACCGTCAATGGTGGTCACGCCAGCGAGCCAGGTATCGAGCACCTGTGGATTCTTCTTCAGCCAGGCCTTGGCGGCTGCGTCAGGCTTCATCTTGTCGTCCAGCACGTTGCCCATCAGGGTGCTTTCCATGTTCAGGGTGAACGACAGGTTCTTCAGCAACTGGCCCACGTTGCTGCACTCGGTGGTGTAGCCCTTGCGGGTGTTGGTGTAGATGGTGGCCTGGCCGAAGTTGGGGCCGAAGAAGTCGTCGCCCCCGGTCAGGTACTTCATCTTGAAGCGTGTGTTCATCGGGTGTGGTTCCCAGCCCAGGAACACCACCGCGGTGTCGCGACGCTGAGCGCGCTCAACCTGGGACAGCATGCCCGCCTCGCTGGACTCCACTACTTTGAAGCCGGCGTCCTTGAGGCCAAAGGCGTTCTTGTCGATCATCGTCTGGATGGTGCGGTTGCCGTCGTTGCCCGGCTCGATGCCGTAGATCTTGCCGTCCAGCTCCTTCTTGAACTTGGCGATGTCGGCGAAGTCTTTCAGGCCCTTGTCATACAGCGACTCGGGAACTGCCAGGGTGTACTTGGCGTTTTCCAGGTTGGCGCGCACGGTCTCCACGGTGCCAGCATCGCGGTAGGCCTTGATGTCGTTTTCCATGGTCGGCATCCAGTTGCCGAGGAACACGTCCATGTTCTTGCCGTCGGCCAGGGACTTGTAGGTCACTGGCACGGAAATCATCGTGGTCTTGGTCTTGTAGCCCAGGGCGTTGAGCACGACGCTGGTGGTGGCGGTGGTCACGGTGATATCGGTCCAGCCGACATCGGAGAAGTTTACGGTGCTGCATTGCTCCGGTTCTGCGGCGTGTGCCAGAAGCGGCAGACTCAGCATGGCGGCCAACAACAACGACGGGGAACCTTTCATAGGGGAGACTCCTGGATGTTTTTTTGGCGGCGTATGGACCGCGCTTATAAGTGTGGCGGTTGGTGTGCCGGGGACAGCTCTACCACCGTGCCTTGCAATCGAGTCGAGACTGATCATGTACCAGTGAAAAACTGTCGCCTACGGGGTGCGTCGTATCCAGTACAGGGAGGGTCGCATCCAGTGTCGGTGAGGTCGCTTACAGTGTTTCCGGGCATTTTTTCCTGCATCTGAGCCGCAAAAAACGCCCAGAACCCGAGCCTCGCGCCAGGCGGCGTTGGTGGACATGAGTGAGTCGGTGTCAGACGTCGCGAGGCGCAGTAAAAGCCTGATGATGCGCCCTTCTCGGCGGATTGCAGCTTGAGCGTAGCAGCTCCGTCAGAGGGCGTTTTCAGCGCCTGGACTGTGCTCATCGAGGAGTTACGCAGTAATGGCTATCAGTGTTTTCGACTTGTTCAAGATCGGCATCGGGCCTTCCAGTTCCCACACCGTCGGGCCCATGCGCGCCGCGGCGTTATTCGTCCAGGTATTGAAGGAACGCCATCTGCTGGAGCAGGTGCGGCGGATCGAAGTGCAACTGTTCGGTTCGTTGTCGGCCACCGGCATTGGCCATGGCAGCGACAACGCGGTGATCATGGGCTTGATGGGGGAGTGGCCCGATGCGATCGACCCGTCGCTGATCGGCCCGCGCATCGAACGGCTCAGGGAAACCCACACCCTGTTGCTGGACGGACGGCTGGCTGTGCCGTTCATCTGGTCCCGGGACATGCGCCTGCTGGACGAAAACCTGCCCTTTCACCCCAATGCCATGACCCTGGTGGCTGAAGGTGAAGGCGGGGAGCTGTTGCGCGATACCTATTATTCGGTGGGCGGCGGTTTTGTCGTCGACCAGGCCCAGGCCAGTAGCGGCGTGGCGGACCTGGATCGTAGCGAGCTGCCTTACGATTTCTCCAGTGCGGTGGAACTGCTCAGCCTGTGCCAGAAGCACAACCTGCGAGTCGCCGAACTGATGCTGGCCAACGAGAAGGTCTGGCGTTCGGAAGAGGAAATCCGCAGCGGCCTGATGACGCTGTGGCGCGCGATGCAGGATTGCGTGGAACAGGGGCTCAAGCACGAAGGCATCCTGCCCGGCGGGCTCAATGTGCGCCGGCGCGCGGCCAGGCTGCATCGCAGCCTGCAGGAACTGAACAAGCCCAATGTGATCGGCTCCACCTTGAGCGCCATGGAGTGGGTCAACCTGTTCGCCCTGGCGGTGAACGAGGAGAACGCCGCCGGTGGGCGCATGGTCACCGCACCCACCAACGGCGCGGCGGGGATCATTCCGGCGGTGCTGCACTACTTCATGAAATTCAGCGAGGACGTGACTGACGCCAACGTGGTGGATTTCTTCCTCGGCGCGGCGGCCATCGGCATCCTGTGCAAGAAGAACGCCTCGATCTCCGGGGCCGAAGTCGGCTGCCAGGGGGAGGTGGGTTCGGCCTGCGCCATGGCGGCGGCGGGGCTGGCGGA